>CACXQL010000039.1 GCA_902769805.1 uncultured Prevotellaceae bacterium
AAAATGTTAATGCTCGAATGCTTATGACTGGCATTTTCAGGGAATTCACCTATCTCGACAACACTCTGATCACCCTTGGCAAAAGCATTGTCACCACTAAGTGTATAGCCTCGCCAATTCACCCATAGACCCGTAGAATAAGTCTGAAGACTCTTTTTAGGAGTGTAACAATAGCGCACGCCGAGAATCCATTCCCATGACCTGAATGTGGAGAATCCAATCTCGTCAGGGACATTGGTAGGTATCGCCCAACCAAGACCGAAGTCAATATCCCAGTTGCTGCTAGTGTATTCATCATACTCGTACGTCTTCTTAACAGAAGTCGAATCACGATACTGAGTGGCATTCTCTATCACGGTTGTATCATTATTCTCCCTTGCCTGTACAGTCATACCGACAGTCAGCACTATCATCAGCAATAAATGTCTCATCGTTATTATATTATGCATATGATTAAAATATGTGGCAAAGGTAGAGTTTTTTCTTAAAACGGACAAGAAAGGGAGGGGAAAAGTGAAATTTCACAGGATTTTTGTTGTCTATAATCAATAATTTGATTATTTTTGCAGTCAGTTTGAAATAAAAAGCATTAAAACAATTACGATATGAAAGACTTAGACTGGGGTAACCTGTCGTTCGGTTATATGAAAACCGACTACAACGTACGCTGTTACTATCGTGACGGAAAATGGGGCGAGATAGAAGTTTGCTCCGACGAGTATTTGAACATGCACATGGCAGCAACCTGCCTGCATTACGGCCAAGAGGCCTTCGAAGGCCTGAAGGCTTATCGCTGTAAAGACGGTAAGGTACGCATCTTCCGTGTGGAAGAGAATGCAGCACGTCTGCAGTCCACCTGTCGCGGCATCCTGATGCCTGAACTCCCTACCGAGCGTTTCGTGGAAATGGTAAAGAAGGTTGTACGTCTCAACCAGGAGTGGATTCCTACCTATGAGAGCGGTGCCACCCTTTATATCCGTCCATTACTCATCGGAACGAGTGCACAGGTGGGTGTTCATCCTGCCAAGGAATACTGTTTCCTTATCTTCGTCACCCCTGTAGGTCCATACTTCAAGGGCGGTTTCTCCAGCAATCCTTATGTGATTGTACGTGATTTCGACCGCAGTGCTCCTCTCGGTACCGGTAAATATAAGGTAGGTGGTAACTATGCCGCATCTCTCTATGCCAATAACCTGGCACATGAGAAGGGTTATGCCTGTGAGTTCTACCTCGATGCCAAGGAGAAGAAATATATCGATGAATGCGGTGCTGCCAACTTCTTCGGTATTAAGAACAATACCTATGTCACTCCAAAGTCAACCTCTATCCTCTATCCCCGAGGAGGAGCTGGAGACCTTCGAAGAGGCTGGTGCTTGTGGAACGGCAGCTGTCATCAGTCCTATCTCCTATATCGATGACTTAGAGACTGGTAAGCGTTATGACTTTGGTGAGAAACCTGGCCCTATCTCCAAGAAACTCTTCGATACCCTCCGTGGCATCCAGTACGGAGAAATTGAGGACAAGCACGGTTGGACGACTGTTGTGATTGAATAATAACCAATCTTAAGTTAACTATTATGGATACAAATCAAGGTTACAAGAATCGCGCTCTTGCCTCTTTGGAAGGCAAGTGGACAAATGGTATCATTGCTGCCATTATCTATCTGCTGATCAGTGGATGTATAGGCCAGGGAGCAGCAATGTTCTTTGACGTAGCGACAGGATATGGAATCTCTGGATTCTGGTATATCCTCTGTCTACCTTTGGAATGGGGTATTACTGTTTATTTCCTGAACCTCATCCGTAACGAGGATATTGCCTACGAGCGACTGTTCGATGGTTACAAGGACTTCGTCCGTATCTTCCTCGCAGGCTTCTTGGTATCACTCTGTGTTGTTATCGGCATGCTCTTGCTGATTATTCCTGGAATTATCTTCGCTATGATGTTCGCACGGAACTGTTCTGGCTGATGCTGAGTTTCATCGGCTGGGCTATCCTGTCCATCCTCACGTTTGGTTTCGGCTTTATCTTCCTGCTTCCTTATATGTATTCTACCCTCTCTCATTACTATGAGGATTTGAAAGCAGAGAATGCATGAGTAAAGGCAAGCTGGCGAAATTCGCCGACATGGAGACTTATGAGAACGTGTTCCAATACCCCTATTCGGTAGTGGAACACGTTCCTTTTGAGATGCAGGGACACTGGCATGAGGAGTATTTCCATAACGACAATCCTATCGTGCTGGAACTGGGTTGTGGCAAGGGAGAATATACAGTAGGTCTTGCCAAGCGCTATCCTGACATGAACTTCATCGGAGTGGATATCAAGGGAGCGAGAATGTGGACAGGTGCCACGCAGGCTGTCAAGGAAGGACTGAAGAATGTTGCCTTCCTGCGTACCAATATTGAAATCATAGACCGTTTCTTCGCGCCTGATGAAGTAACGGAGATATGGCTGACGTTCAGCGACCCACAGATGAAGAACCCTCGCAAGCGACTGACCAGTACTTACTTTATGAACCGCTATCGCCATTTCCTCATTGACAGAGGATTCATCCATCTGAAGACTGACTCCAACTTCCTTTTCACCTATACTACTTATATAGTGGAAAAGAACCACCTGCCTTTAGTTCTCCGCACTAATGATTTATACTCTGAGAACTCCGAGAACTCTGAGAACTCCGAATACTCAGAGGCTGCCTCCATCCAAACCTACTACGAGCAGATGTGGATAGACCGTGGATTGAACATCAAATATATGAAGTTCCACCTGCCACACGAGGGCGAACTGGTAGAGCCTGACATTGAGATTCCATTAGACGATTACCGTTCCTATCGGCGTGACAAGCGCAGTTCGTTAGAAACAGCGAAATAAAAAGAAAAGTGCTTCCGGATTTGGAAGCACTTCTTGTTTTATTGCATGTCGTAAACCACTTGCATGAGTTTCTTGCCGATAGCGTCAGCCTCCTCCATCGTTGCTGCTTCGCTATAGACGCGGATAATCGGTTCTGTATTCGACTTACGCAGGTGTACCCACTTGTCTGGGAAGTCTATCTTCACACCGTCGATATCATTCACCTGTGCTGTCGGATCTGCGGCAAACATCTCCTTCACCTTCACGAGGATAGCATCCACATCGGTCTCAGGAGTCAGGTCAATACGGTTTTTGGCTATCTGATAGTCAGGGAAGGTAGCACGCAACTCACTTACCTTACAGCCCTTCTTGGCAAGAGAGGTCAGGAAGAGAGCGATGCCCACCAAAGCATCACGACCATAATGACTCTCAGGATAGATGACTCCACCATTACCCTCACCACCAATAACAGCATTCACCTCTTTCATCTTCGTGGTGACATTCACCTCACCCACAGCAGCGGCAGCATACCTGCCACCATGTTTCTCCGTCACGTCACGCAAAGCGCGAGTAGAAGAGAGATTACTGACAGTATTCAGAGCAATCTGAGTATTCTGAGCACTCAGTCTACTCAAGACATAGTCAGCCACACTGACTAACGTATATTCCTCGCCAAACATCTTTCCATTTTCACAGATAAAGGCAAGACGGTCGACATCCGGATCGACGACGATACCCAGATCATACTGACCTGTCTTCATCTCGTCCATGATACCCTGCAGGTTCTTCTCCAATGGTTCCGGATTATGGGCGAAGTCACCATTAGCCTCTCCATTGAGAATCTTATACTCCACCCCTAACGCCTTCAACAGTTGAGGAAGGATAATACCACCCACACTATTAATGGTATCGACACAGACTTTGAAATGAGCGTTCTTGACAGCCTCCACATCCACTAACTTCAGTTGAAGGACGCTCTCAATATGACGGGCATCAAAAGTATTGTCCTCGATATAATGTCCCAGACGGTCCACATCCGCATACTCGAAATTCTCCTTCTCAGCGATGTCAAGGACGACAGCACCATCTGCAGCAGTCAGGAATTCTCCCTCTTTATTCAGCAGTTTCAAGGCATTCCACTGACGAGGATTATGTGAGGCAGTAATGATGATACCACCATCGGCACCAGACATACGTACTGCAAGTTCTGTTGTCGGCGTGGTGGCAAGTCCGATATTAATCACATCATACCCTACCCCCATCAAGGTACCACAGACTACATTCTTCACCATCTCACCAGAGATACGGGCATCGCGTCCCACAACGATCTTGTTGGAACAGCTTTGACCGTTACGACGGATAAACATGGCATAAGCCGTAGTGAACTTCACGATATCAAGAGGATTCAGGGTATCGCCCGTAGAACCTCCTATTGTTCCACGGATACCAGAAATAGATTTAATAAGTGTCATGTTTTCTTGGTTTAAATATCTCTCTCGTAAGTAATCTCGTAATAACAGGGATATACGCCTGCTGACGCATCAACAGTACCCTGAGAGTGTGGGACGATGAGTCGTACCTTGGCAATCTCGTCATCTTCATTCACCAGACGTCCTAAGTTAATATAGGACAAGGGAACCAGCCAGCCGGCAGGAACTGTTGAAGAGCCATGGAGGATATACATCCAACTGTTGTCCTGTACAAAAGATGCCGTATAGGTACTTCCTGAACGCTGTACGCTCATCTTCTCGGGACTCTTGGAGAAGTCATAGAAGACATTATTGATATAACCGCCATAATAGATATCATTCCTAACCAGCAAACTGTCAGTCTTGATATTTAACTCCAAAAAGCGGCATAGGATCTCCACCTGCTCCTTGTCCTTGATCTTCGAGCCAGTTCCCTTACGCACAATCTGCATATAGACAGCACTCCTCTCAAGAAGGACAAACTCATTCCTGTCGAGATTAGTAGTTTCACCCTGGTTGATAAACTGTGCCTCGCCAATGACCTTGATACCATTATTCTCGATAAAGTGGTTGATGGCATCACGCTCTGCCTCTTTCAGGTCAGAATAGGTCTGGTCCTTTTTACAACTGGTAAGAAACAAGATACCGACAAACAGTAACAGCAGGCTATATGTTTTCTTCATATCCTTATATTCTTTTGATTTTGGGCGCAAATTTACAAATAAAATACCAATTATCTGCAATATTAGGCTACTTTAACGTGTCTTCATAATGCAGGACAGCACGTTTCACCATCTCTACAGCCTCCTCCATCGTACATTGGAGTTTACCGCCTGAGGCATTCAAGTGTCCGCCGCCATTGAAGAATTCCTCCGCCATCTTGTTGCAAGGGAAGTCATCTACCGAACGCAGACTAACCCATATCACGTTGTCACGCTCCGTATCCTCACGCAGAGATATACTGAGTTTCAAGCCTTTTATCTGTAACGGCATGTTGACAAGTCCTTCTGCGTCTCCTTTGACGAAATGGAACTTACGCATATCCTCCCGAGTAAGCGTATAGAATGCAGCATGCCGCATTTCGTCCACCACCATCTTATGACACAGCACATAGCCCACCATCCGAAGACGATTCTCACTATAGTTGTGATAGACGTTTCGATATATCTTGTCTTTATTGATGCGTTTTGTCAACAACTGACTGATAATAAAGAAGATATCAGGTTCTGTGGAATTATAGGTAAACCCTCCCGTATCTGTCATCATACCACAATAGACAGGGCCTGCGAAGTGCTTTCCCTGTTGTTCGAAGAGTCCCATCTGCCATACGATACGGAACACCAGTTCACTCGTTGACGACATCTCCGGATAGGAAATCGTGAGCACTGCATCCACTTGCGGATCCAGATGATGGTCTATCAGTACCTTCTTTGCAGGCGACGATGCCAAAGCGTCCTCCATCTCATCTGTACGCGACAAGGTATTGAAGTCCAGGCAGAATATCAGATCGGCAATCTTCAACACCGTATCCACATACTCCTTCCGTTTGTCATAGCGTACGATCTTCTCTGTGTTTGGCATCCAGTGCAGATAGTCAGGATACTGGTCGGGAATGACCATCAAAGGCTCCTTTCCCAATCCTCGCAAGACATCCGCCCACCCCAGCATAGAGCCGATGGCATCACCATCAGGATGCATGTGGCAACAGAGGACAATGGTCTCTGCGGTATCGATAAGGGAGCGCAGTTCACTGCACTCCCTTTCTGTCATAATCTCTTTCAGCATCAGAATAACTTATTCGGATAGATGCCCTCATCCACCAACTGTTGGATACGCTTCACTGTATCCTCACGATCAGCGGCATAAGTCACACCAAACCACTTAGAGGTGGTATCCAGTACCTCACAGGTAGCCGTACCCTCTGTAATGAGTTTGTTGACCATCAACGGAATAAAGAACTCCGCCTTCAGGTTCTCCATATTCTTCGGATCACTCAGGAACTCCTTGAAGTAAGCCTCAGAATACTCGAAATAGTCAGGCGTGAAGCCCCACATATTCATAGAGACAGGGGTATTGTCATCGACGACCACCCACTTGCCTGACTCATCCTTATAACGGATAGGCTCACTGGCGGCACCAGCATGAGAGCCGTCCTCCGCACAACGTACAATCTCCGTACGCTCCACGACATCCGTCAGGTGTCCTTTGTCATTCTTTGTACAGATACCACGAGCCACAGTACCATTCTCACTCAGCGTGTTACCTACGCGAAAGCCTACCATCGCATACTTGTTCTTGGCACCTTCAGGAAGTTCTGACAGATACTTGCCAATTACCATGAAGGCATCACGGTTATAGAAGTCATCACAGTTAATGACGCAGAACGGTTCTTTGATGATATCCTTACCCATCAGTACGGCATGGTTAGTACCCCAAGGCTTTACACGTCCCTCAGGTACTTTAAAGCCTTCGGGCAGCGCATCAATACCCTGGAAACAGAGCTCACAGGGGATATGTCCTTCGTATTTCGCAAGAATCTGTGTACGGAACTGCTCCTCAAAGTCCTTACGGATGACCCATACTATCTTACCGAAACCTGCCTGAATGGCATCATAGATACTATAGTCCATGATGGTCTCCCCATTGGGGCCCAGTCCGTCCAACTGCTTCAGTCCACCATAACGGCTTCCCATACCAGCGGCAAGTAGAAATAATGTTGGTTTCATAAACTATAAACTTTACTCTTTAAACTATAAACTTTAAACTATAAACTTTATCCAATCAGAACTCCTTCGTCATCTCAGCGACTTCAGCATTGATATGGTCGATGAACTCCTGGATCGTCATCACCTTCTGCTCACCACCACCCTGCGGACGAACAGCAACAGTACCGTCTGCCTGTTCTTTCTCACCAACGATGACCATATATGGAATACGCTTCAACTCATTATCGCGGATCTTACGACCGAGTTTCTCATTACGCAGGTCAATAGTAGGACGAACGCCGCCGAGGTCGAACTTCTTAGCCACCTCTTTCGCATAGTCGTTATATTTCTCCGACAACGGAAGGATGGCAACCTGATCAGGTGTAAGCCACAAGGGGAAGTGTCCGCTGGTATGCTCGATAAGCACAGCACAGAAACGCTCCATACTGCCAAAGGGAGCACGGTGAATCATCACAGGTGTCTTCTTCTGGTTGTCCTCGTCAGTATATTCGAGTTGGAAACGCTTCGGCAGGTTATAGTCAACCTGGATGGTACCCAACTGCCAACGGCGACCGATAGCATCCTTAATCATGAAGTCGAGTTTCGGACCATAAAAGGCAGCCTCACCATACTCAACCTTAGCAGACAAGCCCTTCTCTTCACAAGCCTCGACGATAGCCTTCTCTGCCAATGCCCAGTCTTCATCCGTACCAACATACTTCTCATGGTCGTTAGGATCACGAAGAGATATCTGTGCCTCGAAATTGAAACCGAAGGCACTCAGCACGATACCGATGATATCCATCACATTCAGGAACTCCTGCTTGACCTGGTCTGGACGACAGAACAGGTGGGCATCATCCTGTGTGAACGAACGCACACGCGTCAGTCCATGCAGCTCACCACTCTGCTCATATCGGTATACCGTTCCGAACTCAGCGATACGCAAGGGAAGGTCACGATAGGAACGGGGCTTCCAAGCGAAGATCTCACAGTGGTGAGGACAGTTCATCGGCTTCAGCATATACTCCTCGTCCTCCTCTGGTGTATGGATGGGCTGGAAGGAATCCTTGCCGTAGTGGGCATAGTGTCCGCTGGTGATATAGAGATTCTTCGAACCGATATGCGGCGTGATAACCTCCTGATAACCGAAACGCTTCTGCACCTTACGCAGATGGTCTTGCAGGCGCAGGCGCAACTCAGTACCTTTCGGCAACCAGATAGGCAAGCCCTTGCCTACCTTGTCGGAGAACATGAAGAGCTCCATCTCCTTACCAATCTTACGATGGTCGCGCTTCTTAGCCTCTTCCAACATCACGAGATACTCGTCGAGCATCTTCTTCTTCGGGAACGAGATACCATACAGACGCTGCATCTGCTCACGGGTAGCATCGCCACGCCAGAAAGCACCAGCCACGCTCGTCAGCTTCACTGCCTTGATCTCACCAGTATCCATCAAGTGCGGACCACGGCAGAGGTCAGTGAAGTGACCTTGTGTATAGGTTGTGATACTACCATCCTCCAAGTCTTGGTCGATATGCTCGCATTTATAAGTCTGACCGTCGGCAGCAAACTCCTTCAGGGCATCAGCCTTAGCCACCTCTTTGCGAACAACAGGCTCTTTCTTCGAGGCGAGTTCACGCATCTTATCCTCAATTTTCGGGAAATCGCTCTCCTTGATCATCTCACCGTTAGGCAACAGGACGTCATAGAAGAAACCATTCTCCACAGCAGGACCAAAACCAAACTGGATACCAGGATACAACTCCTGCATAGCCTCAGCCAACAAGTGTGCCGATGTGTGCCAGAAAGTATGCTTACCCTGCTCGTCGTCGAACTTGTAGAGTTCTATCGTCGCATCCTTATTGATAGGACGGTTCAACTCTACGGTCTCACCATTCACACCGCAGGCAATCACGCTGCGTGCCAGAGCTGGTGAGATACTCTCGGCAATCTGAAGTCCGGTAACGCCCTGCTCATACGAGCGAACAGAACCGTCCGGAAAAGTAATCTGAATCATATCTACAATATATGTTTAAGTTTAAATCGGCTGCGAAGGTACAAAGAAATGGTGAGACTACCAAATGAAAGTCGGCTTTTCTCGAAAAAGAGTGACTTGATATTGTGATTATCAAAAAACTTTTGTATCTTTGCAGCAATAAATGATTAAAACGATGTCTAAGGAGCAATCAAACATCATCGAATATCTGGTTTGCATCATCGGTGCATTTGCCCGTCAGTTTTCGCTGACCAATGCCAAGGCATACCAGTATCTGCGCCAATATAAAGGGCTGGAATTTTTAATCAAGCACTATGGCGCGGAGCACACACAGTCTATTGAGGATGCGGTGGAAGATATTACGATTATATGTAACCGTCATGGAGGGGCGTTGGCACTGTTTACTTCACAAGATTGAGACAATATGAATACGCAGGAAGAACAGAGCAAACAGTTTCAAATAGAGTGCCTGACTAACGAACTGGTGACCATGCTAATGGAGGAGCGTGACTTGACGATGGAACAAGCCATGGATATTGTTTATGGTTCACATACATTCGAGAAAGTCGAGAAATCAAGTACAGGACTATATTATCAAGGAGCTGTTTATGTGATGGATATGCTACGAGAAGAACTTAATGCAGCATAAGTTTTGTTGCAGGAAATCATTCCCATTGATGTCAATAAGCATTAGAGCAAAAGTAATCCAGCATGGATTGCTCAGTAATCCAGCTTGGTTTGCAATCACGGGAAGCATTCCTGACAATCAAGGCTGTAGTTTGGTTATACAAACTCCGACTGGTAGCAAGCATTAATTAGTGACAAAAAAAAGAAGTCCCCTCGCTGATTGAGAGGACTCCTTACGAGAATCTGTAGGTGTGTTATTACTTATCCTTTCCCAACGCAATATTGATGATACCCTGTACGTCGTTCACGTCTATTACACCATCTCCATCTACGTCAGCAGCACCTTCAATAAAACTTGAGGTTGGTTTGTTCAGAATATGATTGATAGTAGATGTTACGTCGTTCACATCAATAGCACCGTCACCATCGGCATCACCATTCTCTACAATTTTCATAAACTCGTTCCAATAATCCGCAGCCTGATAAGCAGCCTTGCTGCCATTGGGCACACAAAGAACAGCATTGGCTCGATTGGGAAAAGTGTATGAATCAATAGCTAATGGAGTTTTTATCTTAACGGCTACTGAAGTCAGACCACTGCAACCATAGAACGCACCATTGCCAATGCTCGTCACGCTATTGCCAATGGTGACGGAGGTCAGACTACTACATTCAGAGAACGCATTTATGCCAATGACTGTCACACTGTTAGGAATCGTGATGGAGGTCAGACCACTGCAACCATAGAACGCACCATTGCCAATGCTCGTCACACTATTCGGAATCGTTACCGAGGTCAGACTACTACATTCAGAGAACGCAGATTTGCCAATGCTCGTCACAGTGTTAGGAATAACCGAATTATTACAACCACATATTAATGTGTTGCTGGATGTCTCAATAATAGCATTACAGTTATCTCTAGAATCATACATTGTGTTTCCACTTTCAACATTGATTGATGTCAGGGCACTGCAACCAGAGAACACAGGTTGTTCAATGCTCGTCACACTATTCGGAATCGTTACCGAGGTCAGACTACTACATCGAGAGAACGCAGATTTGCCAATGCTCGTCACACTGTTAGGAATTGTGATGGAGGTCAGACCACGACAACCACAGAACGCAGATTGGCCAATGACTGTCACACTGTTAGGAATTGTGATGGAGGTCAGACCGCGACAATTATAGAACGTAGATTGGCCAATGACTGTCACACTGTTAGGAATCGTGATGGAGGTCAGACCACTGCAACCATAGAACGCACCATTGCCAATGCTCGTCACGCTATTGCCAATGGTGACGGAGGTCAGACCACTGCAACCAGAGAACGCACTTTCTCCAATGCTCGTCACGCTGTTGGGAATCTCGATGGAGGTCAGACCAGTGCATTTGTAGAACGCTAAATGTTCAATAATCGTCACACTGTTCGGAATCCTGACGGAGGTCAGGCCACTGCAACCATGGAACGTGTGATAGCCAATTCTTTTCACCCCGTATGGAATGATGATGGATGTCAAACCAATGCAACCTTCGAACGTAGCATTACCTATTCTCGTTACTTTATAAGGAATCGTGATGGAGGTCAGGCTGCTACAACCCTTGAATGCACCAAGCTCAATACTCGTCACACTATTCGGAATCGTGACAGATGTCAGACTACTGCAGTCTTGGAATGCATAATCGTCGATTGTCAACACACTGTTAGGAATCGTGACAGAAGTCAGGTCACTACATCCTCGGAACGCAGAAACACCAATGTTCGTCACACTGTAGGTTTTCCCACCATAAGTGACGGACGCTGGGATAACTACATCACCTGTGTATCTATTATTATCAGAACTGTAAGAATTGCCTCGAAAGGTGACTTCTACTATTTTGATATTTTTTTTATTACTGATTTTTCTATAGAAAATAGTGACACCATCGGCATTCGCCACTTCAAAGTCATGCGTTGTTGCCTGCGCTGTTGCCTTTACTCCAACCATGCTCATAAGCACGGCGAGCAGAAATGTTAGTTTAAACTGTTTCATATTCATATGTTTATCTGTTTTAGATATTCATTAGGTACAAAGAGTGTCCCTACATGCCATTCCTCTATGTATGCCACTTATCAACACACTGCGACTTGTCGCATCCCTCAGAGTGACGTTGCAAAGATAAAGATTATTTCCGAAAGTTGCAAATGTTTCAAAAGAAAAAGATATTTGAACGTTACTTTCACGTCGTTTAAAGCCTATAAACGGGTTGAAAGTGCGCCACTTTTACCTCAAAAAGAGCCTTATTTTGGATTGAATAAACCTATGCTTGAGATAGCCGCCACCTATCGCACCGATACCCCCAAGCAAACGACCCGACAGGCGGCACCTATCGGGTAGACAGGCGGCGGCTAACTCAGGTACCGACTGAATGATGTTAAGGTACTGAATTTCAACGGATGATGCCTGCCTTCTGAAGGATACCGATGACAATATCGGCAGCCTCCTGGCGTTTCTTGTCTGTTGCCTGATAGTCGGCAAGCTGTTGGGGATGGTTGGTGAGGAGTTTCTGAACCATCTCTGTGGTTACTCTTGCCATGCGAACCTCCTCACGCTTCGGATCCCATGCTGCGAGATAACAGACAAGGTTCTCAAGACGGGAGAGACTGCCAAACGACTTCTTGGAGAAGGGAATACCGCTGTCTCCGTTGGCGATACTGAAACGGGATGGAGCGATGTCCTGACGGGCGAACAACAGCTTGTCGCCGATGCGCCAGGCACGGACAAAGACATCACCAAAGGTATTAAAAGGACGGAGGTTCAGGTAGAGCGAGTCTTTCCACTCCAGCACACAGGACTGTCTGCGTAAGATACTGGAGGTCTTCTTTTTCGCACTCTTCACCTCCAGGGCAAGGGCATCCTCTTTGGAAGAAGACTGTAACTCCACCCCACCCTCGGCATCATGCCATTGATTGGCGAGGAAGTCCTGCCAAGTGACACAAAACCTTGTCTGCGAGAAAGCAGCAAGAGGCAATAATGTAAAAATGAAAAAGAGAAAGAGTTTACGCATGGTCATTTCCTATATTTCTTGATGATACTATAAGCGGTATAGAGTCCCAACTCTCCTGCTTTGGAGAGGTCGTTGATGCCCTCTGCCTGTTGTTTGTTGGCAATGCGGGCAAGTCCACGATTATAATATGCCTCGGCGAGATGAGCGTCAAGGGCGATGGCACGGGAATAGTCCTCGATGGCATGGGAATAGTCGTTACGCTGCACATACACATTACCTCGGTTATAATAGAGGTAGGCATTCTCATTATAGCGGATAGCCTCTGTCAAGTCGGAGAGGACATTGGCTGTCTTCATACGTACATCCGTACCCTGGGAGGCATTGAAGTCGTTAAGCTTCGACTGGCAGACGGCACGCTGCCAATACGCCAGTGACGAGGAGGAGTCTGTCTGCAGTATCGTAGAAAGGTCCTCGATGGCGGCATCGAAGTTCTGGATGACACTATATGCCATGGCACGCTTAAACAACAATGTCTCTGTATGGCGTACATCCTTGTTACGTCCCATCTGACCTGTCAGCGAGTCTATCAGTGTAAAATAACGTTTCGTCTCCTGCTCGTCCAAGGCAGGATTACTGCTGATGATATACAGCAGGTGCTGTTTCCCCTGCTTGGCATTATAGGCATCGACCTGTTTGTCGAAGGCGACATACTGTTTCACCTGACTCTGTTCTTTCTCCAACGAGAGGGCATACATCGGCAGGTAGTCGATAGCCACCTTACGGTTCTGTACCTTACCGCGATAGTCACTCTGGTATTCATGCTCCATCTCCTGCTCATCCGCTACTGTGAGCTGGTTATATTTCTCAATATCGAGGTCACTGCGCTTACGCATCTGTTTCTGGGAGAGACGGGGCTGCCGTCCCAGATAGCGTTTGTCCATCTGTGCCTTGAGGATACGGAACTCATCCGTCTCTGCCTGTTTTGTCATCCCCAAGCGGCGATAACACGAGGCACGATGCTCCAAACCGAACCAGAAATTAGGGAACTCCTCGATGACCTTTGAGTAGTCACGGATAGCCCCTCGCAGATTACCTGTGTTCTCCAACAGCAACGCACGGTTGAAGAGTGCCATGAGGTTATCAGGTTCTAAGTTCAACACGAAGTCGAAGTCAGTGATGGCACGGTTATCGTCACCCACCTGTGCACGAAGGAGTCCGCGATTATAGTGTCCGAGGAAGTTATTTGGATCCAGGTCGAGGGCGATATCATAATCCGCCATCGTTCCCCTGAGGTTGTTCTGGTTGAAGCGAGCCATCGCACGGTTGATGTAATAGACAGCCTGTTTGGGTTGCAGATGAATAGCCTTGGAGAGATAGTCCTCACCCTCTTTCCATTCCGAACGCGCCAGACTGATGATGGCACGCTGACTCCACAGGTTTCCGTCATAAGGGTCAATCTCCAGACTCTTATCCAAGGCGGCTATAGCCTGGGCAGTATCCTTCTGTAACATATACACATCCGCCTTCATGGCATAGGCAGGTGCATGCTTGCTCCATCGTGTCAGGATGGTATCCAGTTGCAGGAGTGCCGTGTCGTAGTCCTTCTCGTTGATATGACAAAGCACACGGTTATGCCAGAGATTCTGGTTCTCCGGATCATAGCGTAAGGCACGGTTATAGTCCTTGATGGCATCCGCATAATTCTTCTGCTGGATACGACAGAGTCCTCGCAACTCATACATATTGACGACATAAGGATTACGCTTGATAGCCTCTGTACAGTCAGCCTCTGCCCCTGCAAAGTCATCAAGATAGTATTTCGCCACGCCACGATAGAACCACGGTTCATAGAGATAGGGCTTGGCAGTAATAGCCTGGTTGAAATATTGGATGGAGAGGACATAGTCCTCGAAATAAAGAGCCGAACGTCCTATCATTACCAGACGGTCGGTCTTGAACTGGGCATGTAAAGGTAAGAAGGTAAAAAAGTAAAAAGGTAAAAGAATCAACAGTCTCATACCTTTCATCCGAGATGCCAGTTTTCGGGTTTTAGACATTTTACTTCTTACCTTTTTACTTTCTAACTGTTTTACTTTTTTACCTTTTTACTTTTTCCTTTCCCCTTTACTTTTTCACCACACTCTTCGTCTTATAACCACAACGATAACGTCCTTGAGTGAGCGCGCGCAACTTATTCTTGATAAGTTGTTTACGCAGTGGGGTCAGGCGGTCGGCAAAGACCTTACCCTCCAGATGGTCGAACTCATGCTGCATCACACGGGTGAGATAACCCTCCACCCATTCGTCATGAGGTTTCATCTCCTCATCGAGCCACTGTACACGGATACGGGTAGGACGTGTCACCTTCTCATGGATGCCTGGAAGAGAAAGGCATCCTTCCTCCAGCGACTCCGTCTTCGAGTCGTCATATTCAACAATATGCGGATTGATGAACACATGACGGAAGTCTTTGTATTCTGGCATATCCTCACTGAGCACATCCAAGTCGATGATGACGACACGGATAGACTTGCCTACCTGAGGAGCTGCGAGACCGATACCCTCACTCTCCGCTAATGTGTCCCACATATCCGCAATCAAACGCTGCAGGTCGGGATAGTCGGCAGGGATATCCTCGGCAACTTTCCGAAGCACTGGATGACCATATATATAAATAGGTAGTACCATTGTGTAAAGTGTAAAGTGTAAAGTTGAAAGTTTAAAGTTTAAAGTTTAAAGTGTAATGTGTAAAGACTATCGTTATTTGCGAGAGCGCATATAGTCCTGAAGGATGATGGTGGCACTGATCTCATCTACGAGTGCCTTGTCCTGACGTGCCTTTTTCTTCAAACCTCCGTCAATCATTGCCTGATGGGCCAAGACGGAAGTGAAACGCTCATCATAGAACTCTATGGGAATCTGCGGCACTGCCTTACGCCAACGGTTCACAAACTGCTGCACACGCTGGAGGTTCTCGCTGGGCTGTCCATTGGGCTGACGAGGTTCTCCAATGACAATACGTTCCACCTCCTCACGGGCGACATACGCCTGTAGATAATCGAATAGCTCAGATGTGGAGACAGTCGCCAATCCTCCTGCTATGATTTGGAGAGGATCGGTGACTGCCAAACCTGTACGTTTCTTACCGTAATCAACAGATAATATCCGTGCCACGTCTGCCTTTCAGCCTTTATCGGGCATTATAGAGCAACCATGCACCAGCGTATGTCGACTGTAAGGCATTACGACTGGCAGCTGCCTCCTCCTTCGTATCGAAGGTAGTAGCAACAACACGATACATGTTACGGTCTTCGTTCTTCACAATCTGGGCGTTATAGCCAGCACTCTTCAACTGCTGCTGTAAGCCCTCGGCATTGGCTGCCAAAGAGAAAGAGCCCACAACAACGCTGAAGTTCTTCAGGCCTTCACCATTAATCAGAGACACTCTCTCCTGAGTCACCTTGATATTGTCGGTATTGTCGACAACCTGTGTCTGAGTAGCAGGTTTCTCCTCCAGGGGCACTACCACATTGGTCTCCACCTGCTGAGTCTGTACAGCAGGCTGCTGTTGCTGCTGCTGAACCTCCTCCTGCTGCTTTGCTTTCAGATAAGCCTGCTTGTAGGCACTCTCGCTTGATTTACAACTTGTAAAAGCCATGGCTGCGCATATACCAGCGCATAATACGATGTACTTCTTCATTCTTACTTATTTTAAAATTATATTATACCTTTATTCAATTTATTGAGTGCGAAATTACAAAATATCAAGCAAACGGAGCGTAAAAACGTGCCTAAAGTTTGTTAAATGAGAAAAAACAAACACTTTTCTTAAAAAAAGTACACTATTTTGCGTTTATTTTCAAAAACTTTCTATATATTTGCAGGAACAAAACGTATAGTATTAACTTAAAAACAATACAACTATGAGAAGTTTAGGTTTTTTAGGCGCATTCTTTGGTGGCGCTATCGCTGGTGCGGTGATTGGTTTGTTGCTCGCTCCTGAAAAAGGAGAGGACACTCGTGTGAAAATTACGGAAGCTGTTGACGACTTCATGAAAAAGCACAACATCAAGTTGAGCCGTAAGGAAGTGAGCGACCTCGTGGAAGATATTGCAGAAGCAGCTCCTGAAGTAGACTAAAGATGTTATCAAGCGACAAGAACGTAGAGACCATCGCGCAACTGGCGGAGATTGTCAAACACTATCTGGGTATTCAGACGGAATACCTGAAATTGGATGTGTATTGATTATCGTGGGAGTGGCGATGTTCTGTTCGTTTGCCCTCGCTTTCTGGCTTGCCTCCTACACGGGGACGGCTATTGCCTTCCTCGCGGTAGGAGTGCTCCATATACTCCTCATCCTCCTTATCTTCTTTAAGCGCCACGCCTGGATTGAGAAACCGTTGGTTCGTTTCTTTGCCAATCTCCTTCTAAATAACTGATCCGATGAATTTGCCCGTACAGAATCCCAAGACAAACAATTACCAGTCGCTGGAGGACATTCAGGCTCGTAAGGATGAGCTACTGGAGCAGCTCCATAGCGACAACACCCATTTCGGCACGAAGTGGAAGCAGTTGTTTGTGTCCAAGGAAGACAACTCCAAGGCTGCGTTTATCGGAGGACTCCTTGCCAACGGTATCACTGTCATCGATTTTATCCTGACAGCAAGGAAGCTCTACAAGAACTACGGAAGTCTTTTCGGATTAGGAAAGAAGAAGAAAAAGAAGAGATAATCCCCTATCCTATTTCTATGACTTGACCATCGTATGCCATCTGGATATCAGGGGGCAAGGATGCGTTAACCTCCTCATGTCGTCCAATGTCATGACTACTATGAATCAGCCATGTCTGTCTGGCTCCTATCATCTTGGCGAAGTCGACAGCCTCATCCAATGTCTGATGAGAGTGATGGGGTTTCTGGCGCAGCGCATTCACCACAAGGGTATCCACCTCTTTCAGGTAGTCCAGTTCTCCATCATCAATGGTCTTCATATCTGTGATATAGGCGAGGGGTCCTATCCGATAGCCAAGGATAGGCAGGTCATGGTGCATCACCTCTATAGGCATGATTTCAATATCACCAATGACAAAAGGCTCGTGCTTGTGAATCTCATGCAACTGAATAGCAGGTACACCAGGATAACGGTTATCCACAAAACAATACGGCAGCATCTGCAAGAGACCTTCCCTGGCAATCGGATCGGCATAGACATTGATCTCGCCAAACTGACAGAAAGGGCGCACATCATCCATACCTCCCATATGGTCGTAATGGGCATGAGTGATGAGAATACCATCTATCTTACGGAAGGGCTGTGACATCATCTGCTGACGGAAATCAGGACCACTATCAATCAGGACACGAGTAGTTTCTGTCTCTATCAATACAGAACAACGTAACCGTTTGTCGTGCGGATCGGTACTAGTACAGGTATAGCATTGGCAACCGATAGTCGGTACGCCACATGATGTTCCCGTTCCTAAAAAAGTCAGTTTCATCTTCCTTTCCCCTTTTTACCTTCTTACCTTTTTACCTTCTTACCTTTACACAATATTCACCTCAGGATATATCTCTATTCCGAACTTCTCCTTGACATCACGCTGGATAGTCTTACACAAAGCAACGATTTCCTTACCCGTCGCTCCTCCACGATTCACCAATACCAATGCCTGCTTGTCGTGAACACCTGCACGCCCCATCGTCTTACCTTTCCAACCGCACATATCAATCATCCATCCTGCGGGAATCTTCTCATGGTCAGCATCCACCGTATAATGAGGCATTCCCTCATACTGGCGAGCAAGTTGTTCGTATTTCTCTCTGGAAACAATGGGGTTCATAAAGAAACTACCTGCATTACCCATCACTTTCGGGTCTGGCAGTTTGGCGTTGCGGATATCTATAATCACCTGACGCAGTTGTTGGGCTGTAGGTTTTGTGATTCCCTTTCGCTCCAATTCCGAACGGATATTCCCATAGTCCAGACGGGGCTCGAAGACAGATTGTAACTGGTATGTGACATGTGTGATGAGATATCGGTTTTTCCATTCGTGTTTGAAACGGCTGTCACGATAGGCATAGCCACATTCTTTATGCTGGAACACACGAATATCACCAGTGGCAATCTCCACTGCTTCCACCTCTGTAATTAAGTCTTTCACCTCCACACCATAGGCTCCAATATTCTGTACTGCGCTCGCACCGACATCACCAGGTATCAAAGAAAGATTCTCGGCTCCGTATAACTGATGGTCAACACAATATGCTACCACATCATCCCATACTTCACCGCTTCCGCAGGTCAATTGACCTTCGACTATCGGTCTTCGACCTTCGACTTTTGACCTCACCACGATACCATCATAGTCTTTGGTCAGTAAAAGATTACTACCTCCTCCTATTATTAAATAAGGTGTATCCGACTCGCGTAGAATTTTTGCAACCTCCTGAGCCTCCGCAACAGTACTGTACTCCAAGAAACGGCTACACTTGGCATCGATACCAAATGTATTATGTTGTAAAAGAGAGTAATTACTGAGATCCTTCATCGTCAAGTCACCAGTTTCTCCAGTTTCCACTTGCCTCCTTCATGCTTGAAGGTCAGCTCCATCTCCATTCCGTTGGCGATACCACGCAGCACAAAGATTTTACGTCCTGTCTCTTTCTGAGGTGCTCCATATACGATGTTGTAAATCATCCCAGAGGGCAACTCTGGTGCAAAGGCCTCCCAGGTATCAGGCGTAATCACTCCTTCCATCTGATTGAAATCATCATCAGGGTCAGGACCGATGAACTTCACGCTCTCCATGAGGTGATCCGACTGGTACTCTATACTGGAGGCAAACTGCTCGTAGAACTCCAGGAAAGAGGCATTACGGGATTCACTCAAAGGCATGTGGATTATTTGCTGCAGCGTCCATAAGCCGTTAACCCGATCGAAGACATATTGTTTGACGGTCTTGGAATGCAGATAGATCTTCTCCACGACTGCATGCTCTATATTGGTCTCCTTCATAGCCTCCATCTCTTTCTCGCTGTCAAACAACAAGGTATAGAAATCTTGCTTCATGAAGAAATACTCCATCTGCCAGTCTCCTTTTTTGACATAGCTGACTTCATCGCCACGCTTAACCAACAAAGGAAACTTGATGCGAGAGGACTGTAAAGTACGGTTGGCCGCAAAATTGAAGATGAAATCATCGAACAGTTCGTCAGCTGCCTTGGGAACAGAAGTCTCCTCCCCAATCTCCTCCTGAAGCGACGAGGATACTGTATCAGCCTTCTGTGCCGAGTCAGCAGGCTCCTCCACCTCGCTGTTTCCCGTCTTATTACTTTGGCAGGCGGAAAACAACAATACTAACACGGAAAAACCAATCCAAAATTGTTTCATCCTCCACTTATCTGTGAATACTACTCTCAAATTTGATGCAAAGGTACAAATAATTCTTAATTCATAATTCATAATTCTTAATTATTTTGTACCTTTGCAGCGAATTTTTGATACAACATCAGATTATGATACTTGATAAGATAGATGAACTGCTGAAAGAAGTGCAGACACTGAGTGCCAAGAATGCTGAGGAAGTAGAACAACTCAGACTGAGGTATCTCAGTAAGAAAGGTGAGATTACTGCGTTGATGAACGACTTCCGCAACGTGGCTGCCGACCAGAAGAAAACGGTCGGTATGAAAATCAATGAACTGAAGACACTCGCTACCGAGCGTATCAACCAACTGCGTGAAGACTGTCAGACACAGGAAGGTGATGGTGAGGCTATTGACCTGACTCGTACTCCCTACCCTGTCCAGTTAGGTACCCGTCATCCGCTGACTATCGTCACTAACGAGATTATCGATATCTTCTCACGCATGGGTTTCGTCCTTGCTGATGGTCCTGAAGTGGAAGACGATTTGCATGTGTTTACCAAGATGAACTTTGCTGCCGACCATCCTGCCCGTGATATGCAGGACACTTTCTTTGTCAGTCAGCATCCCAATGATGTCACGAAGAACATCCTGTTGCGTTCCCATACTTCCAGTGTTCAGGCTCGTGTGATGGAAAAGACGCAACCACCTATCCGAATCATCTGTCCTGGTCGTGTCTATCGTAACGAAGCGATTACGGCCCGTGCTCATTGTTTCTTCCATCAGGTAGAAGGTCTCTATATCGACAAGAACGTATCGTTTACCGATCTTAAGCAAGTCTTGCTGTCGTTTGCCCGTGAGATGTTTGGAGCCGACACGAAGATTCGTCTGCGCCCCAGTTACTTCCCCTTCACGGAACCCAGTGCTGAGATGGATATCTCATGCTTCATCTGCGGCGGTGAGGGTTGCGGTTTCTGCAAGCACACAGGATGGGTAGAGATTTTAGGTTGTGGTATGGTGGATCCCAACGTTCTGGAACTTTGCGGCATTGACTCTAAAGTCTATAGCGGTTATGCCTTCGGCATGGGTGTGGAGCGTATCACCAACCTGAAGTATCAGGTCAGTGACCTCCGTATGTTCTCAGAGAACGATGTCCGTTTCTTGAAAGAATTTGAATCAGCCAACTAAATATTGGCTCTGAATAAACCTCAACTCGGCTTCGAGCATCGCCAACTTCGGCATGTCGAAGCCGACTTTTTTTGCCTCTGCGATAGGACGCGTATATAAATAAGGTATCTCCATCGGACGATGAAAATCGAAATCGAGTTTCATGGAAGGACTATAAGGTACCATCGCATCTGTCATGGCCATCATCTTATCTGCAAACTCACGCGTCAGAGTATCCACGCCCAAAGCATTGGCAGCACCAATGACCTCCATCATCTGGTCGTAGATGAGTTGACGGGTGGACGGATTCTTCAACAACTTATCTGTAGAGGTATTCAAGGCGACTGTCATTCCATTGAACGGCATATTCCATACAGCTTTCCGCCAACGTGCTTCCAAATATGGAGAACATATAAACGCCAGTCCCGCCACAATCCGCAAATGTGGGAAATGACGCTGCAGGTCTTCCTCCAGTCCAATGCCGTTCTGGATGAGTACGACGATGGTATCTTCATACAGGATTGGTGCCAACAGTTCTGGTAGCAGATGATTATTGACAGATTTCAATCCTACCAATACAACATCACTTTTGGGGATGTCTGCCGAATGGGCATAGACTTCCACGGGAAAGACACTGAAGTCTCCGTCGCAGCTGTCTACACGGAAACCACGTTCCTTTACATACGCATAATCACTATGGGACAGGAAACGGACCTGTCTGCCCGCATGGGCTAACCGACTTCCATAATAGCCGCCGATGGCACCTGCTCCTATTACTGTATAATTCATACTATTTTCCTTATTATAGTTTGCAAAGGTAATAAATATTTCCGATTCTGCATCTTTCCCGTCAATTAATTTGGTGGTTTGAATTATTCTTCGTATCTTCGCACAAACTATAATATAAACCGTACAGATTGCCGCTATCTTTGAGGAGACGGCTGCCAATGAAAAAGAGCATGCCAAGATGTGGTATAAGTATCTGAACGGTGGTAGTGTCAGCGATACCGTAACGAACTTAGAGGACGCTGCCAGTGGTGAGAACTTCGAATGGACCGACATGTATGCCCGTATGGCAAAAGAGGCTCGTGAAGAGGGCTTCGATGAGATTGCCGAGAAGTTCGAGGGTGTTGCTGCCATCGAGAAGGAGCATGAGACACGCTATCGTAAGTTGTTGGACAACATCAAGAAGGAGCGTGTGTTCAGCAAGGATGGTGATGTTATCTGGCAGTGTGCAAACTGCGGACATATCGTCATCGGCAAGAAAGCTCCCGATGAGTGCCCTGTATGCAACCATCCTCAGGCCTACTTCCAAGTAAAGGCAGAGAACTACTAAGAGGTAAAAGGGTAAAAAAGTAAAAAGGTAAAAAATCGAGCGCATCGGTCTTTTACCTTTTTCTTTACTTCTTTACTCTTTTACCTTTTTACTTTTTTACCTTTTCAATAAAGAAGTTCACACACTGGCGGAACAGATGATTGCGAGTATTACCGCCACGAATGCTGTGATTTCGGTTGGTATAAACTAACTGACTGAAGTCCTTGTCTGCCTGTACCAGCGCTTCTGTATATTCTGCCGTATTACGCAGATGCACATTATCGTCAGCAGAACCATGACAGAGCAACAAGGCTCCATGCAATTGGTTAGCGCGACTGATGGGATTCTGATCATAGCCTGAAGGATTCTCCTTTGGTGTACGCATATAACGCTCAGTATAGATACTGTCATAGAAACGCCATGAGGTGACAGGAGCGATGGCAACACCTGCACAGAAGACAGGACGTCCCTCCGACATCGACATCAAGGTATTGAAACCACCATAGCTCCATCCCCAGATGGCAATACGGTCTTTGTCAACATACGACTGCTTACCCAACCACAAGGCTGTCTCTACCTGGTCACGAGCCTCCAGCTCACCTAAGTGAAGATAGGTACATTTCTCAAAGTCAGCCCCACGACCGCCAGTGCCTCTTCCATCTACACAGACACAGAGGAAACCCTGTTGACAGAGATACTGTTCAAGAATTGCACCCTGACCATTCATACCGATACCCCAAGAATCCTTCACCTGCTGACTGCCAGGTCCGCTATACTGATACATGATGACAGGATAACGCTTGGAGGCATTGAAGTTAGCTGGTTTAACCATCCATCCATTGAGTTTCACCCCCTCTGATGTGGTGAAGGTGAAAAACTCTTTCGTACCTAAGGACTCCTTTGCCAACTTGTCTTTCAAGTCCTTGTTGTCCGTCACCGTGGTAATGGCTTTTCCACCTGCACCACATAATGTGATGACTGGAGGCGTATTCAGGTTACTCCATGTATGGATGAAGTACTTATAGTTACTACTGAACACCGCACTACTCCATCCTGCCTTATCCGTCAGACAAGTCTTCTTGCCATTGGCCTGTGCCACAAAGACACGCTGGTCTGCAGGTCCATATTGATGAGAAGCATAATAGACATCACCCGTCTGGTCATCGACACCATAGACCTCACTCACCTCATAGTCGCCCTGTTCCACCTGTCGCAGCAACTGTCCGTTGAGATTATAGAGATAGAGGTGCATCCAACCGTCACGCTCACTGGGCAGAAGCATATACTTATCTGTCACGACAAACTGTTCGAGACATTCCTCCTTGACATATTTGGGTGTCTTATCCTCTATCAGCAACTGACAGACCGTTGACAACGGGTTCATCATATAGACACGCAGACAGTCCTGGTAACGGTTCAGAGTAAATACTAACACCTTAGCGGCATCCTTGGTAGTCTTGATACGAGGAATATACCCATCGGCATCCACAGGCACCTGCATCTGACGTGTCTGTCTGCTGGCGATATCGAAACTCCAAACACTACACTTCGCATTGTCGGCACCAGCTACAGGATACTTATAGGTGTAAGCACCAGGATATTCTGTGTTTTCTTCACGTTCAGGACTAAGTCCCTTATAGATAGGCATCGAATACTCTTTGACAGCTTTCTCGTCATAGCGTACCCATACCAATTGCTTGCTGTCGGCACTGAATACCATCGCACGGTCATTCGTGAACTCCTCCTCATTCACCCAGTCTGGAATACCATTGATAACCTCGTTCTTCTTTCCGTCCTTCGTAACCTGACTCTCTGCATTATCATAGAGCAGTTTAATGAGGAAAATATTGTTATTGCGAACGAAGGCTATCATCGTACCATCAGGTGAGAACAAGGGAGTCTGTTGGGCACCGTTCTTCGACAGCGGCACCAGTTTCTTGTTGGCGACAGTATAGATATAATAGTCGGCTGTGAACGAATGACGATAGATACTATTTGTATTAGTCTGTATCAGTATCCGCTTACCATCAGGGCTCATGATATATCCTTCGACAGCCTCCAGTTTTGCCCCTGTGGCTATCAACACATCAAACAATGTCTCTGTCTCTTTTCCTGTCTTAAAGGAATAACGGATGATTCGTCTGCCGTCATCACTCAGTTGTGTATAACTCTCTCCGTCCTTAGACGCCTCCAGTACACTAATACCCTCCGCATAGTATTGCCCATCAGTGATGTCCTTCAAATCCAGTCCCTGGGCACTCATTCCCATCATCGGTATAAATAACATCGTTATCAACGCCTTTCTTTTCATGACAAATCCTTTTCAAATAATATATTTCGCAAAGGTATGAAGAAAAAACGAGACCGCCAAAAATGCAGTAATTTATTAACAATTTAAAAAAGATTTGGCAGTCTCGGAAAATTGTCTTTGTTTTGCAGACGCAAAGGAAGATAGAGATGGAAGAGGTATACAACAGTTATAGCCAGTGGATCAGGAAACAGTTTCCCTATCGTGTCCAAAAGATATCTATTGATGCGGGATTTTCCTGTCCTAACCGTGACGGACAGGTAGGTCGAGGAGGCTGTATCTTCTGCGACAACCAGACCTTCAATCCTTCCTATTGCGACAGAAAGAAAACCATTGCCCAACAATTGGAGGAAGGAAAACAGTTCTTCGGCAGGAAATATCCAGACATGAAATACCTTGCCTATTTCCAAGCCTATTCCAATACCTATGATACTCTGGATGTACTCAAACGGAGATACGAAGAGGCATTGGCTGTTGAGGATATTGTAGGACTGGTTATCGGCACTCGTCCTGACTGTGTATCTGATGATGTTCTCAACTATTTGGAAGTACTGAACAGGCAAACTTTCCTCATCGTGGAATATGGTATTGAAAGTGCCAATGACATGACGCTCCAACGTATCAATAGAGGACATTCTTTTGAGACAGCACGACAAGCTGTCGGACAGACAGCAGAAAGAGGAATACTAACAGGAGCACATGTCATCCTTGGACTTCCTGGAGAAGATGCAACAGAAAGTATTCGTCAGGCCACCCTGATTTCTTCACTCAAACTAAACCTGCTGAAGATACATCAACTACAGATCATCAGAGGAACGGCATTGGCAAGCATGTATAAGGAAAAACCTTTCCATCTCTATTCACCCGATGAGTATATCGAGCTCATCTCTGACTACCTGCAGCATCTGAGGAAAGAGATTGTCGTAGAGCGTTTTGTCTCCCAGTCACCTCCAGACATGGTCATTGCTCCCCACTGGGGACTCAAGAACTATGAGTTCACCAACTTGTTGGTCAACTACATGAGGAAGGAAGGAGTTTGGCAAGGAAGGTTGTTAACGAATAGCTGAATAATCGGTATTACGGAGCAACTGCTCTACACTAACACCTTTATTGCGCTTCATATACTGATTGACGAGCAACACCCTGTCGTTGGAAAAGACATCATTTCCCATTACCTGATTCACAACCCATTGTATCTTTCCCATATGAAGGTCACGATTCCGTTGGGACTGTTCACTCTCCTGCATCGGAAAGAGACTGAGGATATAGAAACCAAGACAATCAGGAACTATCATGTCTCGTGTCATCATCCGCCGCTGGTCCTCCGTATAATGCTTAACATAAAACGGATAGTCCGATCCCAGGTATTTATCCAACGAGATACCAAGCGTCCGATGTCCAACGATGACACTCTGGTCAAAAGAACCGATCTGGGCATATACCTGTGGTATCTCCATCGTTGGCAGCTCCTCCTTCAAACGACGGAAAGCGTGAGAGAGGTCCTGGTTCAGGTCCTCCATATCCGCAAACTGCTGCTGAACGTCATTAATCATCTTTTGTAATGTGGAATCACTGAAGTAATGAAGGAACTTGGCACTTATCTCCGGATCGTTCACTTGTCCGATACGCAACACATCCTCTATCAGTGTACGGGTCTGCATCGGATAGGTCTTGTTCATCTTCAACATTGCCGAATAGTCACCCGTCGTCAAATAGAGGCTCTCTATCCTGTCATAACGATCAATGGCAATATTCATGTCGTCCATAGCCTCTTCATTAGACTTCAGACGCCACTCGCAGCCTATGCATGCAAGCATTGTTATAACTAACAGGAAATAGACTCTTCGCATTGTCTTTATTACAACTATCTGCCTTAAAAAAGACTTAAATTGTTAAACAACGCTGCAAATTTACTAAAAAATATTGTAAAAACCAAATTTTAACCTAAAAATATTAAAATAATGCAGAGAAATGTTTACGCCCTTTGACATAATATTGCCATAACAAGGAGAAATGGAATTGTTCTGGGATCTTATCTATCACACGACTTGCCTGTATCTGTTGACGGTCTGCCTCAAAATCTTTACGCCAACATTTAAAAGCATGACGGGCACGATAGATAGCACGGAAATCACCCCAGTTACGGTTCAAAATCAAAGTCTCCCAAGCAGCAAGATAATCCAAGAACCAGCGCCAGCGCATCACATGACGGAGTTCGCTGTCTGGAAGACATTTATACAACATGGTAAGGTTATTACGGAAATTCAAGAAAGTCTTCATCGGATTACCTTTCGGTAGTGTTCCTCCGCCTACATGATAAACGTAACTCTCAGGCAGGCAATAAATTTTACGTCCCCGAATGCGCAGTCTCCAACAGAGATCTATCTCCTCGTTATGGGCAAAGAAACGGGCATCCAAACCACCTGCCTCCCAGTAGTCTTTAGAGCGAATCATCAGAGCTGCACCTGTCGCCCACAGAATCTCTGTTGCATAGTCATACTGTCCGTCGTCTTCTTCTAAAGTATCAAAGATACGTCCTCGACAGAATGGATAGCCATATCGGTCAAGATATCCCCCACTCGCCCCAGCATACTCAAACATATCCTTATTATATATAGAAAGGAGTTTAGGCTGACATGCCGCTACTTCAGGATGAACATCCATAAACTCTATCAGGGGAGTGAGCCAGTGATGCGTCACTTCTATATCAGAATTCAACAACAAATAGTATTCGGCTTTTATCTGCGCCAACGCCTTGTTATAGCCTTCAGCAAAACCCCAGTTCTTTTCTAAGGTGATTACTTTGCATTCGGGAAAATCAGCAGACAGCATCTTCAACGAATCGTCCGTAGAGGCATTGTCTGCCACATAGACAACGGCTTCCTCTTGAGAATACTGCAACACTGTGGGCAGATACTGTTTCAGCATCTTCTGTCCGTTCCAATTCAATATAACAATAGCTACCTTATCCATTACACTACTTCAATTCTTCAATCCTCAGTGCTGTTTGATCGTGATTAAAATCCGCAAGACGGACTTGCATCAGTTGATTATCATATTCCACACGCGAATCAGCAGGCGACAGTTCCACACGGATATAGTTCTTTGTAAATCCATGCATCGCCTTGCCACGAGGAGCTTTCTCAAACAACACCTCTGCCTCTTTACCGATATAACGCTGATAGAACGCATGGGTTTTCTCGTCTGAGAGATCAAGCAACCGTTTACTTCGTTCCCGCTTATCCGCATCCGAGACTTTATAGGGAATCTTCAAGGCTGCTGTGCCTGGACGTTCCGAATAAGGAAAGACATGCAACTGGGTCACATCAAGAGAGCAAAGGAAATCATAGGTCTCTTCAAAACACTCAGGTGTCTCACCCCTACATCCCACCATTACGTCAACACCGATAAAGGCATCGGGCATAACAGACTTGATACGCTGTATCTTATATGCAAACAACTGACGGTCGTAATGGCGATGCATCAATTTCAATATTGTGTCACTACCACTCTGTAAAGGGATATGGAAATGCGGCATAAAGGCACGACTATGGGCACAGAAATCAATCAGTTCATCGCTCAACAAGTCAGGCTCCAGACTACTGATACGATAACGACTGACACCCTCTACAGCATCCAGTGCCTTTACCAAATCAATAAAACGTTCTCCTGTTGTCTTTCCAAAATCACCGATATTTACACCAGTCAGTACAATCTCCTTCCCACCCTCACGAGCAGCCACTTCTGCCTGTGTCACCAACGAGGCGATGGTCGGGTTACGACTGAAGCCACGGGCATAGGGAATGGTACAATAAGTACAGAAGTAGTCACAACCATCCTGCACCTTCAGGAAATAACGGGTACGGTTGCCTCGAGAACAACTCGGTGCAAAAGTTTTGATGTCTTTCGTCTTCACTGTGTGGTAATTGGCGACAGAGTCGCGACGAACGAAACTATCGGAAAGGAACTGTATCAAATTCGCTTTCTCATTCGCTCCCAACACCAGATCGACACCCTCTATCTTACTCACTTGCTCTGGCTTCAACTGTGCATAGCATCCTGTCACCACCACAAAAGCATTGGGATGTTGTCTCACCAAACGATGAATCGCCTGACGGCATTTGTGATCTGCCACCTCTGTCACAGAACAGGTATTAATCAAACAAATGTCAGCCTGCTCTCCTTTCGCAACAGTCTGCACACCCATCTCCTGAAGCATCTTAGCGAAAGTGGATGTCTCAGAAAAATTCAGTTTACAGCCCAGCGTAAAATAAACTGCCCGTTTACCTTGAAAAGCCGACGTATCTATCATATATATAATAAGGTGTCATCTTCAACACTGCAAAGGTAGTAATAAGCAGGCAAAAATGCAAATTTTTAGCAATTATTCCATTAAGTGTAAAATAGACGATATTTTTAACATTTCGTAATTTGTTGATTTATAATGCTTTGCAAAAAAGTTACAAAAAAGTACTAAAAAAAATCACAAAAAAAAGTACAACGTATTAAAAAAATGCCTACCTTTGCAGCGTTTTAATAAACAAATGATTGTTTTACAGATTTAAAAAGCTTAGAAAAATGAAAAAATTAGTATTTGTATTCGCAGCTGTTGTAGCTGTTTCTTTCGCTTCTTGTGGTAACAAGGCTCAGCAGGCTGAGGTTGACACCGACTCTGTAGAGGTTGTTGACAGCGCTGACACTACTGCTGCTGACACTGTTGCTGTTGCTGATAGCACTGCAGCTGAGTAATCAGAAACAACTCGAACAAAATTGAGAGAAAGATGCCGCTGGATTTGTCCAGCGGTTTTTTTTATGACTATAGGTACTATAGGAACTATAGTTAGAAAAAAAGAGGACTCGCCACTGGCAAGTCCTCTTTGCGTATAATAACTATGATTTGCTTTACAGCATGGTTATTCTTCTGTTGCAGGAGCAGCCTCCCCAACGGGAGCCTCAGCAACGGGAGCTGCCTCAACGGGAGCTGCCTTTTCCTTCTTCTCCTCTGCAGGGGCATTCTCTGCGATAACCTTTACAGGTATCTCAATCTCTACCTCCTTATGGAAGTGAACAGTAGCCACATAGTCACCAACCATCTTGGCATCACGCATAGTGATAATCTTACGATCGATGTCATGACCTAACTTCTTCAGTTCCTCTGCAACGGTAGAAGCGTTGACAGAACCATAAAGCTGACCAGTAGCACTTACCTTAGCGGCAATTGTCAGAGCCACATCCTTAATAGCCTCGCCCTTCTTCTCAGCCTCAGCTTTCAGGGCAGCGAGCTTGTTGGCCTGCTGCTTCAGGTTCTCTGCGAGAACCTTCTTGGCAGAAGGAGAAGCGATGACAGCCTTTCCCTGAGGAATCAGGTAGTTACGACCGTAACCAGACTTCACGTTTACGATATCGTTCTTATATCCCAGACCGATAATATCTTCTTTCAGTATTAATTCCATATTGTCGTCCTCCTCCTTATTATTTCATCATATCAGTTACGTAAGGAAGCAGTGCAATCTGACGGGCACGCTTAACAGCCTGAGCCACACGACGCTGATATTTCAGCGATGTACCAGTGATACGACGGGGAAGAATCTTACCCTGCTCGTTCAGGAACTTCTTCAGGAACTCGGGATCCTTATAATCTACATACTTAATACCACTCTTCTTAAAGCGGCAATACTTCTTCTTCTTCGTGTCGATAGAAGGAGCAGTCAAATAACGGATTTCAGTCTCTTGTGCCATAATTAAGCCTCCTCTTTTTTACCAAATTTGTTACGACGCTTCTCAGCATACTCAATGGCATACTTCTCAAGCTTCACTGTCTGGAAACGGATGACTTTCTCGTCACGACGGAAAGCAGTCTCCAAAGTCTTAATCACTTCTGGCTCAGCCTTGAACTCCATCAGGAAATAGAAACCTGTAGACTTCTTCTGAATAGCATAAGCCATCTTCTTCAATGCTCATCAGACAAAACGGGAGTCAAAATGAAAACGGTTTCGTATTGATTCATACTACTAAAATAAAAATTATTTGTTATTTTGCAAAATTGCGGGTGCAAAGGTACGAATAAGTGAGCAAAAAAACAAATTTTATTTGAGTTTTTTCGAACGGGAGTACCTTCAACATAGTTAAAGGTACGAATAAGTGAGCAAAAAACCAAATTTTATTTGAGTTCTCATCCTTCAGACATCTCACGACTGGTCCCTGTGCCATCCATCTTTTTGAAAACAAATCTTACCAACAGGAAATTCACGGGAATTGAAACAGCATAAACACCCACAGGAGCCATCTCGGCACTCAAGCCTATCCAGATGAAGAAATTCAGCAGAGCCATCTGTAACAGGTAGTTCACGATGTGAGCCACACCGAAACCTGCTCCATTCTTAGCTGAAGTCTTCTTACGGAAGATATAGTAGGCACTCATGTAATAGTTGAAAATAAATCCGGCAATATAGCCTGCTGTCCATGCTATATTCACGTTCATCACCAGTTGCAGCAGCCAGTACACTCCATAGTGGATAGCCGTCACCAGTACCCCCACAATGGAAAACCGAATCATCTCTCCGATAGTCTCTTTACTGATATTGAGTTTTTTCATGTTGCAAAGATACTTCACGTCTTTTTACCATTTTTCCCTCTATTTTATCTCTACCGAACCATCTGTGTTTGTATGTAACAGACCAGACAGTTCTGCAAGTTTTATGTCGCGGAGTGTTTCAAAGATCGATTTGCCTGTACGTTGGGACATACGTCTAACAAATAAAGTCTTGTTTTGACGATTACCCCACTTACATATCCATCATGGCTGCATACTCTTTTGCCTGCTGCATGCCATGACTAACTGAGTGGTTGGCATCTTTCGCTTCAACAATAGCAATAGGCGTAGCACGATTGTAATAGAGGACATAATCGGCATACTTCGCCTTACCACGAGCCACGAGGTTACCCCTCAGGTTAATCTTACCATCGGTAAGTTTCACCTTAGTCTCCATCGTGATATCATTCACAGACCATCCATTTTGAATAATTGCTGGCGTAATGTATCGCAACTTAATGTCTTCTTCTGATAATGAATGAATATCCTCCATGTGGCTTTCGTTAGTAATACAATGCAAAGATACGAATAAATGAGAAGAAAACCAAATTATATTTGAGTTTTCTCGAATGGGAGTATCTTCGAGACTTGTTTCAAAGATACGAAAATAAATTGAAAGTTGAGAATTGAAAATTGAAAATTTTTACGTCTTTTACTAAAAGACACCTCCACAGAGGGTAACCTGTTTATGAATAATAAATGAATTTCGCAAAACATCTACCCTTCTACCCTAATACGCTTGGAATGCCGATAAATAAAGGGATTGAGGAAGGGTATATGTCTGCTAACATGTACCCTACATGTACCCTATCTCCACTTGCATATATATCCATTCCACTTTTGGATATTTATGCTACCCTATTTATTCCAGTATCTCCTATGCTTCATTCCGATATCTGTTAACGGTTATTCCAATATCTCCTATAGGGGTATAGG
>CACXQL010000040.1 GCA_902769805.1 uncultured Prevotellaceae bacterium
TTCTTCCAAGTGGATTTCTCGGCTACGCCCTACGACCAAAGAGGTTCTGGAAAGAAAGCACAAAAATGCTACTTTCCCCATATCGTCGTAGATTTCGATCTGGCTACTGCTATGCGCAAGGGCTTGGTAAAGACGTTGCTTTTAGATAGGAGACAAGAACTGACAGAACTGAAGGACTTGGACTATAAGGCTGTTCGTGACGAACGTAACAAGGTCTGTGACTTGAGCGACGGACAGCGGCTGATGTTACGGGCTGGCTTGGCAAAACTGAAGAAACTGGAAACAGAGTTTACGGCTGTTGACGAGAAGAAGAACCCCAAGATGCTGGTCATCTGCGAAGACACGTCTGTAGCTCCTTTTGTAAACCAACTGATGTTGGAAGATGGATTGGCACAGGAGGATGTCGTCACCATCGACAGTAATGCCAAGGGTGAGGTATCGGAAGAGGAATGGAAGGAAACCAAAAAGAAACTCTTCGACATTGACAAATACCAGAAGCCCAAGGTTATTATCTCTGTGCTAATGCTGCGTGAGGGATTCGATGTTAATAATATCTGTGTGATAGTTCCGCTCCGCTCTTCGGAGGCTCCTATCTTGCTTGAGCAGATTATAGGTCGAGGGTTGCGCCTGATGTGGCGAGAGGCAGAATATCAGAGCATCAAGGAACTCGACAGGAAGCGAGTGCTTCAGCTACATACGCATCCCACTACTTATATTGATATGCTGAGCATCATAGAGCACCCAGCCTTCCTGCAATTCTATGAAGAATTGTTTGCCGAAGGACTGGCTGCCGAAGATACAGGTGAAACTGGTGCTGGTGGTGCGACTGGTGACTTAATCAGAGTGGGATTACGTGAAGACTATGAGCAATTCGACTTCGACTGGCCTATGATAGTCAGAGAAGCGGAAGAGGAGCTGGAGGATGTGGATATAGACATCAGTACACTCCAGCCATTTACAGATTTTCCTTTGGAGAAGTTGCGCCAGTTCTTGGCTATTGAGGGAGAGACATTCATTTCTCAAGAAGCATTGTCTAAGACGCAGTTTGGACGATATAAGGTAACAGCCAATCTGTTCACGGCCACCAGCTATAATGAATATCTGCAAAAGTTGCTTCGCACCATCACGCTGAGATTTGACAGAATATCTTCGCACAAGGAGATGGCTGTACCTAATCTTCAAATTAACGAGGCTCGAATGATTGCTGTTGTAGATATGTACATCCGTTCAAGATTGTTTGGTCAGCCATTCAATCCTTTTAATGGGAGCGACTGGAAGATACTCTTATCGAAAGACGCTATTGTTACAAAGCACATCATCGAGGAAATGGCGCGAGCCATCTTCAACATCCAGAATAACATCATGACAACTGATGCCCAGGTGGTTCACACCAAGTTCTCGTCTGTCACTGAAATCAAGGTGCGCGAGTCGTTCTCTATTGAAACACATAAGACCATCTATGAGCGGCAAGGGTATCCGTCTTCTCGTGGTGGTTTGGAAAAGGCCTTTATTGACTTCCTTGACAGGGACGGTGAAGTAGAACGCTTCTTGAAAATCAATGAGAGCCAACACACATTTGCCGTTATCTATTACATGAGAGCGGACGGACTGATGGCAACTTATCATCCTGACTTCATCGTTGGCACAGACAAGAAAGTATATCTGATAGAAACGAAGGGAAACGACAAACTCTTTGATAAGAATGTCCGACAGAAGCAAACGGCTGCAGTTGAGTGGACTCATAAGATTAATGAATTGAAACCTGAAGAGAGAATGAATCGCGAATGGGAGTATGTTCTTGTCAGCGAAGATAATTTCTATGGATTGTCGCATAATGGGGCAACTATCACGGATATATGTAATAGGTGTAAAGTATCATTGTCAGCCGCAATGGGTGAATTGTTTGTATAGGAAGTTATAATTCTCCACCCTTGCAAGAGAAGACTGCAAGGGTGGAGCGAAACACTGGGGCTGGCACATGATTCACGTAGTGAGTCGCCTGGACTCTAATTTCATTACCTTGGATTCTCAATAACAAACATAAAGGGTTCTACTGTAAGGCGGGACTTACCTTTTTAGGGATTCCCCTATGTGATTTTCGGGAAAAGCCCCTTGCGGATTTATGGAAAAAGCGTATCTTTGCAGCGTGAACCTATAAAATGAATGTGATATGAAAAGGATTGGAATATGGGTAGTAGGTGCTGCTTTGTTGCTGAGCAGCTGTGATACTTACACAGGACAAGGTGCTGCAGTAGGTGGTACATTCGGTTCTATTCTCGGTTCTGCCATCGGTGGTATCGCAGGTGGATGGCGAGGCAGTGACATCGGTACGATTGTAGGTATGGCTGGCGGTGCTGCCGTAGGTGCTGCCATCGGTGCACAGGCAGACAAGGCTGAGGCGGAGAAGTATGCTGCCTATAAGCGCGACCGTGAGCAGCGCAGGGCAGAACGTGCGGCTCGTTATGACGATGATGATGATTACGAACCACAGGGTAGCTATGACAGCAGTGGTTTCGATGATACGAACAGCGGTGACGACCGTATCGATATCGGAATCTCTGGTCCTGAAGGACAGAAGCCAAAAGAGTTCCATGTTGCTCCGAGTAATGTTGCTCCTATTGCTCCGAAGGATGCCCCTGAGGTCATTCTGATACGTAATGCTCGTTTCATCGACCAGAATCAGGACGGTATCCTGAAAGCTGGTGAGGAGTGTAAGGTGACTTTCGAGATTATGAACTATACCCGTCACACCCTCTACGACGTACAGCCGATGGTTTATGACGTGACAGGTAACAAGAATATCCATATCTCACCTAACCTCCATGTGGAGAGTATCGCTCCGAACAGCGGTGTGCGCTATACTGCCACGATTCTTGCAGGCAAGAAGTTGAAGGATGGAACGGCAAAGATACGCGTAGGTGCTGCCGTTGCCAATCAGGAACTGACGGCACAGGAGAAAGAGTTCACGGTGGTGACAAGGAGAAAATAAAAAAAGAAAGGCTTCCCAATCAAATCGGAAGCCTTTCTTTTTATGGTTACATTTTATGTTTATACAATACCCTGTGCCATCATCGCATGGGCTACCTTCATGAAGCCTGCGACATTGGCACCCTTGACATAATCGATATAGCCGTCAGCCTGTTTGCCGTACTTCACGCACTGCTCGTGGATGCTTGACATGATATAGTGGAGTTTCTCGTCCACCTCTTTCTCACTCCATCCCAGGCGCATAGAGTTCTGTGTCATCTCCAGTCCACTGGTAGCCACACCGCCGGCATTGACAGCCTTGCCAGGTGCAAAGAGCTGATGGGCAGCAATGAACTTCTCGGCAGCCTCAGCGGTACATCCCATATTCGATACCTCTGCGATACAGATAGGTTTGTTGGCAAGGATCTGATCGGCATCCGTACCGTTCAACTCATTCTGCGTAGCACAGGGCAGGTAGATGTCTGCTTTCTGCTCCCAAGGACGTTTGCCCTCGAAGAAGGTAGAGCCCTCGAACTCCTCGGCATAAGGCTGGCATACATCATTACCAGAGGCACGCAGTTCCAGCATGTATTCTATCTTCTCGTCGTCAAGACCTGCCGGGTCGTAGATATAACCGTCAGGGCCGCTGATGGTGATGACCTTCGCCCCGAGTTCCGTAGCTTTCTTGGCAGCACCCCATGCCACATTACCAAAGCCGGAGAGCGCCACTGTCTTTCCCTTGATATCGTGTCCGTGGGTCTGCAGCATCTGATTAACGAAGTAAAGAGCACCATAGCCAGTAGCCTCCGGGCGTATCTTCGAGCCTCCCCATTCGAGTCCCTTGCCCGTCAGGACACCCTGGAACTGATGGGTGAGCTTCTTATACTGTCCAAAGAGGTAGCCGATTTCACGGGCACCGACACCGATATCTCCGGCAGGCACATCCTCGTCGGGTCCGATATGGCGGTACAGTTCATTCATGAAAGCCTGACAGAACCGCATCACCTCATTGTCGGATTTACCACGGATAGAGAAGTCAGAGCCTCCCTTGCCACCACCCATCGGTAGGGTTGTAAGGGCATTCTTGAATGTCTGTTCAAAGCCCAGGAATTTCAGGATGCTCAGGTTTACAGAGGAGTGGAAGCGCAAACCGCCCTTATAGGGACCGATGGCACTGTTGAACTGTACCCGATAGCCGAGGTTCACATGTACCTCCCCTTTATCGTCTACCCAGGGTACACGGAAGGTGATGACACGCTCTGGCTCCACGATACGCTCAATCAGCTTCGCCTTCTCGAACTCGGGATGCTGGTTATACACCTCCTCAATGGAAATAAGTACTTCACGAACTGCTTGCAGGTATTCTGCCTCACCTGGGTGTTTCCGTTCCAGGTCCTGCATGATTTTCTCTACATTCATAGCTTTAAGGTTTTATTGTGAATTGACATATTGTTATATCTTCAATGCAAAATTAGGGAATTTTCTTCAAATAACAAAGAAAATTCCCTAATATTTTATTCCGATGTTTACAATATGTTAATATCGGAGTTTAAAGGACATGTAAGGTACCCATCAGGTAGACGAGTCCGAAGCCTAACACCATGGCGATGATACCCATGATAGCACCCACCTTCACCATATCGTTCTGTTTGATGAAGCCAGTGGAGAAGGCAAGGGCATTCGGTGGTGTGGAGATAGGCAGGATCATGGCAGACGATGCTGCGATAGCCACGCCAATCAGTACCGTACCCGTTCCACCGATAGGATCGAGCTTGTCACCCATCGCACCGCAGACGAAGGCAAGGATAGGCATCAGCAACGAAGCGGTGGCAGAGTTTGAGATGAAGTTTGACAACAGGTAGCAGATACCACCGCCGACAAGTAGGATGAGTAATGGTGAGAACTCTCCGAAAGGAATACTCTCTACCGCATTGGCTGCAAGTCCGGAGGCATTCAGTCCATAGCCTAAGGCAAGACCTCCAGCCACCATCCAGATGACACTCCAGTTGATCTGCTCCAGGTCGCGCTTGTTGATGACTCCCGTCAGGGCAAAGACCACGAACGGTATCATGGCAACAGTATTAGCGTTGATACCTGTGAACTGATCTGACAACCACAAGGCGATGGTGATAAAGAATGTGGCGATGACGACCCAGGAGTGGAATCCTTTCTGCATGCCGCCATCAATCTTCAATACCACGGTCTTCTGCGTGAAGGGGAAGAACTTCAGCAGCATGCGCCAGCTGATGAACAGTAACACGACAACCAATGGGAACATGAACATCATCCACTGTCCGAAACCCAGTCCGAGGTTCAAGCCCTCTGGGTCATTCAGGTATTTCAGGGCGATATTGTTAGGAGGTGTACCGATAGGCGTACCCATACCACCGAGGTTGGCAGCGACAGGAATGGACATGGCGAGGGCGATACGTCCCTTGCCCTCAGGAGGCAGCTGACGGAAGACAGGTGTCAGGAAGGTCAGCATCATAGCGGCCGTTGCCGTGTTTGATACGAACATCGAAAACAGACCCGTCACTAACAGGAACCCTAACAGTACCATCTCACTCTTGGTACCGAAGGGCTTCAGCAGAACTTTCGCCAACTGGGCATCCAGTCCTGTCTTCGTGGCAGCGATAGCTAATACGAAGCCACCGATGAACAGCATGATGACAGGGTCGGCAAATGTTGCCATGATACCCTTATGACTGAGAATCTTACCCACCTCCTCTTCGTTGACCATCGGTGCGATACCACTATCGGAACAGAAGAGTAGCATCAATACCATGATAGCCACGGAGGTTGCCCATGACGATACCACCTCCAGTACCCACATCAGGGTTGCGAAGGCAAAGATAGCGATGATACGCTGTTGGACGACGGTGAGGTTCTGGATGCCATACCATTCGGCAGGCATGTTCCAGAGGAAGAGGGTGATAAATGCCACCAGGGCAATCTTAATAACTCGTTTATAACCAGCGGGATTGTATTTCCGTTGATGCCGCATCTTGTGGTAAGCATCAACGAGATGGAATCCTTCGTAAATATGAAACATATCTTATTTAATTGTTTAATTTTTACATTATTACATTATTAAATTTTCTCCAGTGCCTGCTTGATATCATCAAGGATATCCTCTACATCCTCGATACCGACAGACAGACGAATCAAGTCGGGAGCCACACCAGCCTCACGCAGTTGTTCGTCACTGAGTTGACGATGGGTATGCGAAGCAGGATGCAGTACACAGGTACGTGCATCAGCCACATGTGTCACGATGTTAATCATCTCCAAGGAGTCCATCCATTTGATGGCAGTCTCACGAGTACCTTTCAGTCCGAAGGCGATGACACCGCAAGAACCGTTAGGCAGGTATTTCTGTCCGAGGGCATAGTGAGTATCATCTTTCAGTCCACAGTAATGAACCCATGCCACTTTGGGATTGTCGTGCAGGAACTCAGCTACCTTCTGGGCGTTCTTACAGTGTTGTGCCATACGCAGATGGAGTGTCTGCAACCCCATATTCAACAGGAATGAGTTCTGTGGGGCAGGGATACTGCCGAGGTCACGCATCAGCTGAGCCACGAGTTTGGTGGTGAAGCCCATCTTACCGAAAGCCTTCACATAAGTCAGTCCATGATACGAGTCATCAGGTGTACACAGACCAGGGAATTTCTCTGCGTGGGCGAGCCAGTCGAAGTTACCACTGTCCACGACACAACCGCCTACCTGCGTAGCCAGTCCGTCCATATATTTCGTGGTGGAGTGGGTGACGATATCAGCACCCCACTCGAAAGGACGACAGTTGACGGGAGTGGCGAAGGTGTTGTCGATGACGAGAGGTACCCCATTCTTATGGGCGATACGTGCAAATTTCTCGATGTCGAGAACAGCACAACCCGGGTTGGAGATGGTCTCTCCAAACAACAGCTTGGTATTGGGACGGAAGGCAGCCTGTATCTCTTCCTCACTGGCATCCTGAGAAACGAAAGTACACTCGATACCGAGTTTCTTCAAGGTCACACCGAAGAGGTTATAGGTACCTCCGTATATCTCATTGGAAGTCACGAAATGGTCGCCAGCCTGACAGATATTGAACACGGCGTAGAAGTTCGCTGCCTGTCCAGAGGAGGTTAATACACAACCAACGCCTCCCTCCAGTGCGGCAATCTTCGCTGCCACAGCGTCATTGGTGGGATTTTGCAGACGGGTATAGAAATAGCCCTCCTTCTTTAAGTCGAATAATTGTGCCATCTCGTCCGAGTCATCATACTTGAAAGTCGTACTCTGGATGATGGGTAACTCTATTGGTTCACCGTTCTTCGCCTTGTATCCGGCATGCACACATAGGGAACCAGTCCGTAGTTTTTTATCCATAAAATAACTGTTATTTTTAATTTCAGCCGCAAAAGTACAAAGAAATTATTAATTATGAACAATGAATTATGAATTATTTTATACCTTTGCAACATTAATACAAGAATTTATGAGTGAGACAATAAAAATACCTAACGAGTGGAATCAGTTTTATCTGAAGGATGTCTCCTTTATGAACCTGATGACACGCCGCATCTTCAATATCCTCATCGTTGCCAATCCGTATGATGCCTTTATGTTGGAGGATGACGGACGTATCGACGAGAAACTGTTTGACGAGTATAGTGAGTTGGGTATGCGTTATCCTCCCACGTTTACACAGGTGTCGACGACAGAGGAGGCAGAGGAGGTGTTGAAGACGACGGACATCGACCTTATCATCTGTATGCCTGGTAATGCTGATAATGATGCCTTTGCGGTGGCACGTGACATCAAACAGTTAGCGTCCCATATCCCCTGTGTCGTACTGACTCCTTTCTCGCATGGTATTACGAAGCGCATCGAGAACGAGGATATGTCTATCTTCGACTATGTGTTCTGTTGGTTGGGTAATACCAACCTCATCCTGTCTATCATCAAACTGATAGAGGATAAGATGAATATAGAGCATGATATCAAGGAGGCTGGTGTGCAGATGATTCTGTTGGTGGAGGATAATATCCGATTCTATTCCTCAGTCCTTCCTAACCTCTATAACTATATCCTTGCCCAAAGCAAGAACTTCTCGACGGAGGCATTGAACCCTCATGCTGCTGCCCAGCGTAAGCGCGGACGTCCTAAGGTGGTACTTGCCACCAATTACGAGGAGGCGATGTTCTGGTATGAGAAATATCACGACAATGTGTTGGGCGTCATCAGCGATACCCGTTTCCCGATGAAGATCGTGCCAGGTCGTCTCTCTCATGTGGAGGAAGGTGATGCGGAGGCAGGCTTGAAGTTGTTACGGGAGATCCGCCGGCGCGATGAGTATGTGCCCTTGATTCTCCAGAGTTCGGAGATTGCCAATAAGGAGAAGGCGGAAGCGGAGCATTTCCTTTTCGTCGACAAGAACTCGAAGAAGATGAATGTGGACCTGCGTCAGTTGATAGAGGAACACATGGGCTTTGGCGATTTCGTGTTCCGCGACCCGAAGACAAAGGAGGAAGTGGCGCGTGTATCGACATTGAAGGAGTTACAGGATAATATCTTCAAGATTCCCAATGACTCGATGCTCTATCATATCTCGCGCAACCACATGAGCCGTTGGCTATGTGCACGTGCTATCTTCCCTGTATCGCAGTTCCTGAAGACCGTTACGTGGCATAAGCTACAGGATGTGGATGCACACCGACAGATTATCTTCGATGCCATCGTACAGTATCGCCGCATGAAGAATATCGGTATCGTGGCAGTCTTCGACCGTTTGAAATTCGACCGCTATGCCCACTTCGCCCGTATTGGCGAGGGTTCACTGGGAGGTAAGGGACGTGGTCTTGCCTTCCTTGATAACATCATCAAGCGCCATCCTGAACTCAATCAGTATGAGAACGCCTCGGTATCGATACCTAAGACCGTTGTGCTCTGTACGGACTTCTTCGATGAGTTCATGGATAACAATAACCTGTGGAGTATTGCCTTGAGTGATGCTTCTGACGAGGTGATACTGGAGCATTTCCTCAAGGCACAGTTGCCTGATTCACTCATAGCCGACTTCTTCACCTTTTTCGATGCGGTGAAGTCACCGATTGCCGTGCGCTCCAGTTCACTCCTGGAAGACAGTCACTACCAGCCGTTCGCAGGTATCTATAGCACCTATATGATTCCTTATCTGGAGGATAAGTACGAGATGCTGCGTATGTTGGCGTGTGCCATCAAAGGTGTCTATGCCTCAGTCTATTACAAGGACTCGAAGGCATATATGACAGCAACCTCTAATGTCATCGACCAAGAGAAGATGGCAGTCATCTTACAGGAGGTGGTGGGACATCAGTATGGCGACCATTACTATCCGACCTTCAGTGGTGTGCTACGTTCTCTGAACTATTATCCTATCGGTGACGAGACGGCAGAGGAGGGTATTGCCTCGCTTGCCTTGGGATTAGGAAAATATATCGTGGATGGCGGACAGACCTTGCGTGTCTCACCTTATCACCCCAACCAGGTGCTGCAGACCTCAGAGATGGAGACGGCACTGAATGAGACACAGACACGCTTCTATGCGCTGGATATGAGTCTTGTGGGCGACGATTTCAAGGTGGATGACGGCTTTAATATCAAGAGCCTGCGTGTGAAGGAGGCTGACAAGGACGGATCCCTGAATGGTATCGCCTCTACCTACGACCCCTATGACCAGGTTATCCGTGACGGTATCTATGAGGGAGGACGTAAGGTCATCTCCTTCTGTGGCGTCTTGCAGCATGGTATCTTCCCCTTGCCGGAGATTCTGCAGATGGCACAGAAATATGGTTCGGAAGAGATGCGCCGTCCTGTGGAGATAGAGTTTGCATGTAACTTAGAAGACAGGAGGCAGGAGACAGGAGACAGGAGTCAGATGGGAGGTGACTTTTATCTGTTACAGATACGTCCTATCGTCGATTCCAAACAAGTGCTGGACGAAGACCTTGCCGCCATTGCGGACGAACAGTGCCTGTTGCGCTCACATAGCTCGCTGGGACATGGTATCACGGAGGATGTCGTCGATGTGGTGTATGTGAAGACGGATGATGACTTCACGGCAGCTAATAATCCACAGATTGCCGATGAGATAGAACAGATCAACCGTCAGTTCCTGAATGCGGACAAGAACTATATCCTGATAGGTCCGGGACGATGGGGTAGCAGTGACTACTGGTTAGGCATCCCTGTCAAGTGGCCGCATATCTCTGCTGCCCGTGTCATCGTGGAGACTGGACTGAAGAACTATCACGTAGATCCCTCACAGGGTACCCACTTCTTCCAGAACCTCACCTCGTTCGGAGTAGGTTACTTTAATATCAATACCTATACGGGTGATGGTATCTTCCAGAAAGAGTTGCTGGATGCTATGCCTGCCGTTGAGGAGACCCAGTATGTGCGTCATGTACGCTTCGAGCGTCCATTACGCATCATGATGGATGGAAAGAAACAGCAGGGTGTCGTGCTGTTACCGTCGCAAGATGGAAACAACTAAAAACTATTGCCCTCCGAGGCGTGAGAAGTATTCAATCACATCTTCCCACGTCTTGAAGGTGTCGGAACCGTATTCTATGACGGTGGCTAAAGCCTCACCCTCCGCCCTCTCCTTCAGAGAGGGAACTTCTATCAGATAATCGCCGTAAAGCAGTTCACGACGTGGGGTGAAGATAGTGTGTTGCCAGGCAGGAACATTGATGTACTCTGCAAGCCACGACTCAGTCGCAGCATACTGTAAAGGGGGTGCTACGAAGAATACCTCATAGTGTTCGATGAGCATCCGCACCGCCTTTTGTGCTGATGAGGCTGGCTTTTGGTATTGGTCCATCAGGCTCTCTATCCCTATATAGATGATGGGACGCTGCCGCTTCTCCTGCTTATCGTCTATCCAGCGGATGACGGGTACGACGGAGTGCATATAACTCTTGTCGTCCATACGGTGCTCTCCGTGGAAGTTGGTTGCCTGTGAGTAATGCTCGCAGAAGATTCCCATCGTGTCCACCAAGTCGTCTTTGTCGCCAAAGAGTCCATAGACTCGCCGCTCATCCTCAGGAGTAAGACCGACGAAGCGTTGTTCTGAGACGTCACGATACGCCTTGACCATCGCCTTGTCCACATAAAACTCCTGAATGCCGTCCTGTCGGGGGTTCTGAAACTGCTGCGTGCCTGTCATTCCATGCGCCTTCATCGTCTCTGCGATCTCCAAGGCAGGATTGATACAGATGCGGTCAAAGCCACGCAGTTGTTCTGTGTACATACCACCCATCGAGGTGCCGATAATCAGGTCGGGCTTCTCTGTCTCACAAATCTGATGCAACAAAGCGATAGCTTCGTGGGGTTCGACGGGTAGGTCAGGAGCAATCACTCGTGCGTTAGGCATCACGGTCCTTAGACGCGTAACGGTACCTGACTGTCCGCTGGAGGCAAAACCGTGACAATATAGTACCGTCTTGCCTGCCATCAGTTCCTGGAATTGCTTGATATAAGGATTCTCTTGTGTCATTGTATTTTCAATTGATTGCAAAAGTACTAATTTGGATGCTGTTATCCAAGAAAATCTCAGTTTATTTTCATTTCCCTATGCTTCTCGTCGTCACTAATATCACATCGCAGTCACGCGTAATTCCTTGACTATCAATATATCTATCCCCCAGAACAAGCAATAGGAACGTCCTGATTCTTTCAGGTCAACAGCGTACGCCGCTGACATTGACAGCGACCGCTGACGATATTAGCAGCGGCCGCTGCTAATAACAGCACCGTCCGCCGCTATACCGATAACAACGCCACTTTCACCCTGAAAGAGCCTGCCCTTCACCCTGTAACAACGGCACTTTGCCCTATTACGACAGTATCATTCCATTTTCTCCGATAGGACTTTATGTCGCTTCCCATAGACGTAAAGACAAAATATCTCTCTGATAACTTGGAGGTTTAAGGAAAAATATCTATCTTTGCAAGTACAATTGAAGTTAAACTAAAAATCATTACAATCATGAAGAAACAATTATTATTACTCGTATCCTTATTGCTACCGTTGGTGGCAAGTGCAGCTGCTGTGGAGATTGACGGCATCTATTACAACTTAGTATCTGAGGGGCAACAAGCTGAAGTAACCAGTAAGCCATCAGGATACTATTCTAATGACATTACTATTCCAGAGTCAGTCAAAAATAATGGTATCACTTACAGCGTGACGAGCATTGGAGAAGGTGCGTTCTCTTATTGCAGTGGTTTGACCTCCATCGAGATTCCCAACAGCGTGACGAGCATTGGAAATTATGCGTTCAGTGAATGCAGTAGTCTGACCTCAGTCATCATTCCCAACAGCGTGACGAGCATTGGAATAGAAGCGTTCTGTTATTGCGATGGTCTGACCTCCATTGAAATTCCCAACAGCGTGACGAGCATTGGAGATTATGCGTTCCAGAATTGCAGTGGTCTGACCTCCGTCACCATTGGCAACAGCGTGACGAGCATTGGCAATATGGCGTTCCAGAATTGCAGTGGTCTGACCTCCATCAAGATTCCCAACAGCGTGACGAGCATTGGCGGTTCTGCGTTCCAGGGTTGCAGAGGTCTGACCTCCGTCACCATTCCCAACAGCGTGACGAGCATTGGAGAATCTGCGTTCTGTAATTGCAGTGGTCTGACCTCCGTCACCATTGGCAACAGCGTGACGAGCATTGGCGGTTCTGCGTTCCAGGGTTGCGATGGTCTGACCTCCGTCACCATTGGAAATGGGATTAAATCTATCGGTTACAAAGCCTTTTATAGATGTAAACAGCTGGCGGATTTTTATTGCTTTGCTGAGTCTGTCCAGACAACAGGAAGTGATGTCTTCTATGATTCCAATCTCGATCATGCCACGCTGCATGTTCCTGCCTCGTCAGTGAACTTCTATAGTAATACAGAACCTTGGAGTGGCTTTAGTGAAATAATAGAAGCACAAGAGAAGTGCGCCACGCCAACCATCAGTTTCAAGAACGGCAAGACGTATTTCGAGTGTGAGACACCCGATGTCACTTACTATTATTCGATTACATCCCCGAAGATTGTGACCAATTTAGGCGATGACGTTAAGGTAGACTTATCCTATTCTTTACAGGTGTATGCCAGCAAAGATGGCTATCTGGACTCCGACACTGCAACGCAGGACATCGATGTCCGCGGCATCAAAGGTGACGTGGATGGTGACGGTGTAGTGGATGTCAACGATGTGCAGACGACTATCAATATCATATTGAAGAAGTAAGATAAAAGCACTTTTTCTATTCGTTCTTGATGTCAGAAACAGGAATATACCATCCGTATTGAAAAAAAGTAGTTTTTCCTTGCAGATGTAAAATAAATTGTTTACTTTTGCGTTAGTTTAGTAAACCTTTTAATTTCTAAAACATAGAAAGTTATGAAAAAGTATTTAGCAGAAATGGTAGGCACATTCGTGCTGACATTCTTGGGATGCGGCGCTGCCGTCAGTCTGAATTGTGGTGTTGACACAGCATCTGTGGTAGGAACGGCTATTGCCTTCGGTCTCTCAGTTGTAGCGATGGCTTATGCTATCGGTGGTATCTCTGGTTGTCATATCAATCCCGCCATCACACTGGGTGTGTTCCTGAGTGGTCGTATGAACTCCAAGGACTGTGGCATGTATATGCTCTTCCAGGTGATTGGTGCTATCATCGCAGCTGCACTGCTCGCTTTCCTCGTATCTACCGATCCTGGTCTGGCTCGCGGAACAGCTACAGGTGCCAATGCCTGCGCCTCAGAGAATGTGGTGAATGGTCTGGTGGCTGAGATCATCCTCACCTTCATCTTCGTGCTCGTAGTGTTGGGTGCTACCTCAAAGACGAATGGTGCTACCAATAACTTCGCTGGTCTGGCTATCGGTCTCGCCCTGATTCTGATTCACCTCGTAGGTATCAACTACACAGGTACATCCGTGAACCCAGCCCGTTCTATCGGTCCCGCTCTCTTCGAGGGGGGCAAGGCACTGAACCAGCTCTGGGTATTCATCGTTGGTCCGTTCGTCGGTGGTGCACTGGCAGCCCTCGTATGGAAGGTTTTGGAGCCTGCAGAGAAGTAATTTTGCAACACGTAGTTTGCATTTTTCCAGGCACGGATTGTGCGGAACATACGGAAAACTTAAAATCCGTGAAATCCGAATAATCCGTGCCGCTTTTTTTTGCGATTGAGAAAAGAAAAGCGTACCTTTGCATTCGAAATTAAATAATATTCATTTCATTAAATAACAATTATGGTAAACTACAAGGATTTAGGTCTCGTGAATACACGCGAGATGTTCAAGAGAGCAGTAGCTGGTGGCTACGCTATCCCCGCTTTCAACTTCAACACTATGGAGCAGATGCAGGCTATCGTACAGGCTGCTGTTGAGACAAAGTCACCTGTTATCATGCAGGTTTCCAAGGGTGCTCGTAACTATGCTAACGCTACCATTCTCCGCTATATGGCTGAGGGTGCTGTGGCTTATGCTAAGGAGTTAGGATGTGAGCATCCTGAGATTGTGCTGCACCTCGACCATGGTGACAGCTTCGAACTCTGTAAGGATTGTATCGACATGGGCTTCTCTTCAGTGATGTATGACGGTTCTTCACTGCCTTACGAGGAGAACATCAAGATCTCTCGTCAGGTTGTAGAGTATGCACACAAGTATGATGTTACCGTAGAGTGTGAGCTCGGTGTCCTCGCTGGTGTTGAGGATGAGGTTGCCTCTGAGGTAAGCCACTACACCAAGCCCGAGGAGGTGATTGACTTCGCTACCCGCACAGGCTGCGACTCTCTTGCTATCTCCATCGGTACTTCTCATGGTGCTTATAAGTTCAAGCCCGAGCAGTGCACACGTGACCCGAAGACCGGTAAG
>CACXQL010000041.1:0-17093 GCA_902769805.1 uncultured Prevotellaceae bacterium
CGAGGCAGGCGTACAGGTATATCTCTATGAAACAGGATTCCTACACTCCAAGATGATGGTGTGTGACGACTCGCTGACGACTTGCGGTTCTACCAATGTCGACTTCCGTTCCTTCGAGAATAACTTCGAGGCGAATGCGTTTATCTATGATGAAGGAACAGCCTTACGCATGAAGAACATCTTCCTGAAGGACCAGGAGCAGTCTGTCCTATTGGGTGACTTGCCCCATAGGATTCATCCGAAGTTCACAAAACGCTTGTGGGAGAGTCTTACTCGCCTGATGTCGCCGTTGCTCTGACACATACGCCCATAGTTGTTATAAGTTACAATCTTCTGAAATCTTTTTGTCAACTCAAGGAAATAGTGTATCTTTGCAGATGTGAAACGACTGCTATATTTTCTGGTATTTCTTTTTACGCTGCTCTCATGTTTGGCAGTTGACGCCTGGCTATTCAATTGTACAAGTCATTTACAATTTCACAAACAATCTTTACATCTCCATCGCCCTCCCATACGTCTTTGGTTCGCCAAGAACAGAGACAGAAACGTATGCGGGCAGTTACACCTCATATTATCTTCGGAATATGAGTATGACGAACATGACCCAGCGTCCCTGGATTCTGCTGAGATATACCATACGCAAGAACGATAAACGTAAAATCAAACTCGGTAATATCGTAAGTTTTAAGGAAAACGGTATTTCACTGGAACACAAATGAGAAAGAGGATAAAACTCTCCCTGCAGCGTGATGCCATGCAATGCGGAGTGACTTGTTTGCGAATGATATGCGGGTATCACGGTAGGGAGATTCCTAACTATCTCTTAGAGTCTGTTTGTGTCCCAACAGCCTTTGACTTTCCTGAACAAAATCTAATAATGAAAACGGTTCTAAAGAAACATTGACATATACATTGGCAGTAATATCAAGTCTTGCAAATTCCAAATTCCAAAGGAAAATAATAAAAAATGCCGAAATCCTCAAAGATTTTTCATAGAAAAACGCCAAGATTCTCAAATGAGCGCGTCTTATATATGCCGAAAATCTCAATATGCAACAATCAAATTCGCCAGATTAACGGAATATGCCTTTCCTCCATCAATGTTCTTATTGCTTCTGTGTTACATGGCATATTCCTATATGCAATGAATGAAAGAAGGCATCCTATGCAGTTGTTTCTCCCAAGGTATTCGATGTAAAGTGCCGTTGCTTCCGTGTGTTAGAAGCATCCTGACTAACTGTTGACTCCAGTCGACAGACCTGCTGACTCCAGTCAACAGGGTTGCTGACTCCATGTCGACAGGGTTGCTGACTCTATGTCAGCAGCTGAAAGATAGCATCAACAGCTTTGTTTTCTTTTATACGATTGACTTGAACAGCGAGAAGTTCACACTGCCATACGAGCGGTGTTCCACGAAGTGGGGGTGTTGCGAGAAATCATAGTCCTTGCCGTGTTCAAAGACGAAGATGCCATCTTCCTTCAATAGGTTTTTCTCGAAAATAAGATCTGGAATGGTTGGCAGTTCCTTCAGTGCGTATGGCGGATCGGCAAAGATGAAGTCGAACTGTTGCTTACATGATTTGACAAAGCGGAAAACATCACCACGAATGGGAATAACAGCAGACCTTTGACCTTCGACCTTTGACCTTTGACCTTTGACCTTCGACCTTTGACCTTCGACCTTCGACCTTTGACCTTCGACCTTTGTCAACTTGTTCAGGCATTCCTGGATAAAGCGATGATGGTCACGATCTAACTCAACACTAATGACTTGACTGCAGCCACGAGAGAGTAACTCCAGGGTGATACTTCCTGTACCAGAGAAGAGATCGAGGGCGATAGCATCTTCGAAGTCGATATAACCGTTCAGCACGTTGAAGATATTCTCCTTGGCGAAATCCGTTGTCGGACGTGCCTTGAAGGAACGTGGTATCTCGAAATGCCTTCCCTTGTATTTCCCTGTGATAATCCTCATCGTCCCTTTACGAATAATGTCATGAGGTCGTAAGGCATTCCTTCTATCTGAGTGACAGAAGAACGGTTGAAATCACCCGCAGGATTGATGGTATAGACGCGTTTGATGTATCTCTGCAACTCTTCCATCAGCCATTCCTGTTCTGGTATGTCTCCTACAAGATGAATCTCGTCATGCTCAGCCTGCAATCCCAACTGTTTCCAAACATAGAGCATATAGTAGAGGGAGTCATGGGCATCACGCGCATCGAAGGTATTACAGAACTTAAAACGGTTCTGTCCGTAACTGAAGATGTTCAGGTGGCGGTCGTGGAAATAGGCGTAGAGTTTTGCTCTCACACCCATATAACTTCGCTGATGCAGATGGCGCCATACTGGAGCAACGGCAGCAATAAGGCGTGGTGACTCAAAGTGGTCATCCAATACCAGTTTGATGTCACGATTGATACTGAAGATCGCAACACTATTCAAGTCCGGCAATACCGTATTGACAATCTCATCCTGCTCATGGCCCTGATAGGAATGGAGGTAAAGAGTCCGCTGGTCTTTTTCCTGAAACTCCTCTATAGGCACCATCAATATAGGAGTGTCAACCATCACCAGCACATGAGAATAGGTCTGTTGCAAGATAGGTTGTGTGCGGAAAGCCTCCCTAAGATTCGTCATTGCCAATAGTGGCAAACGACAAGCGATTCTTACTCAAGCGGATGACGAGTCTCCTATTGTTGCTACTGGTAGTCTCCTCCATGTCTTATACGTTATGTTGGGTAATGCTCAGCACGCAGAGCAGGGCAAGCACCACTGCCACAACAGCCAGGATTACATTGGTGATACGGTTGTTCATCTTCATTTCAACTGCAAAGATAAGTATTATTATTGAAATCCCCAAATTTTCACTATGAATAAATATAAGGTACAAGACGGACTTACTCCTCTGTCTGTGTCTTCGACCAGTTGACGAGATAGAGCTTGTCCGTGGCTCGCGTAAAGGCAGTATAGAGCCAATGGATATAGTCGCTGGTGAGCATGTCGTCCGTCATATACCCTTGGTCGATATACACATGTGCCCACTGGCCGCCCTGTGCCTTATGACAGGTGGCAGCATAGGCGAACTTAATCTGCAGGGCGTTATAGTATTTGTCTTCCCTGAGTTTCTTCAGCCGGTCGCGCTTGAAGGGGATGTCGGCATAGTCTTCCATCACCTTGAGATAGAGCTGTTCCTGTTGTTCACGCGTTAAGGCTGGTGCTTCCGAGGTCAGTGTGTCGAGAATCACCATTGCCGTCAACTCATAGTCGTCATAGTCAGGAAAGGTCATCGTGACCTCCGCAAAACGGAAACCATACTGTTCATGGACGTTACGTACCTTCCGCACCACCGCATGGTCACCATTGGCAATGAACTCCAAGCCGTCCTCCAGATTCTCTTCTCCAGACTCCTTACTCCAGTAATAGTTGTTCTTCACGATCATCAGTTGGTCACCTGTGGTAATCTCATCTTCCCGTCCAAGTACCATGTTACGAATGCCCTGATTATAGATGTTCGCCCTTTTGTTGCTACGTGTGATGACAATAGTATCATCGATGCCTACTTTCGAGTAACTGCTTGCCAGCGACTCTATCAACTCGTCGCCCGTCACTATCTTGATATCGGAAAAACCTGCAAAACGAATCTGAGGTAATTGGAGGTTCCCCTGAGAGGGGTTGGGTGTGAGGCTCCTTATCCTCGTGGCATTATAAAGGATGCCGGACTCTTGACTCTGGCGGAGTACCTCATTGAGGTCGCACTCATGGACATGCAGTCCATATTCCCTCAGGACCTCCGACATCAAGGCAGGGCTCTCCTCCTCACCAACAGGGGGCAGCTGGGCACGGTCTCCTATGAGCAGCATCCTGCAGTTGCGTCCGTTATACACAAACTGGATGAGGTCATCAAGCAATTGTCCGTTGGCAAAAGGAGTGTCGCTGAAGTTGGTGGCATTGGCAATCATCGAGGCCTCATCGACAATAAATAATGTGTCCTTTGCCATGTTATAGTTCAACTCAAAAGCCCCCTCCAGTGATTTCTGCCTGTAGATACGTCTGTGGATGGTATAGGCAGGATGACCTGCATACAGGGAGAAGACCTTGGCGGCACGTCCCGTGGGTGCCAGTAACACGATATGCTGCTGGAGTGACTGCATCGTCTTCACAATAGCAGCAGCAAGCGTCGTCTTACCTGTTCCTGCCGAGCCTCGCATAATCATCACCGCATGCTCATGGCGGTCCGTCATGAACATTGTGAAGACATCTATCGCATGCTCCTGCTCTTCCGTAGGGACATGTCCGAAAACAGAACGGATACGATATTTCAGCTCGTCAGTAATCATATTTTGTATGCAAAGATACGAAGAAAATTGAAAAATGAAAATTGAAAATTGAAAATTATTTCGTAATTTTGCAGGCATGATAATTGCATTATATATTATAATCGGTATAGCTGTCGGAGCTGTTGTCCTCTACCTGGTGATGAGCCAAAAGGTAGGGGCGATGAAAGTTGACCTCGCCAAGAAGGAGACGGAGATGGCGATGCTTAGTGAGCAACGGGCAGAGGAGCAGCGGCAGAGCGAGGAGCGCTTTGCCGAGCAGATGCGCAGTCAGCGAGAACAAGCCGCCGACCAGTTACGCAGTCAGCGTGAACAGGCAGCAGAGCAGCTACGTGCTTCCCGTGAGCAGTTTGAAGAACAGTTGAAAACTACCAAGGAACAGTTGCGTGTGATGGCACAGCAGTTGATGGATGCTCAGGCACAGCGCTTGAAGGAGGAGAACAAGGAGAATATGGGTACCATCACACAGCCCCTGAAGGATGCCATCAGTGAGATGCGTAAGGCCATCAACGAGAATACGAAAGACCATACGGAACAGTCGGCTTCCCTGAAGGAGCAGTTGCGCATGATGATGGAGTCGAACCGTGAGATTGGGGAGAAGGCGGAGAGTCTTGCTAACGTGTTGCGTCGCGATAATAAAGTGAGTGGTAACATGGGAGAGATTATCCTGGGCGACCTGCTGGCATCACAGGGACTGACAGAGGGTATCCACTATGAAGTGCAGGCCCGCCTGCGTGACGAACAGGGTCGTCCTCTCAAGAATGATGACACAGGCAAGGAGATGCAACCCGATGTTATCCTGCACTATCCGCAGGGACAGGATGCCGTCATCGACTCGAAGGTGTCACTGGTGGCTTATCAACGGTATGTCAACGCAGAAGACCCAGAAGAGAAAGAACGAGCCTTACAGGATCATATCAAGTCCATCCGCGCCCATGTGACGGAATTGGCGCGCAAGGACTATTCCAAATATATCAAGGCACCCCGTGAGGCCGTTGACTTCGTCATTATGTTCGTGCCTTTCGAGAGTTCCTTGCAGTTGGCACTCGCCAATGACCCCACACTATGGCGTGAGGCGTTCGAGCGAAAGGTCTTCGTGACAGGTGAGCAAAACCTGTTGGGCATCCTTCACATGATCCATATCGCATGGGTACAGCACCAACAGGCTGAGAACCAAGAGAAGGTCTTTGGAGTTGCCGAGCAGTTGCTTGACCGTCTGGGCGACTTCATCCAACGCTACCAGAAAGTGGGTGAACAACTGGACCAGGCACACAAAGCGTATGAGGCAGCAGGCAACAAACTGTTTTCGGGTCGTCAGAGTGTGGTGCAGAAAGGCAGGGAACTCATCGACCTTGGAGGAAAGGAGAACCCCAACCGCCGTATCCCGAAAGCAGAGGAAGGGTTGAGAATTGAGAGTTGATAATTGAGAATTGAAAATTGAGAGTTTATATCAATGACGATATAGCAGGTTTCGACCTGCAAGGTGCCCTGCCGCTGTTGTCTGAGCAACGGAGGGAACAGTGTCTGAAGTTCAAGCATGAACTGGGACGCAAGACTTGTGCTGCAGTCTATCTGTTGTTATGCGAAGGACTCCGTAGAGAATATGGCATCACGGAGAAGCCGGTCTTCGGCTATGGTGAGCATGGTAAACCTTACATCCTTGGACATACAGACATTCATTTTAATTTCAGTCATTGTCGCGAGGCTGTCCTCTGTGTCATCAGTGACCGCCCAGTAGGATGTGATATCGAAAGTATCCGTGAGTATAAAGACAGTCTGGTACGCTATACGATGAATGACGAGGAAACCATCCTCATTACACAGTCTCCTGACCCAGCAGAAACCTTTATTCGTTTCTGGACGATGAAGGAAGCCGTTCTTAAACTCTCTGGCGATGGTATCCGCAATGACATGAAAACGGTGCTGACAGGTCGTGAACAGATAGAAACAATAGTCAATAAAGAAAAAAAATACGTCTATTCGGTGGTGTTTGAATAAAAATGATTACCTTTGAGGCGAAAAAAAGAAATCTAAAACAAAAATGATAGAATTATGAGATTAGACGGAAGACGCGAAAGCTCGAATGTGGAAGACCGCCGTGGTATGAGTGGCGGCGCAAAGGCCGGTCTGGGTATCGGTGGTATTATCATGGTGGCCTTGATGGCATGGCTCACAGGTGGTGACCCCTTGAGTGCTGTCATGCAGGAGGTTCAGAACGGCGGACTGGGTTCTCTGTCTGGTACGAATGCCGAGGTGACGGAAGGTCAGCGTGAGTTCACGGAGGAGGAACAGGAATTGGCAAAGTTCTCCACACAGATCCTGGCAGGAACAGAGGATGTTTGGACGGAGATATTCCGCCAGAACGGTGCACAGTATCAAGTGCCTAAGATGGTGCTCTATACTGGTGGTGTACAGACAGCTTGCGGACAGGGTTCTGCACAAATGGGACCGTTCTACTGCTCAGGTGACCAGAAACTGTATATCGACCTCTCGTTCTTCACCACGATGAAAAAGTCATTAGGTGCTGACGGTGACTTTGCCTATGCATACGTCATTGCCCATGAGGTAGGACACCATGTGGAATATCTCACAGGTACCCTCCAGAAGGTTCATCAGCAGATGTCGAAACTCCCTCAGGCAGAAGCCAACAAACTCAGTGTGCGTTTGGAGTTGCTTGCCGACTTCTATGCTGGTGTCTGGGCACATCATGACAACAAACGCTTCGGCTCTTTGGAGGATGGTGATATCGAAGAGGCTATCCAGTGTGCACAGGTCATCGGTGATGATTACCTGCAGAAGAAGGCGCGCGGCTATGCTGTTCCAGAGTCATTCAACCATGGAACCTCAAAGCAGCGCATGAAATGGTTCAAGCTCGGACTGGAGACTGGTGACATCTCGAAAGGAAATACCTTCCAGTGCTCTGACGCGGAATTATAAGATCAGACTGTCCGATGCCTTGCGCATACAGGACAGATTCCCTTAACAACATATTCTGTCTCTTCCTGTACGAAACCCTCTGGTAACGGAACAGGAGGGATACGTACGTGGGTAAGACAGAAGGTACGGTGGCATATACGGCAAGTAATATGTACATGTCCTTCGCAATGCCGGGTATCATCAAGATGGCAGACGCAGTATTTCTGAGATCCGGAACCGTCATCGATGTCATGCAACAGATGTGCCTCCGTCAGCAAGGTAAGCGTACGAAAAAGCGTAGAACGATCGACTGTCGGCATCTTAGCTTCCAAGTCGCCTAAACTGAAAGCGTCTTGGAAGCCATGCCGAATCTGCCGCCATATCATCAGACGTACTGCCGTAACTCGGATGCCTGCATTGTCGAGGACCTGTTCGTCAGAAATATCCAGATGCATTTTATACCAAATGTTCAATAAGGTCGGCACGCTCACCAGGGAGCATATCGATAACAGGAAGTTCAATCATCGTGTAGCAACCAGGCTGCTGACGCATGGAAGCACGAGCTACATTGACAAGAACCTGAGCGGTAAGGGCAGGGTTGTTGATACTCATATTAAACTCAAAACGCTGGTTCTGTGTCTTACCACTGACACCCTTGCGGACAAGATGAACACCATGTCCCATATCCTTGACGGCATCTACAGACTCAACAGCGAAGACATGTGTCTCGTCATTAGCGAAATAGGGGTCAGCCTTGATAGCGGCAGTGACATCCTCTAACTTCGCACCATCCTCTAACTCGACATATACCATACGGCGATGGATGCCCTCACCAAGAGGAATTGTCATGGAAAGGGCGTTCTTTACGCCTGCCTTGGAACGGACACAGACAGAGTGCCCCATAGACATACCTGGTCCGAAGTTCGTATAACTCAATCCCTTAGGGGCAAGGCTCTGCATAAGGGTGCGAACGATGGAGTCAGAGCCTGGATCCCATCCGGCAGCAATGACACTGACCGTATTGGTCTGCTTGTTGATTTCCATCAGACGTTCCCGATAGCCGCGGATATTCGTATGGATATCAAACGAGTCGACAGTATTGATGCCCAACGGCAGAATCTGCTTGGCATACTCTTCACAGGAACGGGTAGGAGTGGCAAGGATAGCCACATCGACATCCTTCAGTTCTTTAATATCCTTCACCACCTCATAGGGAGCCAGTTCTGCGGGTTTGTTCTCTGCCCCGTTTCTACGTACTACTCCTGCAATCTCAAAGTCGGCAGAGGCTTCCAAAGCCTCAATGGTAAACTTACCGATGTTGCCGTATCCAACGACGGCTGCACGAATCTTTTTCATAACGTCTTTTTCTATTTAGTTGTTCTTTATCTTCAAATCGGTTGCAAAATTACACTTTTTCAGTAATAAACCTAACGAAAAGACAGAGAATTTTCTAAAAAAGTAACCATTTGTAACACTATGCATCTATTCTGGGCGAAAATACAATAAAATGTAAGCAGTTTGCGTTAATATGATTGTATTAATACATAACATGCGTATGATAGAATATATTAAGGGTGAGTTGACTGAACTGACCCCTGCGTTAGCAACGCTTGAGGCTGCAGGGGTAGGATACGGTCTGAATATCTCACTGAACACCTACACTGCCATTCAAGGCAAGAAAGAGGCTAAACTCTATGTCTATGAGTCGATCAGGGAAGATGCCTACGTATTGTATGGCTTTGTAAACAAGAAGGAGCGGGAGATGTTTGAGCTACTCATCTCCGTCAGTGGCGTAGGTCCCAACACCGCACGTATGATGCTCTCATCGATGAGTGTATCGGAACTCTGCAATGCTATCTCCACAGGTAATGAACGAGTTGTGAAGGGTATCAAGGGCATTGGTAAGATGACAGCCCAGCGTATCATCGTTGACCTGCGCGATAAGATAGTCGCCTTGGGTATCGCTGACGAGATACCTGCTGGCGGAACGATGGCGACACCTGTCAATAATGCTGTGAGGGACGAAGCAGTAGCCGCTCTCACGATGTTGGGATTCTCTCCTGCCCCCACACAGAAGGTCGTTGTTGCTATTCTGCAAGAACAGCCCGACGCTCCTGTCGAACAGGTCGTCAAGCTTGCCTTGAAACAGATTAAATAAGATGAGAGATGAAGGATGAGAGGTGAAGAGTTTTTTTCTGTAGGGAAGAAGAGCAAGATAGCCGTCTGGTGTTTCGTGCTTACTTTCTTTATACTGCCATTCGTCATGGCGGCAGCAGATTTCTCACTCTTCACTCTTCACTCTTCACTCGCAGAAGACTCTATCAAGGTACAGCCTAATCTCATGGTGGAAGAGGAAGAAATTCCTGACTCCTTACTCCACCCACGATGGAAGATTCAGAAGACCACCCCGGTAGTAACAAAAGATCTCGACAGCACGGCTCTTGACCTGAGGATGCCCGACAATATCAAGCAAGAGGCTGAATACGATGACTCTGCCGGAGTATATCTGATTGGTTCCAAGATAGGTAGTTCGTATCTTAACACCCCTATCCTGATGATGCCTGATGAGTATCAGGAGTGGAGTCGTAAACGGGAGTTCAAAAATTTCTTCCGTCAGAAGAACGCTGCTAACTTTGCGACACAGGGCAAGGATAAATTCGACTTCGCTGACATGCATTTTGATTTAGGGCCTGCTGAGAAGATCTTCGGTCCCGGCGGTGTACGTATCAAGACACAGGGAACGGCAGAACTGAAACTGGGTGCCAACTTCAAGAGTATTGACAACCCTTCACTGCCTGAGCGTAACCGTAACACCAAAGCCATCGACTTCGACGAGAAGATTAACCTCAACGTCACAGGTAAGGTTGGTGACAAGGTGAACATGAACCTGAACTATAACACAGATGCCACTTTCGACTTTGACAGCAAGAACATCAAACTCCGTTACGAGGGAAAGGAAGATGAGATTATTAAACTCGTAGAGGCTGGAAATATCACCTTCCCCTCCAACAACTCATTGGTAAAGGGAGCTGCCAGTCTTTTCGGTGTCCGTACAGATATGCAGTTTGGTAAGTTGAAACTGCAGACAGCTTTCTCCCAAAAGAAGTCCACGACCACCAGTGTCTCTTCAAAAGGAGGCGTACAGCTGACCCCCTATGAGATCAATGTGGCAGACTATGAGGAGAACCGCCATTTCTTCCTTGCTAACTACTTCCGCGAGAGGTATGATGCCGCCATGCAACAGCTTCCAAACCTTATGACAGGCATTCAGATTAACCGTGTGGAGGTATGGGTTACCAATAAAACAGGAACGACTGCCAATACCCGTGATATCGTAGGATTCACAGACCTTGGAGAGAGTCTTTCAGAGCGATGGGGTTCAAAAGGTGATGCTTCTGCCGTCCCCAGTAATGATGCGAACAGTGAATACAACACGATGGCGACAACCTATGCGGCAGCACGTATCATCGACCAGACCACCAGTGTACTGGACGGTATTTCAGACTTTCATGGAGGAGTGGATTATGAGAAACTGTCATCTGCTCGTCTGCTTAATAATTCTGAATACACCGTTAATAAGGCATTAGGTTATATCTCACTCAAGACTACCCTACAGACAGATCAGGTGCTTGCCGTTGCCTACGAGTTTTCCTATGGAGGTCAGACCTATCAAGTCGGTGAGTTTGCCAGTGACAGTACGAATATCAGTAAAGCCCTTTATGTCAAGACATTGAAGAACACCAGCAACAACCCCCAGCAAAAGAACTGGCAGTTGATGATGAAGAACGTCTATTATTTGGCTTCAACAGTAGAGAAGACCAAATTCCGTCTTGACATCAAGTTCCAAAGTGATACAGCAGGTGTCTACCTGACCTATATTCCTGAGATAAAAGATATCCCACTGTTGAAAGGATTAGGTTGTGACCGTCTGGACAATAACAACCGTCTGCATCCTAACGGCTATTTCGATTTCGTGGAAGGATATACCGTCAGTGAAGGGCGTGTGTTCTTTCCCTCTGCGGAACCTTTTGGAAAGACACTACGTAATTTCCTTAAGTCGAATCATGTTCCTGAAGATAAAATAAAAAAATACGTCTTCAATGAGCTCTATGATACAACCCGGACAGCCGCCAGACAGATGACAGACAAGAACAAATACCTGCTGGTAGGACAATTCAAAGGCACCGCTGCCAATGTCATCTCGCTGGGTGCGTATAATGTACCGCAAGGTTCCGTCGTTGTGACGGCAGGAGGCGTTGTCCTCACAGAAGGCTCTGACTATAGTGTCGACTACTCTGCTGGTGAGGTCACCATCCTCAATCAGAGCATCATTGACGCAGGAACGAATGTCAGTGTGTCGTTGGAGAGTAATACCGACTACGGTATGCAACGGAAGACGATGCTGGGACTCAACTTTGAATATGATTTCTCAAAAGACTTACAATTAGGCGGTACTATCCAACATCTGACAGAACAGACTCTGACCTCCAAGGTTACGATGGGTTCTGAACCCCTCCGCAATACACTATGGGGCTTGAGCCTCAACTGGAAACATGAGAGTCAATGGCTTACTAACATACTTGACAAGTTGCCCTTCCTGCATTGTACACAGCCCTCACAGATCTCCTTTACGGGAGAGTTCGCACAACTGATTGCAGGACAGGCAGGAGGCACACAGGACAATGCCTCGTATATCGACGATTTCGAGAATGCCAAGAACGGTATTGATGTCAGTGAGCCGAGGGCGTGGTCAATCTCCAGTGTGCCGTCGAAGAACTTCTCTGAATACAGTGACAGGGACTCAGTGACCAGCGGCTTCAACCGTTCCTTACTCTCATGGTATAATATTGATCCAATATTCACCTACCGCTCCTCCTCACTGACACCCAGTCATATCAAAAGTGACTTGGATCAGCTGTCTAATCACTACGTACGTGCCGTCTATGTCAGTGAGCTCTACCCCAACCGTCAGCAAAGCACCTATAGTGGTGCTACGGCAACATTGCCAATCCTTGACCTCGCCTACTATCCAGAGGAACGCGGTCCGTATAACCTCACCACAGATATCAGTTTTGACGGGAAACTCAGTAATCCGCAAAACCGTTGGGGAGGTATGATGCGTAAACTGGACACTAATGACTTTGAGGCAGCGAATGTGGAGTATATAGAGTTCTGGCTCTTAGACCCGTTTATCTATACCCGACAGGAGGGAACTGCCTCAGACTATGGCGGTGACTTGTATATCAACCTTGGAGAAGTCAGTGAGGACGTGCTACGTGATGGTAAGAAATTCGCTGAGAGCGGTATGCCTGTCGACGGCACAGGGAACTTCAGTCGGAGTGCATGGGGAAAGATTCCCATACAGCCCATTACGACCTATGCTTTCGCCACCTCACCTGGTTCACGTGCTAAACAGGATGTCGGACTCAATGGTCTGACGGATGAAGAGGAACGGGTACAGCCAGCCTATTCCAATTTCCTTAACGGTATTCACGTGAACGATAGTCTGAGAGCTGCATGGAATGCCGACCCAGCCAACGACAACTATCATTACTACCGTGGTGCTGATCTTGACAAGAGACAAGCATCTATCTTAGAACGCTACAAGCGTATTAACATGCCGCAGGGAAACTCACCTGACAGTGAGCAGCAGACAGAAGGCTTTGATACCAGCTACAAGACTTATCCTGATGTGGAGGATATCAACCAGGATTTCACATTGAACGAATATGAGCGTTATTTCCAGTATAAGGTAAGCATCCGTCCTGAGGATTTGCGGTTAGGACATAACTTCATCACGGACATCAGAGAGGCAAGTGTAGCATTGCGTAACGGTAACCGCGAAACGGTAAAATGGTATCAGTTCCGTATTCCATTGGATCAGTATGAAGACCTCGTAGGTGGTATCAGCGACCTCACCAGCATCCGATTCATGCGTATGTTCCTCACACAATTCAAGCATCCTATCGTGCTCCGTTTCGGTTCCTTGGACTTGGTACGTGGAGAATGGCGTATCTATCAACAGTCGTTGTCAAACAATACTGCAGAAAGCGGTACTTTAGAGGTCAGTGCCGTCAATATTGAGGAGAATAACGACAAACGCCCAGTCAACTATGTGTTGCCTCCTGGTATCACACGTGCCACAGACCCCTCACAGCCACAGCTGGTAGAAGAGAACGAGCAGTCCATGAACTTGGTTGTCAAGAACTTGGCACCGAATGAGACAAAGGGAGTCTATAAGAACACTATGCTAGATCTCCGCCGCTATAAGCACATGCAGATGTTTGTGCATGCTAACCATCTCATTGACGATGTCACAAACCTCAAGAACGGCGACCTTGCTGTATTTGTCAGGGTGGGTAGTGACTACAAGAACAATTATTACGAGTATGAGATTCCCCTCTCACTGACTCCAGACCGTAACGACTATAATAAATATAATGTAGAGGATTGTCGTGCCGTCTGGCCGCAGAAGAATATGTTGGATGTCGACCTATCCGTTTTCACCAACCTCAAAAAAGAGCGCAACAAGTCACGTTCTGCTGGCGGTGCCTCCTATAACCAACTGTATTCCAAGTCTGACCCTGCCCATCCTGAAAACACCATCAGTATCATGGGTAATCCGTCGTTAGGAGAGGTAAAGACAATGATTATTGGTGTACGGAACATCTCCAAAGAGCATAAGTCCGGAGAGGTGTGGGTCGACGAGTTACGTTTGATGGAATTCAATAACAAGGGAGGATGGGCAGCAAGCGGAGCCTTGAATATGCAGCTGTCGGATGTTGGAACGGTCAATATGACGGGAAAAATAGTTACAAACGGATTCGGAGGACTGGAAGAAGGTGTATTACAGCGTTCTCTTGATGACTTCAAGTCATATTCCTTCACGGCCAATGTTGAGTTGGGTAAGTTCTTCCCAGATAAGGCGCAGGTCAGTGCCCCTCTCTATTACTCTGTATCCAAAGAGGAGAAACGTCCCAGATACAATCCTATGGACACGGATATGGAACTGAAAGACGCATTGGATGCTACTGCAAACAAACATGAGCGCGACTCTATCGAGAGTATTGCCGTCACCAAGACGACCAATACCAACTTCTCACTCTCCAATGTCCGTGTCGGCATTAAGACAAAACGTCACCCCATGCCTTACGATCCCGCAAACTTCTCCTTCTCCTACAGTCACTCCCACCGTTATACATCAGGAGAGACGACCGTCTATGAGAAAGAGGACAGATGGCAGGGTTCACTTCACTATAATTATACGCCCGTATACAAGCCATGGGAGCCTTTTAAGAAAATGAAGAGCAAGTCGAAATGGGCTCAGTACCCCAAACAGTTCGGACTGAACTGGTTGCCGCAGAATATCGCATTCAACACTGAGATCCTGCGCAACTACTATGAGCTGCAAGAACGGGACATGGAGGACCTGCAAGGACAGAAGCTACCTCTGACCTTTAATGAGCAGTTCCTATGGAACAGGGACTTCTCTATTCGATGGGATCTCACGAAGAACTTGCACATGAACTTCCAGTCAGCAACCCATGCCCAGATAGAAGAGCCCTATACCCCTATCAACAAAGACCTCTACCCTGAACGTTACGAAGCATGGAAAGACTCGGTATGGCAGAGTATACGTCACTTCGGCGTACCATTAGACTACCAACAGTCGTTTACGGCATCCTTGCAGTTACCACTTAACAAGCTGCCCATTTTCGACTGGGTGAGCAGTGATGCTACCTATACTGCCACGTATAACTGGGTACGAGGCACCGACCTTGAGAATGGTACCAATCTCGGTAATACCATTGCCAATAACCGTCAATTGAACATCAACGGCAACTTCAATATGGAGACGCTTTATAACCATATACCTTTCCTCAAAAAGGTCAATGAGAAATTCAAAAAGGCACAAACAACACCGCAAGGAAATAACAGAAGACAAAGAGGCAAGAGCAAAGACAATAAAGACGATAATAAGAACGAAAATAAGAAAGGCGACAACAAGAGTAGTCAGAATAAGAGCCAGAATAAGGAGGAGAAGATTCTTCCAAAGAACCAAAATGCTTGGCAGAAAGAAGTCACATTGGCAGCAGACTCCGCTATCATCGTTAACCACGGGAAGAAATCCAAGAAAGTGAATGTCGTCGCCCGTACCAAAGATGGAAAGAAATATGATATAAAATATAAGGTACTGGACGAAAACCGCATCCGCATCAAGAACCTGGACACTATCCAGGTGATGCTGAGTATTACGCCTAAGAAACCATCGGACAACCAATGGTGGTACAAACCAGCACAATCGGCAGCGCGTGTACTGATGATGCTGCGTTCTGTCAGTGTCTCCTATCGTAATCAGTATGCCATGTCCATCCCGGGTTTCCTGCCTAATATCGGAGATGCCTTCGGACAACGTACGGGCAGTGTCATGGCACCAGGACTGGGCTTTGCTTTCGGACTTGTGGATGACAGTTATCTTGACAAGGCACTTAACAACGGATGGCTGTTGGTAAACGACAACGTGGCGACACCTGCTACGACCAACCTGACAACAGACCTACAGCTGAAAGCCACCCTTGAGCCTATCCGTGACTTGAAGATTGACTTGAATGCCAGTCGCACAGAGACAAAGGCGAAGTCAATACAATATATGTATAAAGGGTCACCGACGACACAAAGTGGAACCTTCACTATGACGACGATATCCCTGAAATCCGCCTTTGAAGGTATCGGGGATGCCAATAACGGATTCCACTCTGCTTCCTTTGAACGTTTCTGTAACTCCCTGGAGTCATACCAACGACAAGCCGAGGCAAGATTCGGTCAGGAAGTCAACCCCTATAACGCCAGCGTGATGATTCCCGCATTCTTGTCGGCATATACCAGTAGTGGTGGCGGTCTGAGTTTCTTCCCTGCCCTGACACGCCTATTGCCGAACTGGACCATCCGATACACAGGACTCTCAAAACTCCCCTGGTTCCGTGATCAGTTCAAGAGTGTGACCATCAACCACTCCTATAAAAGTGTCTATGCTGTGGGAAGCTACACTGCAAAAGCAGGAACCACCTCCCTATTAGGCTATAATGTGCCTACTGTAAGTGTCAATGAGTCGTTTGCTCCCTTGATCGGTGTTGATGTCACCTTCCATAACAACCTGACAGCGAAGATGGAGTATCGCACTACCCGTGTGCTGAACCTCTCCATGACCAGCATACAAATCAACGAGAGTCGTTCCAATGACTGGGTGATTGGCCTTGCTTATAAGATCAGCGACTTCAATATCTTTGGTGCTGGCGGTAATAGGAAAATCAAGAAAGCACAACGAAAAAGTAAGCAGAATGCACAGGACTCCAAGTCGAAATCCGACAGTGCTCCTAAGACGGGAGTTAACCACGACCTAAACTTACGCCTTGACTTCTCTCTGCGCAAACAGGCTGCCATTACACGTGACATCGCTACGCAGACCAGTGCAGCAAGCAGTGGCAACACGGCATTGAAGATATCTTTCATGGCAGACTATACGCTGTCCCGTCTGTTGACACTCAGTGCCTATTACGACCGTCAGACCAACACCCCACTTCTTTCTTCCAGCAGTTATCCGACCACTACCCACGACTTCGGCTTATCCCTGAAATTCAGTCTGACACGATAAAAACTATCTTTAGCACACTATATCCCAATGACATTACTATCTCAAAGATAATGTTGCACAAAACGGAAGAAATGTGCACGTTTTATCCCTTTTTGTGCAATTTGTTTGGCTATGTGTTCGTTTTTTTGTACCTTTGCAGCCGATTTCAAAGAAATCGTGCGCGAAGTAACACATTATTATAATAATAT
>CACXQL010000041.1:17146-18073 GCA_902769805.1 uncultured Prevotellaceae bacterium
CACCCGTAATGTAGGTAAGGATGCTATGACCGCCGAAGGAACGGTAAACCGTGCTGCCTTACCTGCCATCTTCAACCCAGAAGATTTGAATGCCTTGGAGCAGGCTCTTCGTCTGAAAGAGCAGAATCCGGGCTCAACAGTAGGAATCCTCACGATGGGTCCTCCACGTGCAGGAGAGATTATTCGTCAGGGACTTTATCGTGGTGCAGATACAGGTTGGTTGCTGACTGACCGTCTGTTTGCTGGTGCCGATACCCTCGCTACCTCTTACGCCCTTGCCACTGCCATCAAGAAGATTGGTGATGTGGACATCGTGATTGGTGGTCGTCAGGCTATCGATGGTGATACTGCACAGGTAGGTCCGCAGGTGGCTCAGAAGTTAGGACTGAATCAGGTGACTTATGCAGAGGAGGTTCTGAGCGTAAAGGATGGCAAGGCAACTATCAAGCGTGTGATTGACGGTGGTGTGGAGACTGTTGAGGCTCCGCTGCCAGTGGTGATTACCGTGAATGGAAGTGCTGCTCCCTGTCGTCCCCAGAATGCCAAACTGGTGATGAAGTACAAGCGTGCTACTTGTCCGATGGAACGTCCTGCTGAGGGTACACCCTATGATAAGCTCTACGAGGAGCGTCCTTATCTGACACTCAATCAGTGGAGCGTTGCTGATGTGGACGGTGATGTGAACCAGTGCGGTCTGAGTGGCTCACCTACGAAGGTGAAGGCTATTAAGAACATTGTGTTCCAGGCTAAGGAGTCGAAGACTTTGACGGCTTCTGATGCTGATATCGAGGGAATGATCAAAGAATTGTTGGAAGAGAAAATCATTGGATAAGAGATATGAACAACGTATTTGTATATTGCGAAATAGAAGGTACTCAGGTACAGGAAGTATCTCAGGAGCTGCTGACCAAAGGTCGCAAGCTCGCC
>CACXQL010000042.1 GCA_902769805.1 uncultured Prevotellaceae bacterium
TGCTCCTGCTACTATCAAGGAGGGTATGGCAAAGGCAGAGGCTGAGAACCTGAAGAAGGCTATCGAAGAGGCTGGTGCCGTAGTTGAGCTGAAATAATTTAAGCACAACCATAGTGAAATGGGTTAAGGACTTCCCAGTCGGAGGTTCTTAACCTTTTCTTGTCTTTTTATAATTAATCATTTATGGCTTCAAAAGTTGTTGATAACAGAGTTAACTTTGGCAGTGTCAAGAATCCGATGCCGTTTCCGGATTTCCTTGATGTGCAATTAAAGTCATTCAAAGACTTCCTGCAGTTGGATACTCCGCCTGAGGAACGCAAGAATGACGGTTTGTATAAGGTGTTCGCAGAGAACTTCCCTATCACCGATACACGTAATAATTTCGTTCTTGAGTTCTTGGACTACTATATTGATCCGCCACGCTACACCATCGATGAGTGCCTGGAGCGCGGTCTGACCTATAGCGTACCCTTGAAGGCTAAACTGAAACTTTATTGTACAGATCCGGACCATGAGGACTTCGGTACTGTGATTCAGGATGTGTTCCTGGGTCCGATTCCCTATATGACATCGAATGGTACGTTTGTTATCAACGGTGCCGAGCGTGTTGTCGTATCACAGCTGCACCGTTCACCGGGCGTGTTCTTCGGTCAGAACGTGCATGCCAACGGAACACTGCTCTATAGTGCCCGTATCATTCCGTTCAAGGGTTCTTGGATTGAGTTCGCTACTGACATCAACAACGTCATGTATGCTTATATCGACCGTAAGAAGAAATTGCCAGTGACCACTTTGCTCCGTGCCATTGGTTACGAGAACGATAAGGATATCCTGGAGATTTTCGGACTTGCCGAGGAGGTGAAGGTTAACAAGGCCTCCTTGAAAAAGTCATTGGGTCGTAAGCTTGCTGCCCGTGTACTGAAGAGCTGGAATGAGGACTTCGTAGACGAGGATACTGGTGAGGTTGTTTCCATTGAGCGTAATGAGGTGATCATGGAACGTGAGACGGAGATCACCGAGGAGAATATGAATGAGATTCTGGAAAGCGGTGCTCAGACAATCCTTATCCATAAGGACGAGTCTGTAGCTCAGGATTTCTCTATTATCTTCAATACCTTACAGAAAGACCCCAGCAACTCTGAGAAGGAAGCCGTATTGTATATCTATCGTCAGTTGCGTAATGCAGATCCTGCTGATGATGCCAGTGCCCGTGAGGTCATCCAGAACTTGTTCTTCTCAGACAAGGTACTGACGAAGGAGGATATCATAGAGATTATCAAGTATCTCATTCAGTTGGTAAACTCCAAGGCTACGGTTGATGATATCGACCACCTGTCCAACCGTCGTGTTCGTACCGTCGGTGAGCAGTTGAGTAATCAGTTCTCTATCGGTCTTGCCCGTATGAGTCGTACCATTCGCGAGCGTATGAATGTCCGCGATAATGAGGTGTTTACTCCGACAGACCTGATTAATGCCAAGACGATTTCAAGTGTCATCAACTCGTTCTTCGGAACCAACCCGTTGTCACAGTTCATGGACCAGACCAACCCACTTGCCGAGGTAACGCACAAGCGTCGTCTCTCCGCCTTGGGTCCTGGTGGTCTGTCTCGTGAGCGTGCTGGTTTTGAGGTGCGTGACGTACACTATACTCACTATGGACGTCTTTGTCCTATTGAGAGTCCTGAAGGACCGAATATCGGTCTGATATCATCTCTTTGTGTCTATGCGAAGATTAATGAACTTGGCTTTATCGAGACACCGTATCGTAAGGTGGAGAAAGGTATTGCCAATCTCAATAATGATGATGTCGTATATCTGACAGCTGAGGAGGAAGAGGATCATGTGATTGGTCAGGGTAATGCTCCGTTGCGTGATGATGGAACATTCATCCGTCCTGTCGTCAAGTGCCGTCAGGATGCAGACTTCCCCGTTGTGCCTCCTACCGATGTTGACCTGATAGACGTGTCTCCGCAGCAGATTGCCTCTATCGCCGCATCACTCATTCCGTTCCTGGAGCATGATGATGCTCACCGTGCTCTGATGGGATCGAACATGATGCGTCAGGCAGTGCCCTTGCTTCATAATGAGGCTCCTATTGTAGGTACTGGTATTGAGAAGCAGGTTTGTGAGGACTCCCGTACCATGATTACCGCAGAGGGTGAGGGTGTGATAGACTATGTGGATGCTACCACCATCCGTATCCTCTACGATCGTACGGAAGATGAGGAGTTCGTCAGCTTCGAGCCTGCACTCAAGGAGTATCGTATTCCTAAGTTCCGTCGTACCAACCAGAATATGACGATCGACCTTCGTCCTATCTGTGACAAGGGTCAGCGTGTGAAGAAGGGTGATATCCTGACAGAGGGCTATGCCACAGAGAATGGTGAGCTCGCCTTGGGACGTAACCTGCTCGTTGCCTATATGCCTTGGAAGGGTTATAACTATGAGGATGCCATCGTGCTTAACGAGCGTGTCGTCCGTGAGGATATCCTGACCTCTGTACATGTTGATGAGTATTCTCTCGATGTACGCGAGACCAAGCGTGGTGCCGAGGAGTTCACTGCCGATATCCCGAATGTCAGCGAGGAAGCTACTAAGGATCTTGACGAGAATGGTGTCATCCGTGTAGGTGCTCGTGTGGAGCCTGGTGATATCCTGATTGGTAAGATTTCTCCAAAGGGAGAGAGTGATCCTTCTCCTGAGGAGAAACTGCTTCGTGCTATCTTTGGCGATAAGGCCGGTGATGTGAAGGACTCTTCACTGAAGGCTAATCCTTCACTGACGGGTGTCGTCATTGACAAGAAGCTCTTTACCCGTGCCACCAAGACCCGTGCCACCAAGCAGCAGGATAAGATTCTGCTTGCCAAGATCGACGAGGAGCATGAGGCTAAGATTGGTGACTTGAAAGATATCCTGATAGAGAAGTTGGTGAAGCTCACACGTGGTAAGACCTCACAGGGTGTGAAGGACTATACCGGTGCGGAGATTATCACCAAGGGCAGTAAGTTCACTACGGCTGCTTTGAAGAATCTCGAATACGGTGATATCCAGATCAGCAACTGGACTAGTGATGAGCATAAGAACCAGCTCATTGCCCAGCTGATCATCAACTATATGAAGAAATACAAGTTGCTGGATGCAGAGATGAAGCGCAAGAAGTTCGCTATCACTATCGGTGACGAGCTGCCTTCAGGTATCCTGCAGATGGCAAAAGTATATATCGCCAAGAAACGTAAGATCGGTGTGGGTGACAAGCTCGCCGGTCGTCATGGTAACAAGGGTATCGTCTCTAAGGTGGTACGTCAGGAGGATATGCCGTTCCTCGAGGACGGACGTCCTGTTGACTTGGTACTTAACCCGTTGGGCGTACCTTCCCGTATGAACCTCGGTCAGATCTTTGAGGCTATCCTCGGTGCTGCCGGTAAGCGTCTTGGTGTGAAATTCTCTACACCTATCTTTGATGGTGCTAAACTCGATGACCTCGCAGAGTGGACTGACAAGGCAGGTCTGCCTCGCCTCTGTTCTACCCATCTGTATGATGGTGAGACAGGTGAACAGTTTGACCAGCCTGCCACAGTGGGTATCACCTACTTCCTGAAGCTTGGTCACATGGTTGAGGACAAGATGCACGCCCGTTCTATCGGTCCGTACAGCTTGATTACCCAGCAGCCGCTCGGTGGTAAGGCACAGTTCGGTGGACAGCGTTTCGGAGAGATGGAGGTATGGGCTCTGGAGGCATTCGGTGCCAGCCATGTCCTGCAGGAGATCCTGACCATCAAGTCCGATGATGTCGTAGGTCGTTCGAAGGCTTATGAGGCTATCGTGAAGGGTGAACCTATGCCGACCCCGGGTATTCCAGAGTCACTCAATGTGCTGTTACATGAGTTGAAGGGTCTTGGTCTCAGTATCAAGATGGACTAATAGATAATGGATAATTGATAATTGAAAATTGTAAATTATGGCTTTCAAGAAAGATACAAAGATAAAGAGTAATTTCACCAAGATTACTATTGGTCTGGCTTCACCGGAGGAGATCCTCGAGAATTCTTGTGGTGAGGTGACCAAGCCTGAGACCATCAACTACCGTACATACAAGCCTGAGCGTGACGGTTTGTTCTGCGAGCGTATCTTCGGTCCGACCAAGGACTATGAGTGTGCCTGCGGAAAGTACAAGCGTATCCGCTATAAGGGTATTGTCTGTGACCGTTGCGGTGTAGAGGTGACAGAGAAGAAGGTGCGTCGTGAGCGTACAGGTCATATTGAGCTCGTCGTTCCCGTAGCCCACATCTGGTATTTCCGCAGCCTGCCTAACAAGATTGGCTATTTGCTCGGTCTTCCTACCAAGAAGCTCGATGCCATCATCTATTATGAGCGTTATGTGGTTATCCAGCCGGGTACCATGGCAGGTAAGAAGGATGCTGATGGTAACGATGCCATAGGTTCTAATATGTACGATCTGTTGTCTGAGGAAGAGTATAACGATATCGTTGAGAATAAGATTGCTCATGAGAATGACTACCTCGACGACAGCGATCCTAATAAGTTCATCGCCAAGATGGGTGCGGAGGCTATCTATGACCTGCTCGTCCGTCTGGACCTCGACTCTCTGTCTTACGAGTTGCGCGACCGTGCCAATAGCGATTCGTCCATGCAGCGTAAGAATGAGGCTCTGAAGCGTCTGCAGGTAGTGGAGGCTTTCCGTTCCAGCGTGGAGAAAGGTATCAACCGTCCCGAATGGATGATCATGAAGATCCTCCCCGTGACTCCGCCGGAGTTACGCCCGCTGGTTCCACTGGATGGCGGTCGTTTCGCCACCTCTGACCTGAACGACCTCTATCGTCGTGTCATCATCCGTAACAACCGTCTGAAGAGACTGGTGGAGATCAAGGCTCCTGAAGTGATCCTTCGTAATGAGAAGCGTATGCTGCAGGAAGCTGTTGACTCTCTCTTCGATAACAGCCGTAAGTCCAGTGCTGTCAAGAGCGAGAGCAACCGTCCGTTGAAGTCTCTCTCCGACTCACTGAAAGGTAAGCAGGGACGTTTCCGTCAGAACTTGCTGGGTAAGCGTGTCGACTACTCTGCTCGTTCGGTTATCGTGGTAGGTCCTGAGTTGAAGATGGGTGAGTGCGGTCTGCCGAAACTGATGGCTGCCGAGCTCTACAAGCCGTTCATCATCCGTAAGCTCATTGAGCGTGGTATCGTGAAGACGGTGAAGTCTGCGAAGAAGATTGTCGACCGCCGCGAACCGGTCATCTGGGATATCTTGGAGAATGTGATGAAGGGTCACCCCGTACTCCTCAACCGTGCTCCGACACTGCACCGTCTGGGTATCCAGGCTTTCCAGCCCAAGTTGATTGAGGGTAAGGCTATCCAGTTGCATCCGCTTGCATGTACGGCATTCAACGCTGACTTCGACGGTGACCAGATGGCTGTACACCTTCCATTGAGCAACGAGGCTATCCTGGAGGCACAGATCCTGATGCTCCAGAGTCATAATATCCTGAATCCTGCCAATGGTGCTCCTATCACCGTTCCTTCACAGGATATGGTGCTCGGACTCTATTATATCTCCAAGATCCGTCCGGGAGCCAAGGGCGAGGGCTTGACGTTCTATGGTCCTGAGGAGGCTATCATTGCCCATAACGAGGGTAAGTGTGACCTTCATGCCCAGGTAAAGGTTGTTGTTGACGACATCGTTGACGGCAAACCTGTAAAGCACATGGTAGAGACCTCTGTCGGTCGTGTCATCGTGAATGGTATCATTCCGAAGGAGGTCGGTTATGTCAACCGTATCATCTCTAAGAAGAGTCTGCGCGACATCATCGCTGACGTGATCAAGAACGTAGGTTTCGCTGAGGCTTGTGAGTTCCTTGACGGTATCAAGAACCTCGGTTACCGTATGGCATACGAGGCAGGTCTGTCATTCAACCTTGACGATATCATCATCCCAGAGTCTAAGAAGGCACTGGTGGAGAAGGGTAATGCCGAGATACAGCAGATCACCGAGAACTATAACATGGGATTCATCACGGATAACGAGCGTTATAATCAGGTTATCGATACCTGGACACATATTAATAATGACTTGGGTAATGTCCTGATGAAGGAGATGACAGAGGCAGACCAGGGCTTCAATGCCGTATTCATGATGCTTGACTCTGGTGCCCGTGGTAGTAAGGACCAGATCCGTCAGCTCTCTGGTATGCGCGGTCTGATGGCAAAGCCCCAGAAGGCAGGTGCCGAGGGTGCGCAGATCATTGAGAACCCGATCCTGTCTAACTTCAAGGAGGGTATGTCCGTGCTGGAGTACTTCATCTCTACACACGGTGCCCGTAAGGGTCTTGCCGATACGGCAATGAAGACGGCAGACGCAGGTTACCTGACCCGTCGTCTGGTAGATGTCTCCCATGACGTGATCATCACGGAAGAGGACTGTGGTACGCTCCGCGGACTGGTATGTACCGCCCTGAAGAACGGTGACGAGGTCATCTCTACACTGTATGAGCGTATTCTGGGACGTGTCTCCGTACATGATATCATCCATCCTTCTACCGGTGAGCTGATTGTGGCTGCCGGTGAAGAGATCACCGAGCCTATCGCACAGGCTATTGAGGACTCACCCATTGAGAGTGTCGAGATTCGTTCCGTACTCACCTGTGAGTCAAAGCATGGTGTCTGCATGAAGTGTTACGGACGTAACCTCGCCACCCGTCGTATGGTACAGAAGGGTGAGGCTGTCGGTGTGATTGCCGCACAGGCTATCGGTGAGCCAGGTACACAGCTGACGCTCCGTACGTTCCACGCCGGTGGTGTGGCTGCCAACGCAGCTGCCAATGCCAGCATCGTTGCCAAGAACGACTCTATGTTGGAGTTGGAGGAGGTACGTACTGTCCCGTTCGATGAGGATGGCCGTGAGTGTGAGATGGTTGTCAGCCGTCTGGGTGAGGTCCGCTTCGTGGATCCGCATACCAAGATAGTATTGTCTACGATGAATGTGCCTTACGGTTCTTCTCTCTATTTCAAGAGTGGTGACACCGTGAAGAAGGGCGATAAGGTTGCCCAGTGGGATCCGTTCAATGCCGTCATCGTTACAGAATATGCTGGAACACTGAAGTTCCATGATGTCATAGAGGGTGTTACCTTCCGTGCTGAGACGGATGATACGACCGGTCTGACCGAGAAGATCGTCACGGAGTCGAAGGACAAGTCGAAGGTACCTACCTGTGATGTCATTGGAGCTGACGGTGAGATTATCGGAACCTATAACTTCCCTGTGGGTGGTCACGTCGTCGTTGAGGACGGTCAGACTGTCAAGACTGGTGAGACCCTCGTGAAGATTCCGCGTGCTGCAGCCAAGGGTGGTGATATCACCGGAGGTCTGCCCCGTGTCACGGAGCTCTTTGAGGCCCGTAACCCATCCAACCCTGCCATCGTCTCCGAGATTGACGGTGAGGTCACCATGGGTAAGGTGAAGCGTGGTAACCGTGAGATTATCGTTACCTCGAAGACAGGTGAGCAGCGTAAGTATCTCGTGTCTCTGTCCAAGCAGATCCTGGTACAGGAGCATGATGCTGTCCGTGCCGGAACACCACTCTCCGACGGTGTCATCACACCTGCCGACATCCTTGCCATCAAGGGTCCCACGGCGGTGCAGGAGTACATCGTCAACGAGGTGCAGGACGTATACCGTCTGCAGGGTGTGAAGATCAACGACAAGCACTTTGAGATTATCGTGCGCCAGATGATGCGTAAGGTACAGATCAACGATCCGGGTGACACCTCGTTCCTCGAGTCCGATATCATCGATAAGCTCGACTTCGCAGAGGAGAACGACCGTATCTGGGGTAAGAAGGTTGTCGTCGATGCCGGTGACTCCGAGAACCTGCAGAAGGGTCAGATCGTTACAGCCCGTAAGCTGCGCGATGAGAACTCCAGCCTGAAGCGCCGTGACCTGAGAGTTGTTCAGGTACGTGATGCCGTCCCTGCTACCTCTACACAGATCCTGCAGGGTATCACCCGTGCAGCCCTCCAGACCAAGTCGTTCATGTCCGCCGCCTCCTTCCAGGAGACGACGAAGGTGCTCAACGAGGCTGCCATCCGTGGTAAGGTCGACACCCTTGAGGGTATGAAGGAGAACGTGATCGCCGGACACCTGATTCCTGCCGGTACAGGTCTCCGTGAGTTCGATAAGATCATCGTCGGCTCGAAGGAAGAGTACGAGCGTATGCAGGCGAACAAGAAGAACGTCCTCGATTTCGCTGAGGAGGCTGTTCTTGAGGAGAAGTAAAAATAAATACCTATATGTCGAAAACCGTCGTTGCAGTAAAATGCAGGGGCGGTTTTTTCGTATTCTCATATTTTATTTGTACCTTTGTGGCAAAATAAACACGAAGAACCTATGAAGAAGACTTTGATGACTTTATGGCTTATGGTGGTGGCACTCACTGCCTCAGCCCAGCAGCCGTCGATGACGGAGTGGCATGACTTGCAAGTGAATGATGTCAACCGCTATCCGGTACATACGACATTCCCCCATGCCAACAGGTTGTCGTTGGACGGTACCTGGCGTTTCCTCTGGGTGGAGCATGCCGACCAGCGTCCTACGGATTTCTACCGTACCGATTATGAGGAGAAGGGATGGACGACGATGCCTGTCCCCGGGATGTGGGAACTGAACGGCTTCGGTGACCCGGAGTACGTGAATGTGGGCTTTGCCTGGCGCGGTCATTTTAAGAATAACCCACCGGAGGTACCCGTCAAAGATAATCATGTAGGCTCTTACCGTCGTACGATAACAATCCCTGCTGACTGGAATGGTAAGCAGGTGATTGCCTATTTCGGCTCTGTCACGTCGAATATCTATCTGTGGGTGAACGGTCAGTATGTGGGCTATGCTGAGGACTCTAAGGTCGCTGCAGAGTTTGACATCACCCCTTATATCCATACTGGTGAAAACCTCATTGCCTTCCAGACGTTCCGCTGGTGTGACGGCTCCTATCATGAGGACCAGGACTTCTGGCGCCTGAGTGGCGTGGGACGCTCCTGTTATCTCTATGCCCAGGACAAGGAGGAGCATATTCAGGATATCCGTATCACGCCCGACCTGGTGAATAACTATGAGGACGGTACCCTTGCCGTCAGGATATGGGCTGTCGGTAAGTCGGACGCACATCTCAGGCTCCTCGATGCCACGGGCAGGGAAGTCGCTGCGGAGACAGTCAGCGTATGGCAGGGAACACAGCCCAGACAGGGCAGCGTGACGTTCCATGTGAAGAGTCCCCAGAAATGGACGGCAGAGACCCCGTACCTCTATACCCTGATGATAGCGTATGGTAGTGAGGTCACCAGTCAGAAGGTGGGCTTCCGTAAGGTGGAGATCAAGGACGCGCAGTTGTTGGTCAACGGCAAGGCTATATATATAAAAGGTGCCAACCGTCATGAGATGGATCCCGATGGCGGCTATGTCGTATCTCGTGAGCGTATGCTTCAGGATATTCAGTTGATGAAGCGTTTCAATATCAATGCCGTGCGTACCTGTCACTATCCTGATGATCCGCTGTGGTATGACCTCTGTGACGAGTATGGTATCTACCTCTGTGCCGAGGCGAACCAGGAGAGTCACGGTTTCCTCTATCAGAGACCGTCGCCCTCGAAGGACCCGATGTTCAGGAAACAGATCGTAGAGCGCAACCAGCATAATGTCTCCGTGAACTTCAACCATCCCTCCGTCATCATCTGGAGCTTGGGTAATGAGACTGCCGACAGTGAGAACTTCACCGCTGCCTACCAGTGGATCAGGAAAGAGGATACCAGTCGTCCCATCCAGTATGAGGCTGCAGGCGAGGGTGACAATACGGACATCTTCTGTCCGATGTATATGGCACAGGTCCATTGTGAGTATTATTCTAAGGACAACAGGAAACAGAAACCCCTTATCCAGTGTGAGTACAACCACGTCATGGGTAACTCCGGCGGCGGTATGAAGGAATACTGGGACTTGGTGCGTAAGTACCCGAAGTTCCAGGGCGGCTTCATCTGGGACTTCGTCGACCAGGGACTGCATGGCAAGGACAAGGAGGGACGTGCTATCTATACCTATGGCGGCGACTATAACAGATACGACCCCTCGGACAATAACTTCAATTGCAACGGACTGGTGAGTCCGGACCGTGTGCCTAACCCCCATATGTACGAGACGGGCTATGAGTACCAGAATATCTGGACGGAGCCTGTGAATATCTTGCAGGGCAGGCTACGCATCCGCAACGAGTATTTCTTCCGTAACCTTGATAACTATCAGATGGACTGGACGCTGTTGCAAGACGGAAAGGTCGTGAAGACAGGACAGGTCAGCGAGATCAACTGTGCACCGCAAAGCACTGTCGAGGTGACAGTACCTTTTGGCAGCTGCGACGGGGCAGGGGAGTATCTGCTGAATGTCGATTATAAGCTCAAGAACGCGGAGCCGCTGATGGAAGCAGGACAGACGGTTGCTTACCAGCAGATGATGGTGAAGGAAGGAGTTAGGAGACAGGAGTCAGGAGGCGGGAGGCTGCCTTCGCTTAAGGTGAAGGATGGCAAGCGCGACTCTTTGATGACTATCTCCAGTGATGCTGTCGCTATCCAGTTTGACAAACGCACAGGCTATATGGTGACCTATACGGTGGATGGACAACAGCTTCTCGGTGATGGTGGTGTGTTGCGTCCAAACTTCTGGCGTGCTATGACGGATAATGAGTTGGGTGGTCAGTTCCATCAGACCAGCAAGGTATGGAGGAACCCCGTGCTGAACCTGACGACGCTCCAGGTGGAGAAGGTGAAGAAACCGCAGCCAGGGGTGGAAGTCACTGCCAGCTATGATATGCCTGACGTGAAGGCACAGTTGACACTGACCTACCAGATCAGTGGAGACGGGACTGTCAAGGTGGTGGAGGAGATGAAGACAGACACTGCCTCGAAGCAGCCTTGGATGCCGCGCTTCGGTATGGTGATGCAGCTGCCTTACGATATGGATCGCAGTGAGTATTATGGTCGTGGCCCGATAGAGAACTATGGTGACCGCAAACTGTCACAGCGTATCGGTATCTACAGTCAGACTGCCGATGAACAGTTCTATCCTTATATCCGTCCGCAGGAGACAGGAACGAAGACTGACATCCGTTGGTGGAACCAGACGACGGTAGCAGGAAAAGGGATGCACATCGTGGCTGCGGAGCCGTTCTCTGCCTCCGCCCTGCACTATGCCATCGAAGACCTCGACGAACCGAACGGACAGAAGACACAGCGTCACTCCCCACAGGTGCCTAAGTCGAAGTATACCAACCTATGCATCGACGGTGCCCATGCTGGTGTGGGCGGTGTGAACAGCTGGAGCGCATGGGGTCTCGCCCTGCCTTCCTATCAGGTTCCCTTCCAGGACCGCACCTTCACATTCTATATTCGTCGGAAGTAAGAATGCGATAATTGATGAAAGACTAATATAATTATACAATATGGACAACAACGAGAAAAAGGTACAGCAGGGACAACTGCAACTGGAACTGTCACAGGAGGTGGCAATGGGCGAATATGCGAACTTCGCCATCATCACACACTCCAGTAGTGACTTCGTGTTAGACTTCGCCAGGGTGCTGCCGGGAATACCGAAAGCACCCGTGAAAAGCCGTGTGATACTGGCTCCTGAGCATGCCAAGCGACTGCTTGGTGCCTTGCAGGAGAACATTATGAGATATGAGCGTGAGTTCGGCCCGATTAAGATTCCCAACCAGGAACCACGTACTGTCTCACCCTTTAATGTGGGTAAAGGAGAGGCTTAAAGGCGGTTAATTATTCCTAAAACACTTATTTTATGTTAAAAAGCATAAGGTAAGTGTTTTTTATTGTCTTATTAATTAGGTGAATTTCCGAAAAGTTTGTACCTTTGCAGCCCAAAAGCGACCTGTGAGGAGGGCGCACTATGTCAAGTTGAATATATACATATAATATAATAATTTAAAAATCAAACAATTATGCCTACAATTTCACAATTGGTAAGAAAAGGCAGAAAGGTGCTCGTTGACAAGAGCAAGTCACCCGCGCTGGATTCATGTCCCCAGCGTCGCGGTGTCTGTGTACGTGTCTACACAACGACCCCGAAGAAGCCTAATTCGGCTATGCGTAAGGTAGCCCGTGTTCGCTTGACTAACCAGAAGGAAGTCAACAGTTACATTCCCGGAGAGGGACACAACCTGCAGGAGCACTCTATCGTGCTGGTGCGTGGCGGTCGTGTAAAGGACCTTCCCGGTGTACGTTATCACATCGTCCGCGGTACACTGGATACTGCCGGTGTGGCAAGCCGTACTCAGCGTCGCTCGAAGTATGGTGCTAAGCGTCCAAAGGCTAAGAAATAATAACCGGAGAGGGTTATAAGCCGAAAGGACGAGGTTCTCAAAGTGAGAATTGAAATTGAAAATTTAAAAACCGTTTTGCTGGAGAATTGTTAAAGACAGGTTGAGTAAATGCTCATGTGAGAGCGTTGAAGAACAAGAAAGAACAGCCCCAAGCAGACATTAATTCAAAAACAAAAATGAGAAAAGCAAAACCAAAGAAGCGTGTGATCCTGCCGGATCCAGTCTTCAACGACACCAAGGTGTCTAAGTTTGTGAACCATCTGATGTATGATGGTAAGAAGTCTGTCTCTTATGAGATTTTCTACAATGCCCTTGAGAATGTCAAGGCAAAGATGAAGGACGAGGAGAAGTCTGCCCTTGAGATATGGAAGCAGGCACTCGACAATATCACCCCACAGGTGGAGGTGAAGAGCCGTCGTATCGGTGGTGCAACCTTCCAGGTGCCTACAGAGATCCGTCCTGACCGTAAGGAGAGTATCTCTATGAAGAACATGATCAACTTCGCCCGCAAGCGTAGTGGAAAGTCTATGGCTGACAAGCTGGCTGCCGAGATCATGGATGCTTACAACAACCAGGGTGGTGCCTTCAAGCGTAAGGAGGACATGCACCGTATGGCTGAGGCTAACCGCGCATTCGCCCATTTCAGGTTCTAACAATGGCGTAATAACGTGATAACGGAATAACGGTATAACGTAATAACAAAATAAGGTAAAAAGACAATGGCAAATCGCGATTTAAATTTGACCCGTAATATTGGTATTATGGCGCATATCGACGCTGGTAAGACCACCACGTCAGAGCGTATCCTTTTCTATACGGGTAAGACACATAAGATCGGTGAGGTACATGACGGTGCTGCTACCATGGACTGGATGGCCCAGGAGCAGGAACGCGGTATCACCATCACCAGTGCCGCCACGACCTGTAACTGGAAGTGGAATGGCAAGGAGTACAAGATCAACCTGATTGACACTCCGGGACACGTGGACTTCACCGCTGAGGTAGAACGTTCCCTGCGTGTACTCGATGGTGCTGTAGCCACTTACTCTGCCGCTGACGGTGTTCAGCCTCAGTCAGAGACCGTATGGCGTCAGGCAGACAAGTATAACGTACCCCGTATCGGCTATGTCAACAAGATGGACCGTTCCGGTGCCGATTTCTTCGAGACAGTACAGCAGATGCGTGACATCCTGGGTGCTAACCCCGTGGTGATCCAGGTGCCTATCGGTGCTGAGGAGAACTTCAAGGGTGTGGTAGACCTGATTAAGATGAAGGCTATCCTGTGGCATGATGAGACCATGGGTGCTGAGTATGACGTGGAGGATATCCCCGCCGACCTGAAGGATGAGTGTGACGAGTGGCGTAACAAGCTCCTCGAGGCTGCCGCTGAGTATGACGAGCCCCTGATGGAGAAATACTTCGACGATCCCAACTCAATCACTGAGGACGAGATCATCGCCGCTATCCGCAAGGGTACCATCTCCATGGCATGCACCCCGATGATTTGCGGTTCATCGTATAAGAACAAGGGCGTACAGCCTCTGCTCGACTATGTATGTGCATTCCTGCCTGCTCCTGTGGATGTGGAGGTGGTAACTGGTACCAACCCCAACACCGAGGAAGAGGAAGGACGTAAGCCCAGCGAGGACGAGCCCACAGCAGCTCTTGCCTTTAAGATTGCCACCGACCCGTACATGGGACGTCTGGTGTTCTTCCGCGTCTACTCTGGTAGCGTGAAGGCAGGTTCTTACGTATACAACCCACGCTCTGGCAAGAAGGAGCGTATCAGTCGTCTGTTCCAGATGAACTCCAACAAGGAGATTCCTATGGAGTCTATTGACGCTGGTGATATCGGTGCAGGTGTAGGTTTCAAGGATATCCGTACGGGTGACACCCTCTGTGACGAGGAGAAGCCCATCGTGCTGGAGTCTATGACCTTCCCCGATACCGTGATCTCTATCGCTGTAGAGCCGAAGTCTCAGGCTGACGTGGCAAAACTGGACAATGGTCTTGCCAAGCTTGCTGAGGAAGATCCGACATTCACCGTACGTACCGACGAGCAGAGTGGTCAGACCATCATCTCCGGTATGGGTGAGCTCCACCTCGACATTATCATCGACCGTCTGAAGCGTGAGTTCAAGGTTGAGTGTAACCAGGGTAAGCCACAGGTGAACTACAAGGAGGCTATCACGAAGACCGTCATGGGTTACCGTGAGGTTTACAAGAAGCAGTCCGGTGGTCGTGGTAAGTTCGCTGATATCATCGTCAACGTAGGTCCTGTTGATGACGACTGGAACATCAAGGAGAATGGTGGTCTGCAGTTTATCAACGAGGTGAAGGGTGGTAATATTCCTAAGGAGTTCATCCCCTCCATCCAGAAAGGTTTCGAGGCTGCCATGAAGAACGGTATCCTCGGTGGCTATCCCATGGACTCGCTGAAGGTGACGGTGGTCGACGGTTCGTTCCACCCCGTCGACTCAGACCAGCTCTCGTTCGAGATTGCAGCCCAGATGGCATATAAGGCAGTCTGCGCACAGGCTAAGCCCGTACTGATGGAGCCCATCATGAAGCTCGAGGTTGTTACTCCTGAGGAGAACATGGGTGACGTGATCGGTGACCTGAACAAGCGTCGTGGACAGGTAGAGGGTATGGACGAGGCTCGCAGTGGTGCCCGTGTCGTCAAGGCAATGGTTCCCCTGTCAGAGATGTTCGGTTATGTAACCGCCCTGCGTACTATCACCTCTGGTCGTGCCACCAGCTCTATGGAGTACGATCACCACGCTCCGCTGTCTTCCGCTCTCGCTAAGGCAGTGCTTGAGGAGGTCAAGGGACGTGCCGACTTGGTATAAGCGCTTTGCGCAATGCAAAAATGTAACAATTATAAAATTGGGGTCTGCCGTTGAGCAAATGACTCTTTAGCGACAGCCCCATTTTCATTCTTAAATTATTTAATCTTTAAATTTCACAAGATGAGTCAGAAAATTCGTATCAAGCTGAAGAGCTACGACCACAAACTCGTAGACAAGTCAGCAGAGAAGATCGTGAAGGCAGTGAAGGCTACCGGTGCTATCATCAGCGGTCCTATCCCCCTTCCCACACACAAGCGTATCTACACCTTCGTCAACAAGAAGGCACGTGAGCAGTTCCAGCTCTCAGACTACAAGCGTCTGATTGACATCTACAGCTCAACGGCTAAGACTGTTGATGCCCTGATGAAGCTCGAGCTTCCCAGCGGTGTTGAGGTAGAGATTAAAGTATAGTATATCAATCACTGATAGATTAAGAGGGTATACCAGCAGGTATGCCCTCTTTGTGTAACAGCTATGAACAAGAAAGAGAAATTTGTTATCACCATCAATCGTGAGTTGGGCAGTGGCGGCAGGACTGTCGGACGCAAGTTGGCTGAGCAGTTAGGCGTGAAGTATTATGACAAGGCGATTGTCCAGGGACTGACTGAGAAATACAGTTTGTCTATTGAGGAGATTGAGAAGTTGAAGGCGCAGGAGAAGTCGACGTGGTGGGATGAACTACAAGAGCGATGCAAGTCCCTGCTGAGTGCTAACCAGCAGGAGAAACCCTCCACCAGTGCGATGTTTGAGACGGAGCGGAAAATCCTTGAGGGTCTTGCCCGTGAGGAGTCGTGTGTGGTGGCAGGCAGGAGCGCCTTCCTCATTTTCCGTGATTACCCCAACCGCCTGAACGTGTTCATCCAGGCGTCCACCGAACACCGTATAGAGCGTTTGATAAAGAAACGGGGTATCAGCTATGCCGCAGCTCTTGACATCCTTGATGAGGTGGACGAGGGCCGTGAGGCATACCTGAAGAGGTATAGTGACCGTTCCCGTTATGACACACGCAACTATGACGTGGTGCTGTCGATGGACCACATGACGGAGGACGATGCCGTTGCCGTCATCATGGAGTTCGTCAACAGGCAGAAATAGTGTGCACCTTTCCCCCTTTTTCCAATTAAAAGAAACAGTACCAAAATTTGTACGAGTTCTTGGTACTGGTTGTCCGGATGCCTCGTACAACTTGTCCCAGTATGTTGTACACCCTGTACGTGGTACTTGTACACGCTGTACCTTGTCCCTGTATATGGAATGTCACATACGTGAACACGGTATCCCCCATATCCGCTTAATCGTATCTCTTGGGGTCACACTTCAAAGATACTTTTGTTCGAAAGAAAAAACAAATGAATATATTTTGTTCTTTTCTCACTTATTCGTATCTTTGCAACCAGAATAAACAATAACGACAATATGACGAAAAAACTACTCTTAACTTTTGCCCTCCTGCTGACGGCAGTGACGGGTGCGTGGGCGTATTTTACGCCGATAGCCGGTGACGTCTGGGACGAAACCACAAAGACCCTGACCGTGAACTCGGATCCTGGGGCAAATGCCTATAGTGGAAAAACAGAGATTCAACATCTTGTTATCGCTTCTGGTGTGACGAGCATCGGCAATTATGCCTTCAATGGTTGCTCTGGTCTCGCTACTGTCACTGTTTATGCCCCATCTTGCACTTTAGGTGGTTTTGCCTTTAGTGGATGCAACAAATTGACAAATATCTACGTGTTCAGCGACAGAGTGGAGTCCTATCAGGCTGCTGATAACTGGAGTGACTATGCAAGCAAAATCACGGCGATGACGTCCGTGGCAAGCGGCACATGTGGAAAAGTCAATCCAGAGGACGTGACATGGCGGCTGGAAGGCGAAGAAAGGCACTACAGACTCATCATCAGCGGCACGGGTGCGATGGCGGATTATGTATCTTTTTCCGACCAGCCGTGGAAAGATTATCGTTCTTCCATTAGAAAAGTCGTCATCGGGGATGGTGTGACGACCATCGGCGACTATGCCTTCTATCGTTGCTCTCGTCTGACATCTATTAATATCCCTGCCGGTGTGACGAGCATCGGCTCGGGTGCCTTCTCTAATTGCGATGGTCTGACGACAGTCACTTTTGACGGTACATCGACATTGACGAGCATCGGCTCGGGTGCCTTCTTGGATTGCTTTAATCTGACGTCCATCACTATCCCTTCCAGCGTGACGACCATCGGCGATAGTGCCTTCAAGGGCTCTGGTCTGACGACAGTCACTTTTGACGGTACATCGACATTGACGACCATCGGCGAATATGCTTTCCTGGATTGCTCTAATCTGACGTCCATCACTATCCCTTCCAGCGTGACGACCATCGGCGGTGGTGCCTTCAAGGGCTCTGGTCTGACCTCCATCACCATCCCTGCCAGCGTGGAGAGCATCGCTTGGCATGTCTTCGCCGGCTGCACTAACATAGCAACAATGACAGTGGATGCAGGGAATCCGAAATATGACTCTCGCAATAGTTGTAATGCGATTATAGAAACATCGACCAACACATTGATTGCCGGATGTAAAAATACTATTATCCCCGATGACGTGACGACCATCAGTTCTTTTGCCTTCGAGGATTGCACTGGACTGACATCGATTGAGATCCCTGCCAGCGTGACGGAATCGACGATTTAGCCTTCGCTGGTTGCAGTAACTTAGCAACAATGACAGTGGATGCAGGGAATCCGAAATATGACTCTCGTAATAGTTGTAATGCGATTATAGAAACATCGTCCAACACATTGATTGCCGGATGTAAAAACTCTACTATTCCTTCCAGCGTGACGACCATCGGCTTTCATGCCTTCTTTAATTGCACTGGTCTGACATCGTTTGAAATCCCCTCCAGTGTGACGAGCATCGGTGAGCGTGCCTTCAATGGTTGCTCTGGTCTGACATCTGTCACTGTTTATGCTCCGTCTTGCACTTTAGGTAATGATGCCTTTAGGGATTGTGCCAGCGGGCTTCAGATCTACGTGTTCAGCGACAAAGTGGAGTCCTATCAGGCTGCTGATAACTGGAGTGACTATGCGAGCAAAATCACAGGAATAACTGATCTTAATGGTAACTGCGGCACAACAGATCATGAATCAGATGTTAGATGGGTGTTGACTGGTGAAGATCCCTACACCCTTACCATCATGAAAGTTGGCAGCACAGGTGACATGAAGGATTATGATGATCCAGATGACCAGCCGTGGAAAGATTATCGTTCTTCCATTACAAAAGTCGTCATCGGTAGTGGTGTGACGCATATCGGTGATAAAGCCTTCGATGATGTTGAGGCCAAGTTCTCTGCCTTTGTAACTAAAGACAATTTCTATAGTTACTTTGACGATCAAGGTATTTTATTGGATAATGTTACATTTGACGAGTTGATTTTCCAAGGCGAGTTCTCTGATTTGGCTGCTGGTTATGTGATTATTACCAAACCGATAATCATTACCGGTGATAATGCGGTATTGAAGAATATGGGATTTGAAATTTGGTCTGAAGACGTCACTTTAGACAACATGACTTTAAATGCTACTACTTCATTAGGCAATTTAATTAATGTTGATGCTTCAAAAGTTGATTTGACTAACTTAACCATTTCATACATTGTTGATGATGGAGGTGCAAATGTAATCAATGTTGCTGGTGACGATGTAAACATCTTAAACAACTCCATCTACTTCGAAAGCCATACAACTACCGATGAGAATTTGGTCACTGTAATCAACTTGGATAATGTTGAAGATGTCAACGTAGAAGGCAACACCATAGTTGCAAGCATGCCTGGTTTATCTGTTTACAATTATGACTTTGACTACTTCATGATGGGATTATGCAATGTAAACCCAGTTAGAGTATACGAATCTAATTCTGTTAAATTGACCAACAACAAAATTGACGTGACTGTAAATTCATACGCTGAATCATATCCTACTGCTCAGGCAATGTACATTGTCGGTTCTGAAGATATTCATGTTGAAGGAAATGACTTCAAAATGGTTGATGAAATCACTCCTGAAGGAACTCCAATCTACCTGTACGCTGTCGAATGCGGATACAGCGAAGGAATAGAGTTCAATAAAAACAACTTCGACATTTCAACTAAAGGAGGTCAATCCGGTAATGGTTCTGTATACGTTTTACAAGTTGCAACTACCGCAGCAACTTTCATTGGAAACAACATTACTTCTGAATCCAACGGTCCTAACCTTGGTATCATCTCACCATACGGATTCGGCCCAGAAAAAGACTTAATCATCGAAGAAAACGTCCTTAATATAACAGGTAATGCAACCGGATCCTCTGAATATGCTTTAATTTCAGGTATTGAAATACAAACTGGTTATGCTACTATTTCCAACAATACAATTTATGTACAAAATAAAGGAGGATACGATGATACATACCCTGTTTCAGGTATAAGCGCAGCCCAATACAGTGCCAGCACCTTATTCGATATCCAGAACAATGAAGTATATGTTCCTGATGGAAAATACGCAGTAGATATCCGTTACGCTCCTCAGGAAGCAACAGTTACTGAAAACGCATTATGTGCTCATGAATTGTTTGGTGATGATGCTGTATCCATTGCATCTGGAAGTGGAAATACAGTAGAAAATAACATCCTCGGCTACGTCATACCAAAGACGGGCGAAAGAACGTATAACATCCCCGCCAATGTATCTTCGTTCAAGGTTTATGACGATGGTGGCAAGGGTCGTATATACAGCCCCGGCTGCGACGGCACCCTCACACTGACTGCACCTGAGGGCTATCGGCTGCAACTGTCGGGCAACATCACGACAGAGAAAGATGTTGACTATTTGAGTGTCTATGACGGCAGCAGCAACCTGGCTGACGTACTCATCGATCAAGTGAGCAGTTCCGCCAGTGGCGAATTGACCGCCATCCCCACCGTTACCAGCACTGGTCAGAGCATAACCTTCTACTTCCATTCTGACAATAGCGACAGTGACAATAGCGAATTTGACGGTCTCGACCTGACAGTGACACTCGTGTACACGATCGACGAGACGACGCAGAACGGAGGCGTGGTGCCTGACAATGTGACGACGACTACATTGACCTACACACGTACCATACCTAACAGCGGTGATGCATGGACGGTATGTCTGCCGTATGAACCGCCGACGGGCGATGATTTGAAGTACTATACCTTGGAGAGTGTCAGCGGTACCACACTGAACTTTACGGAAGTGACTTCACCTCAGGCCAAAACTCCATACCTCGTCGTGGCAACGACTGATACTGGTATCGGAGCGGCGGATCAGTCAGTTGACTTCGACGAAGCTATCAACGACCCTGAGGCTGTTGACGGCTATCAGTTCAAGGGAACGCTGCGCGGTCTCGACCATGATGCCTCGGTGGGCAAATATATTCTACAGTCTAACAACAAGTGGGGCATCGTCCTTGCCGAGAAGACAAGTGTCTATATCCCGCCGTTCCGTGCGTATATCGAGAGCACCAGCGATGCACGTTCGCTCGACAGCAACCTGAACGACGGCACGACAGGCGTTGACACCATCCGCACCATCGACGCAGACGGCACGGAACAGTGGTTCGACCTCAGCGGTCGCCACATCGACAAGCCGACGAAGAAGGGATTGTATATTCATAACGGTAAAAAGGAGATTGTAAAATGAAGAAACAATATATTGAACCTCAGACGGAGATAGTGGAAATAGAGTACCGTGGTATGCTGGCATATAGTATCGGTGATCCTGCCGAAGAGCCGGCACACGGTCGTGAGTTGGATGACTTGTTCCTCGTGGACTAGTAAACGTAAGACATCGTGGAATAAAAACCATCCGTAGGATTCACCTCCTGCGGATGATTTTTGTGATAGTATACATGTGATTAAAGAGAGTTAAGCCAATCGTTCATGTCGTTACGATTGGTAAATATTTATATTTTGGTAAAAAGAAAGGATAACAACAATGGAAAATTTAAATTTTAACGAGACCACATCGTGGTCATTACGGAAAGAGATTATGAACTTCGACGAGGCACTGACGGCATTCGACCGTATGTCAACGGATGCGGACATCCCGCATGTGTATTTCTCCCTGTGTCTTGCCTCATGGGTGTCAGACATCAACGGACTCGTCAGAGAGTATGTGGCGGACTTGGACTCGGGCGAGTGTGATGAGGTGCTGGGCATCGACTTCCAGACGATGACCAAGAAGGAGTACTGGCTGAAAAGCGGTAAGCTGGAGTCCTACCTTACATCCATGAACGGCAAGCCCCTGCGCGACTATCTCTCTTCCAAGCTGTTTGATACAAAAGCGGAAATGACGACAGACGACATCTTCCGTTCCATTGACGAGGGTGTCAGTGAGATGGTGGAGCTGTTGAAGGAGGTGAAGAAAAAGACGATGGAGGCTCCCCCTGAGTTCTACGAGAACTTCTATCATCGTATGATGGCGAGACAGAACCTGGAGGCGGTAACGTTGATGCTTATGGTGGTACAGATGCTGCGGGTATCGGTACTGGTGAGAATTATAGGACGGGGTGTGGTACGACCTACAGGGAAGGAAGTATACCGACAAGCCTGTCCGGCATGGAATCTATATCCTGAATGGAAAGAAGATCATGATTAAGTAAAGAAAAGGAGGAAGGTAGCTTCCTCCTTTTTGATTTATTTCAGCTGTCTGACAGGAAAGGTGAAGTACGTGTCGGGGAACGGCTCGTCCTTCAGGGTGAAATGCCACCACTCCGTTGGGAAGGGATTGAAACCGTGCCGCAGCATCGCCTGACGGAGGATCATACGGTTTCTGAACTGCTCGGCGGTGATGACACGACCTGCGGGAGACTGGTGGTTGTCACCCGTAAACTCACCCGTCTCGGGATTGCCGCAGAAGTCTGGGTGACTCTCGGGACCGAACCAGTCGAAGGTACCACCCATATCTAACTCCTTCTCCGTCGCCATGTCGAAAAGGGTAAGATCCACTGTGGAACCGCGTGTGTGTCCGCTCTTTGCCATGATATACTCTTGATCGAAGAGCACACTCTTGTCAAGGTCCGGATAGAAATAGGTCCTCATCAGCGTGTCGGGGATGTCGGCTGCCCAGCGCACGAAGTGGTCGACACCACATTGTGGGCGGTAGGCATCGTAGATCTTCAGGCGATAGCCCTGGCTGACGACATCGTCACTGACAGCCTTCAGACTGTCTGCTGCTGCTTTTGTCAGCAGTGCCGTCGGCTCCAGGTAGCCGTCGATACGGGCACCCACGAAGTTGTAGGTGCTAAAATAGCGGATTTCCAGAATCGCGTCGGGGACGACATCCGTCAGGGTCACGAACTGGCTGCTGTCCTCTGTCGACGGTGCCTGTATCCTGGCTCTGTTACCCCAATAGGTGATGGCGATGATGATAAAACCGCAGATGACGATGATGATGGCGTCGAGCATCCTTTTGTTGGTCTGTTTCATGTGATTCTTTTTTTTGTTATATAATACAAAGATACTATGAAGAATGAAGAATACCAAATATTTTATACTTTTTATTTGATTTTTCATAATAAATTTGTATCTTCGCACCCAAAAGCTATAAAATTACAAGTATGGATAAGAATAAGAGATTTGTCGTCACCATTAACCGCGAGTTAGGTAGTGGTGGTCGCACCGTAGGAGAGAAGTTAGCCAAACGGCTGGGTGTTGCATTCTATGACAAGGCGATTATCAAGGCGTTGGAAGAGAAATATCATCTCACGGTAGGGGAGCTGGAGAAACTGAAAGGACAGAAGAAAAACTGGTGGTCCGACTTTATGAGAGTCGTGTCTGTAGGTAATGCCTTTGTGATAGAACCCTATTATGAGACACCGCTGAGCAAGGACCAGGAGTTCCCGACGACGGAGGAGATCTTCCGTACGGAGAGGGAGATCCTGAGAGATATCGCAGAGCAGGAGTCCTGTGTGATTACCGGTCGTTGTGCTTTCCGCGTGTTGGGTGACTTCCCCAATCATCTGAGTATCCTTATCCATGCACCTATGGAGCAGCGCATCCAGCGTGTGATGCGGAAGAAGGGACTGTCGCGTGAGAAGGTGGAGAAGATCATCGACCAGGTGGACAAGATGCGTGAGAACTATGTCACCCATTACACGGGTACCTCACGCTATGATGCCCGTAACTATGATATCGTACTCTCCATGGAAGGTTTGACGGAGGATGATGCCGTTGACGTGATCATGGAGTACATTGCCAAGAGTGAATAGTTTCGTCCGTTGAGGTCATGAAGAAAGAGAATCCTTTCTCAGCGCATAGCAGACAGCGTCAACTGGAGACACCCGACCATGTGCAGGACTATGTACGTGTCACGTCGGTGTCACCCTTCCTGATCGGTCTGACCATCCTGTTGCTCTTAGGTGCCTTCGTGGTATGGGGTATCTTCGGTACGGTGACAGACCGTGTGAGCTATAATGGACTCATCTTTCCGCATCATGGTACGGACGATGTGATGCTGGAGTCAGGCGGTCTTATCACCAAGATGCTGGTCTATACGGGTGACTCCGTGACTGTGGGACAGGTGGTGGCACGTGTGAAGACGCTGGGGAAGGATAGTCTGGTAAGAAGCACTATCTCTGGAACGGTACTGCATACCAAACAGGACCGTGAGAACTTTGAACCCTTGGAGCCTTTAGTGAGTATGGTATGTGAGCATAAACCCGACAATTCCGTGCATACCATGCTGGTTGCCTATGTGAAGATGGAGACGCACCATGTGTTGAAGAAAGGCATGGAGGCACAGGTATGGCCTATGGGTGACGACCGTGACAAGATCGGATATGTGAAGGGTGTGATCACCGATATTGACCGTTACCCCACACCGCCGGCAGAGATTATCAACCAGTTGAAGAGTGCCTCCATGGCGGAACCGCTCTTTGATACCCACGAGCCTGTCTGGCAGGTGGTGATAGAGCTCCGTCACGACCCTAATGACCCTGAGCGCTATGATTGGTCGACGGGAGATTCAGAAGGGGTGGAGATGAGTATAGGAACCTATTGTAATGTGTTGACGGAGACTCGTCGCCGTTCCATGTACGAGTATCTTTTTAATTAGAGGACGCATTGGGAACGAATAAGACGACATGGGGACTACTTTACCGTTTTATGAAGGCGGGCAGCAAACTGTTCTGGCTGATCCTGCTCCTCTATGCCGTCTCTATAGGCATGGATCTGTTTCCGCCGTTCTTCCAACAGATATACACTGATGACATCATCACAGGCAAGAACCCGAGTTGGTTTGAACCGTTACTATGGGTCTTTGCCGCACTATTCGTGCTGGAGTTGATAGCATGGGTGGTACTGAACAGTCACCGCCGTACGCTGTCGATGCATTTCAGTCTGGTCAGCCAGTCACGCTATGTGTGGCATGTGCTGCGCCTGCCGATGTCGGCGTTCAGTCGTTTCTCCACCGGTGACCTGATGGCACGTTACATGAGTATCAGCAGGGTGGGTGTGAAATTATTCGACCAGGCTCCTGGTGTGGTACTGCTCCTGAATGTGCTCATCTTCTCATACCTGCTGTTCTTCTATAGCTGGCGATTGGGTATCATCGAACTCCTCGCCCTTGCCACTATCATCCTCTCCGTCCGTCTCAGTGCCAGTTACCAGAAGCGGAAGGCGAAGAGCATGGAGGCTACCGAGCGACGCCTGCAGAGTGCCACGATGGCAGGACTGCGTAATATGGAAACCATCAAGTCGGTAGGTGCCGAACAGCGTTTCTTTCAGCAATGGGATGCTATCTATTCCCATGCGTTGAATGCCCGTGTGACGGCGACGCGCCAGATGATCCTGATGGGAGCCCTGCCGTCTCTTGTCCAGCAGTTGAGTAATGCGCTGGTACTGTGCTTAGGTGCTTTGTTCATCCTTGACGGTGAACTCACCCCGGGAATGTTGCTTGCCTCGCAGGCATTCATGTCGTCGATGCTCTATCCCGTAACAAAACTGTCCAACGTGATGCAGGAGGTGTTCAAGGCTCATTCTGTGTTGGAGCGTCAGGAGGAGGTGCTGGAGTGTGAGACAGTGGATATCTCGGGACTTCCCCGTGAAGAGGACTCCGTCAAGCTCCGCGGTGAGATAGAGCTGCGTAATGTCACCTTCGGCTATGACCGTTCTCAGCCGCCGTTGATTCGTCATCTCTCCTTGCATATCCGTCCTGGTGAGCGTGTCGCCTTCGTGGGCAAGTCTGGGTGTGGCAAGAGTACGGTGCTGATGCTCATCGCAGGACTCTATGAGCCTTGGGAGGGTGAGGTGCTGATAGACGGCAAGCCCGTCAGTCATATTAACAGGATGACGCTGACGGGTAGTATGGGTGTGGTCAGTCAGGACGTGATGCTCTTTGAGGGTACCGTGGCGGATAATATCCGTATGTGGGACGATGCCATAGAGGATTTCGCCGTGAAGACGGCGGCGGCGAATGCGCAGATACATGATGAGATCGTCAGCAGACCGGATGCCTACCAGAGTGCTGTTGCCACTGGAGGTAATAACTTCTCTGGCGGTCAGCGGCAACGGCTGGAGATCGCGGCAGCGCTGGCGAAGGAACCTACGTTGCTGTTGATGGACGAGGCGACATCCGCCCTCGATAGGAAGATGGAGGAGGACGTGATGCAGTCGATATACGATCTGGGTGTCACCTTGCTGTTGATAGCACACCGCCTGGAGACCATCCGGCAGTGTGAACGTATCTATGTGATGGACTATGGTGAGGTCGTACAGTCAGGTACCCATGAGAGCCTGATGGCAGACAAGGAAGGAATATATTATCATCTGAACAGTTATGGATCCGTTGTATGAGCAGTTGAAACGACGCATAGAGGGTAACCGCCATGCCGTGGGCAGGGCAGGGGATATCTTCATGTCCATGGTCAGCCGTGACGCGCTCCGACGACAGAGGAATAACGAAGACCGCCAGTTGGATGTCGACGACCTGGAACAACTGTTTACCAGCCAGGGTGTTTTCTTCCGTCAGGTAACCCTTGACGGACAGTGGTGGAAGCATACCACTGGTCGTCTGCTCGCTTTCCTGAAGGAAGACGACACCCCTGTCATCCTCGTACCTGGCTTCGCGAGCTACTCGTTCCTCCATCCTCTGACGGGGCATCGCTATCAGGTGAACCAGCGTACGACTGGGAACCAGCTGTTGAAGCCTGAGGCTTTCTGTCTGACCATGCCCTTGCCGACGGGTCCGCTGTCTCTGCGTGACCTGGGACGCTTTGCCTGGCGCAGTCTTAGTAACACCGACCTCTGCTATATCTGTCTTGCCTGTGTCAGCGTGGTGTTGCTGACGATGTTCACACCTTATGTCACCAAGCTCGTATTCAGCGAGGTGATTCCCTCTGGTGAGACCTCGCAGTTGATCCCCGTGGCAGTGTTGCTGTTCAGTGCCGCCCTTGGACTGCTGATGCTGCAGGTGACGCGCAGTCTTGTGGTGTTCAGGGTCAAGGACAAGTTAGAGTATATGTTGCAGACTGCCTTGATGACACGTCTGCTGCATCTGCCTGCCACCTTCTTCAAGACCTGGTCGGCAGGTGATCTGTCCAACCGTGTCCTCTCTCTTGCGCGCTTCAGCGGCATGCTGACGGAGAATATGTTGACGACGATGCTTTCTACGCTGTTCACGGGTATCCTGTTCATCCAGTTCTTTATCTACGGAGGTCCGTTGCTGCTGATTGGTGTCGGTGTCCTGGCAGTGATGTTGTTCTTTACCCTGCTCAACTACTATTATACTAAAAAGGTACAGGAGAATGTGAATCCCCACAGCTCTCGGATGTACGGTCTGTTATATGAGATCTTGGGCGGTATGCAGAAAGTCAGGGTGAATGGGGCGGAGGAGCGCGCCTTTTACCAGTGGACCAAGACCTACATGCATGCGGAGGTGAACAGTGCCTCCCAGCCGGTCATGTTCTTCTATGCCAGCTCCTTCTCTAATGTCACCCGACTGTTGCCCCTGCTGGTGACGATGTGGGCGGCATGGTACTATCAGCTGGGACTGTCCGACTATATCGCCTACTGTGCGGTGCTTGCCATTGCCGTAGGTACCATCAACCAGTTAAGTATCATCATGAAACAGATCGGTCGACTGATGCCTGAGGTGCGCCAGTGTAGTCCGATCCTCGAGACTCCGACAGAGGAGACCTACGACCAGCATGTGTTGACAGCCGTTGATGGAGGCATAGAGGTGAGCGGTGTCTCTTTCCGCTATGACGAGAAGGCACCCTGGGTGTTCAAGGGACTTAACATACATATCCATAGTGGCGAGTATGTCGCTATCGTAGGGCCCTCGGGGTGCGGAAAGACAACGCTGATGCGCCTGCTCCTGGGTTTCGAGGAACCTGATGACGGTGCAATCTTCTACGACCGATATAACCTGCGCGAAATTAATAAGTCGAGTCTGCGAAGCCATTGTGTGGGTGCGGTGCTGCAGAACGGCAGACTGATAGAAGGGACACTGCTGGATAATATTCTCTTCACGGCACCGGCGGCGACAGAGGAAGACGCATGGGAGGTGGCACGGCTGGTAGCCTTCGACGAGGATGTGCGCCGCTTGCCCCTCGGTATGATGACTCCTATCACGGAGGACGGAAGCGGTATCTCTGGTGGTCAGCGACAGCGTATCCTTCTGGCGCGTGCTCTGGTGCAGCATCCTGACATCCTGCTGTTGGATGAGGCTACCTCCGCCCTGGATAATGTTACCCAGCGACGTGTGATGGATTATCTGTCGAAGATGCATTGTACCCGTATCACCATTGCTCACCGTACCGAGACTATCCGTCAGTGCGACCGTATCATCGTCATCTCCCACGGACAGGTTGTCAAGGAAGGCACCTATGATGAGCTTGTCGCTGCAGGATACCTGAGATAGTCGCCACCTATCGAGGCGATAGGCGGCACCTGTCGGGTCGTTTGCTCGTGGGTATCGATAGGATAGGCGGCACCTATCTAAAGGATAACCCTAATCATAAAAAATATTAAATAATGTTATTTTCGTAAGATAGACCCTTGTGTATCTTATTTATTATGTGTACCTTTGCAGCCGCTAAAGTGCGTATTGCGCTGGCTTGACAGCTAACAATACCTTGAGAAAGAGCGGTTTACCTTCAGTTTAGAAGAAGTGAGCGTTTCTTTTCGAGTGGGTTTGTGACTGTGGGAAAGCGGATAGCACTCGAGAAAGAAACGAATATATTCATATTAATATTTTAAATTTTAAACTGAAATGCCAGGATTAATTGGAAGAAAAATCGGAATGACATCCGTTTTCAGTGCCGACGGTAAGAATGTACCGTGCACTGTTGAAGGAAAAGAACACCACCAAAGCCATGCAGGGTATCTTCAAGAAGGCAGGTACGACACCAAAGGCCCACTTGGCCGAGTTCAAGTTTGACGAGGAGCATAACCTCGGTGACACCATTACGGTGGAACTCTTCAATGACGCTGACTTCGTAGACGTAGTCGGTATCTCTAAGGGTAAGGGTTTCCAGGGTGTTATGAAGCGTCACGGTTTTGGTGGTGTGGGTCAGGCCACACACGGTCAGGATGACCGCGCCCGTAAGCCGGGATCTATCGGTGCTTGTTCTTATCCCGCCAAGGTGTTTAAAGGTATGCGCATGGGTGGCCAGATGGGTGGCGACCGCGTGACAACGCAGAACCTGAGAGTGTTAAAGGTAATACCGGAGCATAACCTTATCCTCGTGAAGGGTAGCTGCGCCGGTTGTAATGGTTCAACAGTTTTAATTCAGAAGTAAGCAATGGAAATTAACGTATTGAATATCAATGGTCAAGAGACCGGAAGAAAGGTTACGTTAAACGAATCTATCTTCGGAATTGAACCTAACGACCACGTCATTTATCTGGACGTAAAGCGCTATCTCGCAGACCAGCGCCAGGGAACAGCAAAGTCAAAGGAGAGAAGTGAGATCTCCGGTTCTACCCGTAAGCTCGGTCGTCAGAAGGGTGGCGGCGGTGCCCGTCACGGTGACATCAACTCACCGCTGTTGCGTGGTGGTGGCCGTGTCTTTGGTCCCAAGCCCCGTGACTATCGTTTCAAGCTGAACAAGAAAGTGATTGCCCTTGCCCGTAAGTCCGCCCTGAGCTACAAGGCACAGGAGAATGCGATTATCGTAGTGGAGGACTTCAACTTCGAGGCCCCCAAGACAAAGGACTTCATCAATATGACAAAGAGTCTGAATGTCGAGGGCAAGAAGCTGCTTGTTGTTCTGCCGGAATCTAATAAGAACGTTTATCTGTCTGCCCGCAACCTGCAAAAGGCTGAGTGCATCATTGCCTCTAACGTGAACACTTACAAGGTGTTGAACGCTGACGTGATGGTTCTCACCGAGAACTCGTTGAAGGTTATCGACGGTGTATTAAACAAATAAAGAGGAGACATAAGATATGGCATTTATTATCAAGCCTCTGATTTCAGAGAAAATGAACAATATTACTGAGAAGACTTCCGTCGACAGGACCTTCAAGGCTAAGACCGGTGCGCATAAAGGCGAGCAGGTGACCAAAAAGGCACACGCCAAGTATGGTTTCATCGTAAAGCCCGAGGCAAACAAACTGGAGATCAAGGCAGAGGTAGAGGCTCAGTATAATGTGACAGTAGAGAGTGTGAACACGCTTCGTTATGCCGGCAAGCGCTCGCAGCGCTATACCAAGGCAGGTCTCGTGAGAGGTCAGAAGAATGCGTTCAAGAAGGCAATCGTTACTCTCAAGGAGGGCGATACTATTGATTTTTATAGCAATATTTAATAAGAAATGGCAGTACGTAAATTAAAACCCGTAACTCCGGGTCAAAGACACAAGATTATTGGCACGTTCGAGCGGTCACAAGAGGAAGTATCGTTTCATCGACTTCAAACGAGAGAAAGATGGTGTTCCAGCAGTAGTAAAGACAATCGAGTACGATCCGAACCGTTCGGCACGTATCGCATTGCTGTTCTACGCTGATGGTGAGAAACGTTATATCATTGCTCCTAATGGACTGCAGGTTGGCACGACACTGATGTCCGGTGCGGAGGCTGCACCTGAGGTAGGTAACTCCCTTCCCCTCGCTAACATCCCCGTCGGTACCGTCATCCACAACATTGAGATGCGTCCCGGTCAGGGTGCCAAGCTCGTTCGTTCGGCAGGTAATTTCGCTCAGTTGACTTCTCGCGAAGGTAGCTATTGTGTGATCAAGCTCCCTTCAGGTGAGACTCGTCAGATTCTCTCTGCTTGTAAAGCTACTGTAGGTAGTGTAGGTAACTCAGACCACGCTCTGGAGCAGTCTGGTAAGGCTGGTCGCTCACGTTGGTTGGGTCAGCGTCCTCACAACCGTGGTGTTGTTATGAACCCGCATGATCACCCGATGGGTGGTGGTGAAGGACGTCAGTCTGGTGGACACCCACGTTCACGTAAGGGTCTGTACGCTAAGGGTCTTAAGACT
>CACXQL010000043.1 GCA_902769805.1 uncultured Prevotellaceae bacterium
GGCATCCGTCGTGATAACGTGCTGGCACTGATGCCGGAGGATGACTGGCACCGTGTGCTGGATATCACGCTCTCCGGTTTCTTTAATGTCACGCAGCCGTTGTTGCCTGCCATGCAACTGCATAAGTTCGGACGCATTGTCAATATGGCGAGTGTCAGTGGACTGAAGGGACTGCCCGGGCAGACGAACTATTCTGCTGCCAAGGGTGGGATCATCGCTGCCACCAAAGCGTTGGCACAGGAGGTGGCGCGTAAGAACGTGACGGTGAATGCGGTGGCACCGGGATTCATCAAGACGGACATGACCGAGGGCTTGGATGAGGCTGCCCTGAAGAAGACGATCCCGGCTAACCGTTTTGGTAACCCGGAGGAGGTGGCAGACCTGGTCGCTTTCCTTGTCTCCCCCAATGCCGGCTATATTACAGGAAATGTTATCTCAATCAATGGAGGACTTTATACATGAAAAAGATTGTTTTATTGATGTTTTGTCTGCTTACATGCTATGCAGGCACCAATGCCCAGACCGTCACGAAGACAACCCATAAGAAAGCCATCAAGACGGATGTGGTGACTACCGGCACACTGACGATCCGTAAACCGTCGTATGTCTGTATCTCAACAGATAATGACCGTGACCAGCTTATCATGGATGGTACTAAGTTTACCATGACGCTGGGGAAGAAGAAACAGGTGACGGACAGCCGTCGTAACCCGATGTTCGCTACGTTCCAGTCTGTCCTTGAGGCTGTCATTAACGAACGCCCGATACCCTCAGGCGATGACTTGACGGTAACAGTCAAGGATAATGAGAAGACCATCACCATCATTCCCACAGGGAAGAAACGGCAGATGTTCACCTCGTTCGTACTGGTAGTCGATGCTAAGACTTCTGCCTTCAAGATGTTGCGGATGAACGACAGAAGTGGCGGTTACATGGAATATACCTTCAAGAACGGTAAATAACAGAAGCCTTGTGCAGCTTGCGCAGGGCTTTGTCTCGTATCTGGCGGACACGCTCACGTTTCAGTCCTAATGCCGTTCCGATCTCAGACATCGTCTGACGCTCTGTGTCTACGCCGAAGAATGCCTTGATGACAGCCTGCTCGCGCTCGTTGAGGATGTTGATGGCACGAAGCAGGTCGTTGGAGAGTGTCTTCTGCTCAAAGGCACGGTCTGCCTTGGGCGCGTCTTTGTCTTCCAGCACATTCAACAGTGTGAAGTTATTATTGGAGCCGACGGGCAGGCTTTCGTCCGTCGAGAGCACTGGTGTCTCTCCCGTCACACGTCGGATGGCATCCTCGATACTGCGTCGGATATAGGGAGCGGCAAAGGTCACGAAGGGCTTGCCACGATCGGGGTCGAACTTCTCCGCTGCCTTGATGATACCGAGGGTACCCTCACTGATGAGGTCGTCAGTGCTGAGGAGCTCTGACTTATACTGTCGGGCGAGTGTCACCACATAGCCCATGTTCTTGCTGACGAGTTCGTCACGTTGCTTTTTGTCCATGTTGCAAATTTACGAATAAATGAGGGCAAAACAAAAGAATTATTCTCTTTTTTTGCTGGATGAGAGTAATTTCGCCATCTTTGATGGCAAAATAAAAAAAGAAATCCAAATTTTCATCTGGATTTCTTTCTTTCATCTCACCAAGACTGGGGTTATGAAATCTCAATCATACGTGAGACCTTCGTCTCCTCCTTTTTCATCTTCGGCAGCACGACGGTCAGGATACCGTTCTCCACCTTTGCCGAGATGCCGTCCTTGTTGACATCATCAGGCAGTGAGTAGTTCTGCTGGTAGTTGCTGTAGCTGAACTCGCGGCGCAGGTAGTGCTGCTTCTTGTCCTCCTCCTTATGCTCCATCTTGTTCTCGATGGCTACACACAGGTTACCGTCATCATTGATGTGTACACGGCAGTACTCCTTCTTGATACCAGGAGCAGCAACCTCCATGGTGTAAGCGTTCTCGTCTTCCTTGACGTTGACTGCCGGTGCGGTAGTGGTGGCGCAAGCCATCATATCGTTGTTCATGAAATCGTCGAATACTGTTGGGAACCAACTGTTTTTGAATACTGGTAACATAATCATACCTCCTAATTCTATTTTTAATTGTTTATTAATGTTGTTTATCTCTTTGTTGCCTCTGCTTTCGCTTGCGGCTTACACCCTCTGTAGTACAAGTTATGTGCCAATGAAATTAGTATGCCATATTGACGCAACTATATGTCAATATGACAGAAAAAGCCTTCGTTCTTCATTCCGATACCTCCTGTGCTTTGTTCTAATATCTCCTTTACGTTGTTCCAATGCTTGGAATACGTGAAAGGAGGCATTCCTTTACCCCTATAGGGACTATTGCTATGAGGTGAAGAAAGCATTGGTGACTTTTTTGGTGATTTGACAAAAAAATTGTATCTTTGTCGCCCACAAGCAAAAACATATAAAAGATGAAGACTGATATTCAGATTGCCCGCGAGTGCCAATTGAAGCCGATTGGCGACATTGCAACCCAGTTGGGAATTTCCCAAGAGTTGATAGAACCGTATGGACGTTATATGGCAAAGGTGCCCATCTCGTTGATTGACGAGAAAAGGGTGAAGAAAAGTCGTCTGATATTGGTGACTGCCATCAGTCCTACCAAAGCAGGAATAGGTAAAACAACAGTGAGTATCGGACTTACATTAGGACTTCAGAAATTGGGAAAGAAAGCGGTGGTAGCACTGCGTGAGCCTTCGCTGGGTCCGTGTTTTGGTATCAAGGGCGGTGCTGCGGGCGGTGGTTATGCTCAGGTGTTGCCGATGGAGAAGATTAACCTCCATTTCACTGGTGACTTCCATGCCGTCACGTCTGCGCATAACACTATCAGTGCCATGCTTGACAACTACATCTACCAGCATCGCAAGGAGGGTTTTTCGTTACGTGAGATATATTGGAAGCGTGTACTGGATGTCAACGACAGGGCTTTGCGTAATGTGGTGACAGGACTGCGCGGTGATGGTGTGGTCTCTGAGACAGGCTTCGATATCACGTCAGCCTCTGAGTTGATGGCGATACTTTGTCTTGCCACCAGTGAGGAGGATTTACAGCATCGTATCGAGAATATATTGTTGGGAATCACTTCCGACGGCAAACCGTTTCGTGTCCGCGACCTGGGAGTGGCAGGTGCCATCACTGTTCTTATGCGGGACGCTCTTATGCCCAATCTCGTACAGACTACCGAGAATACACCTGCCTTCATCCATGGAGGACCTTTTGCTAATATCGCACACGGTTGCTCGAGTGTCCTTGCTACCAAGATGGCAATGACTTATGGAGATTATGTGGTGACGGAGGCTGGTTTCGGTGCGGACTTGGGTGCTGAGAAGTTTTTCGATATCAAGTGCCGTAAGGCAGGGTTGAAACCGCGTCTAGTGGTCATCGTAGCTACCACACAAGGACTGAAGATGCATGGGGGGGTCGACCTGGACAGCATCAAAGAGCCTAATGCCAATGGTTTGAAAGAGGGACTGAAAAACCTCAATCGTCACATCAACAATATGCAGGGCTTCGGACAACCGGTCATTGTAACCCTTAACCGCTTTGATACAGACCTTGACGAAGAGATAGACATCGTGCGTAAGAACTGTGAGGACATGGGTGTTGGCTTTGCCGTCAACGAAGCCTTTCTAAAGGGCGGAGAAGGCGCAGTGGAACTGGCTCAGAAGGTGGTTGAGACCATTGACAATATCCAACCGCTGCCGATTCATTTCACTTATCCTGAGAACGATACGATAGAAGGAAAGATAGAGAAAGTGTGCAAACGTATCTACGGTGCTGCTGCGGTAGAGTTTACCAAGACAGGAAAGAAACGGTTGGACGCTGTCAAGGAAATCTTCGGTGACGACAAGGATATTGCACGCTATCCCGTCTGTATCGCCAAGACCCAGTTCTCCTTCTCGGCGGATTCCACCCGTTACGGCTCGCCCGAGGGTTTCACCATCCGCATCCGCGATATTATCCTTAACTGTGGCAGTGAGATGATCGTAGCCATCGCCGGTGACATGCTCCGTATGCCAGGACTGCCTAAGAGTCCCCAGGCAGAGCGTATCACCATTGAGAATGGCGAAATAGAGGGATTGTCGTAATATTTTTACATTATAGGTTGTAGTATCTAAAGATTGTTAAATATGGGCGTACCTATTCAATAGGTATGCCTTTTTTTCGTACCTTTGCAGAATTGAGAAAACTTTATTCGAATAAAAGTAATTAGAAAATAGGTATGAAAATGAAAAAGTTGATGATGTTTGCAGCTGTGGCTGTGACGTTAGTATCATGTGGAGGCGGCGGTGGTCGTCCTACTTTCGGTGATAATGAATTCCCCGTAACGACGGTAGGTACCTCGAATGCCGATATGCAGTCTACCTTTCCTGCCATGATCAAGGGTGTTCAGGATGTGGAGATTCGTCCGAAGGTACAAGGTTTCCTGACTCAGATCAACGTAAAGGAAGGTCAGACAGTCAGTGCCGGACAGATATTGTTTGTATTGGATAACGAGACTTATCAGGCTCAGGTGCGTCAGGCACAGGCTGCCGTGAATACCGCTCAGCAGCAGGTGAACACGGCACAGTTGACCTATGAGAACTCCAAGATGCTCCATGAGAACAAGGTCATCGGTGACTATGAGCTGAAGACCTCTGAGAATGCCTTCGAGAGTGCCAAGGCACAGCTTGCACAGGCGCAGGCTGCCGTGGCTTCTGCCCGTGAGCAGCTGAGTTTCTGTTTTGTGAAGAGTCCTGCCTCCGGTGTCGTAGGCACACTGCCTTTCAAGAAGGGTGCGCTGGTCAGCGCCTCCAACACGCTGACGACCGTGTCTAATATCTCATCGATGGAGGTGTATTTCTCTGTGACGGAGAAGGATGCGATGGCACTGTCTGCTGCAGGTCTGGGATCTGGTAAAGTCATCAAGATGAGTGGTGTGATCGACCAGGCTACGGGCACCGTACAGTTGATAGCCACCTTCACCAATCCGGAGAAGTTGCTGAAGAGCGGCGGTGCCGGTACGATTATCATCCCCCGTCAAGCTACTTCCGCCATCATCATCCCGCAGTCTTGTGTCTCAGAGGTACAGAACAAGAAGTTCGTCTATACCTTAGGCAAGGATAACAAGGTGAAATATACGGAGATCAAGGTGGATCCGCAGGATGACGGAAATAGTTTCATTGTGACAGACGGTCTGAAGGCTGGCGACAAGTATGTGACGAATGGTATCACCAAGTTGAATGACGGTATGGAGATCGTGCCCATCACGCCAGAGCGCTACCAGCAGAAGATAGAGGAACAGGCAAAGGCCATGTCCGCCGGTGATATCGTGGGAGCAATGAAGAAATAAGTGAAAAGTGAAGAGTGAATAACATATGACTTTTACAACATTTATCAAACGCCCGGTATTGTCGACGGTGATATCTATTCTCATCGTCTTGCTGGGTATCATAGGATTGATCTCACTGCCTATCGAGCAGTATCCGAATATCGCACCTCCTACCGTTGCTGTATGGACCAGTTATCCGGGTGCTGATGCCGAGACGGTGAAGAACTCCGTCATCACCCCGTTGGAAGAGAGTATCAACGGTGTGGAGGGTATGGACTATATCTCCTCTTCGGCAGGTACCGGCTCAGCACAGATCAGTGTGCTTTTCCGTCAGGGTATGAATGCCGATATGTGTGCCGTGAACGTGCAGAACCGTGTGCAGCAGGCACAGGCATTGTTGCCAGCCGAGGTGACGCGCATCGGTGTGACGGTCACGAAGCGTCAGACCTCCCAGGTGCTGATGTTCACGCTGACCTCCGACGGACGTTACGATGACGAGTTCCTGACGAACTACTCAAATATCAACATCATCCCAGCCATCAAGCGTATCCAGGGTGTGGGTGACGTGCAGTCGCCTGGTCTGAAGACCTATTCGATGCGTATCTGGCTGAAGCCTGATGTGATGAAGCAGTATAACCTGATGCCTTCAGACATCTCTGCTGTACTGGCAGAGCAGAATATTGAGGCTGCACCAGGTACCTTTGGTGAGCAGTCGGATGTCGCCTATGAGTATGCCATGCGCTATACGGGTCGCCTGAAGACTGCGGAGGAGTTCGGTAATATCATCATCTCTAATGATGCCAACGGACAGACCTTGAAGCTGAAGGATGTGGCGCGGATAGAGCTGGGCGGTCAGCAGTACTCGGTATCGATGAAGAACAACAACCTGCCGTCTGTGCTGGGTATGGTACAGCAGATTGCCGGTTCTAACGCCAATGAAATTGCCAAGCAGGTGAAGGCAGAGCTGGAGGAACAAGCCAAGTTGTTCCCTCCGGGCATGATCTACAAGATCAACTATGACGTGACGGAGTTCCTGTATGCCTCTATCGAGGAGGTGATCTTCACGCTGGTGTTCACCCTGATCCTGGTGTTCATCGTCATCTACGTGTTCCTGCAGGACTGGCGTTCCACCCTGATACCGCTGATAGCCGTTCCGGTGTCTTTGGTCGGTACGTTCTTCTTCCTGTCGGTCTTCGGATTCTCCATCAACCTGTTGACGCTGTCAGCCCTGTTGCTGGCTATTGCCATTGTGGTGGACGATGCCATCGTGGTGGTGGAGGCTGTGCATGCGAAGCTTGACCAGGGCTATAAGTCACCGCTGACGGCTTCGATAGATGCCATGAACGAGATCTCGGGAGCTATCATCTCCATCACGCTGGTGATGGCATCGGTGTTTATCCCCGTATCGTTCCTCGGTGGTACTACGGGTACGTTCTACCGTGAGTTCGGTGTGACGATGGCGGTGAGTATCTTTATCTCCGCCTTGAACGCCCTCACTCTGTCACCTGCCTTGTGCGCTATCTTCCTGAAACCGCATGATGAAGAGGGGCATGAGAAGAAGATGTCGATGATAGACCGCTTCCATGCATCATTCAATACAGCCTATGACAAGGTCCTTGGAAAATACAAGGGACGAGTGGAGAAACTGGTACATAAGCCTGTCCTTGTCCTTATCACGGTAGTCCTGGGTATTGTGGTACTGGCTACCACCATGCTCACCACGAAGACGGGTCTGGTGCCCGACGAGGATACGGGAACGATCTTCTGTACGGTTTCCATGCCTCCTGCCACCTCCGTGGCACGCACGAAGCAGATCATCAGCCAGGTGGATAGCATCCTTGCTGCCGACCCAGCCATCCAAAGCCGTGAGCAGATCCAGGGATATAACTTCATCGCAGGTTCGGGTAGTGACCAGGCAACGTTTATCATCAAGCTGAAACCGTTCTCTGAGCGTCAGAAAGGCCTGTGGTGGAAGATCAGCGGACTCTGGGAGGGTGACGGTATCTACCGTTTCTTCCTCAACCCATATGAGTCCACGGGTGTCATCGCCCAGATATTCATTAAGACTGCACATATCAAGGATGCGCAGATCCTTGCCTTTGCACCGCCGATGATCCCGGGATTCTCTGCCAACTCAGGTGTGTCCATCGTCATGCAGGACCGTACGGGCGGTTCCCTTAACAGGTTCTTCACTGTCGTCAAAGACTATCTGGCAGAGCTGAACAAACGTCCGGAGTTCCAGACGGCACAGACATCATATAACCCGAACTATCCGCAGTATATGCTGAATGTCGATGTGGCGAAGTGTAAACAGGCAGGTATCTCTCCGCAGACGGTCCTCACCACGCTGCAAGGCTACTATGGCGGACTCTATGCGTCAAACTTCAACGCATATGGTAAGCTCTACCGTGTGATGATACAAGGATCGCCGGAGACACGTATGACACCGGAGTCCCTGAACAGTATCTATGTACGTACCCCGGGCGGAATGTCTCCGGTACAGGAGTTCTGTCGCATGGAGCGTGTCTATGGTCCTTCGAATATCAACCGCTTCAACCTGTTCACGTCTATCAACGTGACGGCGACGGTGGCTGACGGCTACTCCACGGGTGAGGCAATTAAGGCTGCCCAGGAGGTGGCTGCCGAGATGTTACCGGCAGGCTTCACCTATGACTACTCAGGACTGACACGTGAGGAGGCGAAGGCTTCGAACTCGACAGCTATCATCTTCATTCTGTGCTTCATCTTCATCTATCTGATCCTGTCCGCACAGTATGAGTCGTATATCCTGCCGCTCGCGGTGGTACTCTCCGTACCTTTCGGACTGGCAGGCTGTTTTCTGTTCACGATGTTGTTCGGTCATGCCAACGATATCTATATGCAGATATCACTGATTATGCTGATCGGTCTGCTTGCCAAGAACGCCATCCTGATTGTGCAGTTCGCCTTGGAGCGCCGTCAGACGGGTATGGGTATCACATGGTCTGCCATCTTAGGTGCTGCGGCTCGTCTGCGTCCTATCCTGATGACCTCACTGGCGATGGTTGTCGGTCTGTTGCCGATGATGTTCGCTTCGGGTGTCGGTAAGAATGGTAACCAGACACTGGGTGCTGCTGCCGTAGGCGGTATGCTGATAGGTACGTTGTTACAGGTTCTTGTCGTGCCGGGACTCTTTGTTATCTTCCAGTCCTTGCAGGAGAAGATCAAACCCATGACGTTCGAGGGCGAGGATGAGAATCCTGACGTGGCTGCTGAGATAGCCCAGTATGCACACCGTCCTATGAATTATGTGCCAGAGAGTTAAGAATGTGAAAATTAGAAAATATAAAAATGTAATCATTATGAAGCGATATAAATCTTTAATTTTTAAATTCTTTAATTTTTGCATTGCGGCAACGCTGTTCACCAGTTGCGGTGTATATAATAAATATGAGCGTCCTGACGTGGATACGAAAGGACTGGTACGTGATGTGTTGTCAGACATGGATACCCTCGCCATCCAGGATACCGCCTCGTTCGGTAACTTGCCCTGGCGTAGTGTCTTTACTGACCTGCAACTGCGTCGCCTGATAGAGCAGGGACTGGAGAAGAATGCCAACCTGCAGAATGCCGCCCTCACCGTACAGATGTACGAGAGCATGCTGAAGGCAGCCAAGCTTGCCTTCCTGCCAGCCATCCAGTTCGGACAGCAGAATGGTATGGGAACGATCTCAACCATCTATGCCGACCCGTCGAAGACAACGAAGTCATATACGCTGCCAGTGACTGCCAGCTGGACGTTGGACCTCTTTGGTAACGTCCTGTCGCAGAAGCGTTCGATGCAGATGAAACTGTTAGGCTACAAAGACTACCAGATGGCTGTCCGCGCACAGGTCATCGGTGGTATTGCCAACGCCTATTATACGTTGCTGATGATGGACGAACAGCTCCGCATCACAACGGAGATGTCAGAGATGGCGAAGGAGACGTGGGAGATGATGAAGCTACAGTATAACCTCGGACGCGTACGCTCTACCAGTGTACAGAGCGCTGAGGCTGCCTATCTGTCAACGCTGACACAGGCAAATGATTTCAGGCGTCAGATCCGTGCCACGGAGAATGCGCTGTCACTGCTCATCGGACAGGCAGGACAGTATATCCCGCGTTCCACCCTTGCCGAGCAGTCGCTACCGACGGAGTTCAGTGCCGGTGTGGGTGTGGCTTTGTTGAAAAACCGTCCTGATGTGCATAATGCTGAGATGAACCTTGCCGCCTGCTTCCATGATGTGCAGACAGCACGTTCACAGTTCTATCCGAATATCACTGTCGGGGCTTCGGCAGCCTTTACGAACAGTAACGGTTCCTTCAACCCTGGTAAGTGGCTGACATCCTTGTTCGCCAGTCTGACCCAGCCTATCTTCATGCGTGGTGCACTGACGGCAAACCTGAAAGTCTCCAAACTGAAATACGAGCAGGCTTTCAATACCTGGCAGAACAGTATCCTTTCCGCTGGTAACGAGGTTTCTAATGCCCTCGTCAATTACAACAGCTACGATGCGAACTCGAAACTGGAGGCACAGCGTATTGAGGTGTTGAAGAAGAATGTGGAGGATACCAGGGCTCTCTATACGAGTAGGGGCTCCAGTTATCTGGAAGTGCTCACCGCACAGACGCAGCTGCTCAGTGCCCAGATCGCGAAAGTCACAGACGACTTCAGTAAGATGCAGTCAGTGGTATCACTGTATACGGCACTTGGTGGGGGAGGAAAGTAGAAAAATGTAAAAATGTAAAAATTAGAAAATGCAAGAATGGTTATTACATTTTTTAATTGTTTAATTTTTAAATTGTGATTGCTATGAACGAAATAAGTCCAAAGGCCGAGATAGATCCCAGAGCGAAGATCGGCGACAACTGTAAGATATTCCCCTTTGTCTATATAGAAGGTGACGTGGAGATCGGTGACAACTGTATCATCTTCCCCTTCGTGTCTATATTAAACGGTACGCGTATGGGAAAAAACAACAAGGTACATCAGGGCGCTGTCATCGGTGCCCTCCCACAGGATTTCGATTTCCGTGGAGAGAAGTCAGAGTGTATCATAGGAGATAATAATATCCTCCGTGAGAATGTAGTCATCAACCGTGCCACCCACACGGGCGGACAGACGGTCATCGGTCATGACAACTTCCTGATGGAGGGTGCCCATATCTCACATGACACGAAGGTCGGCAACCGTTGTGTCTTCGGCTATGGTACGAAGATTGCCGGTGACTGTGAGATAGAGGATGGCGTCATCTTCTCCTCAAGCGTCATCGAGAATGCGAAAACCCGTGTGGGTGTCGGTTCTATGATACAGGCTGGAACCACCTTCTCAAAGGATATCCCGCCTTATATCATTACTACCAGGCGTGGAGAGTATGGTGGTGTGAACATGGAAGTCGGTCGTCAGCATGGTGTGGATGAGAAGACCCTCAACCATATTGCCAATGCCTATCGCCTGCTATTCCACGGTAAGACATCCGTCTTTGATGTCGTGAAGCAGATAGAGGAACAGGTGCCCGACGGTCCCCATATCCGTCACATCATCGAGTTCATCCGAAACACGAAAGTTGGCATTATCACGAAAATCTAAGATTAAGATTCTCATCGTGAATATCATCTGTCCGTTAACGCCGTTGCCATAAGCAACAGGATCACGGTAATAAATGGTATCAGTAACTCGCCGTACAGGGAATACCTGCCGCAATAACACGGTCGCGAATGGCATCCAGCTGTTCGCGACTTGCTTTTTCTAACCCGTGAGCAGGTGTCTCACGGTCGATGGTATAAACCATCACCTGTTGGGGCTTGATTTGTTTGACGACTTCCAGCCACGGAGCCACATACTCCTCGCCTGTATTGTCGACATCCTCCCCGTTGCAGGTTCCACGCATGAACATCGTCTGGATGATGATATGTCCGTGGAATGCCTTCATCCGCTCAATGATGGCGTTAACATCATAGGTGCCGTTAGGGTGGTCCACCTTATTAATATATATAGGGTCAACAGTATCCAGTTTCAGGATGTTGTCATCCACCTTCATCAGTGCATCATGTACCTGCTGTCGGTGAATCATAGTAGAGTTACTCAGCACACAGACTTTTGCTTTTGGACAGTACTTGTCACGCAGCCGGATGGTATCGTCGATAATCTCCGCAAAGTACGGATGACAGGTCGGTTCTCCATTGCCTGCAAAGGTCAGTACGTCAGGCAGTTGTCCTTCCGATACCATCGCCTGTAATTTCTCTTCCAGTTTCCGTGCAACCTCCTCGCGGGTAGGAAAAGGAAGGGTAGGGCGATGGTCTTCATTAAAGCCACATTCACAATAGACACAGTTGAAAGAACATACCTTGCCGTCGGCAGGCAACAGGTTGATGCCTAAGGAGATGCCCAGTCGGCGACTATGGACGGGTCCGAATATCGGTGATGGATAAATGACGGTACTCATAGTGTATTATTTATTTCGTTTGCAAAATTACCAAATAGCGAGTGAAAAGCCAAATTTATTTGGGCTTTTCCGAGCGTAAATAATTTCGGTGAAACCAAAATTAGCAAATAATACCTAAATTGTTTTGCATTTAGGTTGATTTGTTGTAAATTTGCAGCAAATTAGGTGTATTACGTCTAAAAAGTAAATGGGAAACAAACGAAAAAGAACCCGCAGCCGCCGTGGCATGCAGGTTGTTACACTTTGTATCAGTACCACGATGGTGCTCATCTTGTTGGGTATGGTGGTGTTCTCTGTGTTATTGGCTCGTAACCTGTCGAACCATATGAAGGAGAATCTTACCGTTACCGTCATGTTGAAGGATTATGTCACTGTCAATCAAGGGCACCGCTTCTGCCGTGACCTCTATCATCGTCCATATTCCCGTAACATTGACTATATCAGTAAGGAGCAGGCACAGAAAGAGCAAATCAGGGAACTGGGTACCGACCCCTCGGAGTTCTTAGGCTTTAATCCTTTCTCAGCCTCACTGGAGATACAGTTAAAGTCTGACTATGCCAATCGTGATTCGTTGAAATGGATTGTCAAGGAGATCAAGAAGGATGCACGTGTCAGTGACATCGCCTATATGGAGGACCTGGTGGATCAGGTAAACTATAACCTGAGTCGTATCAGTATTATCTTGTTGGTATTGGCTGTCTTGTTGACTTTTGTGTCCTTTGCGCTGATTAGTAATACGGTACGGCTGAGTGTCTATGCCCGTCGTTTTATCATTCATACGATGAAGCTCGTCGGTGCCTCCTGGAGCTTTATCCGTCGTCCGTTTATCCGGAGTGCCGTGACCGTAGGACTGATAGCTGCTATCCTGGCGAATATCGTGCTGGGTGTCTGCTTCTATGGGTTGTACCTGACGCAGCCGGGCATCCTGAATCTGGTGCAGTGGGAGGAGCTTGCCATCACTGGAGGCTCGGTATTCCTTTTCGGAATCTTGATTACTGCCTTGTGTGCATGGCTTGCTGTCAATAAGTTCCTGAAGATGACGGCGGGAGAGTTGTATAAGATTTAGTTTAAAGTTTAAAGTTATATATGGATAAGAGAAATTTAGCATTTGATCGTGTCAACTATATCTTGTTGGTCGTAGGCATGGTTATTGTTGTCATCGGTTTCATTCTGATGAGTGGAGACGGTTCCACAGACACTGCCTATAATCCTGATATCTTCAGTGCCCGTCGTATCAAGGTGGCTCCAGTCATCTGTCTGATAGGTTTTGTTTCCATGATATATGCGGTGATGCGGAAACCGAAGGAGTCGGGAGACAGGAGTAAGTAATATTAGTATATTATGGATTGGATTGAGACCATTATTATTGCTGTTGTGGAGGGACTTACAGAGTTCCTGCCCGTTTCCTCAACGGGACACATGATTATAGCCCAAAACCTGTTAGGACTTACTCCCGACGCACTCAGCGAGTCGGACAAGGCGTTTGTCCATGCCTTCACGTTCATCATCCAGTTTGGTGCCATCCTGTCGGTCGTCTGTCTCTATTGGAAGCGTTTCTTTCAGTTCGATAACACACCGGCACCAGAGGGCAGTTCTTTTTTCCAGAAGCTGAAGCATAAATATTATTTCTACTGGCTGCTGATAGTAGGTGTTATCCCTGCTGTCGTGATAGGACTGTTGGCAAAGAAGTCGGGTCTGCTTGACTGGTTGTTGGACAGTGTGTTGGTCGTCGCCATCATGCTGGTCGTGGGTGGTATCTTTATGCTTTTCTGTGACCGGCTGTTCAATAAGGGCTCTGATGATAATAAGGTGAACGAGAGACGTGCGCTGAAGATCGGTCTTTATCAGTGTATCTCTGTGATTCCCGGTGTCTCCCGTTCGATGGCTACCATCGTAGGTGGTATGACACAGGGGCTGACACGTAAGCGTGCTGCGGAGTTCTCCTTCTTCCTTGCCGTGCCGACGATGGCAGGTGCCACCTTACTTGACTTACTCGACCTTCTGAAGGAGGATGCCGTATGGGCGACTCCTCATAATATCACCATGCTGCTGTTAGGTTGCGCCGTAGCATTCATAGTAGCCTTGTTTGCCATGAAATGGTTTGTGGCGTTCTTGACGAAATACGGTTTCAAGGCGTTTGGCATTTATCGTATCATCGTCGGCGGCATCATCATCGTGCTGTTGCTGACAGGTCATTCACTCGCAATGGTTGACTGATGAATTTCACGCAGGGAGAGATTATCTATATCAACAAGCCTTATCGGATGACTTCATTCGGTGCCCTGGCATACGTGCGCACACGTATCTCACGGAAGATCGGTGTGAAGCGCGTGAAGATTGGTCATGCAGGCACGCTGGATCCGCTTGCCACAGGAGTGTTGATACTCTGTACGGGGAAGAAGACGAAAGAGATAGAGCGGTTGCAGTACGACACGAAAGAGTACACAGCGTCGCTTCAGCTCGGGGCTACTACGCCGAGCTATGACATGGAGCATGAGGTGGATGAGACCTACCCTGTAGAGCATATCACGCGGGAGCTGATAGAACAGACGCTGCCTCGCTTCGTGGGTGAGATACAACAGGTGCCGCCTCAGTATTCTGCAGTGAAGATTGATGGCAAGCGCGCCTATAAGTTAAAGCGCAAGGGAAATGAGGTGGAGCTGAAACCCAAGACCGTGCGCGTGGATGAGATAGAGGTGACCTCCTATGATGCGGAGAAGCAGCGGCTGTCCATTCGTGTCGTCTGTGGCAAGGGGACATATATTCGTTCCCTGGCACGTGATATCGGGGAGGCTCTGGGCAGTGGCGCTTACCTGACGGCTCTCTGTCGTACCCGCTTGGGTGCTGTCAGCATCGATGACTGCATCACTATAGAGGACTTCCCCCAATGGCTCGACAGCCAGGAGATAGAGTTGTCGTAATATCCTAATGACATAATGTAATAACGAAATAGAATGAAACTATCACAATTCAAATTCAAGTTGCCGGAGGCACAAGTGGCTTTAGAACCGCCTCACAAGACGTTTGAGAATGAAGACGGAACGGTGGAGAAAGTCTATCGTCGTGATGAGTGCCGCCTGATGGTGGTACACCGTAAGAGTCAGACGATAGATATGTTTCAGAAAGATGATGACGGTAAGGATACTGACCAGCCGCTACTGTTCCGTGATATCATCAACTACTTCACAGAGGGTGATGCCATCATCCTCAACGACACGAAGGTGTTCCCTGCCCGTCTCTATGGTACGAAGGAGAAGACAGATGCAAAGATAGAGGTGTTCCTGTTGCGTGAGCTTAATGAGGAGCTGCGTCTGTGGGATGTCCTCGTGGAGCCTGCCCGTAAGATCCGTATCGGTAACAAGCTCTTCTTCGAGGATGACGGTCCGATGGTGGCGGAGGTGATAGACAATACGACCAGTCGCGGGCGCACCCTCCGTTTCCTCTATGACTGTGCGCACGATGAGTTCAAGCAGGAGTTGTTCGCCTTAGGGGCTGCTCCACTTCCCCGTTATATCGTGGACAAGCGTGAGGCTACTGCTGAGGATATGGAGAACTTCCAGACGATATATGCCTGCAACGAAGGAGCGGTGACGGCTCCTGCCTCTGGCTTGCATTTCAGTCGTGAGCTGATGAAGCGTCTGGAGATTCATGGTGTTAACTTCTCGTATGTCACCGTTCATTGTGGGTTAGGCTGCTTCGACCCAATAGAGGTGGAGGACCTGACGAAGCATAAGATGAGTTCTGAACAGATGTTCGTCAAGGAGGATGCCTGTAAGGTGGTGAACGAGGCAAAGAGCAGCGGACACCATATCTGTGCCGTGGGTGTCAGCACTCTGCGCGCCACGGAGACGGCAGTGGGTACGGATGGTATGCTGAAGGAGTTTGACGGATGGACGAATAAGTTTATCTTCCCTCCCTATGAGTTCGGACTTGCTGACTCGATGATTACCAATTTCTATCATCCTGAGTCTACGATGATGATGGCAACAGCAGCTTTTGGCGGCTATGACCTGATCTATGAGGCTTACGAGAAAGCCGTCAAGAACGGTTTTATGTTCGGTTGCTACGGTGATGCCATGCTGATAGTGGATGATTAGAGGAGGCAGGAGACGGGAGATGTGATGCATAAGGTGTATCTGGGACTCGGTTCAAACCTGGGCGACAGGGAAGAGAATATCTGTAAGGCGATATCACTGATAGACGAGCGCGTAGGGAAGGTGCTCCGACAGTCTTCGTTGATAGAGACAGAACCTTGGGGCTTTGAGTCGTCAAACCGTTTCTTGAATGGTGTCATCCTCTGTGAGACAACGCTCTCTCCCCGTGAGGTACTCAAGGCGACGCAGAAGATAGAACGGGAGTTAGGACGCAAGAAGAAGTCGAAGGTCGAAGGTCAAAGGTCAAAGGTCGAAGGCCGAAGGTCAAAGGTCGAAGGTCAAAAGCCAACAGCCAATGGCCAACAGCCAAGAGCCAATTACAAAGACCGCCCCATAGACATAGACATCCTGCTCTATGACGACTGGAAAGTGGACGAGCCAGACTTGAAGATACCCCATCCGCTGATGCAGGAACGTGACTTTGTGATGACTCCCTTGAAAGAGATACAATAAAGAAAGCCTCGCATTTGCGAGGCTTTCTTTGTCTTTCCCATCAACGGTTTATTTACGCAGACCGAGTTCCTTGATGATAGAACGGTAGCGGTTGATGTCCTTGTTGTAGAGATACTTCAGGAGCTTACGACGCTGACCTACGAGCTTGGTCAGGCTACGGGCTGTACCGTAGTCCTTACGGTTCTTCTTCAGATGCTCTGTCAGGTGACTGATACGGTAGGAGAACAATGCGATCTGGCTCTCTGCGGAACCGGTATCAGTAGCGTTCTCACCATACTTCTCAAAGATCTCTTTCTTCTTTGCTGAATCTAAATACATAATGTTGATGATTTAATTGTTAATACTATACATCTTTCGGATGCCTTCCACCCTCATCGGAAGTGGGTACATCGTCAAATGCGGCTGCAAAGGTACAGCTTTTTTGTAGAATATACAAATTTTCTTTGAGTTTTTTCATTAGAAGCCTTCTATGAGCTGCTCAAGTCCGAAGTCGTCCTCTACAAACAAACCGTCCAGTTCACGGCTGTTCAGCTCGCCACCCCATGTTGGGGGGCTTGCTGCCAGCATACCGTGAATGTCCAGTTGTACCGTGATAGTCTCTGGTGCAATATATTCTTTTTTCATATTCTATGACCTTATTTATTTAACTACGACTTTCTTTCCGTTATGGATATACAATCCCTTCTTCGTCGGCTTGCCGTTGAGCTGTAAGCCGCTGAGCGAGTACCATAGGCCTTCCTCGTTCGTGTAGGACGGGGTGATGGCGCCTATCTTCGTGGTGCTGCCGTCTGTGTTGACAAGTACCACGCTGATGCTCTGTGGCATGTCTCCCACCTCACTGCTGCGGGACGTTGCCCATGGGTTGTCTTTTCCCGTATAGGTCAGGTAGCAGCGCAGAGTCTTGGAATGAGCACCCACGCCAACCTTCACGAAGTCGCCTGCCTCCACATTTGTCTCTCCGTCTGCTGACGTACCGTCAGTGGCAGCGAAGCCGTAGTCGTTGCCAACCTCGCCAGCCGTCCATGTCTTCTCAACATAGGTACCGATGAAGGTCCAGTCACCGCTGGTGGTCTGCTTGTTGCCTCCACCTGTCGTGTTCAGCGTCAATCCATCTTCATTGAAGAAGGATAAACCGTTATCTGGCATGACTAACATAGGAGTGTTGGCAAGAATCTTGTTGCCTTTTTCCACTTCCGTCATCACAGCCTCCCATTTGCCGGACTCGTCATTGTAGGTAACCCCCGTGAAGGTATAGAACCGACTCCTAATCTCAGTATTCTCATCATCTATATCAGTAAGTGGGTCTTTGCCTACTACAAAGTCAAATGGAACCATCAGCGTCAGACACACTCCGTCAGGGTAGTCACGTTCGATGCTTGCTATATGCACCCTGATGTCTTCCTCTATCTTTATCTCCTCGTTCAAATTCTCGTCAAAGGTAGCATATCTTCCATCCTCATCATAACCAATCATCACACCTGTTATAGGCACTAATGTTGCTGTCAGGTCGAGACCATCATCGTTGTTGCTTTCATTTGAATGGAAAAACAGCGTCATACTGGAGGCAATAAGACAGTTTTCATCATTAATAGTCACTTCTCCGTCTGCTGTATTTAAGAGCATATAGCCATAGCCCGTCGTACCGGCATGGACTGTCAGGTAGTCAGGGGCATCATCTTCATCTCCAGCTTCCGTCTTGATATTGCCTGTCAACTGAATAGCATAGCCCTTTGGTGCCTTCAGTACGAGAGAACCGCTGCAGTCGTTGCTGTAGTTGCCATCTTCGCCACCATCGTCATATATCTTAATAGAGGGGATATCTGTAGGAATCGTGGCGGTAGTCTTGCCCTCCCGAGGTATCATGATGGAGTAATCTTCTTCGTCAGAGAATACCGGTGTCACGGTAACGTCGTCATCTGGCATGATGAATGTGGCAGTATTGTTGTTATACCACGAACCACCGGATACCGCCATCTCCTCACCGGTGCTTGTAATCTTCACCGTGATGCTCTTCAACTTGTTATCGTCTTTCGGTGTGGCAGTCAGTGTGACTTCATCACCATAGCCGGCAGAAGCAGGACCTGTTACCTCTCCACCTGCTGCCTGCTGGATTGTGATGGTATGTGGTGTTGTTTGGATCAACTTCGCCGTCAGGTCGAGACCGGCATAGCTAGCGACCGCATCTGAATGGAAGTAGAGCATCATGCTGGAGGCAACAAGTGTGCCGATGCTGGTAGGAACAGCTTTATCACAATCAAGTTGTTCGTCATAAACAAAATCACCCCATTTCTGATCAAGGAGGACGGTACCCTCGTTCGTTGTGCCGCCATAGACCGTCAGGTTATCATATTCTTTTTCTGTTATGATGTTGCCTGTCAGCTGAATAGCATAGCCCTCCGGTGCCTTCAGCACGAGATAGCCGTCACATTTGTTGCTGTAGTTGCCGGGTTGGTCGCCTTCCACCTCAGAGCCGCCTTCGCCACCATCGTCGTAGATCTTCAAGAGGCTCATTTTTGCAGGGATCTCAATAGTAGTGGTTCCCGTCTTAGGCATCTTGACGGAGGCATTTGTTATATTGTCAGTGAATGACGGTGTCACGGTGACATCTGCATCTGGCATAATGAATGTGGCAATGTTGTTGTCCCATGTGCCGCCAGTGACAGGTACCTCCTTACCGGTTGTGGTCTTCACCGTGATACTGTTCAACCAGTAACCGTCTGCCGGTGTGGCTGTCAGGGTGACTTCATCACCAACGCTGGCAGCAGTAGCAGA
>CACXQL010000044.1 GCA_902769805.1 uncultured Prevotellaceae bacterium
CCACAGCCCATGCATCTGCCCTCACTTCCATTGGAAGTGGCAAAACAGTATCGTGTCTATAGTCTGGAGGGTTCTGCATTACATGCGTTCTGGGACTTCAATGCCGAGGAGTGCCATACCATTCTTGATGATCTTGCCTACATTACGGGCAATGACTAAGCGTACCTGACGCTTCTGCTCGTCTTCCTCGTTGAGGATGCTGTAGTCGTGATAGAACTGGTTGAAGACCTTCGTCAACTCATAGCAGTAGTTAGCAATACCGCTGGGTGAATAGTCTTTGCCTGCCTGCTCAACGGCTGCTCCGTATTCGCTCATCTTTTGGATGAGTTCGATTTCCTTCTCATTCAGAGTACTCGGAGTACTCAGAGAACTCGGAGTACTCGGAGCCTTACGAAGAATACTACGTATTCTCGCATAAGTATACTGGATGAAAGGACCTGTATTGCCATTGAAGTCAATAGACTCCTCAGGATTAAACAGCATATTCTTGCGAGCATCTACTTTGAGGATAAAATATTTCAGGGCACCCATACCCACGATACGAGCTATCTCGTTGCGCTCTTCTTCCTCCATATCGGCAAACTTGCCCAGTTCCATAGAGGTTTTCAGCGCATCGTCAATCATCAGTTGCATGAGGTCGTCGGCATCCACTACTGTTCCTTCACGGCTCTTCATCTTACCATTAGGCAACTCCACCATGCCATAAGAGAAATGTACAAGTTCCTTACCCCATTTGAAACCTAAGCGGTCAAGCAAGATAGAGAGCACTTGGAAGTGGTAGTTCTGTTCGTTACCTACGACATATATCATCTTGTCGATGGGATAGTCTTGAAAGCGCATCTCAGCAGTACCAATGTCCTGCGTCATATAAACGCTGGTACCGTCGCTACGCAGCAACAGTTTCTGGTCGAGTCCCTCATTGGTGAGGTCAGCCCATACACTATTGTCCTCATGACGCTCGAAGAGTCCTTTGGCGAGACCTTCTTCTACTTTTGCCTTACCTTTCAGATAAGTCTGCGACTCATAGTATATCTTGTCAAAGGAAACACCCATTCTTTTATAGGTCTCATCAAAGCCAGCATATACCCAGTTGTTCATCTTCTCCCAAAGGGCACGCACCTCTGGATCGTTCTGTTCCCATTTGACGAGCATCTCATGCGCTTCTTTGATGAGTGGAGCCTCCTGCTTAGCCTTCTCTTCGTCCATGCCTTGTGCTACGAGTTCCTTGATCTCTTCACGATAGTGCTTGTCAAAAGCCACATAGTAATCGCCAATGAGGTGGTCGCCTTTCTTGCCAGACGACTCAGGTGTTTCACCATTACCCCACTTCAACCACGCCAACATCGACTTACAGATATGGATACCACGATCGTTGACAATGTTTGTCTTAACGACTTTATTACCATTAGCCTGCATGATCTGCGCCAAAGACCAACCCAGAAGGTTGTTGCGGACATGCCCCAAATGTAGAGGTTTGTTGGTATTAGGCGATGAATATTCAATCATCACGAGGGGACTCTCATTAGTAGCCTGCTTTTCGCCATAGTGCTCATCTGCATCCATATCTGCAAGCAAAGAGAGCCATGCTGCGGGAGCGATAACAAGGTTCAAGAAACCCTTTACGACATTAAACGCAGCAATAGCCTCGCAGTTGTCTACCAGATACTGTCCTATTTCCTGGGCTGTCTGCTCAGGATTCTTCTTGGAAATCTTCAAGAAGGGGAAAACAACGAGTGTCAAGTTTCCCTCAAACTCGCTGCGTGTCTTTTGCAACTGTACCATCTTCTCTGGTACCTCTTGCCCATATAAAGCTTTGACAGCTTGTTGGGCGGCATTCATGATTTGCGATTCAATATTCATTTGGTATACCTCTTTAATCGTGAAATCATCCACATGACGCATGCGGATGATTTAAGGAAGTTGTCCAAGGCGGATTTCTCTCTTTTTGCCCGTCATTGGATATAACTTAATGGAAGCCTTACGTTTACGCGGTTTTCACACCACCGTGTCACTTATTGCCTCTAATTGTTTCATATACTTCTAGGGTACAAAGGTAGTCATTTCTATCGATATTACCAAATTTTTCGCTTGATATCTTTAATATTGCCATCAAATGGCAGGATATCCATAATGCTATACCTTATTATATATAGGTACATCCGATTTGATGTATCAGAGACGGGACAAAATATAAGGTGCTCCTTGTATTTTAGTTGGCTGTTCTAATGAAAGGTTGCCGCCCATCGAGCAACACCCCTTGCAGATTCGCCAACGTCCTGTCCAAAAAGCACAGAGTCAAAAAAGCACTGCCACCTTTGGAGTCGAAGAACACGAACTTAATTGCACGATCCTCCAACAGGCAGCAGCTCAAAAGCCAACTACAGCAAGCCTTGCAACCCAAGCATACTATGTGAAATATTTGTTATACTTTAAAATTTATTATAAATTTGTATCAATATTTGAAGAAAAGTTTGTATATTTGCAAGCGAAATACATTCAATAGTAACTAAAACTAACATTTATGAGTACTTTGGAACAATACCGTAACGCTGTAAAAGACTATGCAGTAAGGGGAGTCAACTACTTGTTCCACAACGAAGGGGACGAGCATGCCCTTATTATATTTACTAATATCTTTCTTAATGCAAAATCTACGATACGCATCGCAGCTAATAAATTATGTAATAAAGAAGTTGTTAACAAACAAGAATATATTGACAGCTTAAAGGTTTTCTTGAATAAAAAAGACGCTCATCTTTATATTCTGCTAACAAATCGCCCTACGACAGAGGATATTGAAGACCAGTGTTGCCTATACCGTATGATGTACAATCATCCTGCATATAAGGAAGGACGAATACAGATTAAGGACGGTCAAGGGAAATCGTTTCACGACAAGAATGGTGCTGTCGTACATTTCTGTATTGGTGATGAAACAATGTATAGAATAGAAAACGATATCGTTGAAAGAAAGGCTATTGCTAATTTCGGTGACGGAAAAACTGCAGGAGTATTGAACAGAGGTTTTGATAAAGTATTTGCCTCGATAAACTCTGAGGTAAATCTTAACGAATACTATGATGCTTAATAATCTTACTAATTATACGACGCTTATTCAACTGATAAGCGCCGTAAATTTTGCCTATATATTTACCAGATTCCACCAAAAGGTATATGAGTTGACTTTTGATGAAAAGAAACTGATAGACAACAAATTTACCGCTTTTACTAATGACATGTCTGCAGATGTGGAATCTTTGCAGCTAATGGATCCTATCGAAACAACGAAAGGAACGTCTAACGCACATATATTAGAGGAAATAAAAAACGCTTTTGGCAAATTAGGATCTGATTGGGAAGCTCAAAAGGGTTCCATTATAAAGACTTTGCAAAAAGTGAAAAATGCTAAAGGGGTCAGAAGCTTATTCCTTTACATTAGTTTGTTTTGTTTGGTTGATTTGTTCAACATATCTACCATTCATTGGTGCGAAGGAGGGTTCTGGGAACAATTTACGGTAATCTTTTCTATATCTTCTATTATTACTCCTGCCATATTGACGTACAAGATTATTTTTTTTAAATGGGAAGAGAAACCTGAGGTTTTATGTTACAAGTGGACTTCATGTGCTTCATTCATAACGATTATATGTTCCCTTATTCTCACGATAGTTAATTACTACTTTGTTGGATGGACCATCCTTGCAGATACTATTTGTATCATAACCTTTCTATTGTCGCTAATAATACCTTTTTATGCTTGTGCCTTTTCCATTTTGTATATTGTAGGTTATGAGCAACTCATTAAATATCGCGCAAGCAATGGAACAAAAGGAGTTAGAAAACGGCAGAAGAAACTCCACAATGATAAAATTGCATTGGACGCATCATACAATATGTTTACTACTATGCCACCAGATTTTGGATAAATTTTGCAATCTCCATATTCCAATTCTCTCCAGTTCCTACCGCACTGGAGAGTTTTTCGTTAAAAGGGTAGATAATAGCACAGATTAAGATTGTTGTTCCAGTTTCAATCCATTGCTGTTGTTGATAGTTGGGAGCCATCCATAAATATGATTGGGTTGCTCTTTTTGTGTTGTTATCTTTTGCCGCAACTTTGGGCGCAGTCCGCTATTACCGATGCCGACTGAAAAAGATCGCATGAGTGTTCGCGGGCTCCCACAGTCATGCTGGTTGTCGGCTATGCTCATCGTGTTCTGTTGTTGAGAGCTTATTCTTTTCCGTTGCCGACAATTCTATATATAAAATCACGTATTACGATAGAAAAGAGATTCGAAACAGACACCAACGGTAAGAGCCACACCAAAAACCTTGGGCTGTCATTCCCCTATATTACAGATCACTTACTCGAACCCCTCCATCAGGACTGCCATGGCCAGCTCTTGTGCGCATGGTGGTGGAGCACCGCCACGACATTGCACTTCGTACTCTTCCGACGCTGCATCGGCCCTGGCACTGATGAAGCCATCATCATCCTTCCGTTGGTCGTTGACCTCCGTCAGATATTCCTTCAGATAGTTGCTATAGTAGTTGACATCCATATCAGTCAAGATAATCTGTGTGCGCGTTCTCTTCCTCCTGCAGCACTTCGTCGAGGTGTTGCAGGAAGTCGGCATCATGCTCCTTATCGCGGATGTTCATGTTGTCCTTCTTCATAGCCATGTCAATCTGGAAGTGCATAGATGATGTTGATACCCTGCTTATAACAGTTCATCATGATCTCAACTTGCTTGCCGCCGATGGTGGCCAGTCCCTCATAGATATACTCTGTACCATCCTCAGAGTTCGTCACCTTCTTCATAGTGATGCCGTACCGTTTCTCGATCTCAGCCTTGAAGCCCAGAGCCTTGGCGTCACCACCACCGGCATAGGTGACTCCCACCATGCCCAGACCTTTACCGTTGCCGATGAACATATAGTTGATGACTACTGATGCACCAGCATTTGAGTATAGCAAGGTGTACTCATTACTGTTCTCATTAAGCTCCCAGTTAAAGGCGGACATGTACTCCTTCACGTGGCTCTGTGAGCTGCCGAAGTCCAGGCAAGGATCCACATACTCGGTACTGCCCGTCGGTCCTGTAGGCACCTGGGGTGTCCCGTCATCATCACTGTCACCGCCACAGGCTGTGAATGTCACACACATTGCTGCCATCATGGCCAGCATCATCACTCTCAGAAAAATAGTCTTTTTCATAAATGTTTGTTGTTGTAGTTAATAAAGCCACTCCGGGCGAGGCGTAGCGGAACCTCGGAGCCGGAATGGCATGACTCTTGTTTTATTTGTTCACCGTGAGCCGCTACGCATCACAGGTTGAGTTATAGACATACAAAAAGTCCGCAATACACCCACGAATGGATATATTGCGGACTTTCTCGGTGACACCGCGTAGCCAGGCGCAACCCATGCTACATGTCCTATGTCTTCTGGAGCCTTTGGAGCCTTTCCCTGATATGACGGGCCAGTTGTTATTCAATCTCCACCTGGAACCAGCCTTTGACCGTCTGAGACTTCCCATTGCGCCGCCTTCGACCTTTTATCTCTTAGGGAGTGCTGATTGTTCTATATCATCGGCAAAGGTACGAAGAATAATTGAAATGACCAAACAATAAAGCAAAAATTTCGTTATCTTCGCCTCTGTTGTACCTTTCCTGATGGTCTCATCATAAGTCTGGCCATGCCGAAGCACCGCCCAAGAAATGCTTCATCATCTTCGTCTGGTTTACGACCCCATCCATTGTCTGGAGCATTACCTCCTCCGCCACATGACTGTGCAAATGTCATAGCTTGACTTATATTGCCAAGATAGAGCGTACCTGCTACGGCAACAACATGTTGACCGAAAGCTGCGAGTTCACCAATTAAGCTTGAATCAACCAAATCTAAAAGTTGTTCAACTTTAAATGGACTTAAGATATTCTTGTCGGCCCACTCCGCAATATCTTGGCATAGTTGCTTACAATCATTCTCCAATGTGGTAAAAGCAACGGCTCTAACGGACTGGGCTAACTTAGAATAAATCTCTGGCAAGGCATTCTCTAATACATCATTACGTTCCTCCAATTCTTCGAGAGTGTGCTTCTCTCTGTTGACAGAGCGCAGAAGGTCATCGTATTTATGTTGAGCGTTCGCTTTCTGGTCCAGTATCCTATCGAGCTGATCGGTGGCTTTGTCCAGTTTTTCTTTCTTGTCTTTGATTTTCTGCTCGGTCTCGTCCAGCTGCTGATGGAGCTGCCGTACTTTTTGCTGGAGTTCATCGACGGAAAGCCTGCCGTTGTTGGCATCCTCTTCCAGCTGCCGGATTTCCTCTACGATGTCATTCTTTCTCGTCGTAAGATTCTCCAGCATCCTCGACAGTCCTTTTACCTTGATATCGGTACGTCTGCATTCCTTGTCGAGGAAGTCCAGACTCACCTGCTTGTCTTGTGTCTCTGCCTCCAACTCATTACATTTGTCTCTCAGGTATTGCCAGTATTCTTCCGATGTCCGGTGCTTGGCACCAGTGACATTAATATCTTCGCCACGTTCGAGCCCCCATTTCTTGTTAATCGTTGCCACTTCATCGTGCATAGCTTTCCACTTTTTACTCCCCTCAATTTTGTTCTCTGCTGAAAAGACCTTCTTCCAAGATATCTTATTATCTACGACTGGAACCAACGTACAATGAACATGAGGATTCTTCTCGTCCAGATGAATGACGAACGCAATAATGTTTTCTTCACCGTATTTCTTTGCTATATAATTGTACATGTCAAGTGCCCAATTCTCTATATCCTCGTTACGACGAATATGACTGTTATCTGCTCCTTTAGTCAAATTGACCTGCTGTCCACCAAAAGCCAATTGTAACATTCTGTCTCGTGAACCTTGCAAGATTATGTTTGCAATTGTACGCCTATTCGGTTTAAGTCCTTTTTTTATTTTTTCCTGGTTAGGGTCTTTTATACCTCTACAACAAAGATTATCCTTAAAACGTTGAACGATGGAATAGTTTTTGTTGACGGGCTTAACGACCCCGCCCTTTCCGACCTCGAAATTCAAGTTTACCCTGGTCGGATCATAATACCCATACTTTTTGGCTTGAGGGTCAATCACTGAATAGTTACGGAGATGTTCATTGCTCTGCCCTGCAGAGATACCATGTGATGGTTGTACGTCGAAAACTTGCTTTGCCATATGTCTTATTTTTTTATTTAACTTACTTTCTTATTGAGGGGTTCTTAGGGGTGTATCCCTGAGCCTAATTCCGAAGAACCCCGAGCTTGCTCCCCGTTAGGACTGGGGTTCGCTACACCGTTTTTTCGCAAAAACGGGTATTAGGCTTCCCGTTTGTGAAACAATCAGTCTGCGCAAGCGCACTGTTCGGTTCCTGAAGGAACTATAGACATTCCACTTCTTGTTTAGGCAAAGTTATGCAATTGCTTTTGGAGACTTCAAAAAATGTAAAACTTTCTCTTGATTTAACACATTTACGATTTTGAAAATCTTAAATGCCTGGAATCAAAATTATACGAGTAAAAAGAAAAAGAGAAAGATGCGCAATTGCACCTTTCTCTCGCACTGGTATATCCATCACACTTTACAAGTGCAATTGCACTGAGTTCAGGTACTGCAGCATCTCTTCCTTCTGTTCCTTCCGGCTGAAGGTGACTGTCGCGTTGTGTCGTTTCTTTTTCTCCATATCCATAATTTACTCCTTATTCATCAAATAATCGTTAACGTCCTTTGCTGGGGCAAACCTCTGCCTGATGTCTTTAGCCAACGGCAGTTCCTGCAGGAACCATGACGTGGTATCATCCCCTCCCCTGTCGTTGTCAAGGCAGAGGTACACTTGATTCTGTAACGTTTCCAAAGCCTCCAAAGCAGCCTCCTTGTTGACGATTGAGTTTAACACGACATAGTTGTGCTTCACTACACCGCACAGGGTTGCAAAAGACAACATGTCCATAAATCCCTCAAAGACTACCACAGGAGCATTCTCAATGCTAAAATGGGTAGTAATACCCTTGGGGCTGGTGCAACCTTTGTAGCCTTTGGGATTTCCGATATAGGGTCTGCCACGAAGTTCATAGCCGCCCCTATCGTTGGCGTATGCCAGAGCATACAAGTAACTGTCGCCATCCTTGAAGGAATAATGTGCTTCCTGCAGAAACTGTTTAGCAATATTAATGTTCACCTTCCGGCTATGTAGGTAAGCAAACAAACCTTTGGACTGCAACTTCATCACCTCAAACTTGGTGAAGCTGGTATCTTTCTCCTTTTCCCCGTCTGATTTTACTGACTGGGAAAAAGAAAAAGATGAAGGATCCTGGTGTTCAATCTCTTCGCATGCCAGCCGGACATCATTCGTGTTAAGGCACCGCATCACCAAATCTATGACGCTGCCGTGCTCACCAGTTGCCAGGTCATGCCATCCCCTGCCATTATCTGTAACAGACAGTGAGGGATGGGTATCCTCTCGCCATGGAGCACGATAGAGGTAGCCGTTCCTGGTTTTCTTCACAGGTTGTCCCAGATAGTCCAGACAGGTGAATTTCTCCTTAATCTGTTGTATGTTCATATCCATTGTTTTTCTGAGGAAGCGCTCTAAAAAACCTCACAATCTCACATTCTTCGTATTTTGTTGATTTTCTGTCAATTACGCTGTGAGAAAATGTGTGAGGTTTGTGAGGTTTATTTTTTTTCTTTTTCCAAGTGATGTTTTCTCACAAAACCTCACAAAAAACTCACGCTTAAATCCCTTTTATATACAGGCTTTGTGAGGTTTGTGAGGTTTGTGAGGTTATTTTTTAATCGTCCCACTTATTCAATAACTCTTTAGATATAACATATACATTTGAGGATCGGCTACCTACTAACCTCACAGCTCCATCATAGTCCATGCTATAGAGGTCATGACGTTTGTTGTCTTTTGTTGCCTGCAATCCCCATCTCCGTAGGATATCCCTGACTTTTAGACGGTCACATCTTCGCTTCTCATAGTCAGAAATAGTCGGAACATTCTGGATGAGACAATTAAGCTCAGTTGCACTGTACATAACCTCCTCCACATTCATTGCTGTCATTATTTCTTTAAGAAGCAAGACCAGTTCCCGTTCGATTTTCTCCTGAGAAGCTGCCACGATACACCTCCATGCATCCGTCACTATTTCGTGATGCCAGAACCACAGTCTGTCCCGTTTGGTGCCAGCTGTCACCAGTTCCCTATTTAGCAGATAGTGGAGAAATGCCGGAATTTCTTTCTTACACTCCTCGAGGAAATCCTTGCCTAAGTTGTTGGTGATGACTGGAACCTTACGTACCCAGTGTCTGGTGTCTTGTTTATCTATGATGGTCGGATGAAGTTCATCATTGGAGCACATTATCAACTTAATGAAAGCCTTTTCATTTGCCATGTCGTAGCCTTTACGCTCTGTGGGAACTACTTCTGCTGTCGCGTAGTTTTTTATCTTCTCTATTAACGCGCGGCTCTCCACAAAGGTTTCCTCAACGTATGCCACCAGTTTAGTGGCCCAAGAAGAGTTAAACCGGGAGTCCAGCGTGTCTCGCGTAATAGCTTTGGCGTTGTCGCCGAACACTTCACGGAGAAAATTACAGAAGGTGGATTTTCCGGTACCATTCTCGGCACTGACAAGAACAAGTATAGGAAGCCGTATCTTTGGCGATATATACAGCAATTGTAGAAAATCAAGCCCCAGGTCATACTGCTCACCGAATATGTGGCGGACGAGAGCCTCTATATGTATCCATTCTCCCGAAACGGGTTGATACTTTAAGGGTCGATAAGTATTAAAATATAAATCTCCGGAAGCTGACTCTATATACTCCTTGAATCTAATGTGCTCCGGTAAATTAACTCTGTTGATGCACTTGGCTGCTGCTGCCATGATGGCTGGTCCCAGTTTCTTGCCGTAGTCAACTGTAATATCTGCAGCACTGTAGCGCTCAAGAATCCACTCACCATCAACATTCTGGCATTTCTTATACCATGTACCAGAGATGCGGACAAATTTGCAAGCGATAGCCTCTGCTTGCTTGGCTATACGCCGGCGTTCAGCTTCCTTCTCACGTGCTTCCTGTTCCTTCTTCTTCTTCTCTTCGTCTGCTATCTCTGCTATAGACTTCGAAACATCCTTTGTATTGTACATAATTCTTCTATTTTTGTTAAATTTTACAAGTTTATTCAGGAAAATTTGCGAATTAGGAGAATTATGCTTACCTTTGCCTCGTTGAGAAAAACAAATGAAGCATAAGTTCCCGCTCCGCTTCTATTACTGGCTTAGAGCTTCCCTCTCTGAGCCAGATTCTTTTTTATGGTGGTCTGTTGCTCATCATAACTATTATATTAGTTTATCCTCAATCTCATTCACTGCCTTCACTACTGTCTCTGGGTGCAGCTTGGCATATATACGGCGCAGCACCTTGGTATCAGACCAGCCACCGACCTTGGCAATAACGTCCATCTCTACGCCAGCATTCAGGAGCATGGTGGCTCCAGTATGTCGTGCCCAGTGCGTGGTGACGTGTATGCCGAGACCAGCAGCTTCCACTACCTCCTTCAGAGCCTTGTTGTACTGTTGGTTGGTCATCACACCCTTCCTACCCTTCTTCTTCGCAGTCAATGCGGCAGGTAGCTGACCATTGTATTTGTCCAGAATATCCTTGGCAGGACGCAGAAGAGGTATCTGGTACTCTATGCCCGTCTTACCACGCTTACCAAAGATCATGTCTTTGCCATCCACTACTTTGACCTTATCAGCCGAGAATGCTGCCAGATCAACGTAAGCCATACAAGTAAAGCATTGAAAGACGAAGAGGTCTCTGACCCTGTCAAGCCTCTCGGTAGGCATTGTAGCAGAACGGAGCGTTCTCAGCTCCTCAGCGGAGAGGTATATCAGGTTCTCTTTTTGGGCATCAATGATGAACGTGTTCAAGAAGCGATGGTAGTTAGCCCAGCGGCTGCTTGCCTTCATTTTCTTCTTCTGCAGATAACGGTCAAGTTCCATGATGCTACTTTCGTTGACATCAGAGAAACTACGGAACTTGCCATAATCGTCCAGGAACTCCAGAATGCGGTCGTACGCTTTCTGTCGTAGCACAGAAAGTCCATACTTACGTATTTTCGCACGTGCCCTACAGTAGTCGGGGAAGGTTCCTGCCTTCTTACGCTTTGCATCCAGCCGCGCTGGTATGGCGAAGATATCTATGCTACCATCGTCAATCATATCGTAGATAACCTGGCGCACCTCATTCATGAGCTTGTCGAGCGTCTTATTAAGGATGGCAGCATCCATACGGTTAATGACACGTTGATGACGGGACTCCCATTCTTTGGGATAGACCCTAATACCGGTAGACATATACTTCTGCCGGTTGTTGTGGGCTATACGCAGCTCTATCACCGCTTCACGGGTCGGTGATGCGTGCTTATACCTATTATATATATAGGTGATGACAGGCTGCATGATGATACTCATAGCTGTATTTTTTACTTAATGAATGCATTAATGACATCAGCTTTCTTGAACAGGATGCGCCCCTGCTTGTGCTGGCCAACCTTCACATGAGGAATCCTGTCCTTGAGTTGACGCATATAAGCAGGACACACCCCTATCATCTTGGCTGCCACCTTTGAATCTACCATTTCGTCCTGAGCATCGATTGAAGTTTTGCCCAAACGCATCATAACCTTGTCAGCTACCTTGTCTGATAAGAGTTCTGCCAACATCTCAATCTCTTGTTTTCTCATACCTTTCGTTTTTTGCTGCAAAAGAAAAAATAATCGAAGAAGACACCAAAAAATCGAGGAACTTTGTCTTGATTTAACACATTTACGATTTTTTCGATCGAGATATGGGCATTTCAGGGGACTCTTTCGACTAATAGAGGAGTATGTCTCTTGATAGTCTCAACCTGCCGCTCTGCTATCTTAGCGGCTACCTGTTTGTTCATCTGTTTCTGTTCCATAGTCTCTAATTTATTTATAATTGCATTTTGTTTAAATGTTATCACATCTTCTGCTATGATATGTTATCAACAAAAGAGACATCGGATTTTGTATAAACCTAATTATCAGTGTGTTAGAACTGGAAACGCTGATATATAGGCACCAAAAAAGGAAGCCTTGCGAGCTTCCTTAAGTCATTCCTGTTGTCCAAGGCGGATTCGAACCACCACAAACAGAACCAAAACCTGTTGTGCTACCATTACACCATTGGACACCTACTGTTTGTTTGCGGCTGCAAAGGTAGTGGTTTTTCATGCCACTACCAAATTTTTAGCCAATTATTTCACTATCAGCAGATAATAATTCTTCTTGCCTTTCTGGGCTAATAGATACTTTCCGTCAATCAAATCATCCGTTGTCACAGGACGATTCTGATCCATCAGTTTCTCCTTGTTCAGACTGACACCACCGCCTTGTACCATCTTACGCATCTCACCCTTAGAAGGAAATACGGGTGCTGTTGTCGTGAAGAGTTCGATGGCTGCCTGTCCCAGCTGGTCTTTAGAAATCTCAAACTGAGGCACTCCGTCAAAGACATCCAGGAATGTCTGTTCATCCAGTTTCTCCAATCCCTCTTTCGTGGACTTACCGAAAAGGATGTTGCTTGCCTCAATGGCAGTATCAAGTGCCTCCTGAGAGTGTACCATTACAGTAACTTCCTCTGCAAGACGACGCTGAAGGACACGACGGCCTGGGTCTTGTTTGTGCTCTTCAACAAGCGCATCAATCGTCTCCTTCTCCAAAGAAGTGAATATCTTGATATAACGCTCTGCATCCTCATCACTGACATTGAGCCAGAACTGGTAGAACTTATACGGAGTTGTACGAGCAGGATCAAGCCAGATATTTCCACTTTCTGTCTTTCCGAACTTCTTACCATCGCTCTTGGTAATCAACGGACAGGTAAGTGCAAAGGTCTCTACCTCATTACCCAAGGTACGACGAATCAACTCCGTACCTGTTGTCATGTTTCCCCACTGATCGTTACCACCCAGCTGGAGTTTCACACCATAGTGCTGATAGAGATACAAGAAGTCATAGCCCTGCAACAACTGATAGGTAAACTCCGTGAATGACAAGCCATCACGAGCCGTACCATTTAGACGCTGCTGTACGCTCTCCTTTGCCATCATATAATTGACAGTGATGTGCTTACCAACCTCACGAGCAAAATCGAGGAAGGTGAAGTCCTTCATCCAGTCATAGTTATTCACCATGATAGCGGCGTTCTCATCCTTTGATTCAAAATCGAGGAATTTTGCCACCTGTTTCTTGATGCACTCCTGATTATGGCGCAAGGTCTCGTCATTGAGCAGATTACGCTCCTGACTCTTACCAGAGGGGTCGCCAATCATACCTGTAGCACCACCTACAAGAATAACCGGTCTATGACCACAACGCTGTAAATGGCGGAGCATCATAATACCGCACAAGTGTCCGATATGCAACGAATCTGCCGTCGGGTCTGTACCCAAGTATGCAGTTACCATCTCCTTCTGGAGCAGTTCCTCTGTACCAGGCATCATCTGTGCCAACATACCGCGCCAACGAAGTTCTTCAACAAAGTTCTTTTTCATATATCTAATTATTATTTAATCTCGTTATTACATTATGACTACTCTCCTAAGGTACAGGATCATATCCGCTTCCTCCCCAGGGATGGCATCTCAGAATCCTTCTGACAGCCAGATAGAGTCCTTTAACGGGTCCATGTTTTATCAGTGCCTGACGGGCATATTCACTGCAGGTGGGGGTAAACCGACAGGAAGGAGGCGTATAGGGCGAGATGGCTGTCTGGTAGAAACGAATAGGCAGTAACAATATCCATACCACGCAACGGGAGATGCATTGCAAAAGGTGTTTCATAGCTTTTCCGTTAAACGCTTCATCAGTATTTCTGTGCAACGAGTCACCTCTGCTGTGCTATATAGTTCGTCTGACAGCCAGATGAACGCTATGACGACAGCCCGTTGAGGAACTTGTTCCAGTTTATCATATAACAGTTGTTTCGATAGCCGGTAAGCCTCACGCAACTGACGTTTGACACGGTTACGCTTAACCGCCTGCTTAAAATGACGTTTTGAAACACTCACCAGTACCTGGACAGGTGACTCATGATCCTCACGTTCCTTTTCCATCCACACAACGCGTACAGGGAAGGCTGCCATAGAATGGCTACCTGCTCCGTTGAAGAGACGGTCTGTGAGTTTCATGCTACACAACCGTTCTCGCTTCCTGAGCGTATGGGTTGCCATGATATCTGTAGATGCCTTATCCTTGCTTTTTTGACAGGAACTGTTGCAGAGCGCTGGTCATAGAGGGATATTTCTCAGACGGAGCCTCTAAATCGAGACGCAGTCCGGCATCTTTTACTGCCTTGGCAGTAGAAGGACCAAATGTGGCAATGGCAATATCACCTTGTTGGAAGTCGGGGAAGTTTTTCGTCAACGACTCAATACCGGAAGGACTGAAGAACACCAACATGTCATAATCGAAGGTCTTAACCTCTTCTGGGGTGAAGTCATTACTTACCGTACGATACATCACACATTCCTGATGCTGCAGTTTTTTGGCATCCAACATCTTGGCGACACTATCATTATGCACATCACTCATCGGCACCAGATACTTTTCCTGCTTGTGCTTAGCCATCGTAGGAATAAGGTCGTCAATCTTTCCTGTCGTTCCAAAGAAAACCTTACGTTTACGATACTGCACATACTTCTGGATATACAGGGAGATTGTCTCTGTCACACAGAAATACTTCATGTCCTCGGGAATGGCTACACGCAGTTCCTTCGCCAGAGTGAAGAAATGGTCAATGGCGTGACGTGAAGTGAATACAATGGCAGTATAGTCGAGGATATTCACCTTTTGTGCACGAAACTCCTTTGCTGTTATTCCTTCAACCTTGATAAACGGACGGAAAACCAATTCCACTCCGAATTTCTCAGCGATATCATAATAGGGTGATTTGTCGCTGGATGGCTTAGGTTGCGAAACCAGAATCTTCTTTATCATTGATGTCCTAAAAATTGATTTTTAAATTATTCGCTGTGATGACAAGCACGTCCCAATAGACGAGCAAGGGTATCATTTCGAGGGTGCAAAAGTACAAAATAATTTGCAAATGAACGACATTTCGGCGGAAAAAGATGATATAACACTTATAAATTGTCATCATTTTAACAATAATCACCGCAAATATGACATAATACATCACACTTTCCGTATCAAGTTCGAAGTATGCACCAAACACTACGGCAGGAAATACCAGGACCCCTTCCACTGAGATAATGAAGAGCAAGGCCTTTATCCATTGTTGATTTCTTTTACCATCAAAGAATACATGATTGACGACAGAATACAACCCTGTTTTAAGCAAGAAATACGCCACTGTTATTCCCATGAAAATAGTAATAAGGGTATATTGGGAACGAAGCACGAAAGTCTCACCTATATATCTCAGCGTATAGAAATAAAAGAGTAATGCTATGAGCAGACTAGTAATCAACACCAAAGTAAGTTGGAAACGGAACTCGTTACTTGTCTCCGTAAACTCTGTTGTCCCTTCATGAGGCAGATAGATGAAGTCCTTTGCTTGTCGGATAATAAATCTACGGGCATTGGCAAAGGCAATAACAGCAAAGATAAAACATGCCAGCAACAAGGACGTGATGATATTGTCGTTATGGACACTATAAGGGACAGGGTCACCTGCCACACCATAGCGGCCACCTTGCAGTTCGGGATGAAACATACTGTCTTTAGAAAAAAAACCTTCCCGATAATATTGTGGAAGATCAGATTTCATCAGATCCACTCCTGCGTCATGTCCTGGCAGATGAAGCGTGTCAGGATGCTCACTCCAATGTATCTCTGAAGGTTTAAAATGCGCCTGGATAGCAGAGTCTTGTTGTGCAGGTGTCGCATTACGGGGTAACCAACTCAGTACTTGGGCTGGAGTCAGCGGTCGGTGCTGTACTACTACGGAGTCGTCTCCTTGAACAGCCGTCTGCTGGTATGATATGGAATCTTGCTGCAGCAATTACAGTCCGAATGCTTGTTTGATGTCTTCTACACGGTCGAGTTTCTCCCATGTAAACAATTCAACGTCAATGGTCTTCGTCTCGTGGTAGCGGCTGGAGAATGTCTTCCTGACCATTTCCGACTGACGTCCCATGTGACCATAGGCGGCTGTTTCCAGATACATCGGTTGACGCAGTTTCAAGGAACGCTCTATAGCCTTCGGACGCAGGTCGAAGAGCTCCTCTATCTTCTTGGCTATCTCGCCGTCCGTCATCTGCACCTTTGAACGTCCGTAGGTGTTCACATAGATATTCATCGGCTTCGCTACACCGATGGCATAGCTGATCTGTACCAGCATCTCATCGGCGACTCCTGCTGCCACCATATTCTTGGCAATATGACGGGCTGCATAGGCAGCGGAACGGTCTACCTTCGAAGAGTCCTTGCCTGAGAAAGCACCACCACCATGGGCACCCTTGCCACCATAAGTGTCTACGATAATCTTACGACCTGTCAGACCTGTGTCTCCATGAGGACCACCAATCACGAACTTACCTGTCGGGTTCACATAATATTTGATATCGTCCCCAAAGAGAGCCAGTACTTTCTGTGAATGAATCTTTGCCTTCACACGTGGAATCAGGATATTCAGCACATCGTCCTGGATGGTCTGTAACATCGCTTCATCAGTGGCAAACTCATCATGCTGCGTGGAGACGACGATGGTATCAATACGCTCAGGAATACCATCGTCACTATATTGTATTGTTACCTGACTCTTGGCATCCGGGCGCAGATAGGTCATCTGCTTTCCTTCCTTACGAATCTCAGCAAGAGTACGCATAATAAGATGGGCAAGATCCAAAGATACAGGCATCAAGTTCTCTGTTTCATTTGTAGCGTAACCAAACATCATTCCCTGATCGCCGGCTCCCTGATTCTCGTCATCCTCACGATCCACACCACGATTGATGTCATCGCTCTGCTCATGAATGGCTGTCAGGATACCGCAGGAGTTCCCATCAAACTGATACTCTGCCTTAGTATAGCCAATCTTCTTGATGGTGTTACGGGCTATGGTCTGCAAGTCGATATACACTTCACTGTGTACCTCACCCATGATGACCACCTGTCCAGTAGTCACAAAAGACTCACAAGCCACTCGCGCATGCTCGTCATAGGCAAGAAACTGGTCTAATATCGCGTCACTGATCTGATCGGCAACCTTGTCAGGATGGCCTTCTGATACAGATTCTGAAGAGAAAAAATAGGACATAATTATCTTTGTTTTGAATTTGGGTGCAAAGGTAGTGCAAATCGAGAGAAAAACCAAATTTATTTGGATTTTTCCGAGGTGCAGCCTACCTTCGAGACTTGTCTCAAAATTACGGAGTTTTCGGGACATGACAAAATAAAACGGCTTGCTTCTTTTGGAAACAGGCCGTTTTACCTATGATTAGTGAGATAAGTTACTTCGCTTCAGGAGTCATGATAACCTCTGTATGGTTACCGCTCTTCAGGATGACATTGTTCAGGAAGTCACGTACACTTTCTACCGTCAGAGCCTCAACAGTCTTCTTGTAGTCGGTATAGACATCCACTCCGTAACCCTTATAGGTAGCGATAGTGCTCACCCAGTAGCTGTTCTTCTTGGCGTCCACGTCAATCTGCTTGAGCATGTACTCCTTCACCTTGGCAAGCTGATCAGCATCGACAGCCTTGCTCATGTTAGCAATACCCTCGTGTAACAGACGGACAGCAATTTCTGACTTGTCTGGGTTCATCGGGCAGTATGCCTGTAACATCACTCTGGGCTGGTGGCTGGCATTATTGAAACCGCCTGCGGCACCACAAGAGTAGGCTGCACTCTCATCCTCACGGATGGTCTTCAGGTATATCATCGAGAGAATCTGTCCGACGGCATCAATCTTCACGACATTCTCCAAAGAATAAGGAGCATCGGCATACCATAATTCACGGGCAGTAGCCTTTGGAGACTCAGTCTTCACCTTGAACTGGTTGACAACATTTCCCTTGGCGAGAGTCAGACACTCATTGAAGTTCTCGGGCTCAGCCTTGGTAGCAGGCAGGGAGGCGATATACTGCTCTATCAGTGGACGGATAGTCGTCTCATCGAAGTTACCACAGATGATGAAGGTAAACTGTCCGGCATTCTGGAAGCGCTCCTTGGCAATCTCCAAGATACGGTCGTAGTTGATATCCTTCAAGTCCTCCACGTTGATATTGTTAAAGCGTGGGTTATGACTGTACATCGTAGCAGCCAGGGAGTCTGCGAAGACATTGTCAGGAGACAGGCTCTTGTTCTTCAGACTCATCTCCAGATTCGTCATGAGGTTCTGGAACTGCTTCTCATCCTTCTTCACTGCGGTGAAGTAGAGATAAGACATCTGCATCATCGTCTCGATATCCTTCGGCGTAGAATGTGCGTTCAGGTACTGACGGGTGATGGCGAGAGAGAGGTCAGCATTCACCTCTTTGCCAGCCAATGCCTTAGTCAGCTCATTACTGCTGAAGTTACCGATACCGCTATATCCGATGACTGCATCAAACACCTTCAGGTTAGTATAGTCTGCAGGACCATAGAGAGACTGACCACCCTTGGCGAATGCCTGCATCTGAACCTCGTCGTCTTTGAAGTCTGTCTTCTTCAGGATGACGGTAGCACCATTAGAGAGTGTCAACTCCTTGTAGCCGAAGGTCTTGTTCTCGGTCTCCTTCGTGATCTTACCAGCCTTGATGGTCGTTACGTCAACCAGCGGCTCGTCCTTTACGTTGTCCACGTAAGCCTCAATCTTCTCGGCACGGGCAGCAGCAATAGCGGCAGCCATATCCTGCTCAGTAGGATAAACCTTACCCTCTTTCTCCTGTGCCCACTCCATAACGACAAGGTTACTGTCTGTGGCAGAAATCAGTTGAGGAAGAATCTGGTTGATAACCTGTACGGGGATGGCAGGAGCAATCTGCTGCATCGTCTGATAGAGCACATCCAATGGCGGGATAGGCTCATTGGAGAGATAATGGTCGCGATAGTCATTACCGAACTCTTCGTTCTTACGCTTGTCACGGTTGGTATAGCGCTTCTCCAGTCCACTGAGGTAGTCAGCCTTCGCACGCTCATACTCTGTAGCGGTGAAACCAAACTCACGGGCACGCTTTGCCTCACGATAAAGCACCTGCAAGGTCTCCATATCCTTACCCTCCTTGGGAATACCAATCAGTTCAAAGCAATCTTTTGTCCTTGACAACAGATATTCGCCGTCGTCAGCAAAAGCCTGGAAGAAGGGACAAGACTCCTCTTGTGTCATCTCAGACAGACGCTGGTTCATCATCTGAGAGATAACACTCTTTACATAGTCCTCCACCAGGTATTGCATACTTGTCTTCTCCTCATCAGGAGTAGCGTCATGCTTCATCATCACCACGATCTGGCTCATCTGCATCTCCTTGTCTTTCTCAAAGACATAGATAGCCTCAGGGGTGTCAGGAACAGACTCGGGGATAACCTTCGGAGCATTGGGGTCTACCTTGATACCGCCGAAGAGCTCCTTGATCTTAGCCTCCATGTGATCCACATCCACATCACCGACAACGATGATAGCCTGATTGTCGGGACGATACCATTTATGGTAGTAGGCACGGAGTGTCTGGGGCTTGAAGCTGTCGATGACACTCATCAGACCGATAGGCATGCGCTCACCATACTTAGAGCCAGGATACATCTTTGGCAGGGAACGGGTAATCATGCGCTGGGAAGGTCCCTCGCCTAAACGCCACTCGTTATGTACCACGTCACGCTCTTTGTCAATCTCCTCCGGCTCTAACAACAGACCGTTGCTCCAGTCTTTCAGGATGAGCAGACAAGAGTCGAGGGCTGTGGCGCGCTTGGTAGGAACATCACAGACACGATAGACGGTCTGGTCGATGCTGGTATACGCATTCAGGTCGCTACCGAACTCCACGCCTAAAGAACGGGTGAACTCGATAATACCATTACCCTTGAAGTGCTCAGAACCATTGAATGCCATGTGCTCCAGGAAGTGAGCCAGACCACGCTGACTTTCATCCTCATTGATGGAGCCTACACGCTGGGCGATGTAGAAGTTAGCCACATGCTCAGGGTATTCGTTGTGACGAATGTAATAAGTCAGTCCGTTATCCAACTTACCGATACGAACGGCAGGATCAACGGGAATAGGCGGCATCTGCATCTCCTGTGCCACCATTGCTGCAGAACTGAACATCATCAGTGCAGCCACAAAAAGTTTTCTAAATCTCATCGTTTGAATGTATTAAAATAATATCAGTTTTACCAATAGACGCACAAAGGTAAGGAAAAACTACACACTATGCCATAATTTTTTCCACTTTTAACGTTTCTTTATATTACGTGGATGGTGTTCCAGTATCTCCTGGCGGAGCGTTGACATGTCGATATGGGTATATATCTCTGTCGTTCCTATCGACTCATGACCTAACATCGCCTGAATAGCGCGCAGGTCGGCACCGCCCTCCAAGAGTGCCGTTGCAAAAGAATGACGCAGGGTATGGGGCGAGATGGTCTTGGTAATACCTGCCAACGCCGCCTGTTGCTTAATCATGATGAGAATCATCGTGCGTGTCAGATGAGCGCCACGACGGTTCAGGAACACATAGTCTTCCTCTCCTGGCTTGACCTTCATCAGGTTACGGTCGTAAAACCAGTTCTCTAATTCCTTCAATGCCTTGGGCGAGATGGGTACCAGTCGCTCTTTCGACCCTTTACCCATGATACGCACATACTGTTCCTCCTTATATATATTAGAAAGCTTCAGGTTCACCAATTCACTGACACGCAAACCACAAGAGAACAACACTTCAATGATAGCACGGTTACGCTGGCCCTCCCACTTGGAGAGGTCGATGGACTCCTCAAGCATATCCACTTCCTCTGCAGACAGGACTTCTGGCAGGTGGTCACCCAACACTGGATTCTCCAACAGCTCCGAAGGGTCATCATCCCTATAGCCATCCATCTGCATAAAACGGAAGAAGCTCCGCACTCCACTCAGGATACGGCACTGTGAACGAGGATGGATACCGATATCATGCAATGTCGCAGCGAAATGCTGCAGGTCATCCAATGCTACCTCATAGATATCCTTTCCTTCCCTTTCAAGGTATGCCAACAGCTTCTGAAGGTCACGCTGGTAGGCTTCCAGCGTATGAGCCGAGAAACCACGTTGCAGTTTCAGGTAACGCTGGTAGTTCCTCACAACATTTACTTGCGAATTCTTGTCTGTTTCCATTTTATTTTGTACTTTTGCGGACAAAAGTACAAAATATTTCCGAAATATGAAAATATTAATCATCAACGGCCCCAACCTAAACCTGTTGGGCACTCGGGAGCCAGGCATCTATGGCACCTCTTCCTTTGACCAGTATCTGCCGCAGTTACAGGCCAGATATCCCGAAGTGGAGATATCCTATTTCCAAAGTAATGTGGAAGGTGAACTCATCAACAAGATGCAGGAGGTGGGCTTCACCTACGACGGCATCGTCCTGAATGCAGGAGCCTATACGCATACCTCTGTGGCATTGCACGACTGCATCCGCTCGCTGAAGACACCAGTCATCGAGGTACATATCTCTAATGTCCACCAGCGTGAGGAGTTCCGCCACCACTCGTTCATCTCCGCAGCCTGCAAGGGTGTCATCTGCGGCTTTGGACTCGACTCCTATCGTCTCGCCATTGAGGCTCTTATTAATTGAAAATTGGACGAAGTCAAAGTTGAAAACGAGGACGAAGTCAAAATTGACGAGGAGACCTTAGACCTTAGACCTTAGACCTTAGACCTTTGTCCTTAGACCTTAGACCTTAGTCCTTCGTCCTTTGACCGAAAAAAATGAAAATTGAGAATTTAGAGGACTATGTCCTCCATCATATCGAGCCGGAACCAGAGTATCTCTATCGGCTATGGCGCGCCACCAATATCCACATGCTGCATGGCAGGATGGCATCAGGACATCTGCAAGGCAGGCTGCTTAAGATGCTGGTACAGATGATTCGTCCACATTATATATTAGAGGTGGGTACCTTCAGCGGCTACTCCGCCCTTTGTATGGCTGAGGGACTGGACGACGGACATCTCTATACTTTCGAGATCAATGATGAACAAGAGGACTTTACGCGTCCTTGGATAGAGAACTCCCCTGTTGCTGACAAGATCACCTTTATCATCGGTGATGCCATCACAGAGGCTCCTAAACTCGGTATCACGTTCGACATGGCTTTCATTGACGGGGACAAGCGCACCTATCAGGAGACGTACGAGATGGCACTCTCTATCCTCCGTCCTGGCGGCTTCATCCTTGCCGACAACACCCTGTGGGACGGACATGTCATAGATCCGTCCTACCAGAAAGACCAGCAGACCCATGGCATCGTCGCCTTCAATGACTACATCCAGCAAGACCCTCGTGTAGAACAAGTCATCCTACCCCTTCGCGACGGACTTACACTGATTAGGAAGAGGTGAGATATCTGTTATGGTGTCATTTATTGGGTAAACTTCCAAATAATTACACAATTATTTTACGTCAATACAACAAAGTTTATTCCATTGGCTTAATCATTGACTCGATGAAGGCGATTTCTTCATCTGTTAGTCCATATTTTGCATAGAGTTCTGCATCTGTCCAAGGTTTACTGAAATCTTGGAGGGGAACGAAAAGAAAGCGCTCTTTTGTGATATTCATGGATGTAAGCCCTTGGAGAAGTAAAAACCTCATAAACTTCGTCTTCATATAAGAAAGAAGATTCTGAGCTTCTTTTAGACTGTCAAATTTGCCAATAGCCAAATATGATTCAGTAGCTATCTCGTTGGGTTCGATAATCATAGTAGTAGCCAATAACTTAACCTGACCATTCTCATCTGTTTCACCTAGATGACCGGAAATGGCTTTACCCGTAATAACATTATATTTCCCCACATAATCATGGCTTGCAGTAACCATTTCTTTTGGTACATAGCCAGTTCCGCGACTGGAATATAATAGGAGATCTGACTCTTTGCTTTTCTTTTCTCTACCTCTTTCGTACGAACGAATACCAAAAGGCATATACTGAGAAACAATATCTGTAAGAGAAGATTCTCCTTTGCTCTTAATCTTGTGAATTATAGACACAGAATTATTATACCTAAGAAACATATCATATTCATCTAATGAACGCATGGCAGATAATTCTAAGCCGTTCGTTGAATTAACAAATTCACAAAGAGGGAATTCATTATTCAATTCCCAACGGAAATAACATACTCCACCACTTATGTTTGCTGTGGGGAAACAATCTTTAGGATTTGGAAAATCCTTAATAAACGAAAAATGTTTATCGTTAAGCATTTCTGCTCTAAACTCATCTAATCCTCTACCACCTCCATACCAACGAGCAGGAATAATCATAGATGAATATTTAGGTTTCAATCGTTTTGAAAGACCAACAAATTTATTATATATTGGCATCGCGGCTGCACCATTACCTCCTCCATCCATTACCTGATACGGTGGATTTCCCACTATTGCGTCTAATTTCATATTCGTATTATCGTTGATTTTCCAGAAATGCTTGCCATCACGGAAAGTGTTGATGACAGCCTCTGGGCGTTCAGAAATATTATCTATTAAGTTCTTGTAATATTGTGCGTTGACCTTTGTATTGCGGAAACCTGCAAGGGTACGCTTCGTAATACTCTTTGCCATCGGAGTCTTGCAGACCACAAGGATGTTCTCTTCTATCGTTGCATCCCAAAGACTCTTTGAAAAGCCGATGCCTACTTCACCATACCTCTTTTTGGCTTCCTCAACCCTGCACCTATATATATTATAAGCTACGTATAACGGATAGAGTCCGCTCTTGGAATTGATTTCAAGGATATGACTGTCAGTACGGAATACATCTTTCGTTACCTTTCCTTGATCTACGAAGCGTGGCACACTTAATTGCTGCTTAAACTCTTTATCATAGAAGCACCAACCTCCTAAGCAATCACTCATGTGCATATTTACCACTCGCCAAGGAGTTAAGACGGTTTCCTTGTCTGGATTGCGGAAGGTATTGAAGATGGCACTAATACGCTCTATCCTTTCCTCTATGGTGAACTTGTCTGCTGCACGAGACATTTCACGTATGCGCTTGCCTGCCTCTCGGAAGATATCCGAGTCGTAGTATTTCTTAAACTTCTCAAACTTCTCCTTGTCAACGCCCTTTGGCATGAACTCTTCCCATGACTGGTCGTCTATCAAGGAAGCGAAGTTATTGATAGTGATTTCTTCGTCTTCATTCTTCAACTCAGCACCATATATCAACAAAGGCATACGAATGGAGATACCTCGAAGAATACTGATGGCATTACGACGCTGACTGTTCATGGCCTTCAGTTCATCGAGTCTTGCCTGTTCCTCTGGAGTACGCTCTTTCTTAGGTTTCTTCTCCAAACGTTCTTTCTCTTCGTACTGCTCTTTGGTAAAACCTTGATTGTTGACATCAATATCACCAGTCTTCGCCATTGCCTTTGTAGTGCCAATGGTTTTCTTCAGGTCATCGAAGTCCCGCAACTCAACATCTGTCAGTTTCAGCAGTTCATCGTTATAGAGTGCACCATCCTCGAAACCACATTGCACCACCTTTTCTATCTGGGCTTTCTTTAGTTGGCTCATCATCTTGTTCACATCGTAGGGCTTCATCTGCGAGCCATCAATACTGATGATGGGACAGAAATTCAGGAAGTCGCCTAAGATACGCCTGTCCTCTTCTGTCTGCTTGCCAGCCTTCGCACTTACTTTGGCTGTCTCTGCCAACACTCTCAGCGTTCTATCTGGTGCAAAGTCAAAGGCATAGCACTGCTCTTTCATGCGACCATGATTCTCGTATGGTGTCTGAACACGGAAGATGGTCTGCATATATTGGGCAGCACTGGTGCTGAACGAGCCTGCCATCATAAATACTGCTGTCCAAGGTTTGATGCTGACTCCTGTTGTCAGTCGTCCGCAACTGAGTGT
>CACXQL010000045.1 GCA_902769805.1 uncultured Prevotellaceae bacterium
AGATACAAAATCAAATCGTCGCACCCTAAAAATCTCTGTAACTAACTATATTTCAATCATTTCAAAGAACGCTTAGCAATTTTTAGTGGACAGTAATGATTATTTATAGTAAGATATTCGCTGTTACATTTTTTACTTTCTTGGAATCGTCTAATTGATAACCTAAGCAGATAATAGCCCAAGCCACTGAATAGAATAAAAACAACAGGTAGAAGGAATTTTTCACAGAAGATTCTAATACTTTCCATATTAATTCCTCCCCACACTAAATAATCCCTATTCTGATAACATAATGTAATTGACCAAGACACAAGCAACGGGGACATTGCAGATAAACAAAAAGCAAACTTTGTCAGTTTACTCATTTCACGGAATTTACTTGTTTCTTTTCTGTTTGCCATCGTATAATCTTTGAATTATTGTACAAAGATATAAAAAAGTGAAAGAACTTGTTTGTTTTGAGGCGTTTCATTATTTGATAAAAGCGCACTGATATTTAGCGGACAAGAAGAATAATTGCCTTAAAATCAGTAGATTATGTAGAACTACAGTTTAAAACGCTTGTTAGTGAAGAAATAACGGAAGATACTACCTATATATAAATAATATTATGTATCTTTGCAAACAACATTAAATAGTATATCATGAATAGAACAAAGAAGACATTGCTATCTGTACTGATGCTGTTACTAACAACTGGTGCAAGTGCATTCCCATTTATCTCACCTTATGCGTATTGTAATAATAATCCAATCAAGTTTATTGATCCGGATGGAAGAGAAATTTGGATATATTATGTTGATGAGAATGGAATTTCGCAATCTTTCCAATACTCAGCAGGGATGGCATGCACGGTTGATAATTCTATAGCTAAGATATTAGTTTCTAATCTAAACGAAATGCATTCTAACCAAGACGGCGCTACAGTTCTGGATGCAATTATAGGAAGCAAAACGAAGTATGGAATTAGACAGGCAGATACCCACGCAGAAGACGGTGAGGGCTATTTTGATCCTTCAACAAATATCATGAGTATATACGATGCAAACAACACTCTAACTTTTGCGGAAGAAACCTTTCATCTCTATCAATATGTAAACCATCAAGGTGGGAAAACATCAGTTAATGAGGTGGACGCTAAATTGTTTAGTGCAAAAATGAATTATGAAATAGATTCATGGTTTATGTCAAATAATGGCTCTTATGCAAAGAAAATAGCTGGGATTGGAGATTCTTCTTATCCAGATAATATGAATAAGTTATTATTTGAAGGTTATGAGGAAGGACTATATAAATCTGCGGTCGACAATTTCCTTGATGGCTCTCTTAGTGGATCAAAATATAAAAAGAAGGGGTATACAAAAGGAAAAATAATGCCAAACCCTCTTATTAAAGATTTTTTACCCGCAAAATAATTTTTTAATGAATAAGTTACTTATTATATTGACGTGTTTGCTGCTGGTAAGTTGTGGTACATTAATGTCAAATGAAAAGTTCTTTGGTACAGTAAGTACGAAAGACATCTCCAATGTATCTATAGATTCTGTTTCTTTCAGAAATAGTTATATAGATGGTAGTTGTGTCTCATGTGGCACCATCTTAGAACCTCTTTTTGACTATGATATCAAATATGATACATTGTCACATTATAAAGTGATTGTGTTGGGAGAAATTATTTTTGAGAAAGACAATGATAAAAAGAATCAATATAAGAGAGTCGATTCTGTAAAAATAAAAAGCCTTGTTATAGATAAGTTGCATTCTCAGCGAGAGTTCTATTCGGATACGAATCATAAATGGAGTCGTGATAAACTATGGAAAGAATGCCCACTTCCGAAATATATCTTGAGAAAAATCAGAAATGATTTCCTGAAACGGAAGAAATATACAAGATACATTTTTAAAGACGCGGATGCGAGTAGTGTTTCAGAATCATATTGCTATTACCTTTATTAAACAATTTGTGAAAACAAGGATTGAAGAACTTACTTTCTTGTTTGATAATTCTGTAGTATGGAATAAAAAATTCACCTCTGCCGTTCTTCATAACGGCAGAGGTAACAGGAACCTCATTGAGGGCGGCTACGCTCTAACATAGATTGTAACTTCGATAATTGACAGCTTAACGTTCTTCTACTACGACAAGAACACCTCGGAATCAAGAATAGACATAAAAAGTCCTCATAAGCCATAAACAGAAGTGTGATAGAAAGTTTAGGGTGGGAAGATTAGCAATTTTAGTAATTAATGGGGTGTTTTACTTAAAAAATCTTAGTATTTTGCTTATAAATTAATATAATTATAATTAATTTGCTAATTTTGTAGCCAGAAAAAGTTTCACAGATTGACAGTTCAAGGAACATGGCAAAACTTATAGTTAGAAATATTGGACCGATTAAGGATGTGGATATTGAACTGAAAAAAGTCAATGTTTTCATGGGGCCTCAAGGGTGTGGAAAGAGTACCTTAGCTAAGATTATCAGTTTTTGTTCCTGGCTGGAGAAGGATATTGATGCTACTGGAAAGGCTGAGATTGAAGGTCTTGTGTCTCTAATGATGAAATTCCATAAAATGGAAGGCTACTTTCGTGATGACTCGGAATTGGCATATATTGGAGATAATGTGGGGTTTTTCTATCGTTTTCCAGAACCTTTCCCACTCTGTTGGAAATCCGATGAATACAATACATCTCACTTTCGTGATGAGGAATTCGTATTCCATAAGGTTCAGAGAAGTGTTAATCCCAAAGTAATATATATTCCTGCAGAAAGAAATTTCGTATCAGTTGTACCAAATCTTCAGAAGTATGCAGAACAAGATGATTCACTTCAGAGTTTTGTAAATGACTGGTTTGTGGCTAAACGAGCATATACAGAACATCAGCCTTTGAAAATAGAAATGTTAGGCATAGAGTATTATTACAGTAAGGAAACTGATATTGATTTCGTAATTATGGATGGCCAGAAGATTAGACTAAACCAGTCAAGTAGTGGCTTCCAGTCTGTTGTTCCCTTAATGACTCTACTGAGTTATCTGTCATCAACAATATATGAGGAAAACAAGCCTTTTTCACCAGCGGAGAATGAACAGATGCGCGAAATACTATCACATGTTTCAAGTGAAGCTAAGGGGGGTATGGAGCAGAAATTGATAGACCGTATCAAAGGATTCCTTCAGGGAAAGGTTTATACTCATACTCAATTCATTATCGAGGAACCAGAACAGAACTTGTTCCCTAATACTCAATGCGACATGATATATCATCTGTTAAGTTGTCTGAACCATGGCAAAGCGCACCGTGCTGTTATTACGACACATAGTCCTTATATTCTCTATGCACTGAACAATTGTCTGTTAGCAAATATTGTTAGGGGTAATATTTCTAAGGAGGAAAAGGATGATTTGAAAGTGAGTTGTGCCGATGTTATTATTGCGCCTTGCGATGTGGGCGTTTGGGAGATTGAAAACGGATGCATGAAAACATATGGTGAAGTTTCAGTTAACAAAACCATTCAAGACAAGGAAGGATTGGTGAGACAGAACTATTTCAATAGTGTGATGGGGAAAGTAATGCGCGATTTCAATAATTTACTGATGTATAAGGACTGAAAATTAGTAATGGAAAATATTTTCAGGGAGACAGAACGGTTTGAGTCCGACTTCTATATCGGAGATTACACACATTATGCAGAGAGTCACCCAGCATACCTGAATACAGGAGTTGTCATGTCAAACCGACCACTGGTAGATATTAATGCTCTTCATTTTGTGAATAAGCGACATATTCCCGTATTAGCAATCAACTTTGAGAAGAACTTAGGATACTTTAGAGTAAATAATCAGAAACTAGAATCCAATTGTGAATGTATGCTTGTTTCGGACAAAGCTCGCAAAAAGGGGTGGCTAATACTGGCAGAGTTGAAATACTGTGGTGGCAATCCTAGAACAGTTAATGAAAATTTTGAGAATGCTCTGTCACAGGTAAGGGATACTTTTCTCTACCTAAGGGATGTGAAACACCTATTTGGAGAAACAGATTACCAGTATATATGGGTAGTGTCGCTTCCTGAACACGACGAAATGATTCCATTTAATCAATTTTATCCTTCGCCAGACCGTATTCTTGTATACAAAGAAGAACTTCATGTAAATCTAATATGTTCGAATATCATAGAGATTCGTACTCATCAACATGTGAAAATTGAATAGTGGTGAAACCAAATATTTCAATACGCAGAAACAGTGTAATTATATTCAATTACTAAAATCCAAAAAGACCTATGAAGTCCTTGACATCTTTGATTGTCTGAATGGCATCTAAGATTACATATTTGAAATTCCGCATCTTTAGAGCCTTTTCAACTTTTTGGAATAATAACTCGGTTGTCTTGTCTTCTTCTGGAATCTTTGCTTCTACTTTCGTTATGATCTTGACAATTTCCTCTAAAGAATCATATACTGCTGTTTCTGGTTTGGAAGCAATCTTGCAAGCAATGGTTCTTAGTTTGCCATCGTCATCCCAGATAAAAGCCATAAAACATGGGAGCATATCCATATCTGTGATGCCGAAAAACTTGAGAAATTTTTTGTAATCACCGTTGACAGGCACAACGTCCTTCATTTTGGCACATGGCTTTCGTAATAATTTTGTTTCCTTCTGAGGATTGGGCTTTACAGAAAAAATAGGCCAGTTCGGTCCAGAGATGTCATCCAGGGCATTCCAGAAGTCTGGGTCTTTCAGAGCCTTTATAACAAAAGGATGACCTTTTGTGTACAAGATGAATCCGTAGATTCTACTATTGGATTCATTGCATTTGTCACGTAGTAATTCTACGCTAAATTCTTTTTTTAAATCATTAACTTCTTTCATACTCTTTAGGTTTTTATTGTGCAAATATATAAATAGGTAAAAGAACCTGTTTGTTTTGATGCGTTTCTATTTATTTAGTCCCAACGGGATTATTTATTGTAAAATATTGAGTTACAGAGATTTACATGACAATCAAAATAAAACGCCTGTTTCACACTAAAAAGCCCGTTTTTGGATATGAAAGCGTGCGTCAAAACATTCCAGTATCTCTAATGACTTGTTCCAGTATCTGTTATGGGGGTATTCTAGTATCTCCAATAGGGGTATAACAGGCTTTAGAATGAAGCGTTAGAGATACTCGAACAAGTGATTGGAGGCATTCCCGTGTTTCAGGTATCATAAAAGCCACTTCTACGGCGGAAAATGTTAAAATCTTCAATGTTACCAAAAAAGAGGCGCAAAAATTTGGATATATCCGAACAAAACAGTATCTTTGCAGCCTAAAATGATTAAAAATGGATTTTGACTTTCAAGAAATAGAAGAGTTGTCAGGGGCGAAAGCCCGTGTCTATTCTGTTGTCTTGGAAGGTGAAGAAGCATGGGCTGACGGTGTTGTAGCATTGAACCATACGGGTTGCCTCAGATTGTATGGAATCTATTTTAACGACACGGTGATTCTCTTCGGATCGGGAGGATACAAACCTCCCCATGTGAGAGCCTATCAAGACTATTCTCCACTTAATGCGAAAGCAGAACAAATGAAGGAAATTGCCCAAATAATTATGAAACGTATTAGAAGTGGTGAATTGAGAATAGAAGAAGACGGAACACTAACAATGGATTAAAAGTATGAAAGTAGTCACAGGAAAACCCTCAAAAGTAATTGCAGACATTCTTGCCCAAATTGACGAGAAGGAACTTGCCAGAATCAGAAGGCGAATGATGCTCGCTGCGAAAATTGAGGAAGCAATGAAACGAAAAGGCTATAACCAACGGCGTTTTGCGAAAATGATGGGGAAATCTCCAACAGTTATCTCAGAATGGCTGTCGGGAGACCGTAATTTCACCGTAGACACTTTAACAGACATAGAAGAAGTGTTGGGGGTACAATTACTTGATGTAACAATCATGACAACGGTCAACGCTAACACTGAAAGCGTACTTACTATGCAAAGAAAAGCAAAGAAGATCGCAATGCGCCCTCAATCCTCTTGGGTTCTAACTAAGATGAAATATCAAACTCTTGATGCTGTTTAATTATGGAAATAAAGTATAGAATAGTAACAATGGATGAGGTGGAATTCAGATATAAACCTGAATTCGACTACAATTCTATTAATAAGGATAATATTTCTTACCAGTTTGCTCATGAGATGACTCCTAATAACGAAAAGGGAGAATTGGCACTTAAAGTATTTGTGGAAATCACCCCGGAAGAATCAAATGAAATACTTGTAAAGGAAGTTGTATATTGTGTGTTCCAAATAGATCCTTTCGACCAGGTTGTGCAAGTACAAGAAAATGGTTTTAAAACAACAGAACCTCAGTTGATAAATACTTTTATTAGTGTGGCCATCGGTGCTTTACGGGGAATGCTTGTAAAGAATCTGAAGTCCACACCTCTTGCTGGGTGTGTAATGCCGTTAATCCCCATGAGTATTATTAGTCAGAATGTTGCCCAACTAAACAAAAGCCAAGAATAGGTGACTTAGTATGAACAGTGGACATTGGTGTACAATTCTGACAGTTCATCCCTTATAGAAGCAATTTTAGACAGGAGCGTGGATTTATAATGATCTACGCTTTTTTCTTTCTCAACCTCTTGCGAGATGTCAAGATGAGGATTGAATATGGTCTCAACGCTAATGTGTTGGGAATGGTAGAAATGAATGAGAGACAAGAACACGGAGGCATAGACTTCCTCACCATGCTCTATTCTTGAAATGGCAGCCTGCGAGACATGAGCAAAACGGGCGACCTCGTTCTGTGTCAGGTGCAGAAACTTCCGTATCTGCTTGAGTCTAATTCCAATTGTTACAAGTTCCTCCATAAAAAAGGCGTGTCCATTGTGTCACTACATTCATCAAGGTACTTGCAAACCCATCTCATTGTAATGAACAATAGCCCACGCCGATTATGATGCCACCCCCGAAGGGACAAACTATCATAACGGAGTGAGCATTCTTTTGTCCATTATCCTACGAGATCAAGTTATTGCAAGTTTTGATGAAAGGATAATTTCGAATTAAATGCTCAGACCAGCCCGTTTTGGACTGAATCGACTGCAAAGATATATCTTTTCAGAGAAATCACCAAATCTTTCATTGAGAATAAAACGCCCACCGTTTCTTAAAATCAGAAAATGAAACGGGGCAAATGATGGCATGAACTCATTGTTGTAGTACTTTTGCAGTCAAAAAACATTTGCAGCATGATTAAAAATATCCATAAAATTAATACCATTCACAAATGAAACTGTATCCATTGGTTCAAACATTATTATTGCTATTCGGAGCAACATCGGTCTATGGTCAAGTGAATATATTAGAAATGTCACTGGCATCATCCGATAGTTTACAGAAATGCAGAATTCGCTATTTCTCTCCCGGAAAGGGTGGTAGAAACAAAGTGTGGGATTTCTCTCGGAAACTCGTTTCCAGAGAGTTGGCACAGGTGATGTTTATGAAGGATAGTACAGGTGTAGTATCCGTCACAGAACCAGGCAAGATAGATTATTATCGAACAACTCCCGATACGCTCATGCTCTTTGGAAGTGAATCTCCTTTGGAGAAGCGGGAATACGTCATGGAGAAATTAGCCATGAAATATCCTCTTGAATATGGCGATTCTGTCAGTAAAGACTTCCGATGCGAGGGAAAGTATTGCGATCTTCAGTCTTTCCGCGAGGCCGGCACAACAACTCTCAAGGTAGATGCTGTCGGGTCAATAGTGCTTGCCGAGAATGATACTATCAGGAATGTACGAAGAGTACATACCATCGATGCATACGCTATCTGTATGGATAGGGACTCTGCCGCCCTTGATACGGCAAGACTCACTCAGGTTATCGAAGAAAGATATGAATGGTATCTTCCCGGAGCACAATACCCGATTATAGAGGATGTGATAAGCACCACCTATTATAATATGGATGCAATAGGTACCACCAGATATGCCTTCTGCAATCTGCCAGAGAATCAGGTAGACGATTATATCACACAGTTAGACGAGGATGCCCCCGATGATGATGAGCCAGATGACTCATTCGAAGAGGAGGAAACGGCGGCACCCGACATCATCCACTATCAAGTAGAGACCAGTGGCGGAGTGGTAAACATTACCTACGACCTTGACGCGGATGCCACCATCAACACCATCGTAGCCAGTCACATGGGTATGATCTACAAGCATAGGGAGTGGACACAGAGCGCAGGTCAAGGGTATGCTGTACAGATAGACTGTAACGGCTTGCGTCCAGGCATATATATCCTATACATTAACGTTAACGGAAAACCATATAGCGAGAAGATAACACTATGAAAACTACCATCAATACAATCTTGATGACCATAGCGCAGACGGCCTTGTTGCTGTCTTGTTTGCAAATGAAGGCTCAGGGGACTCCTTCAGTACCAGACGTCCCGCCAAGTCCTCAGGCTGTTGCCTTCAACCGTCTTGGCGACTATCAGGTCAACAACAACTATGGTGCTCCTGATATCAGCATCCCACTCTTTGAGATAGATTATTACGGGTTCAAGATCCCATTGTCGCTGCATTACGAAGCATCCCCGATGAAATCAGGTTACAACTACGATGTCACTGGTCGGGGATGGACATTGTCCGGCAATTCATGTGTTTCCAGAACTATCAAGGACCGGGCTGATGAGTATGGCATGTTCAATAATCCCTTTGAATTGGATTCCTTTCAAGATACTTATGGAAATCCAAGGCTATATGTAAATTATGCTAACGAACTTGACAGACTGAACTTCCAATATGACAGTTATAACATTGTGTTACCGTCAGGCAGAACCATTCCCTTTTTCATGTATAAGACAAATGGTGTCATGCATTACGATCGCATGTATTATGACAGTCATGTGAAGATAGAATGCAGCTATAGTACCAATTCAATAGATGCCTTCACTGTAACCGACGAGAGTGGTGTGATATATCACTTTACAGAACCGGAAATGGCTTCCAATATCCTCCAGAACGATCCTAATGCATTAAGAAATGTAACATGGCTGCTGACCAGTATCGACATACCGGCAAAGGGAACCATTTACTATCAATATACGTCGCAACGAACCATTAACACTAACGTTGTCGGCGAGCCTGTAATGAGAATTTGCCGTCTGATGTCCAAAAATCAGGAGGACTATTCTGAAATAGGAATTCATACCTCATGTACCTTACAATCTCAGAGTCCGAGGTATACTATGAAATTCCTCAGCCGCATTCTTTATGGTCCTTCGAAAGTAGACTTTAATTACACGAACGATGGTCTGCACATGAGTGAGATTGTTGTATCCGACTGTTCTGAAACCATTAGGAGATTTACACTTGGCATCAGCGGTTCGTCCCTTACGTCACTTGTCATCTCCAGTCCTGACAATACAGAAAGCCTGAGGTATGGTTTCAGCTACACGAACAACTCAGCTGGAGACCGTGTTGACTATTGGGGCAACAGATGTAACTCAAATTCAGCGTACGACATCGGTAATTTCAACATGTTTGTTGACAATGCCGGATTAGACTGGAACACCTTGCAGACACAGTTTTCCTGGGAAGGAAACCTTGTACAAATTATTGCAAATGAACCAGACGACCTGAATTACTTTAAGCTCAAGTTGCAAACGACAGCCAACGGGGATACACGTCAGCCCATAGGCCCTCAGCGCCATGGTGTTTTGACTTCTATCACTTATCCCAACGGCGGAATTACAACATTCAATTGGGAGAATCATCGCTTCCTTACCGCAACGGCAGCAGATGGTGACTTTGTTTTTGACAGGCGCAGCCAGCGTATTATCGAAGGTGGTGGCTTCAGAATCGAATCTATCAAGAATTATACTGCAGACGGGGCTGTAGCCAGTGAGGACTACTACAGGTATGGCTTCACACTCGGTGATATCATACACCGTAATTTCCCGCTGCCATTACCTGATAATCTTGTTATCAACAACAGCACTGACACCCTCAATCACCACATCGGATGCGGAGAAGCTGTTGTTGACCCTAATTTGCTTACTTTCATGACTTACAGCTATTCACCGCTAAGAATTCCCAGCGGATTCCGTCAAATGTTCTTAGGACTGCATAGCGGCTTCGAGAATGTACCCCTCGGCGATGGTGGCGCATGGTGGTGGGATGCCTATTTCTCCGCCAACACATTCCGTTCTCTTCTCGGTGGCAGACGCCCTGTGGTCTATCCTGAAATCACAGTCTATCACAAACATCCATTCGAATTTGCCGATTGTAAAAGCAAGACAGTCTATAAATATGATATCTATGATTATTATCTTAGCCCTAACACTTATTATCAGTCGTTCTTCAATCAGACGGCTGTTCCTGATACTGCCTATTTTGAGCCTCCATATTACTTCGGGTCCAGATTGAGAATCTTAGAGCATCCCGGACAGAGGCATCAGTTGAAGACTAAGTCTGATTATTCCTTTAATTCTACCAGCAACAAATGGGAACTGTTTTCCGAGGAAAGCTACTCACATAGTGAGGAGGAAATGTCAAAAAGCGGCTCTATCTATTGCAGCGAAATATCAAGAGGACATTGCAGTCGTCACACCCTTCAATATGGTACCGGCCGTCTTCTGAGTTCCTTTACTCTTTCAGAGTTCTATCAATCGGCTATGCAATATCTTGGCAGATCTATGTTGACAGGGAAATCAACCACGACGCTACGTCAGGGTGGAACGCGCACCTTAGACAACAAGCAGTCCGAGGTATATTCCTATCTGTATTCCGGAGTCCTCAAATCCAAAGATTATTATGATTTACCTTACGGAATACGAAGAGATTATTCGGACTACTATGACAAGGAGGATTTGTATTCGTACGTAGGCGAGGAAAGCGGCAACACAAACACTGTCATTGCAACGATGAAGTCAAGGAATATGCTGGCATCTCTACTTACTGCCGAGACTTTCACGTTTATCCCAAATATGGTAAGGCTTACAGGCAGCAAGATAGACTATGGCGACTTTAACGGTAGCATCCTGCCTTCCATGATATATGAGAGCAATGGGGACCTGTATGAGCAGAGTATAGAGGTCAAATCATACGATTCACACGGGAACCCCACGGAGATACTGGATAAAAAGACAGGTATATACAGCGTCTTCCTGTGGGATACGTACGACAGGTATCTGATTGCTATGATCAAAGATGCCAGATTGTCTCAGATTCCGAACATTACGCAACTAAGGGCTGCAACTTCTCAAGTTCGTCGCTCCATGCTTCTGACCACATTTCCCAATGCCCTGATCCAGACCTGGAACTATCTGCCGTTGGTCGGTGTCTCTTCACATACGGATGTCAATGGACAAACCTTCCTTTATGAGTATGATGGACTGGGCAGACTGAAATCAGAAAAGAGAGTCGTCAACGGCGTGCAAGCCCCTGAAATTCTGCATCGATATGAATATAACTATATGAACCAACAGTGATGAGCAGCATGAAATTCCGATTTGGCTTCAAAAAACATGCAATAGATGGTGTTATATCAGAAAGATATTGTACCTTTGTGCAGACTAACCAAGACAGTTATGCACGGATGAGATTGCTATTAATATTCCTTTCATCCCTGCTGTCAGCATTCCTCCGTCCCTCCTTGGGTCTGAGTCAGAATGCATCGGGCAGCAACATCGTGTCGCGCACGATGCTGTCTTCTGACTGCACTGCATCCGTCAACCAGCGCGTCTACGACAACGGCCTTGGCGACATCGTCCAGGAGATCCAGTCGTATACGGGCTCTTCGCTTCCCAGCGTGACGGTTCACCACGAGTACGACGAGTACCGCCGCCGTACGAAGAGCTGGCTCCCCGTGTCCTCTTCCGACAGTCTCTTCATCGCAGGCAACATGATTGCCTATAATGCCGTGTCGCAGTATTCCGACAACGCCCCCTACTCACGCACGGTCTACGACGGCTTCCTGCCTTCCCAGCCCTCCGCGCAGTACAAGGCGGGCGTCCAGTGGCAGAACAACGGCAAGAAGGTGTCACTCTCGTATAGCGAGTATGTGGGTGCCGGCATGTTCTCCCCCGAGGACGGCTACCTGTACATGTTCGAGAATGTCAAGTACCTCCGTACCCAGACCACCGACGAGGACGGCGGCGTCACTTCTGAGTACACCGACCTGAACGGTCGGCTGATGATCAGCGAGACCATCCAGGGCAAGACCTACTACCTGTATAACACGAAGGGCGACCTCGCCTACGTCATGCCTCCCGCGCTGTCCTCCTACCTGATATCCCAATACGGAACGGAAGTGGACGAGATCCCCGACACCGAGGCGATGATGCAGAAGTACGCCTACATCTACCGCTACGACCGTCAGCGCCACTGCATCTACAAGAAGCTGCCGGGCTGCGATCCCGTCTACTACATTTACGACCGCGCCGGCCAGTGCATCCTGACGCAGGACGGCATCCTCCGTCAGTCAGGCAAGTGGGCATACACCATCCCCGACAAGTTCGGCCGTCCCTGCATCAGCGGCATCTGCCAGTACTCGGGCTCCTATACGGCTGAGCCCCTGCACTCCGTCCATGTCTATGCGGAATATGACGGCAGCAGCACTGCAACGGGCGGGTATACCGTCCACAACCTCACGCTGACGGGACAGACGCTGTATTCTGCCGCCTACTACGACGGCTACTCGTTCATCGGCCAGCACGGCGTGCCCTCCACCTTGACGGCATCCACCGTCTCCGGCTTCACGTTCGACGCCTCGGTCCACCACGGCATGCAGACGGGCTCGGCAACGGCGGTTCTGAGCAACGGCAGCGTAACGGGCTACACATATGCCGCCCTGTACTACGACTCACGCTACAACGTCTCGCAGGTCAAGGCCACCGACCACCTCGGAGGCACCGGCATCACCAGCACCTCCTACACATACACCGGCAAGCCGCTGCGCGTGAACATACAGCGCAGCAAGGGCAATTCCGGGACGACATACATCAACCGCATCTATACCTACGACGGGGCTGACAGGATGGGCTCCTGCATATTCTCCATTGCCCATGGCACGCCGTCCCTGTCCTCTACGCAGACGTATGCCTACGACGCCCTGGGCCGCCTGTCGAGCGTCACGCGCCCGTTCACTTCTGGAACCGTCAGCTACAGCTACGACCTCCACGGATGGACGACGGGCATCACCACCAACAGTTTCTATGAGGAGCTGTTCTATGCCAGCGGCCCCGGCAATCCCCGCTGGAACGGCAACATCAGCGCCATGCGCTGGCATAACGACGACTATTACTACAAGCGGGGCTACAAGTTCATGTACGACGGCGCCAACAGGCTGACCCAGGCCACTTACGGTGAGGGTGACGCCCTCGCGCTCAACACGGGCAGGTTCAGCGAGGGCGTGCAGTACGGTGCCAACGGCAACATAGTAGGTATTACTCGTAAGGGGAAAAGTTCGTCCAACAGCTACGGCCTGATGGACAACCTGACGCTCTCCTACGACGGCAACCGGCTGACGGGCGTTTCCGAGACGGTATCGGACTATGACTTCACGGGCTCCTTCGAGTACAAGAAGGCCAACGGCTCGCAGTACATCTACAACAGCAACGGCTCGCTGGTGGCCGACAGGAGCCGCAACATCGCCTATATCACCTATGATGCCAACAACAACCCGCAGACGATATATTTCACCAACGGCAACGAGATCAGGTACACCTACAGCGGCACGGGTGAAAAGCTGTGTGCCAAGTACTATAATGCCGTGCCTAACGTCACGAGGGCATTCGGTGTGAAGCCGGAAGGTTACCCCCAGAGCCAGATCATGTGTGTATACCAGTATGACTACATCCTTGGCGGGAGTATGGTCATGTATAACGGCATGATAGACAAGGTGCTCTTCGAGGGCGGCTATGCCAAGGGCACGCCCTTAAGCAGCACGACCTACGATTTTACGCTCTACTACTACAATAAGGACCACCTGGGCAACAACCGCGAGGTGGTGAACTACAGCGGTAACGTACAACAGTTGACGAACTACTATCCGTTCCCGTATACCGACCCCAGAGCCGTGGTGAGTGCAAGCCTCCAGCCTTACAAATACAACGGCAAGGAACTGGACACGATGCACGGACTTAACACCTATGACTATGGTGCCCGCCAGTACTACCCCATACTATGCAGATGGGATAGGGTGGACCCGCTGGCGGAGAAGAATCCTGGAATCAGTCCGTATCATTATTGTCATAATAATCCGGTGAACAGAGTGGATCCAGATGGAAGAGATGGTGTTCGTATTATTGATCCGACTAATCAAACTATAACTATTAAGGCCACATATTTTGTTAGAACAACTTCTAAAATGTATAGAGATGGTAATAGAGTTATGAGTTTGTCAGGTTATTCTGATTCTGATATTAAGAATATGAACAATTACAGTAATGAATTAAATAAAATGGGATATTCAATATCTGAAGGGGATTATTCTGGATATAAAGTTGTTTTTGACCTTAGATTTGTTGATGGGAAAGACCTATCGCCCCAAAAAATAGTAGAAGAATATGAGGGGTATGATATTAGCAATACTATTGAGCCTGGGAACGAATATACTAATAGGAATCTACATTTCAAAGAAACTATCAATTCCGATGGTTCAACCTCTGTTGTCGGTGGTGTAACTTCTAATAACAAGAATATTGTAATGAATGTAGGGACAGATTATACTGACACGGATTCAAATAGGAAACATGAAATGTTTCATACACTTGGTGCACAACATCCAAAAGGAAGTGGTGCAAGTTCTGGGATTATGGCATATCCACCTCAACAGCCAAATCAAAGTGATATTAATAAGTTGATGAATAATAACATATTAAAAGATGTCTACAAATAGTTTTATTAAAAAACGTATATTATTTGCTATATTAGTGATTATCACCCATATTTACTCTTATGCGCAGAATAGCATTCCTGTAATAATAGGGAAGGATTACGTTTATGCTTTATTCTCTATTGAAAAGCAAAATACTTATCCTATATTTTTTGCAGCAATACTTGATAGTAAAGATTCTCTTTATATTAACACACATTCTGTTGATAGTTGTATCCTGCAAGTTTATTATAATGCAAAATCTGCACCTGTGATGGTTCATGAATGTTACAAAACCTTTTATGATGTTTTTGGAGAAAATTCAACAGTCCATCAACTTTGTGAGCGTTTTTTTTCTGAATTTGAGGATTTGTTTAGCACACATTGTATATCTCAGACATTCAAATTGGATACTGGAGAGACAATGCGAATTCAATATGCTCGATTTGTTGGTTTAATTGCTGCTACATCCTATACGCATTCATTATCAATTGGACTTAGTACAACAGATTATCCTTTTCTAAAGAAAAGATTTATTCCATTATCCATATTAGAAAGCATGAATGCAGAAGATTTTGTTATATCGACCAAGGGACATTGGTGAATCACGGGGACAGATTTTTGAATGAATGAGGGAAATTGGAGACTCGATGATCCACTTTAAACGAGACAATAGTAATGAATAAGATAAAGTCACGACATATTTGGATTCTGGTAGTTCTGTTGATGGTGCTCTTTGACGGTGGCTATGCCAAGGCAGAGCGGATAAACTCCACAGGCTACGGCTTTACGCTCTACTACTACAATAAGGACCACCTGGGCAACAACCGCGAGGTGGTGAACTACAGCGGTAACGTACAACAGTTGACGAACTACTATCCGTTCAAGTACAACGGCAAGGAGTTGGACCTGATGCATGGACTGAACACCTATGACTACGGAGCACGCCAGTACGACCCGATACTTTGCAGATGGGACAGGGTGGATCCATTGTGTGAGAAAAATCCAGAAATCAGTCCATATGCGTATTGCGGGAATAATCCTGTGAAGAATGTTGACCCGGATGGAAAGATAATTGTTATTGCAAAGGGAGCATCGGAGTCTTTCATACGAGATTATGAGCAAACAGTGCAGACTATAGAGGAAAAAGGATGTGGTGATGTTTGGAGGGCACTCAACGATTCTCCAGAGGTTTATACTCTTGTTGAAAGTAGTGGTAATAGTAATAGTTTTGATTCTTCGACAAAAACTATTTCATGGAATTCTAGGAAGGGATTATATACGAGCAATGATGTTTATTTATCACCGGCCACGCGTTTAAATCATGAATTATCCCATGCGCTACAATTTGATATGAATCCTGAACAGTATAAAAAAGATATGAATACTCATATTGAAGGGGAAGATGAGACATATACTGTAGAAGAAAAGAGAGTGATAGAGGGGACAGAGAGCAAAACAGCAGCATGTCTTGGAGAAATTAATAGTGGAGAAAAAACACGATTTGATCATAGTGGTAGACCGTTTGATACAAATAGTCCTATTTCTAACAGAGAATTGGAACCAATGGATGTTATTGTTTTTCCTAAATAAATGTAAATATGAGAGTCTTGCTTCTTGATATAATGTTATTATTTTCATTATCTGTTTTTTCCGTGAAGCCTCAACAGATAATAGATAATATGGTTATTAAAATTGCATCATGGAATGTTGAAACGGATATTGGGATAGAATGCTCTAATTTTGAGACAAGTATAGACTATCAGGTATGTGATGTACAGGATTCTTGTGCAATATTAAAAATAATTAATGAGTTGAATCTTCTGGAAAAATCCCTAAAAGGCGGTGAAGATATGAGATGCAAAATTGAATTTTATAATTCGGGTGAGGTTCTGTGGTCATGCTGTATAGGCAAGATAACAACTAAAATAGAATCCGAATATTATTATACTTCACCTTCATTAATTGCTATCATAGATAGTATTGTTAATAGTCACCAAACACAGTTAAGAAAAGAAGTAATAGAAAAGTGGGACTATACTCCAAGTCTTCGAAAGATTTACAAGTACATTGTAAGTCAATCTGGTCGATTATATGATGGTGTCGAAATCAAAGAAGATTTGGAATTTACGGTTTTCTGTAATGTAGGAGAAGAAGGTAGAACGACAAAAATACAATTTACAAAAAATAGAAATGGGAGCAATTATAAAGATATCCCTGTTCAGATTGTATCGGTATTAGAAGAGATTCTATATAACGAAATAAGATGGGATATTCCTCCAAAGCATTATGCAGAATGGGTGCCTATTAAGATTTCTATAAAATCAAATGTCTTGGAGAGCAAAGGGACAGGTTTGAAGTGAACCCAATAGATCATAGTTATTATGACACAGGGACAGGAGAATCAAAGGGACAGGGTAAATCAAAGGGACAGACCCGATGATCCACTGTAAACGAGACAAGGGTCATGAATAAGATAAAGTCACGACATATTTGGATTCTGATAGTTCTGTTGGGGATGCTCTTTGACGGTGGCTATGCCAAGGCAGAGCGGATAAACTCCACAGCCTACGGCTATACGCTCTACTACTACAACAAGGACCACCTCGGGAATATCCGTGAGGTGGTGAATGCCAGCGGTAACGTACAACAGTTGACGAACTACTATCCGTTCGGTGCACCGTATACCGACCCCAAAGCCGTGGTGAATGCAAGCCTCCAGCCTTACAAATACAACGGCAAGGAGTTGGACCTGATGCACGGGCTGAACACCTATGACTACGGAGCACGCCAGTACTACCCCATACTATGCAGATGGGACAGGGTGGACCCACTGTGTGAGAAATACTATAGCGTTAGTCCGTATGCGTATTGTAATAATAATCCGGTGAACAGGGTTGATCCGGATGGGAAAGAAGTAATAGATAAGTTACCAGCACAGACTAAAGGGCAGGAAATTTCAAAACAGAATTTCTTTAACCGATGGCATGACAAGAATAACTCAATTATTTTAATGGGGCATGGAGGAAATAATGGGAAATCGTTTTGTATAGAAGATGCTCCGTATATAATAAGTGCAAATAGTCCGTATGGCATGGCATACTTTTTAGAGGACAATTCCCAAACTTGGAATATAGGTCCTATAGCATCTGATAAGGTTGAACTTATTTTATTTTCATGTGATACTGGTTCGCATGATGGTTTAGCAGAAAACTTGTCCAAACAAGACGAATTTCAAAACATAAGTATATTTGCTCCTTCAGAACCTATAAATATTAATCCCGATGGATCAGTTTCTATAGATAATGATGGGGTCTGGCGTGAATATAAAAATGGGAATGTTGTAAATGAATATTCTGGAGACACTGTTCCTGGAACACAAGAATTTGACTCATCAACAATTTGGGAGAAAATAACTCAAAATATTAATTGGCAGAAATGAAAATAAACATCTTAACAGGTTTGTTGCTTATATCTTTTCTACAAACCGAATGCGCGAAAAATGTGCAACAAAACAAATCAAAAGAAAACAATGAGCCTGTAAGCCTCATAATTGATGAAGTTGTAAGTACTGATTCTATATATTATTTATGTTCAGAGAAATTTGCAAGTCTAATAAAGAACCCTAGTGAGAAACTATATCTAGAAATAGAGAAAGGATTTAATTTTGCTCAATATTCAGAATCATTATTGTATAATTTAGTTGCAGCAAACAAATTAGGAATTGATGTGGCAAAAATGAGGGTTGCATTTTCCCTCACATATTCATTAAACATCCCCAATATTGGTAAAAACTCAAAAAAAATAGCCTTGCACTATTTAAAGAAATGGGAATCCTGTACTAAACATAAAAGAGGTAAAGAAATAATCGGGCGTTTCGAAGCCTCATCAGATGATGATATCGAAATGGTTATTTCTGCGATAACAGATGATGAACACCAAATGATTATTCCTGCTGCAACAGATGATGATTACGAAATGATTTATCCTACGATAACTTATAAAAGTTCGGAGATGAAATGCCAGAAGGTAGGTTGCCTCAAAGGTTCTGTTGAAGATTACAAGAAGTTGAAAGAAATAATGTATAATGCCGGAATGTATCCTTTCATGCTGTATTATGCATATATTATGGCTGACAGATACGATTATCAGCCAGCCAAGGAGGATGTTGTTACCATTATTAATCGCTTTTATCGAGAGAACCATCTTGAACCAATAGACAAAGACACTCAATATTTTTGTAGTTTCTTTAAATAATGTTTGAGATTATGGGATGGAATTATAACATTCCCCACAAGGCGGGCGAGCATACAGATCTAAGTCCAGATTCCGCCGACAATCTGATGGGAGATAACTTGATTATGAAGAAAATAGCAAGGTGATAGATGCTTATTGTCATTTAGTAAAGAATCAGTTAAAATTTGAATATCATGGATTAAAATAACTGAATAATTAAATATATCTGCAAAAAAACATACAAATATTTGGATATTAAAAATAAAATATGTATATTTGTATCAACATGCCAAAGTGGTGGAATTGGTAGACACGCCAGGTTTGCACCCTGGTATCCTGAATATGGATGTGCGGGTTCGAGTCCCGCCTATGAAAATTCATATATACTATATATAATGAAAGAGGACAATTGTTGTTCTCTTTCTTTTTTTATGACCGAACAACGTATGATTTTAGGTTTTTGAACGTTTTTGTGAACGTTTGGGGTTTGAAATTTGGTGGATGGTGGGAATGGTATTAATTTCGCGCTGTCAAAAGGAACGAAAGCGCGCATCGGGAATGGAGGCACAACGAATTATAGTTAAACCATTAAATCTAAAAAATTATGAGTCAGAAATTTATTAAGAAAGTAAACACCAACCCCCGTTCAATGGCCTATGGCAAGTGCTTCGCACGTGCCATCTATGACAAGAACTTCGTTGACACCAAGACACTTGCCGACTTCATTCAGACGCAGGCATCTGTGAAGCGCTCAGATGTGATTGCCGTGCTCGACGAACTTGGTAGTGCCATGAAGCACTTCTTCGAGATGGGACAGAAGGTGAAATTGGAGGGCATCGGTATCTTCAAGGTAGGATTCTCGTCTATTGGTACTGAGAAAGCGGAGGACTGTGGTGCGCAGAATATCACCACGCGTCGTATCCTCTTCTCGCCAGAGACCGTCCGTGTCGTCACCGGTTATTCCCGTCGTGCTGATGGTTCCGTCGGCCAAAAGTTCGCCAGAGCAAAGAATCTCATCAAGGACGTGGTCTTCGAAGAAGCCAAAGAATACGTAGGCAACGAGACATCCGCTGCAGAGCAGCCGCAAGGGTGAATGCCTCACCCCCGACCCCTCCCCTAAAAGGGAGGGGAGTAAGGGGGGGGGGGACGATAACCGCTAACCATTAAAATTTAAAGTTATGAAAAAAGAAAGTTGGAAGACGGTGATACAGATTATCATTAGCATCTTGACTGCGATTGCAACCACAATGGGTGTCACCAGTTGCATGGGACATGGTCCGCTTTAAGGGCAAGCCCAATGTGAAATGTAACAATGTAAAAAGAAATCCGCAGGACTGAGGGTCTTGCGGATTTTTATTGATTAACCTTTCAAGCGTTCTGCCATTGCATGCCCTAAGGCTTCGCAGGCAGCTTTGGTCTCAGGTGTGAGGCTCTGCTTGATTTCCACAGGCTCACCGACAGGTTCGTAGTGCAGTTTTTCCTCATTCCATCGGGCAATCTCACTGACAGCCTTGGAAGCCCAGGCGGTATTATAGGTGGGAGCACCTACAATCAGTCCTTTGTAGCGGAAGACGTCACGGATGATGTAAGAGTGATGGGTTTTCGAGACATTATACATCACGATGTTCTTCACACCAGCCTCGGAGGCTGCACGGGCAATGACCTCAGCGGCACGCTCTGTATTGCCATACATAGTACCATAACAGATGACGAGACCTGGTTCTGTCTCATACTTTGACATACGGTCGTATTCTGCCACTACCTTATTGATATACTGGTGCCATACGGGACCGTGGGTGGCACAGATATAGTCGAGTTTCACGCCTTCCAGTTTCTTGAGTGCATTCTGGACGGGTGTGCCGTATTTACCGACGATATTAGAATAATAGCGTATCATCTCTAACCAGAACGCGTCACAGTTGATCTGTTCATCGATGATACCACCGTTCAAGGCACCGAAACAGCCAAAGGCATCACCGCTGAAGAGGACACTGCCACACAGGGTTACCATCGTCTCTGGCCAGTGTACCATCGGGGTGAGTACGAAGTTCAGGGTATGACTGCCTAACTCGATGGAATCGCCGTTTTTCACTTCTACGGTACCATCGGCAATACCATAGAAGCCTTCCATCATTTGGAAAGTCTTCTTGTTGCCGATAATCTGGATATTAGGATAGTATTTCTTGATAAGGGCGATAGAACCGCTATGGTCAGGTTCCATGTGATTGACGACCAGATAATCGACAGGGCGGTCGCCTATCACCTCATGGATATGCTCGATGAATTGGGTGAAAAAGTCCACTTCAACGGTATCTATCAGACACACCTTCTCATCGTCAATGAGATACGAGTTATAACTCACGCCATAGGGTAAGGGCCACAAACCCTCAAACAACGTTTTGTTACGGTCGTTGACACCTACATAATAGATTTTGTTCGTAATTTCCTGCATGTTCTTATCTTATTTGTTTTATTCTTCCATTGCTGCTAATGCTGCCTCCAGTTCCTTCTTCTGCTTATTGCCAAATTCCACAGACACACTATTGTTAATGCTACCGCAGCACTCGGCAGAGAACTGTAAGCCACTCTGTATCACTTCATCCCATTGTGCTTCCGTCAGACCGTTGTCTATCTCATGGCGGGTGATACCGTTCTTGATGATTCCATAGACGATACCTGCATTGAAGTTATCTCCTGCACCTATGGTACTGACAGTCTCTATCGGTGACACAGGATACTGTTTCTGGAATCCTCCGTCAGCCCTCAACTCGACAGGTTCTGAGGCACGTGTATAGATAAATTTCTTAGTATAGAAAGATATCTGTGACCGATAGATGGCATCAGGATCATTTTGCTTGAAGAGTATCTCAAAGTCTTCTGATGAACCACGAACGATGTCTGCCAATTCCAAGTTCTCTAAGAGATTAGGTGTGATCTTCATCACTTCGTCACGATGAGAAGAGCGGAAGTTAACATCATAATAGAGGATGGCACCACGTTGACGGGCATAGTCCAGAAAAGCATATACCTGTGGGCGGATGACGGCATTCAAGGCGAAATAACTGCCAAAAAGTACGATATCATCGGGATAGATATCAGGATAAACATATTCGATGCGGTCGTTGGGATGATCCTTGTAGAAGATATACTCCGCATCATTTCGTTCATTCAGGAAGGCAAGGGAGATAGGAGACTTTGACGTTGGATAGACATGGATATAAGAAGCATCCACACCGTTCTCTTCCAGAAAACGGGTAATCATCTTTCCCACTCGGTCATTACCTGTCTCACTGATCATACTTGCCTTGACACCACTTCGTCCCAACGATACAATGGCATTATACGCACTCCCTCCAGGGATAGCACTGATAGGCTGTCCATCACGAAAGATGATATCCAGCACCGTTTCTCCGATTCCTATTACTTTTCGCATACTTAGAGTTTTGCGTACAAAGATAAGAAATAATTCTCAATTCTCAATTCTCAATTCTCAATTATTTTGTACCTTTGCACTTAATTATGGCGAAATACAATACTCATACACTTCAAAACGGGCTGCGCATCATTCATCTGCCCTCCACCTCACCTATCATCTATTGCGGTATAGGTGTCAATGTCGGCTCACGCCATGAGGAGAAGGGAGAAGAGGGTGTTGCTCACTTTTGTGAACACGTCACCTTCAAAGGTACCCAGAAGCGTTCTTCCATTCAGATTCTCAACTGTTTGGAGAGTGTCGGAGGCGACTTGAACGCCTTCACGAACAAGGAAGATACCATCTTCTATGCAGCTATCCAGAAAGAGCATCTTGCCCGTGCTACCGACCTCTTGACGGATATCGTATTCCATAGTGAATATCCAGAACAGGAGATAGCCCACGAGATAGATGTTATATGCGATGAAATCGAGAGTTATAACGACACCCCTGCCGAACTAATCTACGATGAATTCGAGAATTTGCTCTTTCAGAATCATCCCTTAGGACATAATATATTAGGTACACGCGAACGAGTCAAGACCTTCACGTCACAACACGCAAAGTCCTTTACCACTCGCTATTATCGTCCTGATAATGCCATCTTCTTTGCTTATGGAGACCTGGACTTCGGGCGACTGGTAAGGATGATGGAAAACAAGGATTATAGAACGTCGGAGTCACAGGACAATGACGCTACGATATCACAAGCATTAACAGCTAACAGCCAAAAGCCAACAGCTAACAGCCAGCATCATCAGGCCCATGTGATGATAGGCTGTCGCACCTATGACTATAACGATCCTCGCCGTATGCCCCTCTACCTGTTGAATAACATCCTTGGAGGACCAGGAATGAATGCCCGTCTGAATCTCTCGTTAAGGGAGAAGCATGGGTTGGTATATACGGTAGAGAGCTCGATGGCAAGCTATAGTGACACTGGTTGCTGGTCCGTTTATTTCGGTTGTGACCATCACGATGTGAAACGCTGTCTTCGTTTAGTCCGTCACGAACTCGACCGTGTGATGCAACATCCCCTGTCAGAACGACAGTTACAGGCAGCCAAACGCCAGTTGAAGGGACAGATAGCCATTGCCTGTGACAACCGTGAACAGTTCGCCCTCGACTTCGCCAAGAGTTTCCTGCACTATGGCAAAGAGCATGACATCGACACCCTCTTCCATAGAATCGATGTCATTACTTCCGAACAACTGTTACAAGTAGCCCAAGAGTGTTTCCATCCAAAGAATCTACAAACTTTGGTGATATAATGATATGCAATCACAAAAATACCGCCCACGGCTGCAATAGTCATGGGCGGTATCGTTATAATCAGAGTCTTACTCGTTGATGACCTTCTGTATCGTGCCATCCTCGTTGTAGAACAGGCGCTGAACCTTCAGGCTACGGAGATGGGTGATGTCATTGGAAGGAACACAGTCGTGATAGAACAGATACCACTGTCCCTTGAACTCCACGATACTGTGGTGAGTAGTCCAACCCACAACAGGCTCTAAGATGACACCCTGATAGGTGAATGGTCCATAAGGATTGTCACCGATAGCATAGCAGAGGAAATGACTGTCACCAGTAGAATAACTGAAATAGTACTTTCCGTTGTACTTGTGCATCCATGATGCCTCGAAGAAACGATGAGGATCGCCTGCCTTCAGAGGCTCACCATTCTTATCCAGAATGATGACAGGACGTGCAGCCTCGGCAAACTGCATCACATCGTCGCTCATGAGGACAACATTACTGGGAACGGCAGGTGCATCAGGCTTCGCAAAGAGCTGTGTCTTGTGATCAGGAGCAGGTCCAAGGTCAATGAGACCATTGTCATCACCATACTTGCCAGGGATAGGGGCAAAGCCATGATAGAGGGTGCGCCACCACTGAAGCTGTCCGCCCCAGAGACCTCCGAAGTAGCAGTAGATCTTTCCATCATCGTCCTTGAACATACAGGGGTCGATAGAGAAAGAACCGCGGATAGGCTGTGCCTGAGGAACGAAAGGACCTTCCGGCTTGTCTGCAACAGCGACACCCAGATGGAAGACCAGGGGACATCCTTCACGTCGAGAATCACACCATGATCGGTGGCCTCGTCGTTCTCGACATCATTCCATGACAACACATGATAGTCTTTCATCTGGAAATGACCACCATCATCATCGAAACACTCGCCTGCATCCCAGTCATGACTGGGGTACACATACAATCTTCCGTTAAACACATTGGCTGAAGGGTCAGCCATGTAATCACTCGGGAAAAGATAACGTGGTAATTTTGCCATAGTCAGTAGTTTTTAAAGTGAATACTAATTATAATTATTACTTGTTCTTTTTTGTTTTCTTCGCCTCTTCCGGTTTCGGACATACCAGTTCTATCAGTCTCTGTACAAACGGTTTCAGCTGGTTCTGGCGGTCAAACAGCGTCGCATAGTCTGTACGTCCCTTGATGGGGAAGTCGTTACGCCAGGAGTCTGCATCGTTCAGACACCAGAAATTGACGCGCAGGATGTCTTTATGATGAGGTATCAGCATCTTGTAGAAATCCACCCAGAATTGTTCTATCTTCGCTTCTTGCTCCTTTGTCAGCCCTTCCTTGTAAGGATCCATCTCTGGACGGTATGTAAACGCGTCGCTGATATTCGCCCCAGAGAACCCATAGGGATTCGGCAGTACGGAGAGGTCTAACTCGGAGAAGAACGTAGGAACACCTAATGCCGCAATGGTATTAATAGAGTGCTCATACTGTTTGATGACGCTGTTGTCCACATTGTCCTCCAGAATCATGTGTCCCTGCATGCCGATGGCAGTAATAGGCAGTCCCTGTTGAATGAGTGGACGAAAGAAACGTGCCACACCCTCCACCTTCGTCGCCTTATTCATGGAGAAGTCATTATAGAACAACTGGATGCTGGGGTCTGCCTCATGGGCATACTGGAAGGCAAGGGGGATATAGTCAGTGCCTAAGATCTTATAGAACAGACTCTGGCGTGGTGAACCATCATCCTCGAAAGCCTCGTTGACAACATCCCATGCATCGACACGTCCTTTGAAATGACTGACAATCGTATAGATGTGTTCACGCATCCGCTTCTTCAATACTTCTGGAGAGACCAGGTTACCCTTCTCGTCGAAATGGAACCAAGGAGCACACTGGGAGTGCCATATCAGACAGTGTCCCTGCACTTTCAGTCCTGCAGCCTTCGCCTTGTCGACAAACTGGTCGGCAAGGGTGAAGTCATAGACACCCTCCTGAGGATGTATCACCTCACACTTCATGCAGTTCTCTGCCACGACCCAGTTGAAGTTATTCACGATAAGAGGCCAGTCGGCAGTCTGGTCATTACTGATATGACCTGTCACGTCAAATTTTCTGCCCTCACCATTGTCTGCCTTCACCTGCCATTGGTTGACACTGACACCCGTGTACCAGTAGTCACGATAAGCTTCCCTCAGCGTCTGAGCCGAGATGGTCCCTGCCGCGAACAAAGGCAAGGTAACCACTACGAGTTGAAATAATCTTTTCATATCTTATGTTGTTTTTATGCTGTTATTGATGACGGTTATGAAGATGTCGTCGTGCCTCTAATTCCGCCTGCATATTCTCATTGTATCTCTTGGTGATAGGATAGAAGAGCAAGGCGATGACACCTACTGAGAAGAGAATGGCTGGAACGACAGAGCAGACCAGCCGGATACCCTCTGTGGCACTCGACGGCTGTGCACTGATATGTCCAGGTACATAACCGAAACAGGAGAGAATCACACCAGCCAACGCTCCTCCCAGACCGAGTCCTGCCTTCAGGGCGAATGAGATTCCAGAGAAGCAGAAGCCTGTGGCACGACGATGGTTGATATACTCCACATGGTCTGCTACATCTCCTATCATTGCCCATAGCAGAGGAATTGTCGGAGCATAGGCTAACGACTTCAGGAAACAGAGTCCAAAGACGAAGCTGATATCGACAGGTGACGGAAAGTAGAACATCGCCGTAAAGAAGGTCGTCAGTGTCAGGCATACCATGAAGGTCTGTTTCTTTCCGTATTTGTTGGCAAGATATTGGGACAGGAAGATGATACCCAGCAGTTGGACGACGGCTCCAGTCATATTAAACAGCGAGAACCCGATGGAATAAGCATCCGAGGGGGAGTGGGCTATCAAGTGAAAGGCGTTGAGGATAGAAACCCCCAGACCTGTCCGCCCGTTATCTGTATCTGTCAGTCCTATCGTTCCCAAGAAGTCGTATAGTGATTTCTGATCCAGGTTATACTGGAAGAAATAATTCATGGAGGCTCCCCACATGGAGGTAGTGATAAAGATAAACAATACCGTTACAAACAAACAACGCCAGGGGACGCTGGATACCGTGCCCCTGATGTCCTCCCGAAGACTTACTTGCTGTGTAGGAGGCGGTTGGATACGCTCACGGGTAGAAAGGAAGGTGATGATCAGCAGGATAAAAGCCACCAAGGCATACAAGGTGATAGTATGTGTCCAGCCCTGCTGGATATTCCCTTCATCTCCTCCAAACTTATTCACCAAAGGAAGTGTCAACCCCTGCACTACAAACTGTGCAAGGCTGACGGCAATGAAACGGACAGCATTGATACTGGTTCGCTCATGGATATTCCCTGTCATCACCCCTCCAAGAGAAGAGTAAGGGATACTGCTGAGCGCATAGGTGATAATCAGCAGGATATAGGAGGCTGTGGCATATATCGCCACCAGACCCTTGTCTTCTATTCCTGGGTTATGGAAGGCAAGGACATAGAATACACTGAAAGGCAGTGCTGTCCACAATACCCAAGGGCGATATTTTCCCCATCGCGTTTGGGTGCGGTCACAGAGGATGCCCACCAATGGGTCAAAGAAAGCCCCCGCCAGACAGGCTGTCAGGAAAACGGATCCGGCTATGGCACCTTCGAGTCCGAAGACATCGGTATAGAACTTCAGTTGGAAGATAACCATCACTTGGAACACTAAGTTCGCAGCGACATCTCCCATAGAATATCCTATCTTCTCGCCGAATGAGACTTTCTGTGATGGGATTTCTCTCATGACCTCGTATGGATAATGTGCATTGGATGCAAAAATAATAGATTTTTTACAAAAAGCCGTTTCGGTATGTTACATAAAATTATCATTTTTGTTTCATTAAGTAATATTTTCTTTTCTTTTTTGCCTTTCCGTCGCTTTTTTTCCTTATATTTGCATCATAACTATTATCTTTATATGATTATGAAACGTCTTATCATCTTTATTGCATTTGTCTTTAGTGCCATTCTCTTTGTCCAGGCAAAAATCGTCCTTCCGCAAATGTTCCAGTCTGGAATGGTTCTTCAACGAGGAAAACCTGTACCGGTATGGGGAAAAGCAGATGCTGGCGAGAAAATCATCATCCGTATAAACAAGTATCAGGTGGCAGTGGTGGCTGATGCCAAGGGTAATTTCCGTGCAGACCTCCCTGCCATGAAGGCTGGCGGTCCCTATACGATGATGGTGGGTGATATCGCTTTAACCAATGTCTATGTGGGAGACGTATGGCTCTGTTCCGGACAGTCGAATATCGATGTGACCATCGAGCGTGTCTATCCCCAATATCCCCAAGAGATAGATGCCTTCTCTAACGAGAAGGTCCGTTTGTTCCGTGTACAGAACGAGACGGATACGCATGGCGTAAAAGACGATATTCGTCCAACCTCCATTAACTGGAAACCACTCACTAAGGAGAATGCCTGGCTGTTCTCTGCTGTGGGTTCCTTCCTCGGCAAACGGATGTACGAGCAGACAGGTGTTCCCCAGGGTATCATTGTCAACAGCTGGGGAGGTACTCCTATCGAGGCTTGGATCAGCAAGGACTCCTTGATGCGGGACTATCCGATGCAGGTGAAGAAGTTGGAAATCTATCAGAATGACAACTATGTGAGGGCACAGATGCAGGCAAATAACGCGGCATCACACCAATGGGACGAACTTTTGAAAGCAAGTGACCCAGGATATGCTGATTTCTCATGCGACGATACGCAGTGGCAGCAGATTAATCAGAAAAACTGGATGTGGCGAGGTATTGGCTCCGTATGGCTCCGCCAGCATATACATATAGATAAGGAGCATGCAGGAAAGCCAGCGCGTTTATTGCTCGGTACCCTTTTTGACCAGGATATCACTTACTTGAACGGCAAAGAGATTGGCCATACTTACTATCAGTATCCTCCGCGCCGCTATGACATCCCTGAAGGTCTTCTCCGTGAGGGCGATAATGTGATAGCTGTCCGTTTCATCAACAAATTTGGAGCTGCGCATTTCATTCCAGAGAAGCCTTATATGATTGCCTTCGGAGACGACCGTTTCTCACAGAATCCGATGCCGAAAGATGTCATCCCTCTCAGTGAGAACTGGAAATTCCATCTTGGTGCCGAGATGCCATCGTGTCCCAGTAGCGATGTGTCGTTGCAGAATCTGCCTACGACACTGTATAATGCAGTGCTCTATCCCCTCGCCCCCTATGCTATCAGTGGTGTCGTATGGTATCAGGGGGAGTCGAACACAGGCAATCCTGCTCCTTATGCTGACTACCTAAAGAAACTGATGGGTTGTTGGCGTGATACCTGGAAGGATCCTAAGATGCCTTTCGTCATCGTCCAGCTTGCCAACTATGACGGACGCCAACAGACAGGTTTTCCTCGTCCAATAACCCCACAGACAGAGCCAGTTAACAGCGGCTGGGCACAGCTCCGTGAGGCACAGCGCATCGCAGCCAAAGAAGACCCATACGCCGAACTGGCCGTCATCAACGACCTGGGGGAGACCGTCGACATCCATCCCCTGCGCAAAAAAGAGGTGTCAGAACGTATCGGCCTCTGTTTCGACCGCCTTGTATATAATAAAAAGGTGAAGCTGTCGCCTGAAGTCGTTGACGTGAAGTTGACTGGCAACAATATCCAACTCATACTTGATCAGCCCATACAGGAAGGTGATCTTTATTCATTCGAAGTGGCCGACCAGAGACAGGTATTCCACAACCTCCCCATTGCCGCTATAGGCAAGGGGAATGTCATTACACTTCTCAACCCCGCAATTGTTCCAACGGCAGTGCGCTACGCCTGGAAGGACAATCCCCTGAAGGCCAATGTCCGTTCACTGAGCGGACTCCCGATGTCATCGTTTGAACTGAAGATAACAAAGTAAATAAGAAGGCTGCTTCCTCATCGGGAAACAGCCTTCTTTATGTTAGCGAAGAAAGAGGGAACTCTTCTTATACTGCTGAGCGTGCCTCAATCTCACGGTTGATCTCGTCAAGTTTCTCGTCAGTAAGAGGATACTTATAAATAAGGTAGCCTACAATGATAAGAAGGATGGCGGGAATGATACAGGTGAACCACAGGATAGCGTTCTGTGCAATCTCGGAGTAATTGGCAAGCTTAGGATAATAGGCATTAACAGGACCGCTGATAAATGATGCCAGGAATACCACAACAAAGATGCTAAGTACCAGCTGCAGGCATTTGCTTGCCTTGAACTCCTGCCACATCTCACCGAATGAAACAGGCTTCTCTGGTGTTGTGGTGATATTCTCCTTACTGCCCATAAAGCAAAGCATCAGGAGGAAGAATCCGACGATAGCAAAGATACATGTCACCGTAAACCATGCCATAGGATCAGTTGCCAAGGCAGACTCTTCTGTGGCGAAGTTAAAGCCAATCCATCCCATCACCAAAGGAGTGATCCAACCGGCAATAGAGAATCCTGCCTTAAAGGCAACACCAGCCAGCGCATTTACTGTGGCGGCAGGTCTGTTACCTGTACGATACTCTGCCTCCGTGATGACTTCAGGAACCAGTGCCCACATCAGAGAGCCTACCAGCAGTCCTACTCCTGTCATCACCTTTGCTATCTGAACAAGTGTGTTATAGCTTGCAACATCAAAGAATTTACCAATGACAAATAGCATAGCAAAGCCAACTAATCCAATACTGAGGAGCGTATAGTAAAGTCCTTTCTTACCCAGCCACTTTTTCAATACTGGCAGAGATGGCAGGATGACGAATGCAGGAATCGTTCCGATAGCCATAAATGTTGCCTGGTTCCAGTCGATGGCTGTATGAACACACATGGCGAGTCCGATAGGGAAGCCTGCCTGTACAATGATCTGTCCTATATTAGCACATACCATTCGTGTAGAGGTAAGGATAAGTACCTCGTCATTATCACGAGTCATACTTGCCATGATCGAACCGTATGGGATGTTCACGATGGAATAGATCATGCTCAGAACGGTATAGCTGGCTGTGGCATAGATCATCTTCATGGTCATAGACCATGTGGCAGCCTGAGGAAGCATCAACAGACAGGCGGCAACAGTAAGGGGAATACCACCGTAGAGGAGGTAGGTACGGTATTTACCTAACTTAGGATTGCGGTTGTCGATATAGCGCCCTACTACGGGACTCCAGAAACAGTCAATGAGTCGGACCGTGAGAATCAGTCCACTGACAAAGGCTGGATTGATTTTCAAGACGGTAGTAAGGTAAATCATCAAGTAGCAAGCTACTGTCTGGAAGATGAGGTTCTGCGCCAAGTCACCCGAGCCGAAGCCGATGCGCTGGAGCCATGAAAGCTTATAGAAGCCTTTCGTCTCTTGAGTTGTTGTTGCTGTTGTTGCCATTGTTGTTATAGGTTTAATCGTTTGTTGTTTCTTACAAATCGGTTGCGAAGATACGACTTTTATTTCAAACTTGCAAGAAAAACAGTAAAATATGACGGTTTGTCGAAAAAAAGGCTGACAAATTTACAGATAGAATATGGACTCTGGTCCCATGCAGAAGAGGAGGTCGAGGATGGAGAGGTTTGGTTGGAATCCATAACGATGCTGGAAGACTTGCCAATAGGCTTTCGGCTTAAAGTCTGCATCGGGTTGGGGATGCTTGGCATGGATGACTTCGCGGAAATCAGAAAAGGCTGTTGGCTGTTGGCTGTTGGCTGTTGGCTTTACATATTCCGTGGTATATTCTACCTGCGGATGAATATCAATGAGTTCACAGATCTTCTGGCGGATGGCTTCGTTGAAATCGATTAAAAACTCATACTTACGCTCGAAGAAGGGACGGATATCATCTGCGTAGTATTCGAAGAAAGGGCTCTCGCTATAGGCACTCTGCAAAGCATTCCAATGTGTCTTACGCCATTGGTTATGGTCACTGATGCGGAGGTCTTTTGTAAGAGGAGAGAGAGGGGTGTGTTCAACAGGGACGGTAAGGGCTTGTAAGCCGTTGGCTGTGGCTATGACACAACGGTTGCGATAGGTCTGTTTCTGATAGGAGTCATATTGTTCGATGAGGCAACGGTCATAGCGGTACAGTTTCTGATACCACTGTACGGGTCCGAAATACGTTGTCTGCAAGAGAGCAGTAGTCATTGGAATATCCTTTCCTGACGATAGCCCTCCAAGATGTTCTTGCTGTCGTCATGACTATATAGAATAGTTACTACGCGTCCGATGATATTCCTTTCGGAGATAAGACCAAAAATCTTGGAGTCTGCAGGATTCCTCGGATGAAGAGCCTCTAACCAGTAATAGTCGGCATCGGCACAGTCTTTCAGACCAGGAATCACCACCATCCTGTTCTGTATCCTGATGGAGTCACCAGGCACTGCCTTGCAACGGGCAATGAACTCCCCCTGAATGGTGTCCTCAGGAAAGTCAAAGAGAACAATGTCCCCACGCTCTATAGGTTTACGTAACAGACGACTATAAGGTAGCATACCGCCTCCATCGATGCGCAAGCCATAGCTCCACTTATTCACTAACAGGCGGTCGCCCCTGATATAGACAGGTTGCAGTCCTTTTCCGTCCACCGTATAGACGGAGAGTGCCAAAGCACGGAAAGCCAGCATCAGCACAAACGCTGACGCAAAGACGATCACGAACTTCAGCCAGTTGGACATCTCTTATTTGATATTGTCGACAAAGCGGAACAGGCGGTTCCAACGGATACCAGAGAAACCACCACGGTCAGGATCGCTGCTCCACCAGATGAAGATAGGCTTACCGACGATGTGGTCTTCTGGAACGAAGCCCCAGTAACGGGAATCAAGAGAGTTATGACGGTTATCACCCATCATCCAGTAGTAATCGAGTTTAAAGGTATAAGAGGTGGCAGCCTTGCCGTTAATCAGTATCTTACCATCCTTTACCTCCAAAGTATTACCCTCATAAGTGCGGATGCAACGTTCGTAGATTGGCAGGTTCTCCATCGTCAACTGGATACTCTTACCCTTGGCAGGAATCCATATAGGACCATAGTTATCGCGCGTCCAGTGCATATTACCGTTCAGCGGATAGATGTCCCACTCGTCTGCATCGGTATTGATCTCGATACTCTCCACCAAATCCTTCCGCTTTGAGAGTTCTGCGACAGCATGTTTTGTCATCGGCATCGCACCTATCGTATTCAGGGACATGATATCCTCCATTGTGACGCCCAACTCCTTCATGGTATCATCATCCAGACGCTGGCGGAACTTCACTTTATAGGAATACTGCACGTTATCAGGCTCTTTATTCGCCTTTCCATCGAGATAGACGATACGGTCCTTGATCTGTAAGGTCATGCCAGGAAGTCCCACGCAACGCTTCACATAGTTCTCCCGACGATCGGTAGGACGCGTTGTGATGATTCCAAACTCCTGACTATTCTTCTCAATGTAGTTACGTCCTAATTGGTACAGCTGATTGAAATATTTCATACGCTGTTCCGTACTCAGCGAGTCAGGATTAGGACGTGACTCCCAGAGTCCATAACCGTAACCATAGCAGTTGCGGTAAAAGTCCTCAGCCTGATGACGCATGTCGCTGCACAATGTATCGCCAGCAGGATAGTTGAACACGACGATATCGTTTAGTTCCACCTTACCCAAGCCCTTTACGCGACGATAGTCCCAATGGGGCCATTCGATATAACTCTTACACTGGAACAGAGGAAGCGTATGCTGCGTCAACGGCATCGTCAGTGGTGTTTCTGGGATGCGAGGACCATAGCTTACCTTCGATACGAAGAGGTAGTCGCCCGTCAGCAGCGACTTCTCCAAAGAACTCGATGGGATCACGTAGTTCTGGAAGAAGAACAGGTTGATGAAATACACGGCAACCAAGGCAAATACCAGTGCATCGACCCATGACATCACCCATCTGATGGGACCTTCTGAGTCTTTCCACCACTGCCACTTGATCTTCTTGGAAATATAGACATCATAGATGAAAGGCACTACCAATAGTCCCCACCATGACTTCACCCAATAAAGGAACAATAGGTAGAGTACCAATACGACGATGAATTTCGCCCATTGCACCTTCATATTCAACTTCTTCTTTTCTCTTTCTTCCATTGTTATAAAATTAATTCACATAGATTTGACGCAACGATATTTCGGAAAGTTGCACCTTATCCTAATTTTAACCGATGTTTCAGAACTTAAACATATCGCTGATAGTCAGCAGGCCCTGATGCTCCTTAGTATATTCCGCCGCTAACACAGCACCAAGTGCGAAACCTTTACGGCTGTGCGCATCGTGGGTAATTGTAATGAGGTCGGCATCAGAATCGTAACGGATGGTATGAATACCAGGTACTTCTCCGCGACGGATATGGTCGACACGCAGATACTTCTTATCTGTCGTATCTTCCTTCCATGCCTCCTTGCGGTCGATATTCTTTACGATCTCCTCTGCCAATGTGATAGCCGTTCCACTGGGATGGTCGAGTTTATGCACATGGTGTGTCTCCTCCATCTCCACGTCATATTGAGGGAACTGGTTCATAATCTTGGCAAGGTAACGGTTGACGGCAGAGAAGATTGCCACACCGATGGAGAAATTAGAAGCCCAGAACAATGTCTTCCCCTCTTCCGTACAAGCCTTCCGCACCTCATCACCATGCTCTTTCATCCAGCCCGTACTGCCCGATACAACTTTCACACCTTTCTCCCATGCCTTCAGATAGTTACCATAGGCAGCCTGAGGAGCCGTAAACTCGATGGCAACATCAGCGGAAGCAAAAGCAGGAGTGTCAAAATCCTGCTGGTTGTCGATATCAATGATACTCACAATCTCATGACCACGTTCGAGGGCAATCTGCTCTATCATCTTACCCATCTTACCATAGCCGATTAATGCTATTTTCATCTTAAAAAACCTAATAAAGTATTAATACATGTGCAAAGGTACTATTAAGTGAGCAAAAAACCAAGAGAAGCAACAGAAAATAACAGAAATTGATTATCTTTGCAAAGAATAACTAAAAAGGTCTGTGGTATCATGCAGGAAGGTAGTATGGCTTTCTTAGGTATTCCGTATGCCAAGGTTGAGCGTTGTATGCCTCCTCTCCCTGTGGACAAATGGGAAGGTGTTCGTGTCTGTGACCATTGGGGACCGCAAGTGATGCAACAGACATGGGGGCAGAAACTGAGTGAAGAGGAGATGTCTGAGAAGAACTCCTGTGTACTCAACGTATGGACCACTGATGTGAATGCACGCAAACCTGTGATGCTGTGGCTTCATGGTGGTGGTTTTGACTCAGGAACCTCCGCATGGAATCCTGGTATGCAGTTGGCTCAAAAGGATGTAGTGGTTGTCAGCATTAACCATCGTCTCAATATCCTCGGTTTCCTTGATCTCTCTGCCGTCTCGGATAAATACAAATACTCTGGTAACGTGGGTATGCTCGATGTTGTACAGGCACTCGAATGGATACGTGACAATATCGCTAACTTTGGTGGCGATGCCTCTAATGTTACTGTCTTCGGAGAGTCTGGCGGTGGAGGAAAGGTAGGTACGCTGATGTGTATGCCTGCAGCGAAAGACCTCTTCCATAAAGCCATCATCATGAGTGGTACCATTCTCAATGTCAATAATCATACGATGACGCAGACGTTGGGTAAGGCTGTTTTGAAGGAGTTAGGTATCAGTGAGCAGGATATCGACCGTATTAAGGATATTCCTTACCAGGAACTATATGATGCAGGACAGCGGGCGATGGCTGCCAGTATCGGTACCCGTAAGCCTGGTACCCCGATGATGTGGGGTTTCGGACCTACTCCTGACGGAGAAGTGCTGCTGCAGCAACCCTTCCAACCCGACTTTGCTGCCATTTCATCGGAGAAGCCTCTTTTGATTGGCACCACCTTCAATGAGTTGCAACGCCTGAACTATGACCGTGAACTGACAGAGGAACAGGCGCGTGAGGAATTGAAGGTAACCTTCGGCGACGAGACAGATGCTTATATGAAGGCTTTCGCCAAAGCACATCCGAATCAGAACACTCCACAGGACTGGTTAAGTATCGATTGGCTGTTCCGCCCGAAGACGATTATCACGGCAGATGCCGTTGCTGGGACACGCAAGGCACCCACCTATATGTATATGTTCACATGGCGCTCACCTGTCAACAAAGGGTCTGTACATGGTCATGAGTTGAAGTTCTGTTTCAATACACTGCATCACTCTCCCAACGAACTGCCTCAGCCTACAGAGCAGGATATCAAATTAGCTGATACGATGAGTAGTGTATGGGCACAATTCGCAAAGACAGGCAACCCTCATATCAAAGGATTGCCTGTCTGGAATGCTTATACTGCTAAGAATGGTGAACTAATGGTGTTCGACCATCAATGTTTCATTCGTAATAATCCTGACCGTGAGCTGGAACAGATCATCAACAGACACTGTTTCAAACAGCTCGATGCGTTCAGGGCTTCAGCAGGTTCTGAATAAACTGCCATTCGCTCTCATGGGACTTTACCTTGACGAGCGACTGGTGAGTGACGATATATTCTGACACGCCAACACGGTTAGCACCATGATGCCAGTCGTAGGTATAACCTAACTGTGTCCAAGGCAGGGGACTATCATCCTCAAAGGCTGAGGCAACACTTAAGCGGTACCACTCACGGAAGTTAGTCTCACCCACTTTGTATTTCTCGTCAGCGTATGCAGGGAACTCCAGACCTGCAGCGGTCGTGGTGATCTCAGGAGTGTGAGCAGGACGGAAGATGTAGTCAGGGTCAGCATAGAACTGCACCATGATGTTATAGTCGCAATCGGGGCTAAGACCATACATCTGAATCATACGCATATGGGCAGCCACACTGTCCAGTCCCTCAAAGGCATCTTTCTTACGCTGCCAGTCACCAGGCAGACTTACCCATGAGCCTAACTCACGGTCGATGCGATAGACACCCTCTTGTCCGAAGAAACGTGCTAAGCGGCTGGAATCAACCAGTGTCACCACCAGTACCATATCCTTGCCGTCAATGGTAGCCCACTCCTCACCGGGGGTACCTTTCTTGATAGGCATCAGGTCATTAGAGATCTTAGAGGCATCCAACTGCTTGGCATCCTCAATGGCTGCGGCAAGGTCTGCCTGTAACAAAGAGTCATTCTCGTACCACGCTGTAGTGTCAGCGGCATTCTCTGTCTCATTAGCAGCAGTCTGCTTGTTCTGACAAGCAATAGTAGCCATTGCTAATGCGACGATAACAATCCATAATTTCTTCATACTTTATTGTTTTATAGGTTTATAAGTCGTTATTTGTTCCATTATCGGCTACAAAATTATAAAAAAAGTCTGAAGTTCGTGTAGTTTTTCCTAACTTTGTTGCGTCTAATGGGCAAAATGATTTGAAACAGACAAGACAATGAATGAATTAGAACGACAGTTTGCGCAAACCGTTGCAGAACAAAAAAGCACCATCTATACCGTGTGCTACATGTTCTCACAAGATGCCGACGAGGTCAACGACCTGTTCCAAGAGGTACTAGTCAATCTTTGGAAGGGTTTCGAGAACTTCGAGCATCCCTCAATACCTGCATCTCTCTTGACAGGAAAAAGCGACGCAGTGCCACAGTCCGACTGACCATGGACATCAACCTCTTTGAAGACCGTGACGAAGATACGCGTCAGGTGGATATGCTCCACAAACGCATCTCCAAGTTGCAACCCTTCGACCGTGCGATAGTCCTGCTTTGGCTTGAGAACCTCAGTTACGATGAGATCGGACAGATCGTCGGTATCACAGCCAAGAACGTCAGTGTCCGTCTGTTCAGAATCAGAGACTGTTCAGAATCAGAGAGCAGTTAAAACAAATGTCTAACGATTAAAAAACTTACCCATTATGAATAACAATTTTCAGAACGATATGGAATTAGATGACATGCGTCAGCAGATGGCAATGCTGAAGAAGAAGCTGGACCAGCAGGAGATTGTCAACGACCGCCTTATCCGCCAGTCGATGAAATCGAAGATGTCATGGATCAAGAAATACCTGATTTTCGGCGTCTTTGTCATCCCCCTCGCTGCTTTTGGATTACTCCCTCTCATTATGGAGAGTCATATCTCTTGGTGGTGGTACGGCTTTACGCTCCTCTTTCTCACTGCTGATGTATGTGCCGACTGGTATATCAATAGTATTCCCAGTGATGCCTTCCTGAAAGACAACCTGGTAGATACGGCTCAGAAGCTGGTGCGTATGAAACAGTTGCGCAGATGGTCTACCATCATCAGTTTCATCATCCTCTTCTTCTGGATTGTATGGCTCTTCATGGAACTCTGGTTTAAACAGGACGAGAGCTTCATGGCAATCCCTCACATGATTGGTGCAGGCATCGGCTTAGTGATAGGTATCCCCATTGGTCTGTATATCTACTTCAAGATGCAACGCACCAATGATGAGATCATCCACCAGATAGAGGAGATCACCAAAGAAGACTGATAGTTCTTATTCCCAACACTCCAACTCGTCTTCCAATTCCGGCAACTGGCTGCGATGGAAGACGGGTTCTTTGATGCCTTTCCGTTTCTGGTTCCTATAGTCATCAAGCAGACGGAAGACATACCGCCCTAACAGCACTATGGCGATGAGGTTACATATCGTCAGCAGTGCCATAAAGAAATCGACGATGTTCCATACCAACTCA
>CACXQL010000046.1 GCA_902769805.1 uncultured Prevotellaceae bacterium
TGATGTACACAGCACAACTGCCCGATAAAGGTCCCTTTGTCATCCGCTATCCACGAGGGGGAGGTGTCCTGCTTAACTGGCGTTGTCCTTTTGAGGAGATAAAAGTGGGAACAGGTCGGAAGATGAGAGACGGAACAGATGTCGCCGTATTGTCTATCGGTCCGATAGGCAATAATGTGACAGAGGCTATCACCCAGCTCTCAACGCTCAACTCAAAACTGAGTGTCGCTCACTATGACATGCGTTTCCTCAAACCTCTTGACGAGACGATTCTCGAAGAGGTGGGAAAGAAATTCAAGCACATCATCACGGTAGAGAACGGTGTGAAGAGCGGAGGTCTCGGCTCTGCTGTACTGGAATGGATGAATGACCATGGTTATACACCCCGTATCACACGTCTCGGAATGCCTGACGACCGTTTTGTGGAGCACGGCACCGTTGACGAGTTACAACATATCGTAGGACTGGACGCAGCAAGTATCAGAAAAGCCATAGAGTCATGAAAATAGTGATTGCCGGTGCAGGTGCCGTAGGAACTCACCTGTCGAAACTTCTCTCACGTGACCATCAGGATTGTGTACTGATAGACCCGGACCCCACACGGTTGGCAGGACTTGACAGCAGGTATGACATCATGACCATTCAAGGGTCTCCAACGAGTATTAAGGTCCTGAAGGATGCAGGGACAGAGTCTGCCGACCTTTTCGTCGGAGTTACTCCCGATGAGAGCAAGAACATGAATGCCTGCAGTATCGCCCATGCCCTTGGTGCCAAGAAGACAGTAGCACGCATCGACAACTACGAGTACCTGTCACCTCATCTGAAGACCTTCTTCGAGGAGATGGGCATCAACTCCCTGATCTATCCTGAGGTTCTTGCCGCTATTGACATCACTAACGGCTTGAGGATGTCATGGGTCAGACAACGATGGGATGTTCATGACGGGGCGCTGGTGATGTTAGGCATCAAACTCCGTGAGACCTGTGAGATACTTGACCAGCCCCTGAAAAGCCTCTGTGGTCCGAACGATCCTTATCATATCGTGGCTATCAAGCGACAGGGAGAGACTCTGATACCCAGTGGAAATGACCATCTGTGTGTCAACGACCTCACCTATTTTATGACGACAAGTGAGTATATCCCCTATATCCGTAAGATCTCCGGCAAGGAGCATTATGCCGATGTCAAGAACGTTATCATCATGGGAGGTGGCAAGACAGCCATACGTGTCGGTCTTACTATGCCGGAATATATGAACCTGAAGATCATCGAGAAGAGCGAGCGACGCTGTGAACAGCTGAATGAGTTACTGAGCGACACCGACACGATGATTATCCATGGAGACGGTCGTGACCTCGGACTATTACAAGAGGAAGGCATCCAGAACACACAGGCATTTGTCGCCCTGACAGGCAATGCGGAGACGAACATCCTTGCCTGTCTGACGGCAAAGCGGTTAGGTGTCAGGAAGACCATCGCCATGGTGGAGAATCTTGACTATGTAGATATGGCGGAGAGCCTCGACATCGGTACGATTATCAATAAGAAGACTGTGGCAGCCAGTCATATCTACCAGATGATGCTGGATGCCGATGTCACCAATGTCCGTTCTTTGATGATGGTAGATTCTGACGTGGCGGAGTTCGTGGCGGCAGAAGGCTCCAAAGTCACGAAGAGGCCTGTCAAGGACCTGGGGCTGCCGTTCGGCGTGACCATTGGTGGACTGGTCCGCAATGACGAGGGCATCCTTGTCAACGGTAACACACAGATTCAGGCAGGTGACTCTGTCATGGTTTTCTCCCATGACCAGAACCTCAAGAAGCTGGAGAAGTATTTCAACTCGAATACCCTATGGTAAACTTCCCCCTGATATACAAGATTATCGGTTCGCTGCTCCTGTTATTAGGAGTATTGCTGACTTGTTGTACTGGTATATCCCTCTATTATATGGAAGACGACATGATGGCATTCATGTTATCGACACTCCTCACCTACTGCTGCGGATTCATATTCAAATTCTTAGGAAGGAATGCAGACAACAACCTGAGCAGAAGGGACTCCTATCTCTTAGTCACGCTGACATGGACGATCTTCAGTCTTTTCGGAATGCTCCCGTTTCTTATCGGTGGCTATATCACCAATGTCACAGACGCATTCTTTGAGGCGATGTCAGGATTCACGACAACAGGTGCCACCATCCTGGACGACGTGGAATGGTTGCCCCATGCCATCCTGTTCTGGCGCACCCAGACACAATGGATCGGTGCCCTTGGAATAGTGTTCTTCACCATTGCCATCCTACCGTCGATGATAGGCAGCGGCAGCGTGAAGGTCTTCGCCGCTGAGGCTACAGGACCTATCCGTTCGAAGATGCATCCCCGTCTCTCTACGACGGCAAAATGGATATGGTCCATCTATTCTGCACTGACTCTCGCATGTATCCTGTCATTCTATGTAGCAGGCATGGGTGTCTTCGACAGTATCAACTATGCCATGACCACTACGGCAACAGGTGGTTTCTCCACCCATAACGACTCCACGGTATATTTCAACTCTCCAACGATAGAGTATATTTCCATCCTCTTCCAGTTCCTTGCCGGCATCAATTTCACCATGTTATATTTTGCCGTCTTCCGCCTGAAGATCAAGAACCTGTTCAAGAGCTCTGAGTTCAAGCTCTATATCTTTGTCATCGCTGCCGCCACGACATGGATTGCATACCTGCTGATGTCCTATAACGGCTATAGCTTGGAGCGTGCTTTCCGTTCGTCGCTCTTCCAGGTAGTCTCCTTCATGACGACGACAGGACTTTTCAACGACGATGTCGCCCTATGGCCGCATATCACATGGGTCATCCTGGGCTGTCTGATGTTCCTTGGTGCCTGCTCAGGTTCCACGACGGGCGGTTTCAAGTGTATCAGAGGTGTCATGGTCTTCAAAGTATTACGGAATGAGTTCCACAAGTTACTCCATCCCAATGCGGTACTGCCTGTCAAGATCAACGGACAGCCCGTATCCCAACAAAAGCTGAACACCCTGCTTGCCTTCTTTGCCATCTTCACATTGATGGTTCTGCTCTCTGCTACCATCATGATTGTCGCTGGCATCGACAATACCAATGCCATATCCATCGCACTGAGCTGTATCAGTAATGTAGGTCCTTCCCTTGACACACAGATAGGTCCCGAGATGTCATGGAGCCAACTGCCCGACTATATCAAATGGACATGTTCCTTCCTGATGCTCGTAGGTCGTCTGGAGATCATGAGTGTCCTGGTACTCTTTACGAGAGGATTCTGGAAAGACAGTTGACCATCAATCATCATAAACATAAAGTAATAACAGCATAACGACATGAACTACTACAAATTTACACCTTTATTGAAAACCATGATATGGGGCACAGAGAGCTGGCAGATATCTGGTGTTGCCGGTAATGAGACAATGAGTCAGGACGGGCAGAGCCTGAACCAGTTGGTCAGCAAAGAACGCGACCTGCTGGTAGGCAGGTCTAACTACCAGCGTTTCGGTGATGAGTTCCCACTACTCATCAAGTTCATTGATGCCCAGAGAGACCTATCCATTCAGGTACACCCTACGGATGAGGTCGCCCATCGTCATGGAAAGCCACGTGGTAAGACGGAGATGTGGTATGTGATGGACAGTGCGCCACATGCTACATTGTATAACGGACTGAAGATGCAGATAACACCAGAGCAGTATAAGCAGATGGTGGAAGAGGATACCATCTGTGATGCCCTCGCCCAGTATTCTGTCAAGGAGGGCGACTGTTTCTTCATCCCTGCCGGACGTATCCATGCTATCGGTGCTGGTTGTTTCCTTGCAGAGATCCAGCAGACCTCCGATGTCACCTACCGCATCTATGACTACAAGCGGAAAGACAAGGACGGAAACTATCGCCAGTTGCACACACAGGAAGCCTCCGAGAGTATCGACTACACGGTACATGATGACTATCGCACCCCCTATACCCCACATCAGAACGAGAGCCAGTTGCTGGTGGAGTGTCCCTATTTCAATACTGCCGTCTATGACCTCACTGAGCCGATGACCATCGACTACAGCGATCTCGACTCTTTTGTCATCCTTATCGGACTGAAAGGTGAGGGTACGTTGACCATTGACGGAGAGCAGACAACATTCCGTGCTGGGGAGAGCATCCTCATCCCTGCTACTGTCAAAGAGATAAGAACAGAGGGAACCGTTAAGTTTCTGGAGACTTACGTCCTGTCGTAAGATAGGCCTCAATATCTCCCTGTACACGACGGAAAGGCTCTGACAGGGTATAGCCGCTGTTCTTCTTGAGCATCTGACGGATGTCCTGTAATGAGTGTTCGTAACAGGACATCTCGTTCTTACGCTGCGTATAATGACGTGCCGTACGCGCTATCTCATCCTGTCGTTCCATACGCAGGCGGTTACACACCTTATTTAATATTGGAACGATGACATTGTCGAACAGGGAATGGCCCTGTATATAGAGATAGGTTGTTTGGGGGGTGACCCCTAACTCCTTGATGGAGCTCTTTACCTGCAGATACTGTTCTTTGTTATTCGGATAAGCTGCCTGTAGTTGTCTCACCTTACGGTTGACTTTCTGGCGCAGACGGTCGATAGAAGGCTGTGGGTCAAACACATTAAAGCCTCCCGGGTCGATGACACGTGCCAGATCGGTGAGGGAGAACTCGTTATAATGCCCGCTCCGATATGCCCATACAGACCATACAAACAGGGGGAAGATAGCTTCGCTATACTGTGTCATATAGTCTATGAAATCAAAGATACGATGGTCGTTGAGTGTCACGGCGACACAGACATCATGCAGCGAGGGCGCATAGCATTGCAGGTTCTCAATGGCATAGGCATAGGTATGGAACACATACGGGTTCCCCACTACCTTCCTTGACTGAGAGGTAGCACCCTGCAGCAGATAGTCGTAGTCAGCATCCACACAGGCAATCATATCAGGACCAAGGACATCCTCTCCCCCATTTCCTTTCTCTCCTCTCTCAATGAAGTTCATCAGCACGGACTTCTTTCCGCGTTCCAGTTTCTGATGGGAAGGCAGCATCACCTCGAAGTACATCTTATCCGTCTCGAAGCGACTCAGCACAGTACGCCAGAAATAGATATCGTCATAGCTCTCCACGTAGGCTACTATCCTACGTCGCGCCTTTTTCGAGGTCATCTGGTTGGCTGCCTCGAAATAGTGACTATTAAGATGATCCTTCAGTCTACTCGGCATAACTCTCAGTTTTCTATACTCCCGACTATACCGTTATGTCGCTTACCTCCGTCACGTTATCCACCCAACCGTTCATAATGACAGCAGGCGAATGAGTGGTGAGAATGATCTGCACCTGGGGGTTCAGTTCCATAATCAGTTCGATAAGCCGTTTCTGCCATTCGATATGCAGACTGACTTCCGGCTCATCCATAAAGAGGACATAAGGCTGGTTGTCTTCCACGAGGACTGTCAGCAGGATGGCAAGCATCTGTTTCTCACCACTCGACAACTGATAAGGCACCAGCGTCTCGCCTATCTGCGAGAAACGGATCTCATTCTCCGTACGCACAATCTTCTTACCCGTCTCCTCAAAAAGGTCGTCGACGATATCCTGAAAGCGTGTCTTCGCCTTCGACAACTCTTGAGCAGCATCCGCATGTCCCTCTTGTAAGGCGACGATGATACGGTTGCCGATATTCACCTGATAGTCCAGGTACTTCCGTTGCAGATGATAGAGCTGGAAGTCAAGGGCTGACGTGATACGGGAGTCCACCAGATTCATCGTGTCCATATCAAGGACTGGTGAGTCGAGCGAACGGATGATATCGAAACGTACATGTGTGGCATCCTCTGGCTCTGCCGTGATATGTACCCCCTTTATCAGATGGTTCTTCAAGTCTCCGTTGGTACAGACACTACGGAATATCTTATTCAGGATCGTGCTCTTACCCACTCCATTGATACCACTGAGGATATTCACATGTGGGTCCAATTGCCATACAATATGCTTCCTGCCACTCCACAGGGAGTCAATCTCTATTTGCCGGATATAGTCTGCGTACTTTTGCATATCAGTAATATTTATAGGGCAAAGATACGAATAAGTGAATAAAATACCAAATTAATTGGGATAATTTTTGATAGGCAACAGATAGGCGGCGCCTATCGTCGAGATAGCCGCCGCCTGTCCATGCGATAGGTGCCGCCTATCGACCCGTTTGCTCGGGGCTATCGAGGCGATAGCCGCCGCCAAACTCAAAGACCTATAAAAAGGGGTAATAAAATAACGCTACGGAAGAGGTAAGGTAACTTGGATTAGTCACGGTCACCTCTCTTTTTCGTCCAGAAATCCTCGAGTCGTATATCGAAGATAAGCGTACTGTATCCTGGTATCAACCCATCGGAAGTACCAGAGGCACCATATCCCATCTGGTAGGGAATGGTGACGCGCCAATAGTCACCACGGTGCATCTTCTGCAGGGCAGTGGCAAAACCGATACGGGTATTATTGAGCGCCATCGCTGACGGAACAGCTGTGTCATAGTCAAAAGGCTCCTGATAGCTCTGGTCAAAAGGGAAACCCTCAGTATAGGTGGAAGAAGGAATCAGGTGTCCTGCATAATGAACCAGCACGGAGTCTGTCAGATAAGGACTCTCACCCCCATAGCCTTCCTCGATGACATCCACCAGCACGTAGTCGGTATGTGCTGCAGTGACACTCTCCATCAACGAGAACTTCTTCAAGGCGATATCGTAGTCATGAGCCTGATAGGCGTTCTCGAAGAACTTATCGTTCTTGTTTTTCCAGTCAGGATACTCCTCGACGGCATCATCTTTCTCGCTACAGGAAACGAATAAAAGTAAAAGGGTAAAAAGGTAAAAAGGTAAAAGTTTTACCCATCCCTTTACAATTATTTTGATATCATTCATTTTTTTTTCTTTACTTTCTTACTTTTTTACCTTTCATTACTGAAGTTTTTTCAGCAATGACGCGATACTTACCTTATCCTCGATGATAGAGGCGAGATCAGAGATGTTCACACGCTCCTGCTCCATCGTATCACGGAAACGGAGAGTTACCTTACCATCATTCAAAGAATCGTGGTCAACGGTGACGCAGTAAGGAGTACCGATGGCATCCTGACGGCGATAGCGCTTACCGATAGAGTCTTTTTCATCATACTGGCAGTTGAAGTGGAACTTCAGGTCATTGATGATCTCACGAGCCTTCTCGGGCAGACCGTCCTTCTTCACCAGCGGCATCACGGCGAGTTTCACGGGTGCCAGTGCTGCAGGCAGTTTCAGCACCACACGGGTCTCCCCATTCTCGAGTTTCTCCTCGCAGAACGAGTGACACATGATAGAGAGGAACATACGGTCGACACCAATAGAAGTCTCGATGACGAACGGGGTATAACTCTCGTTGGTCTGTGGATCAAAGTATTTGATGCTCTTGCCAGAGTATTTCTCATGCTGCGAGAGGTCGAAGTTGGTACGAGAGTGGATACCCTCCACCTCCTTGAAACCAAACGGCATCTTGAACTCGATATCCGTAGCGGCATTGGCATAGTGGGCGAGCTTGTCGTGGTCGTGGAAACGATAGTTCTCTGCACCGAAACCTAAAGCCTGATGCCAAGCCATACGGGTCTGTTTCCACTTGGGGAACCACTCAAGTTCCGTTCCTGGGGCTACGAAGAACTGCATCTCCATCTGTTCGAACTCACGCATACGGAAGATGAACTGACGGGCAACGATTTCGTTACGGAATGCCTTACCGATCTGAGCGATACCGAAAGGAATCTTCATACGTCCCGTCTTCTGCACATTCAGATAGTTGACGAAGATACCCTGAGCCGTCTCAGGACGCAGGTACACCTTCATAGAACCATCGGCACTGGCACCCATCTCCGTGGAGAACATCAGGTTGAACTGGCGCACGTCGGTCCAGTTGCGGGTACCGCTGATAGGACATACAATCTCCTCGTCGAGGATAATCTGTTTCAGCTCGTCCAGGTCGGGTCCCTGCATGGCAGCGGCATAGCGGGCATGGAGGGCGTCACGCTTCTCCTTGGTCTCCTTCACACGCTCGGAGGTCTCCATATACTTGGCCTCATCGAAAGCATCACCGAAACGCTTACGTGCCTTCTCGACCTCTTTCTGAATCTTCTCGTCATACTTGGCAATCTGGTCCTCGATGAGCACGTCAGCACGATAACGCTTCTTGGAGTCGCGGTTGTCAATCAGGGGGTCGTTGAAAGCGTCCACGTGTCCGGAAGCCTTCCATATAGTGGGGTGCATAAAGATGGCTGAGTCGATACCCACGATATTCTCGTGCAACAGGACCATCGACTTCCACCAGTATTCCTTGATATTATTCTTCAACTCCACGCCGTTCTGACCGTAGTCATACACTGCGCCTAATCCATCGTAGATCTCACTGCTGGGAAACACGAAACCATACTCCTTACAGTGACTCACGATTTTCTTAAATACATCTTCTTGTGCCATAAATAATACTCTAATTTCGAAATTATGCGTGCAAAGGTACGATTAAGTGAGCAAAAAAGCAAATTTATTTGCATTTTTTCGAATTTCAGCGAGTCTTCTTTGCCGTCAACTGCTTCGCTTTAGCCGCAGAGGATGGTGACAGTTTGCCTTTCAGATAGGCTTCGATGATCAATCCTGCGATGGGAACTGCCATATCAGCTCCGAAACCGCCATGCTCGATATATACGGAAACAGCGATCTTCGGGTCCGTCATAGGAGCAAAACCGATAAAGGCGGAATGGTCTTTCCCTGGATTCTCCACCGTTCCTGTCTTCCCACAGATCGGGTATGTGGTACGGATACATGTTGCCGTACCTTTCTCCACAGCCATCTTCATCCCTTCTATCACTGGCTGGTATGCCGACTTCTTCACTTTTGTCCACCGTTTGGTGAGGTATCGCTGGTTCTTGGTTCCCTGATGGATATGAGGTACGAAGAACCACCCTCTATTGGCAATAGTCACTGCGAGGTTACAAAGTTGCAAGGGCGTACAGGTCACATCACCCTGTCCCATACCTGCCCACCAGATGGTCTTACCGTCCCAGTTGTTCTTATAACGCCTGTTCAGATAGTCAGCACCAGCCAACAGTCCACCTTGTTCTCCTGCAATATCAATATGCATCGGGCCTCCCAGTCCCATGCTCTGCATATAACTGCGCCATGTATTGATAGCCTCTGTCTTGTCGCTATAGATGAAGTTATCGTTGATCATTGAAGCGAAGGTCATCAGGAACCATGTGTTACAACTCTGTGCCAGGGCATCCCTCAAAGCCAGCGGAGAGCGATGCTGGTGACATCCCACCTTGATATTCTCGTCTGTCACCCCATTATTGCAGACCACCTGTGTGGCAGGTGTCACAATATCCTCCGACAACAGGGTTAGTGCCTGTGCCGTCTTGAAGGTAGAGCCAGGAGCCTGCGGTTTCCCGATAGCCTGTCGCACATCACTCCCCTGAGGGGTGTTCGTCGCTATACAGAGTATCTCGCCATTCGCAGGATTGATAGCCACAATACTACCTGTCTTTCCTTTCAGTAGCTGCTCACCCAGTTGTTGCAGCATCGGACGTATCGTCAAGGGACCGTCTGTCGGCAACTGCTGACACCATGCCACGACACTCATCCAAAGCATCATACCACTTATATACCATCTTTTCATAATGCAAAGATACGAAAAAACGCAACATTATTGTCAAAAAGAATAAGAAATATTTGGAACATCCAGGAATTGTTGCTACTTTTGCAATAAATAGTCCTTAGAATATAAAAATATAGGACTTGAATAGTTTGATATAGCGGACTTTACCCATAAGTTATATAGAATTTGCTCTGCAAAGTTAATCAATTAATGAACATCCTCCAAACTTTTGGGCATTTTTTTGATGATAATAACGAATAAAGGAGTAAGCTCCAAAGGTTTTCTAAAGAAAAACTAACAAAAGTTTCCTTAATTCAGTTAGAATAGGGATTTTAAGGAATTAACTAAAACGTTATACAATTATGGGATTGATAGGATCACTTATCTTAGGATGCTTGGCAGGATTCTGCGCAGGCAAGTTGATGAAAGGCGGAGGTTTCGGACTGATTATGAATATCATACTGGGACTGTTTGGCGGTCTGGTAGGCGGTTGGCTCTTTGAACAACTGGGCATCACCTGGGGTGGCGTCTTAGGACAACTCGGCACCGCCATCATCGGTGCTGTTGCCATTCTCTGGGTAGCATCACTCATCAAGAAATAAACATTCATGGACGACGAGATCAAAGACATCAAAGACTCAGAGGGCTCAGAGAACTCAGAGGTTTCCGAATTTTCCGAGAACTCCGAAGCCCACTCTGACTACCAACCCGTCAACCGCTTCGACGCAGCAGCCGTACATCATCTGAGCGGCATGTACCAGAACTGGTTCCTAGACTATGCCAGCTATACCATTCTTGACCGTGCCGTGCCTCATATCGAGGATGGTCTGAAACCTGTTCAGCGCCGTATCCTACATTCGATGAAGCGCATGGACGACGGCAGGTTCAACAAGGTAGCAAACATCGTGGGACACACCATGCAGTTTCATCCTCATGGTGATGCATCCATTGGTGACGCACTGGTACAACTGGGACAGAAAGACTTGTTGATAGAGACACAAGGTAACTGGGGTAATATCCTGACGGGCAACAAAGCGGCAGCACCACGATATATCGAGGCACGACTGTCAAAATTCGCCCTCGAGACAGTATTCAATCCCAAGACCACCGAATGGAAGATGTCGTATGACGGCAGGAACAAGGAGCCCATCACCCTTCCTGTGAAATATCCATTGCTACTGGCACAAGGTGCAGAGGGTATTGCCGTGGGACTATCCACAAAGATTCTTCCTCATAACTTCGTGGAGATCTGTGATGCCGCCGTTTCCTATCTGCATGGAGAGGACTTCAGACTCTATCCAGACTTCCCCACTGGCGGAAGTATCGATGTATCGAAATACAATGACGGACAGCGTGGCAGTGTCATCAAGGTACGTGCGAAGATAGAGAAACTCGACCAGAAGACTCTCGTCATCCGTGAGATACCATTCTCGAAGACTACCGAGACACTGATTGACTCTATACTGAAAGCTATAGACAAAGGGAAAATCAAGGCACGTCATGTGGAAGACTTGACTGCGGCAAAGGTAGAGATACAGGTGCAACTCGCCCCTGGCGTTTCTTCCGACAAGACACTGGATGCCCTCTATGCTTTCTCAGACTGTGAGATCAACATTTCGCCTAACTGCTGCGTCATCGAAGATAACAAGCCACAGTTCCTGACTATATCCGACGTGCTGCGCCATGGGGTGGATCGTACCAAAGGCCTCATCCGACAGGAATTGGAGATCCGAAAGAATGAACTCCTGGAGCAATTGCATTTCTATTCCCTGGAGAAAATCTTCATCGAGGAGCGTATCTATAAGGATAAGAAATTCGAACAGGCACCTACTATCGATGCCGTCTGTGAACATATCGACGAGCGACTGACACCTTATTATCCGCAGATGATCCGTGAGGTCACCAAAGAGGATATCCTCAAACTGCTGGAGATCAAGATGCAGCGCATCCTGAAATTCAACAAGGACAAGGCAGATGAGCTGATGGCTCGCATCAAGGCGGAGATAGACGAGATAGACCACGACCTGAATAACCTCGTGGAAGTCACCGCCAATTGGTTCACATACCTCAAGGACAAATACGGAAAGGATTATCCGCGTCTGACAGAAATCCGCAACTTCGACACCATTGAAGCGACAAAGGTAGTAGAAGCAAATCAGAAACTATATATCAACCGCAACGACGGCTTCATCGGTACAGGACTGAAGAAAGACGAATTTGTCTGCAACTGCTCGGATATCGACGATATCATCATCTTTTATAAAGATGGTAAGTTCAAGGTTGTCCGTGTGGCAGAGAAACTCTTTGTCGGCAAGAACATCCTATGGCTGGGAGTCTTCAAGAAGAACGACCAGCGTACCATCTATAATGCAGTATACCGTGACGGCAAAAAAGGCTGGTATTTCATCAAGCGTTTCAACGTACCTAACATCGTCCGTGACCGTGAATATGATATCACAGCAGGCACACCCGGCTCGAAGGTTGTCTACTTCACGGCGAATCCCAATGGTGAGGCAGAAGTTATCAAGGTGACACTCGACCCAGCTCCGAAACTCAAGAAGATATTCTTCGACAAGGACTTCTCGGAAGTAGGCATCAAAGGACGCACTGCCAAGGGTATCATCCTGACGAAGTTCCAGGTACACCGCATCGGACTGAAAAAGGCAGGACACTCTACCTTAGGTGGAAGAATGGTATGGTATGATCCCGATGTCAACCGCCTGAACTATGACGAGCACGGACGCTTGTTAGGAGAATTCAGTGACACAGACCAGATCTTAGTCATCTTGAAGAATGGAGACTATTATCTGACAAACTTCGAGGTCAACAACCATTTCGAAGACAATATTGCCATCATCGAGAAATATAATGCGGAGAAAGTTTGGAGTTGCATACTCTACGATGCAGACAACCAAGGCTATCCGTATGTCAAGCGTTTCCTGATGGAAGCTTCCAAGAGAAAACAGAATTATTTAGGAGAGAACCCTAACTCCCAGCAAATTCTGTTGACTGACCAGGTATATCCTCGTATTCAAGTGACTTACGGAGGTGCTGACGAGTTCCGAGGCACAGAGGAATTCGACGTAGAACAGTTTATTGCTGTCAAGGGCTATAAGGCTAAGGGTAAGCGACTGACGACCTGTCAAATAGAAAACATCATCGAATTGGAACCGACAAGATTCCCAGAACCTCTGGAGAACTCCGAGAACTCTGAGAGCTCCGAGAACTCTGAGAACTCCGAGAGCTCCGAGAACTCCGCACACTCCGAAGCCCCCCAACCCTCCAATGAGCAACCGTCTCTTTTCTCGGATGAAGACTTCTAATAAATATAGGCTTTTGGCTTTTAGCTTTTGGCTTTTGGCAATAAACACACCTGCCAATAGCCAAGAGCTAACAGATAACAGCCAGAAAGTCATTACCAGCAGCAGAATGATTGGTATTGGTGGCTCTAACATATTAGATACCTACCTCTCTGCAGAACAATTCAAAGGATTCGGTATCAGTTTTCTTGCTACAGTAGAGCGTCATCGTCCCAACAAACGTTGGAGTACTTTGATGGAACATGAGGCTAACCTCTCTTTTGTCCATGACCGCGCCAACTCAAAGAAAGAACTGGAAGGTGCTTATAATTTCTATTGGGGAAAACTCTATCGCTGGCAGTTTTTCGACGACCGACTAACGTTACAGGCTGGCGGTGTCGTCAATGCTACGCTGGGATTCATCTACAACACCTCCAACTCTAACAATCCTGCTCAAGCTCGTGCCCATCTGAATATCATGCCGACAGGTGTCGCCTCTTATCGCTTTTCACTATTCGGCAAACCAATAATGGCTCGTTATGAGTTGAATCTCCCATTGGTGGGAATCATGTTCTCACCGAATTACGGACAGTCGTACTATGAGATATTCTCACGTGGCAATTATGACCATAACATCATACTGACCTCTTTTGGCAATGCCCCAGAATGGCGACAGATGCTTACCATCGATGCTAATATCACAGGAAAGTGGACGTTACGGATCGGTTATCTGGGTAACTACCAACAATATAAGGTCAACCAACTCAAACAGCATGTGTACACACACCGCTTTCTGATTGGTTTCACCCGACGATTCTCTATTGTTAATGTAAAAATGAGATAATGTAAAAATGAAACGATACCAATCTTTATTTTTTAAATTCTTCCATTTTTACATTGCCGCCATACTGATGGCGGCCTGCATCTCCGAGGACGAGCGTCCTGATACACCGTCAGGCAATTTCGAAGCATTATGGCAGATTATCGATGAGCATTATTGTTTTTTCGCTTATAAACAACATGAGTACGGACTCGACTGGCAGGAAGTCTATAAAAAATATAAGGTACGCGTAAATGAAAAGATGACGGAGACACAACTCTTTGAGGTTCTCTGTGACATGCTTGCCGAACTGCGCGACGGACACGTTAACCTCTCTACGAGTTATGACTACGGACGCTATTGGACGTGGCAGGAGGCTTATCCCAAGAATTTCAGCGACAGCCTGTCACGTATCTATATGGGAACAGACTATAAGATTGCCAGTGGAATGAAATACAGGGTATTGGACGATAATATCGGCTATATCCGCTATGAGTCTTGTCAAGATCCTATCGGTGAGGGTAATCTGGACGATGTCCTCGCCTACTTCGCCCTTTGTCAGGGTATCATTATTGACATCCGTAACAATGGTGGAGGCGACTTGACGAACGCTGAAAAACTGGCTGCCCGCTTTGTCCATGAGAAAACACTGGTGGGGTATATGCAGCACAAGACGGGAAAGGGGCATGACGACTTCAGCGACATGGAGGCACAATACTTAGAACCGTCAAGTAATATCCGTTGGCATAAACCCGTATGTGTGCTGACCAACCGCTCCGTATTTAGTGCCGCCAACGAGTTTACCTCCATGATGCATGCACTACCCAACGTCAAGATTGTAGGCGACCATACAGGCGGTGGCTCTGGAATGCCTATGAGTAGTAGTCTGCCTAACGGATGGAGCGTCCGTTACTCTGCCTGTCCTATGTATGACAAAAACAAACAGCAAACAGAGTTTGGTATTGAACCAGACTATAACGTGCAACTGACCGATGAGGATACAAGGAAAGGAATTGATACGATTATCGAGGCGGCAAGGAAAATAATTGCCAAATAAATTTTGTAATATTCTTTTTTTATCGTACCTTTGACTAACGTCGAAGATACTTTCGCTCGAAAATGAAAAGAAAATTTCATTTTTCTTTTGCATTTTGCTCACTTATTCGTACCTTTGCATCCGCAAACGACAGAAGCGTCTTAAAAGGAATGAGCGCCTGTGGCGGAATTGGTAGACGCGCTAGACTTAGGATCTAGTGTTTCGCGACGTGCAGGTTCGAGTCCTGTCAGGCGCACGGAAAAATTAAGAATTGTCGGCATAGCTCAGTTGGTTAGAGTATCACCTTGACATGGTGGGGGTCCTTGGTCCGAATCCAAGTGTCGACACAATAAAAGGAGCAGCCTTAAGAGGTTGCTCCTTTTTATATGTACAAGCAAAAGGAGCAGCCTTAAGAGGTTGCTCCTTTTTATATGTACAAGCAAAATGCTTATTTTACATTACCTACTTTGATTAAGTACTCTCCTATCTGAACTGCATTCAAAGCAGCCCCCTTACGAATCTGGTCACCAGAGAGCCAGAAGGTAAGACCATTCTCATCAGAGAGGTCCTTGCGCACACGTCCTACATAGACATCATCCTTACCTGCAGTCTCCAACGGCATCGGATAAACAAGGTTGGCTGGATCGTCAACAAGTGTACAACCAGGAGCAGCAGCAATCGCTTTCTGTGCCTCTTCGACACTTATAGGACGCTCCGTTTCAATCCATACACTCTCTGAATGAGAGCGTAAAGAACTGACACGCACACACATAGCAGAACACTTGGCATCGGTATGCATAATCTTCTGTGTCTCGTTATACATCTTCATCTCTTCCTTGGTGTAACCATTAGGCTGGAAAACATCAATCTGAGGGATGACGTTATATGCTAACTGATGAGGGAATTTCTTAATCGTTTTAACTTCGCCCTCTTCTACCATTTCCTTATACTGCTGTTGCAGTTCTGCCATAGCAGCGGCACCGGCACCTGAAGCACTCTGATAAGAGCTGACGTGGATACGCTTGATATGACTCAGTTGCTCCAGCGGCTGTAACACCACAACCATCATGATGGTCGTACAGTTCGGATTGGCAATGATACCACGAGGACGTTTCAACGCATCCTCCGCATTACATTCAGGTACTACCAAGGGTACATCGTCATCCATACGGAAGGCAGAGCTGTTATCTATCATCACACAACCATATTTGGTAATGGTCTCAGCAAACTCCTTCGACGTTCCTGCACCTGCGGAGGTAAAGGCAATATCGATATCTTTGAAGTCGTCGTTATGCTGAAGCAGTTTTACTGTCAGTTCCTTACCACGGAAAGTATAAGATCTGCCAGCACTACGCTCTGAGCCGAACAATACCAACTCATCCATGGGGAAATTTCTCTGGTCGAGGATTCTCAAGAACTCCTGACCTACGGCACCTGAGGCACCTACTATTGCAACTTTCATCTCTCTAAATTTTTCCTTTTATACTAAAGAATAGGAAAGAAAAATCTCTCGACTCCTTACTTCTTCCCCAGTGCAATGTCGATGATGCCTTGAACGTCATTGACATCTATTGAAGTGTCGCCGTCCACGTTGGCGGCTTTTCTGATGAAGTTGGCGACGGGCTTGCCTAAGATGTGGTTGATGGTTGTCGTCACGTCGTTCACGTCTACGACACCGTCACCGTCGGCATCACCGGGGGTGACGCTGCGCAGGTAGCCAGGATCACTTGTACCTTCATCGACATGGGCATAGAACTTGTCAACATTGTGGCTGTCGTATGTTGTTCCTGCACCACCGACAAGACTACTGCAGCCTTGGAACATCATAGAACTAGTACTGCTTGAAACTGTCTCTGTATTCCAATCGTCACCGACATATATCTTCTCCAAAAGCTCATCAAGATAGAACATCATCTTCATGTTCAATACTCTGGCAGTGTTAAACGAAGTGAGGTCCAGCGTTTGTATCTTCTCACAATGTCCGAACATATCACTCATATCCTCCACTAAGCGGGTGTTGAACTGATCCAGTCCTATGATGGTAGTCAGTTTCACGCACTCACTGAACATAGCTGACATATCCGTTACTCTCATAGTATTAAACGCGCTGACATCAATAGTTTCCAGTTCCGAACAATAGGCAAAGAGACCAAGCATGTCCAACACTTTGCTAGAATCAAATGCACTCAGGTCAAGAGAGGTCAGTGCCTGACAATCAGTAAACATACACTGCATACTTGTAGCATTACCAGTGTTCAGGTTGGCAAGACCGGTGATGGTGGTCATCTGCATCTTCCTGAACAAGTGTGCCATACTTATGAGAGTACAGGCTTTACATGATTCGTCAATAGTCACTGAAGTAATCTTTTCCCTGTCAGCTACAGTTATAGCAGTATTAGTGGCATCCCTCCATCCCCATGCACTATTTGGATAGTACCTCCATGAACCCTTCTCGGCAACGCCCCATTTGACTACGAGCTTATCAACATCACCATCATCATCGGTATCGTTGACGACGGCATAGAGCACTTCAGTATCGTCAATTACCTCCTCTTCAATGGCGATACCACTGACTACGACTTTGGTCGGCAAAGGATTGGCAAGTGTGAAATAGGCATAGAAAGGCTTGACGGTCGTATTGCGTCTGGGACAAAAGAGTTTATTATTCAGCACATAGAAACACTGAGTGCTTGGGGGAAGAACCACGGGGGCATAGGTACCGATGAACGTGGCATCACCCTTGACATTCTTACAGGTCTCTACACTGGCAGGCTGTATGATGACATTGCGAAACACAGGGTCGGTGATGTCCTCGCCTTCGGGGATGAAGACAAGGTAAGGCTGTCCTTTCTTGATGGTCATAACCTCTGCAAAGCCAATGGGAACATCCGTTCCGTCGTTCGCATAGCTGCTAAGCGTCATGATCTTAGTACCTTCGGGGAAACTGGCTGCGATATGGTCAGCACCAAGAGTGAACGGCAGGCTGAGTGCATTCCACTTGCCCGCCTCCAGCGTACGTCCCTTTATTTTGACACTGCTGAAATGACAGTCGTTCCATTCCATGAGGCGTGCAGTGTTGTCTGCATCACCATAGAGGTAGTTGCTACATAGATAGCCGTCTTCACCAAAATGGGCTTTGGACTTGTTAGTGTCGGCACTATTAAATGTCGTACCATCCTCACCGACGATGGAGGTACAGCCATCGAACATCATAGTGCCCTGTCCTACGGCATCCGTATTCCAATCGTCACTGACAAATACCTTCTCCAAAAGCTCATCATCGGCGAACATCCCAAGCATATTCGATACTTTGGCAGTGTTAAACGAAGTGAGATCCAGTGTTCGTATGTTCTTGCATAAATAAAACATACCATACATGTCCGTCACATTACTGGTATCAAATGTACTCAGGTCAAGAGAGGTCAGTGCCTGACAACCCATAAACATCGACCGCATACTTGTGGCATTGCTTGTGTTCAGGTTGGCAAGACCGGTGATGGTGGTCATCTGCATATCCGAGAATATATATGCCATCATATTGAGGGTACAGGCTTTACATGATTCGTCAATAGTCACAGATGTTATCTTTTTCTTAATGTCTTTGGATATGGAAAGATAAGCGGCATCCTTCCATCCAGCAGTTGTGTGCTTCCATGAACCATTCTCGGCAACGCCCCATTTAATCACGAGCTTGTCAACATCACCGTCATCATCGGTATCGCTGACGACGGCATAGAGCACATTACCTGCTTTCGCCCCCATTACCGCCATCATCAGCATGGCAAGAAGCAGTAGGAATTGAGACCTCATTGTTTTCATACTTTTCTATTATTATTGGTTATTATTCATCTTTTGACGGTGCAATGGTGCAGATGGTGCAAAGATATGAAGAAAAAGAAAAAGTGACTTGCTATTTTCTTCCAAATAATTGTCTTTTTCTTCCACTTTACATCTTCACTTGTAGTTGCTGGCCGTCATAATTGACTGTCTGCTGCCGCCCGTCAGGAAGGACGATGGTGAACTGGCGCTGTTGAAGCATACCGGGGAAATCACCCTTCCTCTGACTAATCGTCAGTATCTTCGACTTGTCATTCCACTGGAAGGTGATAGTACTATAGACACCCTTCTCATAGTTGTAGTTGTCGCCTTCATCCTCATACAGCACAAACGAACCGTCAGCACCAGGATAGACACGCAGCTCAAGGTTATCCCAAGGCTTCTCACCTACATACTGCATCTCAGGACCAAGCGGCAGAATGCTGCCTGCACGTACATACATCGGCACTTGATCGAGCGTTGCTTGTATCGTTACACTCTGTCCACCCTTCATGCGTGTATTCGTCCAGAAGTCATACCAGTCAGTGCCTTGCGGCAGGTATTTCGTGACTGTCTTTGACTGCGACCAATCCACATCTTCATTTTTATTTTCTTTCATTTTTACATTATTCCTGTCCCAGCCCGTCATTGCATCCTCCTTGATGATTTGCTCTTCCGTATACAAAGGATTGACAATAGGAGCTGCAAGGATACTACGTCCGAACATCAACTCATCCGTCATGTCCCACACACGCTTGTCGGCAGCGAAGTCACTGAACAACGGACGGATATAACTCTCGTTATTACTCGTTACCTGCCAAGCCGTACTATATAAATAAGGTATTAGACGATAGCGCAGGCGGATCATCTTCTCGATAGCATCATAGACAGGCTCACCCTTTTTACCAAACTGCCATATCTCACGAGGCGCATCAGCACCATGGCTGCGGAATACAGGAGTAAAGAGTCCATACTGCATCCAGCGCACATACAACTCCTGATACTGTGGATTCTGAGGTGCAGAGCCTGGGCCCTTGGTGTTATAGGCATTACAGAAGAAGCCACCGATATCTGTATTGAAATTAGGATTACCTGTCAACGAGAAACTCATTCCTGCAGGCACCTGCTTACGCAGCATATCCCATGAGGATGCTACATCACCACTCCACATGTTCGAACCATAATGCTGTTGACCTGCATACGACGAGCGCGTCATGATGAAGACACGCTTAGGAGAGTTCGGATAATCCCTGCGCTGCGACTGATAGATACCACGTACAGTTTCCAATGGGAAGGCATTACGCAGTGAACGCCATGTCCCACCATAGACAGGATGCTCATAGTCACTCTCACGCGGATTAAAGAAGTCGGGATCAGTAGAATCCATCCACCATGCATCCGTGCCATAGTCATACAATGTTTTCAGATACTTCCAATAGATATTACGCGCCACAGGACTAAAGGCATCATACACCTTCACCCCCGACGGATAATCCATACGTGGAGGCCAGATATGTGAGAGACCACTCTGCGGCCATGTCTCAAAAGGCATCAGCAATCCTTTCTCATTGAGTTCACGGAACTGTTGTGTCTGTGGTCCGAAACTCGCCCATATCGAAATCATGAAGTGCGCATGCTTTGCATGGACATTCTTAATCATCTGCGGGCCATTGGCGAAATCTTCTGACAGGAAGTCCATCGCATTCCATAGATAGTTGCTTCCCCAGTACTGCCAATCCTGAATGATTCCGTCAAGAGGCACTTGCAACGCACGATACTTATCAACGATGCTCTCCGTTTCTGCAGCCGTCTTATAACGCTCCTTCGACTGCCAGAAACCGTAGGTCCACAATGGGAACATGGGAACATCACCAGAGAGATGGCGCATCTGGGCTACCACGCCATCGGCAGAGCCACCATACATGAAGTAATAGTCGATACCCTCGCCTACCTCTGAGGTAAACGACATCCCATTGGCATCGTCATCAAACTGCGTCGGCGAATAATTCTCCCAATAGATACCCCAGCCCTTGATGCTCTGCAACACGTTCTGGAAATCCTCGAGGTTCGACTGTTCCATGCGCTTGTGCTCACCACGACGATTCATCTTCCCATTCTGTATCGTACCGAGACCATAGACAGCCTCATCCTTATCAAGCATGAAAGTCTGGCGCACCTTGGACACATCACAACTCTTCTCGCGAAGCAACACCTTTCCTTTTGCTGTCAGGAAGGTCAGATTACCATTTGCATCCTGTCTGACAGTCAGTTCGCTGCTCTTCCACAGACCATGAGTCATCGAACATTGAACATTCTCTGGTTTAGCAATTACTACCAACGACTTCGTGGGTTGACCTTTCACCACATGCACGATACGTGGTGTCATAAACTCTATCTTCACATCCTGTGCCCTACTAGTCATGACCAGTCCACAGCACAACATCAATGACAGGAATACTCTTTTCATATGCTTATCGGAAATTGACTAAAATACGGAACACTTTACCTGGATTCTCTGCCCACTGTTGCATGGCAGCAGAAGCCTCCTCGGGCTTTACCTCATTACTGATGAGACGGTCAACGGGACAAGTACCTTTCTCCAAATAACGGATAACAGCACGGAAATCGCTGGGCTGAGCATTACGTGAGCCTCGGATATCAAGTTCCTTCTGTACGAAATACTTCGTCTGGAACGATACCTCCGACTTTGCATAACCGATACATACAACACGTCCTGTAAAGGCAACCTCATCGACAGCCATGCGATAGGTTACAGGACTGCCTACTGCCTCAATGACCACATCAGGACCGAAACCATCTGTTATCTCCTGCAGACAAACCTGTACATCGTCCGACATCGTATTAACAGTGTACTTGGCACCCATCTCACGAGCCAGTGCCAGTTTCTCGTCATCGATATCGGCAGCGATGACAATAGCACCACGCTGGGCAGCACGTACCACAGCACCCATGCCCACCATGCCGCAACCAATCACCATCACAACATCAATATCTGTTACCTGCGCACGATTAACTGCATGGAAGCCCACACTCATCGGCTCTATCAATGCACTGGTACGGGAAGACAGTGATCCGACGGGGATTATCTTCGTCCAAGGCAGACAAAGATACTCACGCATAGCGCCCCAACGCTGGACTCCCAGTGTCTCGTTATTCTGACAGGCATTCACGCGGTCGTTACGACAAGAAGCACACTTGCCACAGTTGGTATAAGGATTGACTGTCACTGTCATACCAGGAGTCAAACTTGCAGGCACGTTCTTTCCCACCCTGACAATAGAAGCACCCACCTCATGGCCAGGCACCACTGGCATCTTCACCATCGGGTTTGCACCACGATACGTGTTCAGGTCACTACCACAAAAACCAACATACTCCATTCTCAAGAGTACTTCCTCATCGCCCATCTGGGGCTCAGCCATCTCAATAACCTTCATTACCGACGGCTCTACAATCTGTATTGCTTTCATATATATTTAGTCTTTATTCTTACTCAAATGAACTCTATATCCATAAACGGTCACTATCAGGAAACAGACGAAGGGCAGGATAAACGAGACATTCGTGGCTGGGAAGTCACCAAATACTGTTCCCTTGTCAATAATCATCGCCTGAAGCGGGGGAAGCACGGAACCTCCAAGGATGGCCATAATCAGTCCTGCGGCTCCAAACTTCGCCTCGTCGCCCAAGCCTTTGAGGGCAATAGCATAAATGGTCGGGAACATCAGCGACATACAACCACTGACACATACGAGGCAATAGATACCCATACGATCCTGGAAAACGATTACTCCTACTGTGAATATCATGGCAAGAATGCCAAAGATACTCAATAACACAGCGGGCTTCAACCATTTCATCAGGAAGGTTGCTATGAAACGAGAGCAGATGAAGAAGATCATCGCATAGATATTGAACTGCTGTGACAATACCTCTGCCGCCTGTTCTTCCATCCCCTCTGCCATAAATACCCGTGTACCATATTGGATAATGAAGGTCCAACACATTATCTGGGCTCCCACATAAAAGAACTGTGCAATGACTCCCTCCCGATAGCGTTTCATTGACACAAGTTTTTTCAGGGTAGTCATAATATGGATATCATGGTTCTGGTCACCATTCTTTGGCATCTTCGTGAAGAGGATAATGAGGAACATCACGATAATGACGGCTCCGATAGCAAGATAGGGAGAGATCAATATGTCGAGGTCAGCATTCTTCAATGCTTCAAATTCTGAATCATCCAACATTGCACGCTCACTGCTGTTCAGCGGATTCAACTTCGCCTGAATGTAGTTCATCGCCACATACATACCAATGATGGAGCCACAAGGATTGAAGCACTGTGCCAGATTCAGTCGTCGTGCAGCTGTATCCTTAGAACCCATCGTCAGGATATATGGATTACAGGAGGTCTCCAAGAAAGACAGTCCACAGGTCATAATAAAATAGGCGACCAAGAAACAGCCATAGAGACCGATGCTCTTGGAAGGGAAGAAGAGTAAGGCGCCGGCGGCATACAGTCCCAACCCCATCAGGACACCTGCCTTATAGGAATATTTACGAATGAAGATTGCAGCAGGGAAAGCCATTGCGAAATAACCGCCATAGAAGGCAACCTGTACCAATGAGCCGTCTGTGACGTTCATCCGGAATATCTTTGAAAACGCCTTGACCATCGGATTGGTGATGTCGTTGGCAAAGCCCCAAAGGGCAAAACAAAATGTCACGAGGATAAACGGCAGGAGAAGACTCACACCATCCTTCGTAATCAGAGATGATTGTTGTTTTTCCATATCTCAATAATTATTCTACTCCATTTTCATTCACTCATATTCTTAATATACGGAAGACCGGGTAATTCACCGAAGCCGAAGAACTGCTTGGCATTCCCACCCAAGAAGAGTCGTTTATCGTTGTCACTGAGTTCTTTTGTCTTCTCAATGAAGTCATACGACATCTTGTATGTGATGGCAGTAATGGTACGAGGATAATCACTACCCCACATCAGTTTTTCCATACCTACTAACTCTGCTGCCTCCTTAATAGCGCGGACGGCAGAGGGAAAGGGATAGAACTCATCATTGAAAAGCCATGTAATTCCCCCACTTTCAATGTAAACATGCTCATGACGTGCCAATTTGATCTGAGACAACCAACCTGGACGTGTCACCATACCAAAATGGCCGATAGCAATTTTCAGTTGAGGGCACTCCTGAATGATCTCCTCCATCTGTCCTACCTGTGCATCACCATCCATCAATTCGATACCGAGAATCTTACCACATTCTTCCATTTGGTGCAGCATTTTAACCATCTCGTCATTAAGGAAATGCAGTGGCAATCGGGCTGCAGGAACTTTAATACCCTTGAAATCCTTCATCAGTCTATCGGCATGTGCAGAAAAGCCAGATTCACGACAGTCAGCCATACCAAAGGTAAAGAAGCGATTCGGATAACGCTGTTCTACTTGCAGTAGATAGTCGTTTTGCAATCCATCTATGAACTCTTGTGTGACAACGGCAGCCGCTACCTGTGCATAGTCCATATTACTCAAGAAACGCTCTGCCGTATTCTGACCATCCGTCATAAAAGGCGGCAACATCTGACGCTCCTCACCCAAGAACATACTACGGCTGCGATTAGGTTCCAATTGATAAATCGGCAGACCGTTTACCTGTGTGTCCTGTGTCAACCACAGATGACTATGTGCATCGATTATGAGTTTTTCCATCTTACAAACATCTGGTCACCGATCATCTGCTGTACCTCCATTACCAACTGTTCGTCCATCGGTTCATTGACATAACTGATATTCTTTAACACGTTGTCAGGATTGGCACTACTGAAAAGCGTCGTGGCAATACGAGGATTCATACTGGTAGAGAACTGTATGGCAAGTTTCTCAATGGGATAGCCCTTTCCCTGACAATATGCAGCTGCCTTGGCACAGGCTTCCTTCAAATCCTTTGGAGCCGGATGCCAGTCAGGGGTTCCTCGTTGGGAAAGCAATCCCATAGACAACGGAGAGGCATTGATAACTCCCACATGATGCTGTTCAAAGAACCCGAGATAGTCGGCAAGCAAGGTATCATTCAAACTGTAATGACAGAAATTAAGGATACTCTCTACTGTTCCTTCTTCACAATGCTCAACAACCCATTTCAGATTCTCGGGCTGCAAGTCAGTGATACCCACATGACGCACCACTCCCTCCCGTTTCAGTCCTACCAATACTGGCAAGGTCTCGTCGACAATCTTCTGCAGTCCACCCTCCATGCCTGCCTGAAACTCGATGTCATGTACATTAATCAAGTCGATATAGTCAACATTCAACCGTTCCAAGCTCTCATACACGCTCTCTATAGCACGTTTGCCACTGTAATCCCAGGTGTTCACGCCATCCTTCCCATAGCGCCCGACTTTCGTCGACAAGTAATACTTATCACGAGGAATATCCTTGAGAGCCTTTCCTAATACGGTTTCTGCCTTCAGATGACCATAATAGGGAGATACGTCTATGAAGTTAATGCCGTTATCCACTGCCGTATGGACGGCACGGATACCCTCTTCCTCACGGATGGAATGGAACACACCGCCTAATGACGACGCGCCAAAACCTAAGTTCGACACCCGCATACCAGTCTTTCCAATTTCGTTGTATGTCATAGTCTTTTCTTTATAGTTTTTGCAAAGGTACAAAAAAAATTTCGTACCTTTGCATTTGAAATGATATATTTAGCATCTTATTTCCCAATTACCAGCCCGACGCTGATTTTCTTCGTCGTGCTTCTGATTATATTGTTTGCTCCTATCATCATGGGCAAACTGCGTATTCCGCATATTATTGGGATGGTTTTGGCTGGTGTAATAATTGGTAAATACGGACTGAACATTCTGGAACGCGACTCCTCTTTTGAGTTGTTTGGGAAGGTTGGACTTTTGTATATCATGTTCCTCGCAGGATTGGAAATGGATTTGGAAAGTGTAAAGAAGAACTCCAAACGATTCCTGATTTTCGGATTACTCACCTGTCTTGTACCACTTATTATGACCTACTTCATGGCTATGTGGCTACTGGATTATTCTTCTCAGGCCTCCTTCCTTTTAGGATGTATCATGGCATCGAACACCCTGATAGCCTATCCTATCATTGGACGCTATGGACTGCAACGTCACTCCAGCGTGATGTTGAGTGTGGGTTCATCCATGCTATCCCTCTTCCTTGCACTGATGATGCTGGCCGCATTAGCTGCCTCATATGGAGAAGATGTGGGCTTTTGGTTCTGGATTCTCTTCCTGCTGAAATTCTCTTTGTTCTGTGTAGCCAGTGCCTGGCTGATACCCAAGCTTGCCCGATATTTCCTCCGCCGTTACTCCGATGCCGTGATGCAGTTTATCTTCGTTCTTGCGGTGATGTTCCTCAGTGCTGCAGTCTCTGAGGCTATTGGTGTAGAAGGTATCGTAGGCGCATTTCTCTCCGGATTGATTCTCAACCGTTATATCCCACATGTATCTCCGTTGATGAACCGTATTGAGTTTATCGGTAACGCTCTCTTCATCCCCTATTTCCTGATTGGAGTGGGTATGCTTATCAATGTCGGTTCCCTCTTTACAGGGTTGCACATGCTGTGGATTGTACTGTTGATAGCCTTCTTCGGTACCTTCGGAAAGGCTGTAGCCGCCTACCTGTCGAGTCTGTTATTCCATCTGCCCCAGTCGGCAGGCAATATGATGTTCGGACTGACGAGTGCTCATGCCGCAGGAGCCATTGCAATGGTCATGGTGGGTATGCGACTGGAGGTCAGTCCTGGTATCTATCTGGTTAATGACGAGATCCTGAACGGTGTGGTTATCATGATCCTCGTTACCTGTGTCATCAGTACATTTATGACCTCACATGCTGCCCAACAGATTATCCTGCAAGAAAAGACACACCTGAAGACGGACGATGCCCAACGGGATGACGAGAAGATATTACTGTGTGTGAAATATCCTGAGATTGCTCCTCAACTGTTAGAACTTGCTATCATGATGCGTAATAACAGGCTGAACAGGGGACTCGTAGCATTGAATGTCGTCTATGACGATACCAATTCAGCTGTTAACAGGGAGAAGGGTTTGCGCCTGCTGGAACAGTTACAACAACAGGCAAGTGCCAGTGACGTCAAGATGCAGACACAGGTGCGCCTTGCCTCTAATATCGCCAACGGCATCAAACATGCCTTCCGCGAATTTGCCAATTCAGAGATTATCATGGGTATGCATGTCCATACGGAAGTGAACCCTAAGTTCTGGGGTGACTTCATCCAGAGTCTCTATAACGGACTGAACAGACAGATTATACTGACTCGCTTTGTACAACCCTTGAATACACTACGCCGCATACAAGTAGTAGTCCCCTCACGTGCGGAGTTCGAGCCAGGATTCCATCGCTGGCTGGAACGTCTGGCACGAATGGCAGGCAATCTGGATTGTCGCATCCAGTTCCATGGACGTGAAGAGAGTATGTCACTCATCAGGGAATATATCAACAACCGACATCCTGGGGTACGTGCAGAATATACTTATATGGCACATTGGAACGAACTGCCTAAACTTGCGGAGAGTATCAATGACGACCATATGTTTGCCGTCATCACGGCACGTAAAGGTACTATCTCCTACAAGAATGCCTTAGAACGACTGCCCAATGAGTTAATGCAGCATTTCTCTGGCAAGAATCTGATGATTATCTTCCCTGACCAATATGGTGATGCAAAAGAGAACAGCATGACCTTCACGGAGGCACAACATCAGGAAGAGAGTAGTATCTATGCTACCATTGCCAGTTGGATCAACAGTCACCGTCCCCTTTAAATCTATTAAGCCCATGATATCAATCCAAGGAATCAAAAAAAGTTTCGGCTCTCTCGAAGTTCTGAAAGGCATCGACCTTCACATCGACAAAGGAGAAGTTGTCAGTATTGTAGGACCCAGTGGAGCCGGCAAAACAACACTATTACAGATTATAGGCACACTGGATAAACCAGATGCTGGTACTGTCTGTGTCAACGGCATTGACGTTAGTAACCTCAGTAAGAAGAAACTCTCTGATTTCCGCAACCAGCATATCGGTTTTGTGTTCCAGTTTCACCAGTTGTTACCTGAGTTTACGGCTATTGAGAATATCATGATACCTGCCTATATCGCAGGAGTTCCACAACGGGAGGCGAAACAACATGCACAAGAGTTATTGGAATTCATGGGACTAACAGACAGGGCAAGTCATAAGCCTAACGAACTGAGTGGTGGAGAGAAACAGCGTGTTGCTGTGGCACGTGCCCTCATCAATCATCCGGCAGTCATCCTTGCCGATGAGCCCAGCGGTTCCCTTGATTCTAAGAACAAGGAGGAGTTACACCAATTGTTCTTCGACCTGCGTGACAAGTTCGGACAAACCTTTGTCATCGTCACACACGACGAACAACTGGCAAATATTACAGACCGTACTATCCATATGCGGGATGGACTCTTAGAGTCCCCTATAGAAACTATAGATACTATAGGAACAGACACTATAACTCCTATCGAAAATGATTAAACTCGGTGACTATAACACTCTGCGCGTCGTAAAAAGCGTTGACTTCGGCCTCTACCTTGACGGAGGAGACGAAGGAGAGATACTCCTGCCTACCCGTTATGTACCCGAAGGGACGAAAGTCGGCGACGACATCACGGTATTCGTCTATCTCGACCAAGACGAAAAACTGATAGCCACCACACTTAAGCCCCTTGCCAAAGTTGGTGAATTCGCTTGGTTGGAATGTGCATGGACGAATGAATACGGTGCCTTCCTGAATTGGGGACTGATGAAAGACTTATTCTGTCCTTTCCGTGAACAGAAACAACGGATGCAGAAAGGACAACGCTATTATGTCTATGTCATGGAGGATGAGAAGACACATCGCCTCATGGCAACGGCAAAGGTGGAGCGATACCAGAAGCATAATGGCTATGAGCGGGCTCTTGACTTCTCTGACGAGCTGTTACGCTACCTGAAAAAGCATGGAGGACATTGTGATTTGGGTGATAAGAGCCCTGCCGAAGATATTGCCCAACGCTTCGGGGTCTCGAAGAAAGTCTATAAAAAAGCAGTCGGCGACCTTTACCGCCGCCGACTGATTACTATCTCTGATGAGGGTATCACCCTCGTTTAGAACTCTGCACTCTTCGGGGTACGTGGGAAAGGTATGACGTCACGGATGTTCTGCATACCTGTTACAAAGAGAATCAGACGCTCGAAACCGAGTCCGAAACCAGCATGTGGACAGGTTCCCCAACGACGGGTATCAATATACCACCACAGGTGGGTCTTATCCATCTGACGACGCTCTATCTCACCCATCAGTTTTTCATAACTTTCCTCACGGACTGAACCACCGATAATCTCACCAATCTGTGGGAACAGCACGTCTGTACCCTGCATCGTAGGACCAGGAGCAACAGCACCTTTGTAACCTACAGAACCGCCATCGGCTGTATCAGTGTTCTGTTTCATATAGAACGACTTGAACGCACGTGGATAGTCGGTCATGATAACAGGCTTCTTAAAGTGTTCCTCTACGAGATAGCGCTCATGCTCAGAGGCAAGGTCATCACCCCAATTGCAGGGGAACTCAAACTTCTTACCGTTCTTGATGGCTTCCTGCAGGATGTTAATACCCTCTGTATAAGGCAGGCGCACGAAGGTCTCCTTCAGTACACCCTCCAGACGAGCAATCAGTGTCTTGTCAATCATCTGGTTGAGGAAGGCAATATCGTCCTTACAGTTATCAAGTGCCCATTTAACACAATACTTGATAAAGTCTTCTTCAAGGTCCATCAGTTCCTCTTGGTCAAGGAAAGCCACCTCAGGTTCCACCATCCAGAACTCAGCAAGATGGCGTGGAGTATTAGAATTCTCTGCACGGAACGTAGGGCCAAAGGTATAGATAGCACCTAAGGCTGTCGCACCTAACTCGCCCTCCAGCTGTCCTGATACCGTCAGGGAAGTCTGTTCTCCGAAGAAATCATCGTCGTAGATAATCTTCCCGTTCTCGTCTTTCTTCAAGTCATAGAGATTCTTTGTGGTTACTTGGAACATATTTCCGGCACCTTCACAGTCACTGGCTGTAATCAGTGGTGTATGGAAATAGAAGAAACCATGCTCATGGAAATAGGTATGGATAGCCATTGCCATGTTATGACGGATGCGCATCACAGCACCAAAGGTATTGGTACGCAGACGCATGTGGGCATTC
>CACXQL010000047.1 GCA_902769805.1 uncultured Prevotellaceae bacterium
CGCACATCTACAACTTTAATTTGTTAACTAATGTGTTGATTGTCAGATAGATAGTTAAACTTTGTAATATTTGCTCACCACCCAAATTGACGCAGAACCTTGTCCTTTTCTTTGGCGAAAAGAAAAGAACTAAAAGAAACATCCACCACCCCCAACCCCTCCTATATGAGGGGCTAAAAGTCGTCGTTGCGCATACGCAACTTCCTCCTGTGTTTTAGTACGGCGGGACGACGTCGTGTTATTTTTATAATTTTATTTTTAGATTTCCTTGGAGAATTGAAATTAAACACGTATCTTCGCACACAAATAATAGCATTCATGAAGAAATACGTCTCTTGGGTAGGAATCCTATTGATAGTAGCAGGCACATGCCTGCTCTTCATCGGTTACCTGCTGCACCACACCACCAACGCTGTACTGTTGACAGGTCTGTTATTGATTATAGCAGGTGTTGTAGGCTATATCCAAGGCATCAAGAGGAATCAGGGCTATTAGTGTCCTAATGCCGCTGCCACTTGGTCGGCAATGGCTTTCATACCCTTCTGCGAAGGATGTCCCCATTGTTTCTCGATATCCTTCAACTCAATATACTTTACGTTGTAATGGTCGCAGACTGTCTTCATCGATGAAGTCACGTCGTCTCCCAGTTCAGTATTGATGATGACATATATCTCCGTTCCAGGATAACGGTTCTGAAGGTTAGCAAGAAGATACGCGATGGCTGGACGGAACTTGTAGAGATCGCTTTTTTCCAAGTCACCATACTGGTAATCGCCAATGGGTGAATGTGCCCAGCTGTCGTTTGTACCACCAAACATGAGGATGATATCTGGGTCACCAAGATACCAAAGACGGGTGCAAAAAGAACGGTCACTATAGTCTTCTTTATCATACCCTGTGTTACAGATAGTAGCCCCAGAGAATGAGTTATTCTGACAGAGACGATAGCCATGTTCACGAATCAACTGATGCCACCATAACTGAGGGATATCCTGCACGTCATTGTTCTCTGGTTTCTGGGGATACCACACGGCATTTGTGTCAGGCACTACATAACCCTTGAAGGTGCTATAGGAGTCACCTAAGATAGAGATACTACGTTTCGACTGTGCCTGCATACCCATGCAAGCAATGATGCCAAACAAAAAGACAACAACTCGTTTCATATCAACAGCGTTTAGTTAAACAAAAAGCTCACTGAATCCTGATTCAATGAGCTTTTCTGCGGTGCGTACGAGACTCGAACTCGTGACCTCCTGCGTGACAGGCAGGCATTCTAACCAACTGAACTAACGCACCAATCTTTTACTTTTGCGGGTGCAAAGGTAAGTATAAATTTTGAACTAACAAAATATTTTGCGTTTTTTTTATAAAAATCTTTGCAAAAGTAAGGCATCACGATATTTTTTCCCATCGTAAAGCCATTGCTCCAACGTCGCCGATTCCTTAAAGCCAGTCTTCTTGAACAACTGCATGGCAGCCGTATTCTGTTGGTCTACAATGACATAGAGCTGATGAAGATGTAAGATGCGTTGGGCATAATGCAGTATTTCCTCTACGGCAGCAGTAGCATAGCCCTTACGACGATGACCATTCATGATGACGATACCCAGTTCTGCACGCTGGTGCTGTGGGTCAAAGTTCACAAGGTCAACGATGCCGACCACCTCCCCTGCCTCATTCTCTGCCATCATACGTACCTGCTTGTCCGTATAGATGTCATTGCTGGCACGTGCGATATAGTCGTGAAGCGTATAACGGGAATACGGCACATTTGTCGTACCGACATTCCACAGGATAGTATCATTCTCTATCAGATAGAGGATATCAAGGTCCTCTGGTTCCAGGGCTCGTAGTTTAATGTTCATAACTGTCTTTACGAGGATTGATAAACTGGCGCAGCCGACTTCCCAGCATGGGTAACAAGGCGAGGATTGCACGGAAATAGATGGCAGCCTGGACAGGCAGTGAGAAGAGAAAGCTCAGGTGACTGTAATGCTTGCGGAAGAAGATGAGCATAGCCTGATAGAACACATGAACATAACGGAAGGAAGACTTCTGGGTGGACTCCCCCTTGAAATGAATGATGTCGTAGGGCAGATACCAGTTCTGCCAGCCTCCATGAATCATCCGGTATGACAGGTCGATATCCTCACCATACATAAAGAAGTCCTCGTCCAAGAGTCCTATCTTATCAAGTGCCTTACGACGCAACAGACAGTAGGCTCCGCTGACAACCTCTATCTGACAAGGTTTGTCCCATGGAAGTTCACTCATATAGTAACGACGGGTGAAGCCTAACATCTTCAACATAGCCACCCACGGAGTAGGAATGGCACGGCGTGACTCTGGAGCAGGGTTACCCTCTCGTGTCAGCATACGGGCACCTGCCCCACCCGCTTCAGGATGAGCATCCATGAAGTCGAGACATCTGCGGATAGTGTTCTCATAGACTACCGTATCAGGATTCAACAATAACACATATTCGGACTCCGATTGACGTATCGCCTGGTTGTTGGCACGGGCAAAACCCACATTCTCCTGATTGGCTATCAGTTGTATCCCAAGATCATGAGACTGCAGATAACTGACAGTATCGTCCTTGGAACAGTTGTCGACGACAATAATCTCACCGTCAATGCCCGCCAACGCCTTGTGTACACTGTCAATGCACTGCACCACAAATTCGCGGACATTATAGCTGACGATGACGACGGTTATTTTTTTCTTGGCCATACGAAGGGAATGCATATCAAGAGTACAATACCCAAATAGAAAAAGGGCGTAGTACGATAAACTATGTAGAGAATGATGTTTGCCAGCAGAGGCAGAACTATGAGCAACATACGTCGCTGCCAACTCCACTTAATGAGTCGCAAACCCAGATAGGCGCACGCCAAGGTCGCCAGTTCCATCAGGGTTGTCAATATAAACTGTAATGTTTCGGCATTCATATCTTATCTGTTTACTTTCCCTCAAAGGGTGTCCGATTCATAATAGACCGACCTAATGTCACCTCGTCGGCATATTCCAACTCATCGCCGACAGGGATACCCCGTGCGATGATACTCAGTTTCACATTATAGGGAGCCAGTTTCCGATAGATATAGAAATTAGTGGTATCACCCTCCATCGTTGAGCTCAGGGCGAGAATCACCTCCTGGATATCCTCCTGTTCCACTCTCTTCACCAGGGACTCTATCTCCAGGTCGGCAGGACCTATACCATCCATCGGAGAGATGACACCACCCAGCACATGATAGAGTCCATGAAACTGCTGTGTGTTCTCTACCGCCAAGACATCCTGAATATTCTCCACCACACAGATGGTAGAGGCATCCCGACGAGGGTCTGCGCAGATAGGACACAGATCAGAGTCACTGATATTATGACAACGCTGACAGTAATGTACCTCCAGCTTCATCTTGGCAATCGCCTCTACGAAAGCCTGTACGTCCTCTGCATCCTGCCGCAACTGGTACAGCACCAGTCGTAAAGCTGTCTTGCGACCGATACCTGGTAATTTGGAGAACTCTTGTACTGCCTTTTCCAGTAGTTGTGATGGATATTGTTGTATCATTATTTTAATTCTTCAATTCTGACAACTCCAGCCAGCGCATGGACTTCTCATCCAATTCGTCTTTCAACTGAGGAAGGCGTTTGCTCTTCTCCGTCAGCTCCTCCACACTCAGTGTACCGCTACAAAGCTGTTCCTCCAGCAGATGCTGTTCCTCCTCCAAGGCTGCGATGTCACGCTCCAACTGTTCAAACTCCCGTTTCTCTTTGTAGGACATGCGTCGACGGTCGTCGTGGCGGTAGCTTGATTTTATCAGAGAACTCTGAGAACTCTGAGAGCTCTGAGAACTCTGAGAACTCTGATTCTGCAACCTCTCCCACTCCCGATACTGTGTGTAATTGCCTGGGAAATCCTTGATGTCACCATTACCCTTGAATACCAGGAGATGGTCGACAACCTTATCCATAAAATAGCGGTCGTGGCTCACCACGATGACGCAGCCGGGGAAGTCCTGCAGGTATTCCTCCAGTATCTGCAAAGTCACGATATCCAAGTCGTTCGTCGGCTCATCGAGTACGAGGAAATTAGGGTTCTTCATCAATACCGTACAGAGATAGAGCTTGCGACGCTCTCCTCCACTGAGCTTATACACATAGTTATATTGTTGTTCGGGTGTGAAGAGGAAATACTGCAACAACTGGGAGGCAGACAGTTTCTTGCCACCACCAAAGTCAACATAGTCAGCAATGGCAGTAATCACGTCTATCACCTTCTGACTTTCATCAAACTGTAATCCTTCCTGCGAGAAGTACCCAAACTTCACTGTATCGCCAATAACGATACGTCCTTCGTCCACAGGCACCTGTCCGAGCAGCATCTTGATGAACGTCGACTTACCCGTACCGTTATTCCCCACGATACCCATTTTCTCAAAGCGTGAGAAGTTATAGTAGAAGTCCTTGAGGATGGTAATCTGGCCGTTGGCATTTGGCTGTTGACTATTGGCTATCGGGAAGGCTTTACTAATATACTGGCACTCGAAGATCTTACTGCCGATATACACGTTCGATGCCTTCAAACGTAACTGGCGCTCCTCCAAACGCTGTTTCGCCACCTTCTCTAACTCATAGAAGGCTTCCTCCCGATAACGAGCCTTATGTCCTCGTGCCTGTGGCATCCGTCGCATCCATTCCAACTCTGTACGATAGAGGTTGTTTGCCCTTGCTATCTCCGCACGACGGTTGTCAATGCGTTCCTGGCGCTTCTCCAAATAATAGGAGTAATTACCACGATAGGTATAGATAGTCTGGTCGTCCAACTCCAGGATAACGGAACATACCCTATCCAGGAAGAAACGGTCATGCGTCACCATCAGCAGTGTCTTATTTCCTTTTGCCAGATACCCCTCCAGCCATTCTATCATCTCTAAGTCGAGATGGTTGGTAGGCTCGTCAAGAATCAGAAAGTCAGGTTCCATCAACAGCACATTAGCAAGGGCTACGCGCTTTTGTTGTCCACCACTCAGCTGTCCCATCGGCTGCTCCAAGTCACGGATTTTCAGTTGGGTCAACACCTGCTTAGCCTTCAGCACTTTCTCCGCTTCTCCCTGATGGTTGAAGCACGCGTCCAGCACACTCTCCTCCGGATCGAATGTCGGTGACTGCTCCAGATAGCCTGTCTTTAAGTCACGACGGAACACGATATCCCCACTGTCGTAACCCTCCTTGCCGGCAAGGACAGAAAGTAATGTCGACTTTCCCGTACCGTTCTTCGCTATCAGTCCCACCTTCTGTCCCTCACCTATTGAGAAACAGATGTCGCGGAACAACATCAGTGCGCCAAACGATTTCGTCAAGTGTTGTACGTCTAAATAAGGAGTCATATCCCTTTCTCTCCTGCTATCTCTTGGTTGATTTCTGTGATATAGTCGAGGACCTCGTCCCTGCCCTGTTTCTTCTCTGCAGAGGTCAGAAACATCGGAGGCAGTTCCTCCCAGGTCTCCAACAGTTTCTGCTTGTATGCCTCCACATTCTGGTTTGCCTTGGTTGCAGAGAGTTTGTCGGCTTTAGTGAAGACGATGGAGAAAGGAATGCCCGACAGCCCCAGCCAGTCGATAAACTCCAAGTCTATCTTCTGAGGTTCCAGTCGGATATCCACCAATACGAAGACATTCACCAGCTGCTCTCTTTGCAGGATATAGCCGCGAATCATCTGGTCCAGTCTGTCGACCTCTTTCTTTGAACGCTTGGCAAAGCCATAGCCAGGGAGGTCTACCAAGTACCACTCCTTATTAATAATAAAATGATTTATCAGCAATGTCTTACCTGGTGTCGCTGATGTCTTGGCAAGTTTGCTGTGGTTGGTCAGCATATTTATCAGGCTCGACTTCCCCACGTTTGAGCGTCCGATGAAGGCATACTCCGGCTTTGTATCCTTCGGACACATACTCACCATCGGGGCACTCAATGAGAATTCTGCACTCTTGATATCCATATACCTTATTATTTTAGATACAAAGGTAGTGTATTTTGAGCAAAAAACAAAATAAAACGTCCGCAAACTGCATAGATGTCAAAAAAATGCACTACCTTTGCACAACAAAACCTAAAGGAACATTGATATGGAAAAACATGACTTTGTGACCATTGCCGATCTCACTCGCGAGAAGATTCTCTATATGATTGAGATGGCACAGGAGTTTGAGAAGCATCCTAACCGAGAGATACTGAAAGGAAAGGTGGTGGCAACACTCTTCTTCGAACCCTCTACCCGTACACGACTGAGTTTCGAGACGGCTGCCAACAGACTTGGTGCCCGTGTGATCGGCTTTGCAGACCCGAAGATCACCAGCGGTACGAAGGGAGAGACACTGAAGGATACCATCTCGATGGTGGCAAACTATGCGGATGTCATCGTCATGCGCCACTTCATCGAGGGTGCCGCACAGTATGCCTCAGAGGTCACTGATGTCCCTATCGTCAACGCAGGCGACGGTGCTCACCAGCATCCCTCACAGTGTATGCTCGACCTCTATAGCATCTATAAGACACAGGGGACACTCGACAACCTGAATATCTATCTGGTGGGTGACCTGAAATACGGACGGACGGTACACTCTCTTATCATGGCGATGCGCCATTTCAACCCCACCTTCCATTTCGTGGCTCCCAAGGAGCTGGCGATGCCTAACGAGTATAAGCTCTACTGCAAGGAACACGGCATCAAGTTCCAGGAGCATACCGCCTTCAACGAGAAGGTCATCGCCGATGCGGATATCCTTTATATGACACGTGTACAGAAGGAGCGCTTCTCCGACCTCATGGAGTATGAGCGCGTGAAGAACGTGTATATCCTCAACAACGACATGCTGCGACTGGCGAAGCCAAACATGAAGATCCTGCATCCCCTGCCCCGTGTCAATGAGATTGCCTACGATGTAGACGACAACCCCCATGCCTACTATATCCAACAGGCTGGCAACGGTCTCTTTGCCCGTGAGGCGATATTCTGTGATGTCCTCGGCATCAGTCTGGAGGAAGTGAAGAAAGACAAAACAATTATTAAGTAACGTGTTATGAACAAGAACCAAATGCTTGTTGCCGCCATTGAGAACGGCACCGTCATCGACCATATCCCATCTGAGAAGACCTATCAGGTGGCTCAGTTACTGAAACTCGCAGAGTTAGAGACGCCTGTCACTATCGGCTATAACTTCCTGTCGAAGAAGTTAGGGAAGAAAGGTATTATCAAGGTGGAGAACAAATGGTTTACCGATGAGGAGATCTCCCGTCTCTCCGTTGTCGCACCGAATATCGTGCTGAATATCATCCGTAACTTTGAAGTAGTAGAGAAGAAGATGGTAACGACACCTGAAGAGATACGGGGCATCGTGAAATGCAACAACCCCAAATGCATCACGAACAACGAACCGATGCAAACCCTTTTCCATGTAGAGGACGGCATCCTGACCTGCCACTACTGCGAGATGGAACAGGATATCAATAAAGTGGAACTCGTTTGAGTCCCACTTTATTTTTTTATTCATTCTCTGTCTTTATGAATTTCTCTCCAACAAGATCACGGTAGTGCTCTTGTCTTTCATCGTAGGCATCGTCTCACCGACTTCAGAACCTACGTAGGTAGGATCGCATACCGTGAACTTACGACCATCGAGCATGATATGGTCGCCAGGGATATCCTCCGGGAAATTGACAGCCATTGCCAGGTGACCAGGATAGTAGACTAAGACAACATCCAGGTCGACAAGGTCTCTGACCAAATGAGAGAGGAGGATGGAACGGTCCTCACAGTCACAGTAGGGATAGAAGAAGGTCTCCTCACCGAAGAAGGCGCGGTCACCACCCCATACATCATCATCAAAGGCATAGAGGAAACATCCCTGGTTGGGATTCTCACGCTTGATGTCTACTGTTCCCTGTACCCACCAGTCCAGTTGCTGTACTTTCTCCAGCGGTGTCATTCCTTCCAGTTTCTCCTTCATCTTAGGATAGAGCTGTGCCGTGATACCCTTCTCCAAAGGAGTGTTGGCATACATTGCCCAGCGTGTCATGAAGTTATTGTCCGTATAGGACGAAGGATAGGTCTCATAGAATGCCAGGTAGTTCTTATTCGACGTGATGGTAAAGCTGAAGTCAGGATTCATCGGGGAAGTGATCGTACGCTCTATAGTAGGATTGTCTGAGAAATCCTGAACAGCAGAGATACGGAGTGACAAAGGACTCTCCTTGGGGAACTTAGCCTTACAGATAGCCAGTTTAGCATCATCACCAATATCATCAAGCAGGTAATAACACTCACCGTCGACATAGAAGAACGACTTCTTGAAGATATTATACTGACTGGATACGAGGATATAGAGAGTGTTGGCATCATGGGCATACCTCATCTTATAGCCAGACTGGGAATAGAGGAATCCCAGCACCAGCGTGGCCTCGTTGGTGTGCTTGCCATAGAACTTATCCGTGAGCGCAAGCAACATCTGGTAATATGCCCAATCAGAGAAGTGATGTTTCTTCCGCTCCTGCAGACAGTCGTAAAGCATATTATCGAACTGAGGCTTCGTGAACTCACCGAGAGCATCAGCTACATTATCGCCACTGAGTCCTGCAAGACGGATACGACAGTTGTCACCGATACGGACACTGCACTGGGTACCAAAGACATCGAATGCCATATAGTCGTTAGCCTTCTCCGGCACCGGCACCACCTCCGACAGGGGCTCAGGCTGTTTGGTAGCAGGGGCAGGAGCAGCGACGACCTGTTGTACAACCAGGTTGTTGTTGGTTTGCTCACGCTTTCTCCGCTTCTCTTCTTTCTTAGCCTCCTTGGCAGCTTTCTTTGCCTTCTTCTCAGCTTCCTTCTGAGCTTCCTTTTCCGGGTCTTTCTTACCACCGAACAGTTTGCTGAACCACGATGCGGTCTCTTCCTCATAGCCTTCCACGACCATCGGCATCACCTTCTCCTCTTCAGGAATCTGAACAGGCGGCTCGGCACCAAACTCCTCCCAAGCCTCACGGACAAACTTGGTATATTCCGCGAGAGCCTGCTTACGGAAGTCGGAATATTCCTTCTTTGCCTTATTCTTGAAAGCCTCGAAGTCCTTACGGAAGTTAGTATTCTGAGCTTGCGTAGGCAACACTAATGCCAGCATCAGCAGTTGGATAATGACAATTTTTCTTTTCATAGCTCTATGATGTTTTTAGTTTTGACATTGTATAGTATCAGTCCGCTCTGTCGCTGTCGAGTCCTTGACAACCTTCACGGCAAAGGCAGAGTCCTTGACAACTTTCATGGCAAAGGCAGAGTCCTTGACAGCCTGCTCGCGAGTGACAGTGGCAGGGTCACTATGACGGCGGACCTTCGCTGTCTTTTCCTTGCGAAGCTGCGCCACGACAGACTTGACATAGTCTTCTGTCAGCGTCAGCACCGTGTTACGCTTATCAGAGAGGAACGATGACAGCTTAGCTTTGCCTGGGGCATTGATAACATATTGTTTGTTGCCGTTCTCGGTCAACAAGGTCATGGAGCCACTGAACGAGACATCGACGACGGCATCGGCTGTCAGCACGTCACCCTTCTCTACCTTGCGCTTCCCCCTTGACGTAACCACCTCGACACGTCCGCTCACCTTGGAGACGACATACGAGACATTTTCATCCTTCGCCATCACAGACAGCGGGATGAGCAGAAGTAGCCACAGACCAATGATCTTCTTACTATTCATCTTTCTTTTTCTTCTTAAATACTATAGTATCCCTGACGGTATCGTACAAGTTCTCCGCCATATAGATAAGTGCTATCGCCGACATCGCTATCGCCAGACTGATGCTGTAGTTATAACGGCAGAAGAGTATGAAGGTAATCCATACTATCAGCGACAGCCAGAGACAGATCAGCAGACCTCGTATCAGGGAGGTTGACAGGATGACATGTCCCAGTGTCTTCTTACTGGCAGTAAAGCGCTTATACTTAGACAACAGGATGACCGACAGGAACACGACGATAAACGACACCACCATCGTCACTCCCGTAGAGGCATGCTTGATCTCCGACTGGCGTAACATGGTCTCGGCAGCGTATGCCAACAACTCCACACCGGCAATCTTACCCTGTGGTGTGTAGTGCATGTCGCCCTCCTCCTTCATGGCACCTACCAGTACCAAGTGATCCTCTATCAAGTCACGGTGTTCAAAAATGGAGTCGCACGATACGACGTGGTAATACTTTGGTGAGAAATTGATACTCAGGTCCTTGTCTGCCAACGGTACGACCTCCTGTCCGGCATAGATCTCAGCAACCTTCTTAATGAACGAAGGCTGTACCACCCCTCCTACGTCACGTCCGATACTCACACTGCGCTTCATACCGCCATAGAGCTGGCGGGGCATATTCGTGAAGCCTTCAGTGACAGAGTCATTAGGTGAGAAGAAAGAGTGTACTGTCTCGCCGTCCATGCTGTCGATGATCTTGTAAGAGAACACGAAGTTACGGACGTTACGGGCCGCGACAGCAATCATCGTGTCGCCCAGCACATCCTCCTTATAGCCCTCAAACACGACATCGACACCCACCGCCTTCGGGTGGAGGGCATCGATACCTGTCAACAGTTCCGCCAAGTCCTGACGACTGGTTAACTCCGTCATGTCCACGATGGTCACGATGCGACTGGTATCCCTCTCGCCTGCCCCGTCGAGCAACTTATAATAGAAGTCGGTAAACGAGTAATCGTCAAGGATTTCAGCAACAGGGTTGAAGACTTTCAAGTTGAAAGCCGCCAGCACATAGATTCCCACCACGCAGAATGCGAGAATCGTGACGACGAAGTATCTCCAGAGCCTATCCATCAATCCTTACCCAGATAAGCCTTCAGTTCTTCGCTCAGTTCCTTGCCGCCTTTCTCCAGTTCGGCACGGATGGCTTCTTTTGCAATCTCCTGAATAGCAGATGTCTTGGTAACGACTCTTACCATGACCTCCTTGTTCTTGTTCTTCAGCTCACGGGTAACCACCAGAGGAGTCTGCAGGCGACCTAACTTCTGGGAGAAGATAGTCTTGTTCTCCGACATCGTTGTCGTGATAGAGGCTGCCTGGTCGTCAGCGAGCATCTTGTTAGCTACCAGGTTATCGACGATACCTGTTGCCTCTGAACTGATCTTACTTGCCAGATTCAGGCGGGCGAGTTCCGTAGCCTGGATTTGTGCAGCGGCGAAGTTCTCAGCCGTCGAACGACCCTCACCGTCGAAATAGAGAGGATTCATATCGTCATCATACTGCTCCAGGTACATATACAGGCGATTCACCTGCTTCTCCAAGGGCAGTCCGCCGGGAGACACTGTCCATCCTTCCTTCTTCAAGCGCTTGGCTTCTTTCTTGGCATCTTTGGAGATGTCCTCATTCTTCAATGCAGACTTATTCTCTTTCAGTCTGTCCTGCACTGAATTCTGACCCATTGCACTCATAGAGAATGACAGTGCAACCAACATTACAACAAATTTCATTGTCTTCATAATTCTAATGTTTTAAGTTAATGATTTGCTCGTTATTAAAAGTCGCCTGGTCCGTAAAGTCCGAAATCGGGGTCTTTCTCGGGTTGCCAGGTTCTTAGTTTAATCAATGGACTGGTAGGCTGGTTAATGTCTACCATCAGCATCAGATATCCCTTGTCACCATAGGTGGAGGAATAGTAGTCCTGCTGTATCTGGATGGCATACGACTCACCGCCCGTACCCATCTTGATGACGTCATTATTAGAGAAGCGGATATTCACGAACTCGTTACGCTCAAAACAGCGCTTCAGATTAGCAAGATACTCGTCCTTCGTCTGGCGGTTCTTCTTGATGATGACATTACCTTCCTGACTGATAGACGACTGGTTCTCGATATTGACGTTCTTACTTGCCTGCTTCACCACCGAACCGGTAATGATGACTGCATCGTCATCAAAGATAGAACGGATATAGTCAAGACGCTTCAAGGCGTATGCTGTCTTATAGTTCTCGAGGAAGTTCATGATGGCAAAGCGCGACTTCTCCTCCCATACACCTTTATTCAGGATATCATCCTCGGCAGTCTTACCCAGTCCGAAGGCGATATTGTCAATCTTCTGCTCATCATTGAATGCGAAGACGACATCCTCGACAAACGACTTCCTGCCACCAGAGGCAAAGGAGAACGACATACGCAGTCCGCGTACCAACATACTGCCGTTGTCATCATAGAGACGGATGTCCGAAGAGTCGAGCACCTTACCCTTGCCATATCTCATCAGCTTGGTGAACATATCCCATCCTGCGTCCGAGAAGGAAGAGCGCACTGCGTCGTAGTTCTTCTTCTTGATAGCATCCACCACAGTTTCCAAGGTCTTCATATATTTAGAGGCATCCTTGTCCTTCTTAGCAACAGGTGCAGGAGGAGCGATTACCTCCACGCTGTTGGTGGTAAACGACTCGTTAGCCATCTTCTCCATGCGCTCTGCCCTCTCCTTGGGTTTCTCCCTATTCTCTAACCTCACATTGGTAAAGGCATCGGGCATCGGAGTGCCTTTAACGGCATTCAGCACCATCTCCACCTCCTTGTCAATCTTCGACTCACCGGCATACTCGTACTCAAACTGCAACTGCACATGAGAGCCTTCATAGCCAGGGGAGAGTTCCAGGATGCCCCATCCGTCCTTAGCACTATAGATGGCACTCCATGACTGACCGTCCCAGAAGCGATAGTCGACACTGTTCACAGGTTTGTCCTTATAGGTAATAGACAGGTGGACATCATTACCCTCACGACCGTCATAGATGACTTTCAGGTCGTCGAAGGTATCGTCCATCTCCTCCTTAATCCAGTTGGTAAGCACATGCTCGTCGCCATCATCGTCAGTATACATAACCTCGTTAGGATGCTGCAGCGACTTCAGCAGTGTCAGCGCCCAGTAGTAGTTACGCAGCACGTCGTCAACCTTACCTTTCTTCTCTGCCCTGATAGCCGCTTCCACCATGTCGATGGCCTTACGCTTACGAGACTCGAAGATCTTCTCCACCTCCGACTTCTTGATCCAGCGCACTACGTATGCATCGGGCTCAGTCTTCAACACTCTTTGCTCAGTGTTGGTCAGCGTCGCCTGCGAGTAGGTACTGACAGTCTGGGTAAACTGTGACTCTTCGTCCAGCTTGCCGTTACTGTTCTGCGTCCTCAGAGAACTCTGCGCCTCACCAGTCACATTAGTGGCAATCTTTCCAATCAGGTTAGACAACGCATTCTGTTCTGCCTCCGCAACAGTAGCTCCATAGCCTTCACCGTAGATATAGTCCTCGCTATCCCGGACCTCCTCCCATGTCTGCGCCGATACCGTCAGTGTCAGCAGGAGGCACGTACATAAGGCAACTGCTCTGCCCATAACGTATTGTTTGTTTGCTTTCATTCCTTATTATTATTTTACAATCATTTGTTTTCCATTGTGGATATATACACCCTTCGAAGGACTGAGCACACGGCGACCATTCAGATCGTACCAGCTCTCAGACTTCCATTCTTCAATCTTTCCATCCTTCAATTCTTCAATGCCTGTCACACCGCCATCCAGCATGTCTGCGATTGACATGAAGCGAGAACCGTTATCACCGAAGTGCTTCGTGAATGCCTCGAA
>CACXQL010000048.1 GCA_902769805.1 uncultured Prevotellaceae bacterium
GATAAGGAAGAATATAATGACTGTCAGCAGTGCGGCGACGACATACCATACCCAGGAGGGGATACCCGTATCTTTGTGCTCCGGATAGAACCACTTGTTTTGGATGGGTTGTAGCCTGCCTGTGGAGTTCAACTTGGTATAGACACTGTCCATCTGCTCCAGCAGGCGTGTGTCGTTAGACATGAACTTATATTCTCCGTGTGGGATATTGACGGGTGTCAGCTCCAGGTCGTTGTAGCCGAACTTATGGAGCAGCCATTTCAGCGACAGTGTGTTCCATGCAATCTGACTGCCTTTATGGTTGTGGACATACTGCACGGCATCCTGCATATCGTTATAGGGTATGGCATTCTTCCCCCATCCCCACTCTTGCATGAGGTGATGGCTGAAACTGCCCTCATGAACGATGACTCGCTGTGTGGCGAGGTCGTCGACACTCTTGATGAGCACCGGTTCGTCCTTGCGATGGACGATGCTGTGGGTGAATATCTGGATGACGCTGCTGCCATACTGTGCATACTCATTGTGGAAGTGTGCATCCATGCCGCACATCAAGTCGGCACGTCCAGCCTTCAGGTCGTTGAGCGCGGCTTGGGTGGGTTTCAGCTTGATTCTATACGGAATGTTCAGCTCCTTGAAGATGAGTTTGAGCAGGTCGATATTGAAACCAGTGGGTTCACCAGTGTCATTGACAAACGAGTACGGCCACAGGTCCCACGCATCTTCATAGACCAAGGGGTGATCCTCGTCGTAGACACGAGCTGAAGTGACGGTAGGTAGAAGAGTCAGGAGTATGACGAACAGGAGTTCTCTTCTTTTCAGCATAGAAGTGCTATTAAAGGGATTCAACGAAAGTCTTGGTGATCTGGAAGGAGTTATCGGCAATGGTGTTCCAGAAGTCATGATACTGGGAGGCATCGGTGTCACGCAAGGGGATGTCGCTGATTACCCGGAAGGAGATGAATGGTACCTTGTTGATATAACAGGTCTGGGCGATGGCACATGACTCCATATCGACAGCCTTCGCCTCGGGGAACTTGTTGATGATGCTGCGCATCTTCTCCTTGGTATCCACGAACCAGTCACCAGTGACAATGAGTCCTTGGTGAATGGAGAATGTAGATTGTAGACTGGAGAGTTGGGAGGCCTTTTCCAGCAGATACTGTTCAGGGGTATAGCGGACGGGGAGCCCTTGTACTTGTCCGTAGACGGTGGTGTCATCAATGGCTTTCCCACAGTAGACATCATGATAGATGACTTCTGAGCCGACGATAATATCTTGTATGTTGATGTCGTCGCCATTACCACCTGCACAACCGCTGGAGATGATTACATCAGGGTGAAACTCATAGATCATACGTTGGGCACCAAGGGCGGCGTTGACCTTGCCGATACCACATTTCTCCACTCTCACGTTATCTTGACTGAAGAGCTGATGCAGTTGGTGCAGCTCCTTATCCATTGCCACAATAATTCCTATCTTCATATCGCATTTTTATTGTTTATGCTGCAAAGATACGAATAAATTAGTAAATGAGAATTGAAAATTGAGAATAATTTGTTACCTTTGTGCGCAAAATAATAAAAAAGATGATGAAAAATATGAAGCAATGGCTGCCGGACATCTTGGCAGTAGTGTTATTCGCGTTGATATCGTTTGCCTATTTCTTCCCTGCCGACATAGAGGGACGCATCCTCTATCGGCATGACTCCTCCGCAGGACGTGGAGCCGGGCAGGAAGCGTCGGAATACTATCAGCGGACGGGAGAGCGTACCCGTTGGACCAATGCGGTGTTCAGTGGTATGCCGACGTATCAGATGGCACCGTCGTATAAGAGTACCGACACGCTGGCAAAGGTGGAGAAAGCCTATCACCTGTGGTTACCTGAGAACGTATGGTATGTGTTCGCCTACCTGTTAGGCTTCTATATCCTGTTACGGGCTTTCGACTTCCGCTGGTATCTTGCTACCTTGGGTGCCGTGGTATGGGCATTCAGCAGTTATTTCTTCATCATCATTGCCGCAGGACATATCTGGAAGGTCATCGCCTTAGCCTATCTGCCGCCGATGATAGCAGGTATCGTACTTGCCTATCGGGGGAAATATGCGTGGGGATTGATTGTCACAGCGTTGTTCTGTGCCTTGGAAGTGCTTGCTAACCATGTGCAGATGACCTATTATTACCTGTTTATCATCCTGGCAATGGTCATCGCCTTTGTGATAGAGGGGGCAAGGAAGAAAGAGTGGCAGCACCTGCTGAAGGCAACGGGTGTCTGTCTTGCCGGTGCGGCGATAGGTGTATGTATCAATATGTCGAATCTCTACCATACCTGGGAATATGGCAAGGAGTCGATGCGCGGCAAGAGTGAGCTGGTGAAGGAGAATGCCGCCAACCAGACCTCCAGTGGACTGGACCGCGACTATATCACACAGTGGAGCTACGGCATCGATGAGACATGGACGCTGCTGGTGCCTGATACGAAGGGCGGTGCCTCTGTGCCGATGGTCCTCAATAAGACGGCGATGGAGCATGCCAACAACGACTATCTGGGTATCTACGAGCAGATAGGACAGTACTGGGGCAACCAGCCGATGACGGCAGGACCTGTGTATGTGGGTGCTTTCGTGCTGATGCTCTTCATCTTAGGACTGTTTATCGTCAAGGGACCGTTGAAATGGGCATTACTGGCGGTGACCATCCTCTCCATCCTATTGTCGTGGGGTCGTAACTTCATGCCGTTTACGAACTTCTTCCTCGACTATGTCCCGATGTATGCGAAATTCCGTACCGTCGCCTCCATCCTCGTCATCGCGGAGTTCACCATCCCTCTGTTGGCGATGCTGGCGTTGAAGAAAGTCGTGGAGGAACCGGAGATACTGACAAAGAAAATAAAATATGTCTGTATCGCCTTTGGGTTGACGGGAGGACTGGCATTACTCTTCGCCCTGATGCCGAAAGTGTTTTTCCCCGACTATATCAGTATCAGTGAGATGCAGGCGATGCGACAGATTCCTGCCGACCAGTTGGCTCCGTTGGTGCAGAACCTCACGGAGATGCGTGTCGCCGTGTTTACTGCCGACTGCTGGCGCTCCTTCTGGATTATTGTGATAGGAACGGTCTGCCTGTTCTTGTTTAAATACCGTAAACTACGTGCCGAATGGCTCGTGGGACTCCTTACTGTCCTCTGTCTTTTCGACATGTGGCAGGTCAACAAGCGTTACCTGAATGACGAGATGTTCGTGTCGAAGACCGTCCGTGAGGAACCCATCCAGAAGTCTGCCGCCATCGACCATATCCTGCAGGACAAGACACTCGACTTCCGTGTGCTGAACCTTGCCTCGAACACGTTCAATGAGAACGAGACGAGCTTCTACGTGAAGAGCATCGGAGGCTACCATGCCGCCAAGTTGCGCCGCTACCAGGAACTCATAGATGCCTATATCTCGAAGGAGATGAACCAGACTTATAGTGCCATCGCCGAGGCACAAGGGGATATGACACAGGTGAAGGGAGATTCCATATGTCCTGTGCTGAATATGCTCAATACCAAGTATTTCATCCTGCCTTTGCAGGGCGGTCAGACTGTTCCTGTAGAGAATCCCTATACCTATGGTAATGCATGGCTGGTGGACAAGGTGACCTATGTGGACAATGCCAACCAGGAGTTGGATGGTATCGCTCACCTCGGCCTCCGTCATGAGGCTGTCGCTGACAAGAAGTTCAAGGAACAGTTAGGCGAGAGTACTACACAGGATACTTTGAGTGTGGTGCGCATCAAGAGCTATGAGCCTAACCAGATAGCCTATGAGGTAGAGTCAGACAAAGGTGGTGTCGTCGTGTTCTCTGAGATATACTATCCAGGATGGACTGCCACGGTGGATGGGATAGAGCAGGAGTTAGGACGTGTCGACTATGTGTTACGTGCCTTGCAGGTAAAACCGGGTAAGCATGAGGTTGTGCTCAGCTTCTTCCCGAAGAGTATCACCACGACGGAGACCGTTGCCTATGTGGCACTGGCTATCCTGTTGTTGCTACTTGTCGTTTTGGCAGTACAGGCATATCGTCAGCACAAGAAGAAATCGGAAGCCAAAGCATGACACTATGAAGAAACTGCTGTCTGTACCACCCAACATCGTAGCGTGTTTCCATGAACTCACAGGACTGAGCCGGGACGAGTATTTCTGTACCTGTGACCCTGTCGGTCATCGCTTAGGCTCTGGCGGTGGTACGGTGTGGCTACTTCAGCAGGCTGCCGGGTGGCTGGAGGATGAACGCTGTATCATCCTGCATGCCGGCGGACAGAGTAAACGACTGCCCTCCTATGCCGTCAGTGGTAAGATCCTCGCACCAATCCCCGTGTTCCGATGGGAACGGGGACAGCGACTCTCACAGACCTTATTAGACTTACAGGTGCCGCTCTATGAGCGGATGATGGCATCGGCTCCCCAACGGTTGCGTACCATGATCGTCAGTGGAGATGTCTATATCCGTGCCGCAGAGCGGATAGGTCCGATACCTGATGCCGATGTGGTATGCTACGGACTCTGGCTCAATGCCTCGATAGCCAAGGACCATGGGGTGTTTGTCAGTGACCGCCGTACTCCTAATGTCCTGAAGATGATGCTACAGAAACCCAGCACGGAGCGGTTGTCGGAGTTGCAGAAGGACCATTTCTACCTGACGGACATTGGTATATGGCTCTTGAGTGACCGTGCCCTGGAGCTGTTGAGGAAGAGATCAGAGAACTCTGAGAACTCCGATCTCCCACTCAAAGAATACGACCTCTATGCCGAATTCGGTTGCGCCTTGGGTACCCAACCGACCATCGATGACCCGGAACTCGGTGCGCTGTCGGTGGCTATCATACCGCTGGCAGGTGGTGAGTTCTATCATTTCGGCACCTCCCGTGAGATGATCTCCTCGACGCTGGCTATACAGAATATCGTCAATGACCAGCGGGAGATCATGCATCATGACCGAAAGCCGCATCCCTCTATCTTCACACAGAATGCCATCTACCATTATCAGTTTACATCCGAGAACAGGAATATCTGGATAGAGAACAGTTTCATCGGTCCTCGTTGGCAACTGACACACGACAATATCGTGACGGGTGTTCCCGAAAATGACTGGGAGATACACCTGGGACCAGGAGAGTGTATGGACGTGGTGCCGGTAGGGGAGAGTGACTATGAGATCCGCCGCTACCATATCGATGATGCGGTCAATAGTAATGAGGTGGCGGAACGTGCTAACCTGCGACGGTTGTTTGCACAGCGGAAAGCCTTCCGGAAGGAAAACTGGTACGCAATGGCACGCAACTGGCAGCATAGCGTGTTCTACCAGTTGGACTTGGATGATGCTGCACGGGAGTTCAGCGAGATGAAGGTGGAGATGCCTCCCGTCCTTCCTGACGATGCCCCTTTGATGACCCGCATCCATGATGCCATGTTCCGGGGGGATAAGGACAGGGCATTCTCTTTATTGCGTGAGGGTATCCTCGCATCAGGAACTGCAAGTGACTCCAGTTTGGTACCACACCTCTCCGTCTATCAAGACCAGATTGTATGGGGACGCTCCCCTGTGCGTATCGACCTTGCCGGCGGATGGACAGATACTCCGCCATTCTGTCTGATGGAAGGCGGACGCGTGGTGAATATCGCCATCGAGCTCAACGGACAGCCTCCGATACAGGCGTATGTGAAACCTTGCAAGGACTATCATGTCGTCTTGCGTAGCATCGACCTGGGGGCTTCGGAGGTTGTGGAGACCTATGAGCAGTTAGGTGACTTCATGCATGTGGGCTCTCCGTTCAGTATCCCGAAGGCAGCCCTTGCCTTGGCAGGTTTCTTGCCTCGCTTCTGCGCAGAGACCTATCCTTCGCTGAAGTCACAGCTGGAGGCTTTCGGCTGTGGTATCGAACTCACGCTGTTGTCGGCAGTACCAGCAGGTAGCGGACTGGGAACGAGCAGTATATTGGCAGCGACAGTATTAGGTGTCGTCAGTGATTTCTGTTCTCTCGCATGGGATAAGAACGAGATAGGACGGCGTACCTTGGTACTGGAACAGTTGTTGACGACAGGAGGCGGTTGGCAGGATCAGTTCGGTGGGGTGTTAGGTGGTGTCAAACTCTTGGAGACCACCCGTGGCTTTGAACAGAACCCCGTCGTACGCTGGTTGCCAGATGATGTGTTCACCCAACCCGAATACCAGGCGTGTCATCTGCTATATTATACAGGTATTACGCGTACGGCGAAGAGCATCCTGACGGAGATCGTGCGCCGGATGTTCCTCAACCAGCATGAGCAGCTACTGTTGTTACGTGCCATGAAAGCCCATTCGTTGGATATATATGAGGCATTGCAGCGAAATGACTTCACGGAGATGGGACGGCTGGTGCGTAAGACATGGGAGCAGAACCAGTTGCTTGACAGCGGTACGAATCCTGATGCTGTCCGTCATATCACCAATCAGATAGATGACCTGTGCTTAGGGTATAAGCTACCTGGTGCCGGTGGTGGCGGCTACCTCTATATGGTTGCCAAAGACCCGGAGGCGGCAGCCCGTATCAAACAGATTATCCAACAGCATGAGGAACATCCCAGTGCTCGTTTCGTGGATATGACATTAAGCAGGAAAGGACTGCAGATCAGTCGTAGTTAGTGTAGCGTATGGAGTTCAGGACTGTTGTTGATATTCCCAAGCCGGCATTTCAGATAGAACCGTGTGAGAGAATCCTTCTCGTGGGTTCTTGTTTTGCTGACAGTATCGGACAGCGTCTCAAGGAGGATAAGTTCCAGGTAATGGTCAATCCCTTTGGTGTGATGTACAATCCTGTGTCTATCCTCCATACCATAGAACGTATAGACAAGATACCCCGTATCGTCTTCCTGACCTTGGGTACTAATCATGTCTATCGCTTGAAAGAGACGGGGGAGATTGTGGACAACTGTGAGAAGCGTCCAGCCGTCTTGTTTCAGGAGGAGGTACTGACGACGGAAGAGTGTGCAGACTATCTGCGAAAGGCTGTTGAACTTCTGAAGGAGCGTAATCCAGAAGTACAGATCGTCATGACCGTCAGTCCCATCCGTTATCGTAAATACGGCTTTCATGAGAGTCAGTTGTCGAAGGCGACCTTACTGCTTGCAGCAGATATGGTATCTAGAGAATCTAGCACCACTCACTATTTCCCTGCCTACGAGATTGTCAATGACGAGTTGCGTGACTACCGTTTCTATGCCGCAGACATGGTGCATCCGTCGGCTCAGGCAGTAGACTATGTCTGGGAGCGGTTGTCAGAGAACTATTTCAGTGAGGCGACTAAACGTTTTCTCACGGAGTGGAAGCCCGTCAAACAGGCACTTCACCATAAGCCTTTCCATCCTGACTCAGAGGAATACAAGGTATTTATGGATAAAACTATGTTAAAAGTAGAAGCCTTACGAAAAAAATATAGTAATTTTGTACTATGATATACACAATAGAAAAGATTACAACACTTATTGGAGCGCGCCGCATCGGTCATGCTGATGCCAGGATAGGGTGGCTGTTGACAGACAGTCGCTCCTTGTGCTTCCCAGAAGAGACCCTGTTCTTTGCCCTTCGCTCCCAGCGTAATGACGGGCATCGTTATATCGACGACCTCTATCGCCGTGGCGTTCGTAACTTTGTAGTGGAGAACAATTCTCAATTCTCAATTTCCAATTCTCAATTCCCTGATGCCAACTTCCTCGTGGTGCCTTCTCCATTGGAGGCGTTGCAGCGATTGGCGGAGCGGCATCGGGATGAGTTTGATATCCCTGTAGTGGGAATTACTGGCTCGAATGGTAAGACGATGGTCAAGGAGTGGCTGTATCAGATATTGTCGCCTCAGATGACGGTGACACGCTCCCCACGCAGTTATAACTCCCAGATAGGAGTGCCCCTCTCCGTCTGGCTGCTCAACGAGCAGACAGAAGTAGGTGTCTTTGAGGCAGGCATCAGTCAACCGGGTGAGATGCAGTCGCTGCACGATATCATCCAGCCTACTATTGGTGTGCTGACTTCCTTAGGTGCTGCCCATCAGAAGAATTTCCGTTCGATGGACGAGAAGTGTATGGAGAAACTACAACTCTTCCATGGTGCAAAAGTCATTGCCTATGACAGCGACAACGACACCATCAGCCGTTGTATCCGCAAGTCTGGCTATAAAGGTGAGAAGATAGGGTGGAGCAAGGAGAACCAGTCGGCACCATTATATATTTCTAATATCTCTAGTTCATCAAGCACGTCTAGTATTTCCTATACCTATAAAGGCACTTGTGCTACCTACCATCTTCCGTTTATCGATGAGGCTTCTATCGAATGTTCCTTCGCCTGTGCCGCTGTGGCACTCTGTCTGGGAGTGAGTCCGGAAGACCTTGATGCACGGATGGCACAGTTGGAACCCGTCGCCATGCGTTTGGAGGTGAAGGAGGGACAGCATGGATGTACGTTGATTAACGACTCGTATAACTCTGATGTCAACTCATTGGATATCGCCCTCGACTTCATGAACCGCCGTCCTGAATATCAGGGGCGACGCCGTACACTGATACTCAGTGATATCCAACAGACGGGTATGGATAAGACAGCGCTTTATAAGGAGGTCAGTGACCTGTGCCTGAAACGGGGTGTCGACCGCCTGATCGGTATTGGTACGTCTATCCAACGGCATGCTGAGGTTATTGCTGTCGGTGACAAGGCTTTCTTCCCTGGTGTCGAGCAATTCGTGGCGAGTGACCTGTTCCGTACCCTGCACGATGAGGTAATTCTTCTGAAGGGTGCCCGTGTCTTCGGCTTCGACCATCTCACAGAGTTGTTGGAACAGAAAGTGCATGAGACGATATTGGAGGTGAACCTCAATGCGGTGGTGGATAACCTGAACTTCTACCGCTCCTTCCTGAAACCTGAGACCAAACTGGTGTGTATGGTGAAGGCAGATGCCTATGGCGCAGGAGCCGTGGAGGTGGCAAAGACCCTGCAGGACCATCGTGTCGATTACCTCGCCGTGGCTGTTGCTGACGAGGGTGTGACGCTCCGCCGTAACGGTATCACGCAGAATATCATGATTATGAATCCGGAGATGACGGCTTTCAAGACGATGTTCGACTACGACCTGGAACCGGAGGTTTATTCCTTCCGTCTGATGGATGCGCTGATCCGTGCGGCAGAGAAAGAGGGTATCACGGGATGGCCCGTACATATCAAACTCGACACAGGCATGCACCGCCTGGGTTTCAACCCTGAAAAGGATATCGACGAGGTCATCGAACGACTGAAGCCTCAGAATGCCATCATCCCCCGTTCCGTCTTCTCCCATTTCGTGGGTTCTGATAGTGATGACTTCGACCGTTTCTCTGCCATGCAGTTTGAGAAGTTCGACGTAGCCAGCAAGAAACTACAGGCTGCGTTCTCCCATAAGATACTCCGTCACATGGATAACTCTGCTGCCATCGAGCACTTCCCCGAGCGACAGATGGATATGTGCCGTTTAGGACTTGGACTCTATGGTGTGGACCCCCGTGACAATCGTATGCTGCATACTGTTTCAACTCTTAAGACTACCATCCTCCAGTTGCGTCACGTACCGAAGGAGGAGACGGTGGGATATAGCCGGAAAGGTATCCTGACGCGTGACAGTGTCATTGCCGCCATCCCTATCGGTTATGCCGACGGACTCAACAGACACCTCGGACGGGGTGCCTGCTATTGCCTGGTCAACGGACAGAAAGCACCGTATGTCGGTAATATCTGTATGGATGTGGCAATGATAGATGTGACGGATATTGACTGCCATGAAGGTGATATGGTCGAGATCTTCGGCGAACACCTCCCCGTGACGGTGCTGTCGGATGTCCTCGATACCATCCCCTATGAGGTGATGACGGGTGTCAGCAACCGTGTGAAGAAAGTATATTATCAAGATTAAACATTAAAACAAAGACTACTACAATGAATCCCCTGAAAACTTCCAAGATGTCTCATTTCCGCTGGGTTATCTGTGGCTTGCTCTTCCTGGCGACAACCATTAACTATCTGGACCGTCAGGTTCTGTCTTTGACATGGAAAGACTTTATCGCTCCGGAGTTCCACTGGACTGATGCCAACTATGGTAAGATTACCGCCTATTTCTCCGTGTTCTATGCCATCGCCAACCTCTTCGCAGGTAAGTTCATCGACTGGATGGGAACGAAGAAGGGTTATCTGATTGCCATCTTTGTATGGTCGGTGGGTGCCTGCCTCCATGCTGGATGCGGCTGGGCAGCCATGCAGTGGGAGGGCTATGACTCCGTTGCCCAACTCGGACAACTGACTGGTGATGCCGCCGTGACGATAGCTACTGTGTCGATGTACCTGTTCCTGTCATGCCGTATGGTACTTGCCCTTGGTGAGGCAGGAAACTTCCCTGCAGCCATCAAGGTGACGGCAGAGTATTTCCCGAAGAAAGACCGTGCCTTTGCCACCTCCATCTTCAACAGCGGAGCCTCTGTGGGTGCTCTGGCAGCTCCTGCCACCATCCCCCTGCTGGCACGTGTCTGGGGCTGGGAGATGGCATTCATCATCATCGGTGTCCTGGGCTTTATATGGATGGGGTTGTGGATGTGGTTCTATGAGAAACCTCATCGTAGCCGTTATGTGAATCAGACGGAACTGAACTATATCGAGCAGGATAGTGATATTGCCGAGGTACAGGACCGTACGAATATCAAAGAGGAGAAACCAATCGTCTTCTGGAAGTGTTTTACTTTCCGCCAGACATGGTCGTTCATCGTGGGTAAGTTCATGACAGATGGTGTGTGGTGGTTCTTCCTGTTCTGGGCACCAGCCTATTTCAGTGATGTCTATAAGTACACCAGTGATTCCACGATGGGTATCCTGCTCATCTTCACACTTTACCTCATCGTTACCGTATTCTCCATTGGTGGTGGTTATCTGCCTACCTATTTCGTCGAGAAACGTGGCATGAATCCCTATCTGGGTCGTATGCGTGCCATGCTTATCTTCGCCTGTTTCCCGTTGTTAGGTCTTTTCGCACAGCCCCTCGGTGCCTATAGCGCCTGGTGGCCTGCCATCCTCATCGGACTGCTTGGTGCAGGACATCAGGCTTGGAGTGCCAACCTCTATTCGACGATTGGTGATATGTTCCCCAAGTCCACCATCGGTACTATTACGGGCATCGGTACGATGGCAGGCGGTCTTGCCTCCTTCGCCATCAACTACAGCTCCGGAGAGTTCTTCGACTGGGCTGCCAGTCAAGGCAAGGCATTCTCGTTTCTCGGTTTTGAGGGTAAGCCTGCCGCCTATATGATTGTCTTCTGTGTCTGCTCCGTAGCCTACCTCGTAGGCTGGTGCATTATGAAGACATTGGTGCCGAAGTATAAGCCCATCATTGTGGAGTAAGGAAATAACATAAATGAATCAAATAAAGGGACAGTTCCTTGAGGACTGCCCCTTTATAATATTAATATGAATATGAATGTCTTTTATTTACCCAATGCCTTGTAGATGATTGCCTGCACGTCGTTCACGTCTATCTTGCCGTCTTGATCCATGTCGGCAGCTTCAATAATAAACTTAGCGACTGGCTTATTCAGAATGTAGTTAATAGTAGAAGTCACGTCGTTCACATCGACGCTTCCGTCACCGTCGGCATCCCCAAACTCAATGATACTCTTGAACTCCTTCCAATAGTCAGCAGCCTCATAGGCAGCTTTACAGCCATAGGGGACATAGAGGGTAGCGTTATCACGATTGGAGAAGGTAGATTCACCGATAGGCAGTGGCGCTTCTTTTTTTATAGAGACAGAGGTCAGACCAGTGCATCTGTAGAACGCCAAATCTCCAATGCTTGTCACGCTGTTGGGGATGGTGATGGAGGTCAGACCACTGCAATCCTTGAACGTAAGATCTACAATTTCTAATGTACCTTCCTTGATTTTGATACTTGTATTGTCTGGCATTGTACCTTTGTATTTATAAGCCACCTTACCTGCATATACCAATCCATCGGGCTGATTGTCATACCATGATGTTTCATCGAACGCATTATAGCCAATGCTCGTCACGCTGTTGGGAATAGTGATGGAGGTCAGACCAGTGCATTCATAGAACGCATCATCTCCAATGCTCGTCACGCTGTTAGGAATTTCGATGGAGGTCAGACCACTGCAATACGAGAACGCAGAACTTCCAATGCTCGTCACGCTGTTGCCAATGGTGACGGAAGTCAGACCAGTGCAAGTAGAGAACGCATAAGTTCCAATGCTCGTCACGCTGTTGGGAATCTCGATGGAGGTCAGACCAGTGCATCTGTAGAACGCAGAACTTCCAATGCTCGTCACGCTGTTGGGAATAATCGTAGTCTTACATCCGGCTATCAGTGTGTTGCTGGAGGTTTCAATAATGGCATTACAATTATCACGTGTATCATACTTTGGGTTTCCATTCTCAATACTGATGGCGGTCAGACCACTGCAATACGAGAACGCAGAACTTCCAATGCTTGTCACGCTGTTGGGAATCTCGATGGCGGTCAGACCACTGCATCTGTAGAACGCTTCACTTCCAATGCTCGTCACGCTGTTGGGAATAGTGATGGAGGTCAGACCACTGCATTCAGAGAACGTTCCCCCTGCAATTCCTAATGTACCTTTCTTTATCGTGATATTTGTATTGTCTGGCATTGTACCTTTGTATTTATAAGCCACCTTACCTGCATATACCAATCCATCGGGCTGATTGTCATACCATGGTGTTTCATCGAACGCATTATAGCCAATGCTTGTCACGCTGTTGGGAATAGTGATGGAGGTCAGACTCATGCAAAAATAGAACGCCTCATCTCCAATGCTCGTCACGCTGTTGGGAATCTCAATAGAAGTCAGATTAGTACAAAAAAGGAACGCATAATTTCCAATGCTCGTCACGCTGTATGTGACATCATTATAAATGACGGACTCTGGTATTGTAATATCACCTGAATATTCTGATTGATTACTGGTTACTTCAGCTTGTCCTTCAGAAACCAAGTTATAATAGATGCCGTCAATCTCCACAGCATCAGCACTTGCTACCAACGGTAGCAATAAGGAAACGAGTAGTAATAATTGTTTCTTCATGATTTAACGTTTTAATTTACTATTGTTTGAATATATACAAAAGAAAAACGTGGACAATTTATTCTTTAAATCGTCTTTTTTAGATTGTCAGGGTGCATTCGCATATCCCAGAATGCAGCAATACGGAGGACATCACCCTTTACATAATAAATCACCTTGTAATATTCGTTGATGATGGATGCACGATAACTTATCTTCCTATCACTTAGCAATGGCTCCAGGAAACCACTCTCCGGATGCTTTAACAATCGTTCCTGTTTCTTTAAATATTTCTGATGCAGATTGGCGGCAGCACGTGAAGTGAACCCAGAAAGTTGGACACAACTTAAAGGTTCAAATGAAAAAGGAATTTAGTTTAGAAGAAAAGTTGTCCGCAATTGGGTTAGTATTCCAAG
>CACXQL010000049.1 GCA_902769805.1 uncultured Prevotellaceae bacterium
CGACAAAACTATATTCAAAAATGACAAAGACCGAAGCGGTTCGTGTGAACCTAATTTATTTAATTTTTAAACTCGTCCATTTTTAGTGGACACTAGTGAAGTATTCTATTGATTTAATTCTTGTTAATGCATATACCCTCACATTTCCCCTTACGTTTACAATACCGCTCACACTGTGCGCAGATGTCGTAGCCAAGCATGGCACCGAGGATAAAGTCCTCTTCTGGCGTAAGCTGGTTCAGGGGACGGGTGACGATGAGGCGTATTGCCTCCAGACACTCACGTCGTCCGAAATAGACATTCAGGTTCTGCTGACCAGCAGGCTGTAGTATGTATGGGATGCCTTGGCTTTCCAATCGCGCCACGACCTGCTCACCATGTTTTTTGTTGCAGGTAAACAATACCATCTGCCGCACCCCTTTGTGCAGTTCGTAGATGTGGTTCATCAGCACTTTCATCTCTGTGGAAATCGTCATTCTTGTTTTCATGGTGCAAAGGTACGGTGAAAGAACGAAGTGCGCAATACCTAAAAACGAGTGTTTAGGTAGAGCGCACCTTCGATAGGTTACAAAAGTAGATTAACAAGAAGTAGGTATGATAACCGTTATCCAGACCTTATTCTTTATTCAATATTTCATCCTTATACACCAAACTTTTTACAATCGTAACCGAATTGTAACCGCTATATTTTGTCTATTTGGCTCCATTTTCGTATCTTTGCAATGTAAATTAATAATAACGATATGACGATTGAATTGTTTTTCAGGTTGCTTGGCTCATTGGCATTGCTCATTTATGGAATGAAGACAATGAGCGATGCCTTGCAGAAAATGGCAGGACCAAGTTTAAGGCACATATTAGGACGTATGACCGGTAACCGACTGAGTGGTATGCTGACAGGTATGATGGTGACCTGTGCTGTGCAATCATCATCGGCAACGACAGTCATGACTGTTTCATTTGTCTCTGCAGGACTACTCACACTGGCACAGGCTATATCAGTTATTATGGGTGCCAACATAGGTACTACTCTCACGGCATGGATTATGTCACTAGGCTATAATCTCGACCTGACAGTGATTGTTTTTCCTGCCTTCCTCATCGGCATGATACTCATCTATAAGAAACGCCACCGTGTGATAGGTGATTTCCTTTTCGGACTGGCATTCCTTTTCTGGTCGTTGGTTATGCTTAGCAGTGTGGGGCGTGATATGGATCTTGCACATAATCCCGATGTGGTTAACTTCTTCGCCTCATTCGACACTGGCAGCTATCTCACCATACTTGTCTTCCTGGCAGCAGGTACTGTCATCACCTGTGTGGTACAGTCGTCGGCAGCGGTCATGGCTATCACCATCCTACTCTGCTCTACAGGGGTGTTACCTATCTATATGGGTATCGCTTTAGTGATGGGCGAGAATATAGGTACTACGGCAACAGCCAATCTTGCAGCACTGGGGGCTGGAACAGAGGCACGGCGGGCTGCTTTGGCTCATCTGCTATTCAACGTGTTTGGTGTCATCTGGGTACTCGTCGTGTTCTATCCCTTTGTCGATCTGGTATGCGACCTTGTAGGGTATAACCCTTTGATGTCAGAACAGACAACACGGATACCCGTTGTACTTGCTATGTTCCACACCTGTTTCAACGTCCTTAACACGGCACTGCTCATAGGTTTGATTCCCCAGATAGAACGGCTCGTTTGCAGACTGCTGCCTGAAAATACAACTGAGGCAAAGCAGCCTACCACATTACACTTCATCAGCGGTGGTGTGATACAGACTCCCGAGATTGCCATTCTCCAGGCACAGAAAGAAGTCGTCCATTATGCTGAACGCATGCTCCGAATGTTTGGAATGGCATGCGCACTCATCGACGAGAAGGACAAGAAAGAGTTCGAGAGTCAATTTACACGTATCGAACACTATGAGACCATCGCCGACAACATGGAGATAGAAATAGCGGAATACCTGGAACAGGTGGGCAATGAACACTTGTCAGACGATACAAAGGAGAAGATGCGTGTGATGCTCCGTCAGATTGGTGAGTTGGAATCCATTGGTGATGCCTGCTATAAGATAGCACGAACTGTCAGCCATCTGCGTGAGAACAGAGAGGACTTCACTGCCGAGCAATATATCAGGCTACACGACATGCTCCGACTGGTGAATGAAGCTGTGGTTCAAATGATTGTCGTGGTAAGTGGTCGGCGCAAAGACCTCTCACTCGCCGACTCACTATCCATTGAAAACGATATCAATGCACTTCGCGACCAACTCAGGGGCGAGACCATCACGGGTGTCAACTCCCATCAGTATTCCTATGCCTTAGGAACTCTCTTCAACGACATCATAACCGACTGCGAGAAAATCGGTGATTATGTCATGAATATTGTAGAGGCACGTCTGGGCAAGCATCTGCTCAGCTATAACGGTCTACAACTGAATCTCGACAAGAAAAGCATCACTGTCGATGGTAACCCCGTCAGTCTTACTCCCACAGAGTTTGAGTTACTTCACCTGCTTCTGGTCAACCGTGGGAAAGTACTTTCCCGTCAACAGCTGATGGATATGGTGTGGGCAGGTGTCGTTGTGACCAATCGTACCGTCGACGTCAATATCACACGCCTGCGCAAGAAACTTGGTCCATATGCTCAGAACATCATCAGCCGTACTGGTTACGGATATGTGTTTGAAGAATAAAAAGGTACACCAACACCCCCATATATATGCTATTTCTACCGTTATCTTGCTCTGGATGACTTCATAGCTATGTGTGAATTTCTCTTGTAAATATAACCAAAATCAACGAATTATCACTATCTTTGTACCCAAATTAAGGAACATGTCAGGGCAGCGGACATATATTGCCATCGACTTGAAGTCGTTTTACGCTTCAGTGGAGTGTGTGGACAGGGGACTTGATCCGCTGACAACCAATCTTGTGGTGGCTGATGAGTCAAGGACAGACAAAACGATTTGTCTGGCAATCACACCGTCACTGAAAGCATACGGTCTAGGAGGACGTGCGCGGTTGTTTGAAGTAAAGCAGAAAGTGCGAGGCGTGGACTTCATCATCGCCCCACCCCGGATGGCTCATTACATTGATATCAGTTCGAAGATATACAGAATCTACCTGAAATACATCGCACCCGAGGATATCCATGTGTATTCGATTGACGAGGTCATCATGGATGTGACAGCCTATCTTGGCTCATACAAGCTGACGGCTCATGAGCTGGCGATGAAGATGATTCGTGATGTACTGAGCCAGACGGGGATCACTGCAACGGCAGGTATCGGCACGAACATGTACCTCTGCAAGGTGGCAATGGATATCGTCGCCAAAAAGATGCCAGCCGACAAAGATGGTGTACGAATTGCAGAACTTGACGAGATGTCGTATCGGCGTGAGCTCTGGAACTACCGTCCGCTGACGAAGTTCTGGAGGATTGGGCACGGTATTGCAGAGAAACTGGCAATGTATGGCATTGACACGATGGGCAAGTTGGCACGGATGTCTGTCCAAGACGAGGAACTGCTCTATCGACTCTTTGGCGTGAATGCAGAACTATTGATAGATCATGCCTGGGGATGGGAGCCATGCACGATGGAGGCAGTAAAGGCCTATCGTCCAGAGACAAACTCTTTCAGTAGCGGACAGGTGCTACAGGAGCCATACAGTTTCAAGAAAGCCCGTGTGGTGATACAGGAGATGGCAGAGGGTATGGCTCTCGACTTAGTGAGGAAACGACTGACAACAGACCAGCTGGTACTGACTGTCGGTTATGATGCGGAGTGTCTGACACGCCCGGAGATACGCGAGATCTATCATGGTGAGATTACCACCAACTACTACGGCAAGGCTGTGCCGAAGCATGCTCACGGCACCTATAACTTTGACATGCCCACATCTTCTTCACAACTCATTATGAATGGTGCAGCAGAACTCTTTGACCATTGTGTGAATCCTGACTTGCTCATCCGCAGACTGAACCTCACGACGAACCATGTAGTGTCTGAGGCATCCGTTGCCGTACAACAGAAGACACCCCAGCAACTCGACCTCTTCACCGACTATGAGGCATTGGAGAAACAGCGCCAGCAGGAACAGGAACGGTTCGCTAAGGAGCGTCGGATGCAGGAAGCGCAGTTGAGAATCAAGCAACGCTTTGGCAAGAATTCCATCCTCCGTGGACTGAACTTCAACGAGGGTGCTACCGCCAAGGAGCGAAACGCACAGATAGGAGGACATAAGGCATAAAGGAAAATATGAAGACTGAAGAATTATATGCAGATATCATCCATCTGCCACATCACGTCTCAAAGCATCACCCACAGATGTCTATGTGGAACCGTGCCGCCCAGTTTGCACCCTTCGCCGCTTTGACTGGCTACGAGGATGCCATCAGGGACACGGCACAGGAGAATGAGGTAAGTTACAATACAAGAAACGATGACGAAGAATAATATGAGTACAAGACAGATGACGGCAAAGGAGATTATCCGATACATGGAGTCGCAGCATGACGAGAAACAGCGACGCATACTCATGGGATTCTTTAAGACGGGACCTGGCGAGTATGGTGAAGGCGATGAGTTCCTTGGATTGAAGGTGCCACAGACACGCGAGGTTGTAAAGTCCGTACCTAAGGATTTCCCGTTAGGTGAAGTACCGGAGTTGCTGATGAACCGCTGGCATGAGGTTCGTCTCTGTGGATTACTGATTCTCGTGGCGAAGTTCGAGAAACTGGCAACGAAGCGACTGGAGAATGACAAAGCTGCCGTCAAAGGACGCGATGAGATTCTGACGATGTATCTCCAATATGCTGAACAAGCAAATAACTGGGACTTGGTAGACCTCTCCGTCCACAAGATTCTTGGACACTGGCTCCTGTTGCCTACATACTTAGGCGACAAGGACTATAAGATAAAGGTACTTGACGAACTGGCACAAAGTCCCTGCTTATGGGAACAACGCATGAGTATGGTCTGCTCGTGGAAGACCTCACAGATGGGCGATCCCTCATGGTGTCTGCGCTATGCAGAGATTCATCTGCACCATCCGCACGACCTGATGCACAAGGCTGTAGGCTGGATGCTTCGCGAGATGGGTAAACGTGTCTCCATCGACCTCCTTCGCGATTTCCTGCAGCAGCATGCCCACGAGATGCCACGCACCATGCTCCGCTATGCCATCGAAAAAATGCCGGAACAGGAGCGTCAATATTGGATGAACATAAAAGGATAAGGACCTATGAAGAAATGGATATGTACGACGGCTATGCTTGCCCTTGTGGCTTGTGGTACGCTGACACCAGCGGAAAAGGAAGCGCATAGAGTGGCATGGACTCAGACTGTGGAAAAGATGCTGGCAGACAGACATTATACTATTGACGTGCAGATGATGTATCCGCACAGAGGTACTGCCAGGAATGTAGTGGGCAATTACTCGTTGGAAGTGAGAGGAGACACGCTGGTGTCGTATCTGCCCTACTTCGGAAGAGCCTATCAAGTGCCTTACGGTGGTGGGAAGGGACTGAACTTCTCAGAAGTCATGGAGAACTATTCGGCAGTGAAGAATGCCCAAGGGCAGACGATTGTTACGATTGGTTTGACGAACGAGGAAGACACCTACCAGTATACACTGAGTATCTTCGATAACGGCAGTACGACGATTGACGTTCACGCCAGACAACGCGACCCCATCACCTTCAGCGGCATGATAGTTGAAGATGATGATAACAGATAGCAGAGAAATGTCTATAGAAGGTCTATAACAGGGAGAAAAGCATTTCACCCGGATATTTCAAAAAGAGGCGGAGGGGATGACGCTTCCCTGCCATCACCTCATCCAATATAAAGTCGCCTGCCTCTTCTGACAGTTCTACAACCATCATCTTTCTGTCGAGTCCAAAGACCTCTTGCATCACCCACATCACACCTTGCGAGAAATGGAACACTCCTAAATCCTTCAAAACCTTTCCGTAGTTCTTCACTTGCTGTTGCTCGACAACCGCCGCCCTTTGCAGAGCGCAGCAGCAGTCCATCAACTCCCTCATGGATATTCCTTCATACAAGAACTGCCAATAGAGACGCACCAGCATATAAACTACATTCACACTTGCCGACGGACGTGTCATCTCCCCGTCTTTCGTAAACATCAAACGCAGGTTCTTATTGAACCACTGCTGCTGTCTTTTATTCTTTAGGGGATTCTTACTGAAGTGCAACTGATAGTGCAATCGCACCACTGTATCCTCCCATGCCTCAAGATATACTCGCCTGTCATCATATCTCACACGTTCCTGCCCTGTCAACTCCACAAACTTGCGGACCTTCTCCAACTTACTGTCTGTATAGATATCAATGCCATCGGGCTGTCGCAAAGTCTTCAATGCCTCCCCATAATCATGGGCAGCCCCCTGTCCTGCCAGTACACTGGCACGCATGGCTCTCTCAGAGAAGCGTTGCTGTACCTTGGCACAGCGTTTCTCAGCAATACCGTTCTGCTGTTCTATCGTCTCAGCCTCTGCCATCCAGTCGATAATCATATCTTGTGGCACTCTCAATCCATACTCAAACAAGCGCTGCACACCATGGTAGCACACACCCAGCACCCGCTGATGCCGTGCCATCTCATACAAATCCTGCCACTCTTCTGGTTCTGGACCGCGACTCAGGCAATCCAGTTGTCCCATTGACACCCGTATCAACTCAAAAAACAGTTTCTCCATCATCTTACGCTTCTTTGGCTACAAAGTTAAGGATATTTTTTGAAAGTCAAACACTTTAAGGGCAGAAATTTGGTCATCAAAAAGAAAATAACTACCTTTGCAATAGAATCTTATATAAAAGAGTATATGAATAATCCGATTACGAGCGAACGGGTATTCAGTATCTTCAAGGAACTGAATGCCATTCCACGCCCCTCGCACCATGAGGAGCGCATTGCCGACTATCTGTGTCAGTTTGCAGAACGGTTACATCTGGAATATGAACGGGATGCAGAGAACTGCATAGTGATCCGCAAGGCAGCAACAGCAGGACATGAAGGGGCAGAACCTATTGTATTGCTCAACCATATGGATATGGTATGCGTGGGCATGAACGATCCCATAAGCGACTCCATCAGAGCCTATACCGAGAATGGATGGATGAAAGCAGAAGGCACATCGTTAGGCGCTGACAATGGTATCGGTCTGTCAATGGCACTTGCAGTATTGGAAGATGACCGTATAGTACATGGACCTATCGAGGTAATGACGACAACCAATGAAGAAGACGGTATGTCTGGAGCCTCACAACTCTCCACGAACTTCATCAAGGGACGCAAGGTCATCAATCTTGACTCAGAGGATTATGACACCATCACCACAGGAGCGGCTGGTGCTGTTCTGCAAGAGCACCGTATTCCCATCCGACGCCAACCTGCCCCTGGGGGCAAGCGACGCTGGTATCGCATCACCTTTGCGGGAGGACTGGGCGGTCACTCTGGTGTAGACATCAACAAAGGAAGAGCGAGTGCTGTCGTATTGACATGGGCAATCCTCGCTGCCATTTATAATGAATATGACTTTGACGTCGCTTCCATCAAAGTGGGCGAGACAAATGCCTCCATTGCCTCCTCAGCGGAGATCATCGTCTGTGTTCCCTCCGGTGAGGCTGCCGAATATGTCAAAGCACAACAGGAGATGATTAACGAGTGGATTAAGGAGGAATATGGAAAGAATGACCCTGAGATGCATTGTACTATCACAAAATGCGAGCCACAGACCACTGTCATCGACAAGAATGCGCTTGAGAGATTGTTAACCTGCCTGGAACAGATTCCACAGGGAGTGGTGAAGATGAGCGAGACGATGGAGGGAACAGTAGAGACATCCAATAACGTAGGACGTATTCTCACGGAAGAAGACACACTTTTAGTAACTACCCATACACGTAGTTTTATCAATGGTGACATGAAGGCACTTGCCGACGAGATCAAAGGAACATTCACCGCTTGCGGTGGGACTTCTGATACTGTCATGGAAGCTCCTGCCTGGCAGGAGAACCAACAGTCTGACTTCCTGCGACTGACCTCTGATGTCTTCAACGACATCTTAGGTTGGCGTCCTCGTCCTGTTGCCATGCATTTTGTGTTGGAAGCTGGTTTCTTCGTTCAGAAGTTTCCTGGCATTGAGATTGCCTGCATTGGTCCTCGCATTGTAGAGCCTCACTCCACCAGTGAACGCGTGGAGTTGAAAACAGTGGATGATATCTGGCTCGTGTTGCAGGAATTATTAAGACGATTGGCGACATAAGTACGCAAATGGTACAAAATATGAGAAAAATAATACCATCCTTGAAAACAAATGATGCTTTTGGAAGGTTTAAACAATTTTTTGGTAGAAAAAAGCAAGGATAATTTATTATTATTTATTAACTTTGCAGCCGAAAACGAAACTTAATCATTATAAATACTTAAATTTAAAACATTATGGCTTATACAGAAACAACAACAACTGGTTACGGGACCCGCGTAGGGAACTCGTTCAAGAGTATTGGTACCGGTTTCATCCTGTTCTGTGCCGCAACAGCACTGCTGTGGTGGAACGAGGGACGTGCCGTGAAGACTGCTAAGATGCTCGAGGAGGCTGGCAGCTCCTATGTCGAGATGCCTAATCCTGGCAAGATTGATGCCTCTCTGGACGGTGAACTGATTTGCGGTACAGCAATGGCAACTACTGAGGATTCATTGATGGACAAGGAGTTTGGCATTGGTGCCAAGGCTATCGCCATCAAGCGCCATGTAGAATACTATCAGTGGGTAGAACACTCTGAAAGCAAGAGTGAAGACAAACTGGGTGGTAAGGAAGTGACTACCACGACCTATACCTACAGTCAGCAGTGGGTTTCCAGCCCCGTGCAGTCAAGCCAGTTCAAGGATCCTGCCTATCAGAACAAGAATACTGTATTGGCAACAGTAGAAGACGCCGAGCAATATGCTGAGAATGTAGCTTTCGGTGCCTATAAACTGAATGAGAGCCTCATCCACAGCATCTCGTCCAAAGAGGCTATGGAACTTGCTATCAGCGACGACTTGTTAAAGCAGTTGGACAAGAATGCCCAGACCGCCTATGAGCGTTTCTATGGTGTACAGAACAAGAACCAACAGCCTACACAGCAACCTGTTCAGCAACCTGCAATTCCAGACTCTGTAAAAGCATTGATGTCTGACTCTGCTAAGGCAGTTCTCGACTCTCTGCAGGCTGTTAACGACTCTATCAACAAGGCGATGGCTAATGCCCAGAACAAGAAGGACTACGACTATATTCACGTAGCCGGTAACGTGCTCTACTACGGCAAGGTGCCCGGTTCTCCACAGGTGGGTGATGTCCGCGTGACCTTCGAGAAGATTGTTCCTGCCAAGGTAACGGTGATGGCTGTCGTTGACGGTGACACCTTCAAGCCTTTCAAAGCAAAGAACGGCAAGCGTTTCGAGACACTCGTGATGGGTAAGAAGACTGGTGATGAGATTATCGAAGATGCCCAGGATGCCAACAGCATGTGGACATGGATGCTGCGTATCGTAGGTATCATGCTCGTCATCTCTGCCTTGAAGATGATCTTCGGTTTCTTGTCAATGATCCTGAAGGTGGTTCCATTCCTCGCCAGCATTATGGGCTTCGGCGTTGGTATCGTCTGCACAGTCATCGGTGTCGTATGGTCACTCATCGTCATCGCTATCGCATGGATATTCTATCGTCCTGTATTGGGTATCATCCTACTCTTGATTGCAGGTTTCTTGGTATGGGTATTCGCCTTCAAGGGCAAGGAGAAACTGAAGGAGATAGCAGCCAAGGCTAAGAATAAGGCTCAGCAGCCTGTACCTGCCGCTGCTCCTACAGGAGAGACAACAACAATGACCTCTAATGATAATATCGAAGCATGAAAAAGATAGTTATATCACTCGTACTGAGCCTGTTTGCCTTCGTGGACATGCAGGCTCAGCATGCTGATTGCCAACAGCACGACTGTCAGAAGCAACAGCAGAAGGCACAACCCATCCAGATGATTCTGGACTCTGATTTTGGTAGTTCTACCGACGACCTCTTCGCACTGATGATGCTCAACCACTATATCGATGACGGACTCGTCGACCTGAAGGGTATCATCGTAGACCGTGAGGGTGAGAAGAATGCCGGCGTAGTGGATATCTTCAACACCTACTACGGACATCCTGACATCCCTGTAGGACTGGAACGTAACGGTGTGAAGAATCCCCGTTGCTTCATCCCCTATAACGGTATCTGCGACCTCAAGGACGCACAGGGTAATCCCCTCTTCAAGCGTTCGCTGGATGTCAGCAAACTGCCTGACGGCTATAAGCTCTATCGTAAACTGCTCAGCAAGGCAGAAGACAACTCCATCGTGATTGTTGCCATCGGTTTCGCTACTACCCTCTCCCAACTCTTTGAGTCAGGAGCTGACGAGTACTCTAACCTCAGCGGTCTGGATCTGTTCAAGCAGAAGGTGAAGGCTGTCTATATCCAGTCAGGTCGCTTCGAGGCTGGCGACAGCCTCAGCGGCTATAACATGCGTGCCGCCTCTAAGCAGTCGGCTGTCTTCTACAGCAAACTGCCTGAGAAGGTTGACCTCATCATGTCACCCAGTAATATCGGTGACAAGATGAACTACTTGCCACAGGATGTGGTAGCAGACCTCTCCTATACCGACTGGAACCCCATCAAGGCGGTCTATACCAATTATACCTGTGATACCGGTCAGCGTATGTGGGACACGAACTGTCTCGTTCAGGCTGTCCTCGGTGATAACGCATACCACCTCTCACCCCGTGGCTGGGTAACCTTCATCGACAAGGGTGAGATGTCGGAGATGCTCTTCAAACCGGACCCCAACGGTAATGCCCGTTATCAGATGCCTGGTGACAGCTACTTCTTCGAGGAGAAGCTGATGGACATCCGTCGTCATAACCGTATCAACAAGTATCCCTCACGCTATACCATTGAGGCTCCCCAGCCTACCCTGCTCAGCGGTGCTGCCACAGAATGGGCTAAGCCGCGTATGGGCCTGCTCATCGACAAGTATCTGGCTACTGCCGGTAACAAACTCGATCCCGATGAGTTCCGTCAGGTATTCCAGCCTATCGGCTACTACGGCGGTAACATCCTGGCATATCGCGAGGCAGAGAAGATGATTGTTGATTCTCTCTATACTGTCATGCTTGACCGTGCCATTCGAAATGGCAAGAACACCATGACAATCATCACGGGTGCTCCTGGCAGTGGTAAGAGTACGGCAGCCCGTCAGTTGAATCTAAAGGGTGAGGGGTTGATCTACGATGCAGCCCTCTCTGGTGGTACCGCTCGTCTGGATAACGTCATCCAGCGTGCCAAGGCAAAGGGTATCAACAAGATCACGGTGATGCTCGTCTATAACGACATCCTTACATGCTATACCAACTCCATCAATCGTGGTAAGAATAGCAACCGTTTCTGCACCATCGACTATCTGATGCAGTCATTCGAAGACAACAAAGGAAAGATTGAGTGGCTACAGAAACAGCATCCTGATGTGACCGTCATCCCTGTAACCTGCGAGGGAAACAAGGGACCACGCAAGGTGACCATCGAGGAGGCAAAGAAGTGGGACTACGACGTATCGGAAGAAGAAGTCAACCAAATGATGTCTAAACTGCTCGACGTAGTGAACAGTGGGGAACTCTGGGAGCAACAGCTTCCTTCTCTCGTGGGTGATATCATGGCAACACCGAATCTCAGTGCCAGGAACAAGAAACTCGCTAAGGAGATCAGCGACCGCGTAGACGAGTTGGTGCATAACAGACACTAATCAATCCCTGTATGAGATGAAGAGAGTCATCCTTTTCGCCGCCATTGCCCTCACATGGGCATCCTGTGGCAATAAGACCAAAGCTACAGACGACAGCGACTCTACAGCTGTCAGCGATTCAGCAGCGATAGCGGAAGAACAGAACGACACCACACCGCTGCCGATGTTCCTCTACTATATGAATCCCTCCTATATGCAGACTGTCTATTGGACAGAGGTAGGGAAACCGAAGAAGGACAAGGATAATGCCGAGTTCTTCGATGGTATATACGCCAGCTGGTCGCTGCAGGATATGTCACGCCGTAATGCCGCAGGCTATACGAAGATGCTCGTTGGCGACAATAAATGGGCGGACATCAAGTATCTCGGTGAACTGATTAAGAATCCTGATGGAGAGGTGATGTACGGTGGTGAACTGCATAGTCGCCCCTCCATCCCCTCCCCAGGTCTGAGATATGCCTTCGTCAACCCGAAGGATGCTCCCAAGCGCGACTATGACTATGGAGAGTTGTTTGTGATTGTCCATCAAGACTATCTCAAGACGCGAAAGCTACTGAAGGTAGAGTCTGTGGAGGGCAAACCGATGCCTAAGGCTGTCGTCAAGAAAATGGAGGAGAAATATGGCATGAAGGCAAGCCACTCTATGATCTGCTCGAAGATTGACGGCCGCTATACACAGGGCTTCATACAGTTTGTCGGTGAGTACAAGAAGGCTCCCAAGGATAAGAACAGTGACTACAAGAAGGCACTGGCACTGGAGGTTATCATGGAAGGTGACAACATCTATACCCTTGAGGTGTTAGGTTACTACGACGAGGAGTCGAAGTCATGCACATGGAATGCTGATGACGGTGGTGATTACTGTGCCACGGGCATCATGGCAGCCTTCGAGGGACCTGACGGACTGGAACTGTGTTACGAGCATGGTGCTCCCGAGAGCAATACCGTCGGTATCTTCCGCATCCGTGACGGTAAGATCATGGAAACACAGTATGAGTGCTACCATCGTATGATTGATGAGCAGACACCTCTGTGGAAGAAGGATATCGCCCAGTTGCGCAAGCTCTACCTGACAGACAGCAATGCCCGTAAGGAGCATCCTCTGACAAAATATCGCTTCCTGGATATCGATGGTGACGACATCGAGGAGATATGGATGCGTGACAAGGATGATAACATCGGGGCTCTCTTCACCTTCAAGGATCGTAAGCCACAGCTGATTGCCGTGGAGACGGAGAAGATGAAGGCAATGTTCTACCAGCCCGTCAACAAGAAAGGATATGTCAAGATAGCAGGACCTGCCGGTGGACCGTCATATGCCACAGAACTCTATGCCATCAAAGGAAGCCAGGTCGTTGAGCGTTTCGCTATGATGGAATTGGAGGGTGAGATCACGGATGCCGAGCTGAATGGCAAGACACTCACGAAATGGGAGGCTGCCGACTATCTCGACAAGACTTCTTCTAATAAGAACGACATTTATCTTTACTGGACGGAGATCCAGCAAAACCAATAAACAAAAAGAAAGGCTCCCGAACTGAGGTGAACCCCGAAAGTTAGACAAAAAACTTTCGGGGTTTATTATGTTAGAAAGAAAAAGAAAGAAACATGATTACGCAGACCGTCTAAAGTATATG
>CACXQL010000050.1 GCA_902769805.1 uncultured Prevotellaceae bacterium
TAAAAAATCGGGAACTCCGTTTATTTACTGGAGATTCCCGCTTTTTGAAGGGAGGGTGCCCGGTGGGACTCGAACCCACGACATTCAGAACCACAATCTGACGCTCTAACCAACTGAACTACGGGCACCATATTGGTTTTGCGGATGCAAAGGTACAAATAAGTGATCAAAAGACCAAATAAAAACCAAGTTTTTTTTGTTTTTTCGAATGGAAGTACCTTAGATGGCTACATCAAAGGTACGTGATTTATCCGATATTGTCAAATAAATCACGTACTTTTTGAAAAAATCTTTACTTCGCAGGCTGTGCTGGCGCTTTAGGAGCATTTGCAGGAGACTTATCATCAGCAGGTGCGGCAGGAGCAGCAGGTGCAGCACCATCCTTTGTCTGACTGGCACCGAAGCCGGGCAGGTTGTTAGGATTAGTGGCAGGAGCCTGATAGTTTTCCATCACAGAGCCTTCTGTACTTGCTGTGGGGGCTACCCAAGCGCAAATAACACTGAAGAGTACCATAGCGATAGCCAGTCCCCATGTTGCTTTCTCTACGAAGTCAGTGGTTTTGCGGACACCGCCAATCTGATTGTAGGAGGCGAAACTGGAAGACAGACCGCCGCCCTTAGACTCTTGAATCAGCACGATACCAATCATCAGTACGGCTGCAATCACAATAAGAATTACAAATAATGTGTACATAATCTTTGATTTTTTAATTATTTAATTTTGAATCTTTCTTGCTGTTTATTATTAATTTCTCTAAGAATCGTATCTGGTCGGCAAAGTAGGCGTTTTTCTCAGGGAAGTTGCTACTGAGCCGTTGGATGATGTCAAGTGCTTTCTGGTAGCGTCCTTGTTTGATATAGATACGTGCCAGTGTCTCTGTGAAGTATTCCTCGTCCGCTGGTTCTTCTTCAGTGACAGGAGTAACTGTAGGTTCCTCGTCTTGGATTTCATGGAGTAGGATGCGTCCTTTCTCTTCCTCAAGGAAGTGATCGATAAGGTCTTGCCCATGCATCTGAGGTCCTTCACTCAATAGTCCTCCTGTTATCTCGTTCTCCAACAGGTAGGCGACATAGTCAACAGTGGCATCCGCAGGTGTGGGGCGTCGTTTCTTTTTCTCCTCATCTGTTGTATTCTCCTCAGGAATAGAATCGAGGAAAGTGTCAATAAGTGCCATTGTGCGGCTCTCTGAACTTTGAGGCTGGAGCTTTGTATTTTGAGATTCCCGACTGGCAGACTGAAATTGATAGTGGGCAGCCTCCACGAGATTGAAGAGTACCTTACGGTCTGTGATATAGACGGCAGCCCGTCGTAGTTCCTCGTCGAAGGTAGGGTCATGGAGCAAATAAAGGTTCTGGAGCATCAACAACCGTGCCGTCTGGAAGTACGGATGCAACGCCAGCATGGATCGTAGCTCATAAAGAGTATCGCGATCCATCTGCTCCGGGTGGTTGATCAGCTCTGTTATCTCCATCATCTTATGATATTCTTTCTTTACCAGTTTGCCACTGTCGCATTATATATCTGATCACAGAGGTCTTTGACCATCTGTGTTACAAGTTCCTCTTGTACGGAGTTGAGCGACAATGTCGTCTCATATACTGCTGTAGCCGTAAACTGCCGTTCGAAGTCCTCGCTGTGTTTGATATTATTGGTGAAGCGCACATTAACGGTCATTGAGAGCTCTGTCTGTGCTGAGTAGCCTTCTGCCGATACCGACTTGTTGCGCTGTTGATATTGTGTGATTTCGCCTTCTATTTTCAAGTCGCCGTTTCGTCGTACCTGTTCAAGTTTGGTATGATTGGCAAACTGGTCTTTCAACTGATTATTGAACATAGGTCCCATAGGTCCCCAGACATAACTGGAGCGGATGGGGAAGTCGTTGATCTGGATGGTCTTCGTCTTTGTATAGTCGATGCTGGCTCCATTGAACTTATAGCTGATGGAGCAGGCTGACAGTATCAAGGAGACGGTCAGGCAGAGTGTGATACGAGTCTTACTTGTCCAGTCCATATTGTTTCAGTCTTCTATACAGAGTGCGGTCGCTGATACCCAGTTCCAGTGCCGCTTTCTTACGATTACCTCCGTTGCGTTCCAGTGCTTTCTCCAATGCCTGTCTGCTCCATGCGTCAAGGTTGAGGTTCTCTGGTTCCCTGACGGGCTCCACATATTCCTCGGCAACGGCATCTTCCAGGGAAGAGGGAATAGGCTGGATGGGAGACAGTTGGGTTGTAGGGATGGCAGTAGCAGGTGTTGTCTGCACATCTTCGATCTGTTTCTTCAGGTTACTTATCTCGCGACGCATGTCATTGACATTACTACGCAGTTCGAAAAGAATCTTATAGAGTATCTCACGCTCATTCTCAAAAGAATGGTCGCCTTCACTATGAATCGTGACAAGTTGTGTTGTCTCCTGATCCTGCGGAATAAAGCGTGATAGAATCTCAGGTGTGATCTGCCGCTCTGTTGAGAGGATGGATATCTGTTCCGTGATATTCTTCAACTGGCGTACATTGCCAGGCCATTTATAGCGCATGAGCATCTGTTTCGCCTCCTCAGTCAGCACCACCTTGTCCATGCGGTATTTCTCAGCCATCTGCATAGCAAAGAGGCGGAACAACAAGACGATATCCTCCCCACGTTCACGGAGAGGTGGTATCTGGATGGGAATAGAGTTCAGACGGTAGTAGAGATCCTCGCGGAATCGTCCCTCGCTAATTGCCTGACGGATGTTGACATTCGTAGCAGCCACAATGCGCACATCCGTTTTACGTACCTCTGTAGCTCCTACTGGGATATACTCTCCTGTCTCCAACACGCGCAACAGCCGAGCCTGTGTGGCAAGTGGCAGTTCTCCCACTTCGTCGAGAAACAGTGTCCCCTTGTTGGCGACTCCAAAATAACCTGATGAGTCATTGATAGCTCCTGTAAAAGAGCCCTTTACGTGTCCGAACAGTTCACTATCGATAGTTCCTTCAGGTATGGAGCCGCAGTTGATGGCGAAATACTTTTCGCGTTTGCGTGGAGAGTTATCGTGAATCATCCGTGGGATAATCTCCTTACCAACACCGCTTTCTCCTACGATGAGCACACTCAAATCCGTCGGCGCCACCTGTAAGGCAACGTCTAATGCGTGATTCAATCCCTCGCAGTTTCCTACGATATTGTACCGCTGTTTGATGCTCTGTAGTTCCGAATTTCTCATTTAGCCGACAAAGGTACGAAGAAAATCTGACATAATGGCATACTTTTGACAGAAAATTAACTTTCAGTCTTGTCAGCCTGTTCCTCTTTAGGTTTGACATCGTCCTTTCTGAACAGGTCTTTTGCCTTAGGGATGGCAAAGCGAACCTTCTCACTGTCGTCACGTTTTTCGTGGAATAGTTTGGGTAATGGGTTCTGCAAGGGCTCGTCATAGTTTAGGCGGTTGCGGAAGACATCGATGGCAGTATAGATAGCCTGACGGAAGGAGTTCTCATCAGCTTTGCCCTGTCCTGCAATGTCGTATGCCGTCCCGTGGTCGGGTGAAGTGCGTATAATCGGGAGTCCTGCCGTGTAATTCACACCGCTATCAAGGGCTATGGTCTTGAAAGGAGCCAGTCCCTGGTCATGATACATAGCAAGAACACCGTCGAAGTAGTCATAGGTATTACTACCGAAGAAGCCGTCAGCAGCATAGGGACCGAAAGCCTGAACACCCTGTTTCTCCAGTTCCTCAATGGCAGGTACGATGACCTCTTTCTCCTCTGAGCCTAACAGCCCGTTGTCACCAGCATGGGGATTGAGGGAGAGTACGGCGATACGGGGATTAGAGATACGGAAATCGCGTTTCAGGCTCTTTTGGAAAATGACAGCTTTCTCAACGATTGCCTCCTTGGTAATCGACTTGGAGATATCTTTGATAGGGAGATGCGTGGTGACTAATGCCACTCGCAGATTCTCGTTCATGAGAATCATCAAAGCCTTGTTACCATTTCCCACCTTCGTCTCGATATACTCTGTATGTCCTGGAAAATGGAAATTCGGGCTTTGGATAGTCGCCTTGTTGATGGGGGCTGTCACGAGAACATCATATAGTCCAGCCTGATAGTCTGCCATTGCGCGGTCAAGAGCCTTGAAGGCAGCCTGACCAGCCTCTTCGGATGGTTGTCCGAGTTCAATTTTCACTTCCTCATCGAAACATGCGAGAACGTTCAGCCTGCCGTCACGAGCCTCTTCTGCACGGTTGATGATACTGTAGTTCGTGTCGATATTCAATGCCTTCTTGTGGTAGGCAATCACCTTGGGCGCACCATAGACGATAGGGGTACAGATCTCATACATAGCAGGATCGGAGAAAGTCTTGAGGATAACCTCGTAACCTACACCGTTAGTATCTCCTTGTGTGATAGCCACACGAATCTTTTTGTCTTGTTCCATAATTATTGTCGTTGTTACGTTATAACGTTACGTTATTTCTTTATTATTTTCTTGGATTTTCGCTGTACTCAATAAACCGCAGGCAGCGAGGATGTCCTGACCGCGACTGGCTCGGATTGTAGTCATAATACCATGATGTGTCAGATAGTCGCGCAAGACTTCCATGCGTTTCTCGTCAGAAGAAGGTAGGTGGGCATCTGGTATCTCATGGAAGCGGATGAGGTTGACGCGGCATTCCAGTCCATTAAGTAACTTAGCGATTTCCCTTCCGTAGACAGGGGAGTCGTTGAGTCCTCCGAAACAGATATACTCGAAGGAGCATCTGCGTTGATGGGTGAAGTCGTATCCTTTGAGCAGTTCCACCGTCTCTGCAATGGGCATTGCCTTCTCGGCAGGCATCAGTTGTTGCCTTTGCTCGTGGATAGGGGAGTGCATGGAGATGGCGACATGACAGTCACTCTCATCAAGAAACCGTTTCAGTTTCCCACGTATCCCCACCGAACTGACGGTAATACGTTTGGGGCTCCACTGGTATCCCCAGTCTGCCGTCATGATCTCACAGACACGCAGCACCGCGTCAAGATTATCCATCGGCTCTCCCTGTCCCATGAACACGATATTCGTCAATGATTCCGACTCAGGCAGTGCATAAATCTGATTCAGGATGTCTGCCGCTGTGAGGTTACCCTGCCATCCCTGTTTACCTGTCTGACAGAACAAACAGTTCATCTTGCAGCCTACTTGACAAGAGACGCAGACTGTGGCTCTATCACCATCGGGGATATAGACAGTCTCAACGAAGAGATTATTATTGTTTGTTGTGACTCTGTCGCAACAAACGGGAAACAGATACTTTACGGTCCCATCCTTGCTGCGCTGGCAGTCGGCAGGTTCCATCAGTCCTACCTCATATTCCTCCACAAGACGCTCGCGGTTTGGTTTCGAGAGGTTCGTCATCTCGTCGATGTTACGCACGTGTTTTACATAGAGCCACTGGGCTATCTGCTTTGCCGTGAAAGCAGGCATTCCCAATTCACTGACGACACTTTTCAGTTCCGTCGGAGTCATTCCCAGTAGTCTTTTTTTCGTATTCATGTGTGCAAAGGTACGAAAAAAACAAGTAATAGCGTGGTTTTTAATGAAAAAGTTGTACCTTTGTGGCTACTTATCGTTAATGATGACATCATGAGACAAGAAATAGATTGCTTCCTTGCCTGTCAGTCAGTGACTGATATATCGGCAACTGTCGCCCAGTTGCGTAAAAGCATTGCTGTCAGACATATCTTTCTGATGACCAGTGAACTATCGTCTGCCGATACCCCGCAAGACTGTACGGTAGTGCCAGTAGAACATATTCAGAGTAGTGACTTTGTGATGCGTGTGGCGGAACATGCAGTGGCTCCTTATGTGTTGCTGAGTATGAAATCCACCCCCCTTACCATCGGCGAGACCGCTATGGATCGTATGCTCTGGGTGGCAGAAGACACGAAGGCGGCGATGGTGTATAGTGACCGTTGGCAGATGGAGCATGGGAGTCGGAAGGCACATCCCGTCATCGACTATCAGGATGGTTCGTTGCGTGACGACTTTGATTTCGGCAGCCTGTTGCTGATACGTACTTCTTTATTACATAAGTATGCCACGACAGACCGTGAGCGTGACTATCAGTGGGCAGGCTTCTATGACTTGCGCCTGTTCCTCAGTAGGGAAGGAACCTTGTTTCATCTCAACGAATACCTGTATACGGAAGAAGAGAACGACCTTCGTGCCTCTGGTGAGAAGCAGTTCGACTATGTGAATCCAGCCAACCGCGAGGTGCAGATAGAGATGGAGCAGGCATGCACTGCCCATCTCCGTCAGATAGGTGCTATGGTGGATACCACCCAATACCAGGATGTCGATTTCGGTGAACAGGAGTTTGAGGTGGAGGCCTCTGTTGTTATTCCTGTCTTCAATCGTGAGAAGACTATTGAAGATGCTGTGGAGAGTGCCCTTTCACAGAAGACGAGTTTCAAGTATAATGTCATTGTGGTGGATAATCACTCCACGGATGGCACTGGGGATATCCTGTCCCGTTTGTCGCTATGCCATAGTGACAAACAGAACAGACTGCATGTCATCGTGCCTGAGCGCACAGATCTCGGCATCGGCGGCTGCTGGAACGAGGCAGTCAACAGTCCGTATTGCGGACGCTTTGCCGTACAACTGGACTCCGACGACCTTTATTCCTCTCCCAAGACCTTACAGGTCATTGTAGATGCCTTCCATAAGCAGAAGGCAGCCATGATAGTAGGTTCATACAGGATGTGCGACTTTGGCTTGAATACTTTACCGCCAGGACTCATCGCCCATCAGGAATGGACAGACGAGAATGGCCCTAATAATGCACTGCGCATCAATGGATTAGGTGCCCCTCGTGCCTTCTTTACACCTGTCTTGCGCAGTATCGGTTTCCCCAATACCTCTTATGGTGAGGACTATGCCCTTGGCCTGATCTTCTCCCGTCGTTTCCGTATCGGAAGAATCTTCACCGAGTTATACCTGTGTCGCCGTTGGGGCGGTAACTCCGATGCGGCACTGTCTGTGGAGAAAGTCAATGCCAACAACCTATATAAAGACCGCCTGCGCACGATGGAAGTCAAGGCGCGTCAGCAGATGAACCAACAGAAAGAGAATGTAAAGTCTCTCTCTCCCTTGATGCGTTTCTTCGACCGTCAGCTGATAATCTGGGAAGAGGTGCGTCAGCGCTATCGTGACCTGAATGATGTGGAGACACGCGAACTGGTAGGTGAGGGAGGTGCCTTTACCGTACAGTGGAATCCTGCCCGTATCCGTTCCACAGGTGCGAAGATTGATGCCCGTTCACTGGCGGAGCGTCCTTGTTTCCTCTGTGCGGAGAATCGTCCGAAGGAGCAGATCCATCGGGTGATAGACGGGAAGTATGAGCTCTTGGTCAATCCGTTCCCTATCCTGCCTGTCCATTTCACGCTACCAACCCTGAAACATCAGCCTCAGGCTATCCTTCCGATGTACGGGGAGATTCTCCGACTCTTGGAGAAGGATGCAGGACTTACCATCTTGTATAACGGTCCGAAGTGCGGTGCCTCAGCCCCTGACCATGCCCACCTGCAGGCTGTCAGCACAGGTGTCCTGCCTTTGCAACAGACTTGGCAGCGACTAAGTCGTAACCTGGTGGAAGTTGTGAGACAGGGAGAGGATAGTGGTATCTGGCATATTGCAGACTATCCTGCCGCCGCTTTCCTTATCCGCAGTCATACGATGGAGGAAGGTGAACGGCTCTTCAAGCGTCTCTATGCCTGCCTGCCTCAAAGGGAGGATGAGACGGAGCCGATGATGAATGTCATAGTCTGGCGACAGGGAGAGACTACGTTGAGTGTGGTGCTGCCGAGAAAGAAACACCGTCCGGACTGTTATACGCAGGAGGGCGAGGCACAATATATCATCAGTCCTGGAGCTGTGGACATGGGTGGACTCATCATCACGCCCAGGGAAGAGGATTTCCGTAAGATCACTCCTGAGGTTGCCATGGGTATCTATCAGGAAGTGTCACTCACACCTAAGCAGCTTGAAGAGGTTAGGAGGGCTGTCAGTACCTGGTCTGACATCAGCGAGAAGCCAAAAGTCAAGAGCCAGGAACCTGACGTGAAAGTGGGTATCGTGAGTGCCCAGAAGATACTGTTTACCCTCAATGCACCGTATATGGCGAAAGGAGAACTGATAGAAGGAGAACAGACGGTGGAGTTCTCGGAGGGTGGTATCCTATGGCGTGGTATGCAGTATCGTGAACTGACCTTCACACCTCAGTCACCATCAGCCTCTTTCTCACTCCACGATGTCACCATCGGGGTGAACTTCCACTGGGAGCGTAAGGAGACCCAGGTGTTCCTCGGTACATTACGTCTGGTAGTGGAGGCAGACAAGATTACCGCCATCAACCAGTTGCCTGTCGAACAGTATCTAGCCAGTGTCATCAGTAGTGAGATGAAGGCAACGGCAGGACTGGAGCTGTTGAAGGCGCATGCTGTCATCAGCCGTTCATGGCTCCTTGCACAGATGAAGCGGAGAGAGGAGAACGTGGGGAAGCGTGACGGTTTCTTCTCGTTTATCAAGAAAGACGATGAGATCATCCGCTGGTACGACCGTGAGGACCATACCATCTTCGATGTCTGCGCTGACGACCATTGCCAGCGCTATCAGGGTATCACCAAGCAGACGAGTAAGGCGGTGGAGCAGGCATTGAAAGCCACGCGCGGACGTATCCTCTGCTATGGTGATGAGATCTGTGATGCCCGCTTCTCGAAATGCTGTGGTGGTGTGACGGAGGAGTTCCAGTATTGTTGGGAAGATACTCCGAAGCCCTATCTGATATCCGTGGAGGATCCTTTCTGTAATACTGATGACAAGGAAGTGCTCTCACAGGTGTTGAACGACTACGACCAGGAAACCAACGACTTCTACCGCTGGACGGTGGAATATACCGTGGACGAACTCTCCCATCTTGTCAATGAGAAACTGAAGGACGACTTCGGCACCATTACCGACCTCATCCCGTTAGAGCGAGGCAAGAGCGGACGCATCTGGAAACTGAAGATTGTGGGGACGAAGAAGACGCTGACGATTGGTAAGGAACTGGAGATACGCCGTGCCCTCAGCGAGAGTCACCTGTATAGTTCCGCCTTCGACGTGGAGAAGACAGCCACAGGTTTCCGTCTGAAAGGAAGAGGGTGGGGACATGGTGTAGGACTCTGCCAGATCGGTGCTGCCGTCATGGGACAGAAAGGTTTTAAATACGACGAGATATTACTGCACTATTATCGTGGTGCGGAGATCAAGAAAATCTATTAAGCACAAATGAACAAAAGAACACCGTGGGCTTGGGTGCCCACACTTTACTTTGCCGAGGGCGTCCCCTATGTGGCTGTGATGACCATCTCGCTCATTATGTACAAGCGTTTGGGTTTGTCGAATACCGATATTACCCTGTATACTTCGTGGCTCTATCTGCCGTGGGTCATCAAACCCCTGTGGAGTCCGTTCGTGGATATGCTGCGTTCCAAGCGCTGGTGGATTATGTCCATGCAGATATTGATAGCTGCAGCTTTAGGTGGTGTAGCCTTCACCATTCCTGGTCCTTGGTGGTTACAAGGCTCGCTGGCGTTCTTCTGGTTGATGGCATTCAGCAGTGCCACCCATGATATTGCAGCCGATGGCTTCTATATGTTGGGACTCGACCAGCATGAGCAGGCATATTTCGTGGGTATCCGCAGTACCTTCTATCGTATCGCCACTATCTTTTCGTCAGGACTGTTGGTGGGACTGGCAGGAGCCTTGCAGGTGATGACCCGTAATATCCGTTATTCATGGAGTCTGGTGTTCTACTTGATGGCAGGACTCTTTATCGGCTTGTGGCTCTATCATCACTGGGCATTGCCGAAGCCACAAGAGGACGGAGAGAAGGAGAAGAAGACCGCCCGTGATATTATCAACGAGTTCTGGCAGACCCTTGTCACCTTCTTCCAGAAACCGCAGGTATGGGCAGGTATCTGTTTCATGCTGTTTTACCGTATGCCGGAAGGACTGCTTGCCAAGGTGTCTGCACTCTTCCTGGTGGATGCATCCCATAACGGGGGCTTGGGACTCTCGGATGGTGAATACGGACTTGTACAGGGAACGGTAGGTGTCATCGGCTTGACATTAGGAGGTATCCTTGGCGGTTTCGCTGCTGCCCGTGACGGACTGAAACGCTGGTTGTGGCCGATGGTGCTTGCCATCACATTGCCCGATCTTGTGTATGTCTATCTCTCGTATGTCATGCCCTCCGACCTGTTGGTGATTAACGTGTGTGTGTTCGTCGAGCAGTTCGGCTATGGCTTCGGATTCTCCGCTTACATGCTATACCTTATATATTATAGTCAGGGAGAGCACAAGACGAGTCACTATGCGCTCTGTACTGCCTTCATGGCATTGTCGATGATGATACCGGGACTGTTTGCAGGTGCCTTACAGGAGGCAGTGGGTTATCAGACCTTCTTCCTTATCGTGATAGCCGCTTGCTCATTGACCTATATCGTCACGGCATTCCTGAAGATTGACCCAGAGTTCGGCAAGAAAAAAGAGGAAGCGGAAATAGTGGAGGAAGTGGAAGAATAGGAAAATCCCTATGCAATAATAGGTGTTTCATCTTGCAGGAATAGGGTATTTTCCGTACCTTTGCATCGGAAACTTAAAAATACAACGATTATGAAAAAGATTTATACATACGCAATGATGGCGCTCATGAGCGTACTGACGATGACAACTTTCACAGGTTGTATGACTGAGGATGAGGCTATTGCTTACGATCTCTCTGGAGAGTGGGAAGGTTATATGGGTGAGGACTATTATAGCTATTGGGGCTATGAGGGAACTGGTCGGGAGTACGACACCGTTATCCGTTTCTATCGGAAAGGATATAGTTATTCTCGTGGAGCCACCTCTGGTTATGGTGAGCAAGTTGACTACGATCCTTACCATAATGATTCACGTTATCGTGAGTTCTTGTGGAGTGTATCTGGTGGACGCATCAGGTTGAGCTATGATACAGGACAGGTGGTTTATATCTATGACTTCAACATCAACAACAGTCGCTTCACAGGTTATATGGAGTGTGGAAACTATAAGGAGATTTATTTCAACCTCTATAAGACCACAGTAGACCGATGGAACACCTACTACGATTGGTCGCAAATGCCTAAGGCTTTGAATAACGACAGTATCAAAGTGACAAAAGAATAAAAGAAGAAAGAGAGCCAAGCGGCTCTCTTTCTTCTTTATGTACTTTAATCTATACACTATACACTTTACACTAAATCCCCAGTCCTCCGTCGAAGGAAGTCTCGACGGCTTTCGACTGTTGGATGCGAGAGTAGGGCATGACATCGTGCGTCACCCAGATGTTACCACCTATCACGCTATGGTGTCCGATGGTGATACGTCCGAGGATAGAGGCGTTGGAATAGACCGTCACGTTATCCTCGATAATCGGATGACGCGGTACGTTCAGCATGTTGCCGTTCTCATCATATTTGAAGCTCTTGGCACCAAGGGTCACACCCTGATAGAGTGTCACGTGGTTGCCGATGATACACGTCTCACCAATGACCACACCCGTGCCGTGGTCGATGGCGAAATACTCTCCGATGGTGGCACCCGGATGGATGTCGATACCAGTCTTCGAGTGCGCCAGCTCTGTGATGATACGGGGGATGACAGGTACCTGCAGCTCATGCAGTTTATGGGCGATGCGGTAGTGCGTCATCGCATTCATCACGGGATAGCAGAAGATCACCTCTCCATAGTTAGGGGCGGCAGGGTCGTTGTCGAACATCGCCTGCACATCGGTATAGAGTAACCGTTTAATCTCTGGTAACTCATCGATAAACTCTGTGGCGAGTCGTGCAGCCTCTTGGTATACCTTCTCCTTGGTGGTAATCTCCTCACAGTCCTCACAGAACTGTAGTCCATGGGCTATCTGCTTCACCAGCAACCCGAACAACTCTTCCATGTGTACACCGATATAGTAGGAGCGGATGGCCTCGTCCGACTGGCGCTTGTTGAAATAGTCGGGGAAGATGATACTCTTCGCCAGTGTCACTATCTGTTTCACCTGCTCCACAGAAGGTAGCGGAGCCTCTACGGCAGGCATCATCTTCACTTCCTGCTCTGTGAGTTTCGACAACATCCTCACATTCTTCAGCAGTATCTCGTTCGTCTTATTGTCCATACTTATGTCGTTTAGTTGGGTGCAAAGATACGATTATGTGAGCAAATCACCAAATTTTCTTCACTTATTTCTTACATGAATCCGTTGTTCAAACGTGTCATAGTCTTCGTTGTGTATATCTAAACTACCTGTTGACTTGGAGTCAGCACCCCTGTTGACTTAGAGTCAGCAAGGTTGTCGACTGGAGTCAGCAGGTCTGTCGACTGGAGTCGACAAGCGATTAGGATGCTCCCAACAACTGCATACAACGGCACTTCATGTCGAATACACAGCCACTTACAACTGCGTAGGATGGCTCCTATGAAGAGGGAATCCAATGCACTCATATGAGTTATCTTATCCAACCTTTTCCATAGCAGCCTCTACAAGTACCTCTTCCATTACATATTGCGCAATCACTTAAAGTGCCATTAAGTCGGTATTCTCCTCTTCCCGCACATCCAGTGCATTTGCCACTTCCATGGCAGCTAGGACATGTTAGTTGGTCGGAATTTGAACTTCTGGAATTATTGCCATTATTATTTCCACCATTAAAACCACCTCCATTATAGCCTCCGTTTCCATAGACATTTTCTAATGCATTTTGCTGGATCTTAATTAGGTTTCTAAAATTATTTCTTGACGCAGAAGTTCCAGAAGTGAATCCTTGATTTCTGATGCGATTAATAGCCATTTTACATTCATTAGATCCTCTCCTTGCACCCTCACAATATAGTTCCCATGCTTTATCTGTGTTAACACTAGTTCCAAATCCTAATTCAAAACAGATTCCAAGACCTGCAAAATTATCAGCTGTATAGTTTATTCCATTACGAAAAGACTCAAAGGCCTCATCGTCTTCGCCCCTCATAATGTGCAACATACCATCATTATACATTTTTGTTCCACGTCCCATATTATACATGTTGTAATATGGATTTATTTGTGCATCTATATTATATGTAAATAATGCTAGAATAACAAAAATAAATATCTTTTTCATATATTATCACTACTGTCCCGTTAAAGTGGACTAATCGCTCTTTGAAATAATTGAAATTCAGTCTATTAGGTAGTTTTTTGAAATGAAACGGACTTGATTTTGT
>CACXQL010000051.1 GCA_902769805.1 uncultured Prevotellaceae bacterium
ACAGGGCTTTCTGGCAGCGTCAGCAAATGTGGAGATTGTTTCTGGGGAATTCTCAGGTGATTTCAACTCTCGTGAATTTGACATTGATGACATCGTCATGCAAATGAATTAGGAACTGACACCTTCTAATGACTCCGCCCAAGTTCCGTGATGGTTCTTGGGCGGAGTTTCTGTTATCTCACATTCACCGTGAGCCGGGAGCCATTGACGGTGATGACAGCCTCAGCCCGTAAGATGCCGGGGTCGTAAGGTAATGTGAACACCACTTTCATCTCACTGGTCGACTGTGTGCCCACCAGCTGACCGTTCAGGTACAGACGGACCTGAGGCTCCCGGCTGTACACCACCACCTCTTGAAGCCCGTACCTTCGTCTCTCGAAGGCGGCACCTTCGACCCACGGAGGCGGCACCTTCCTGTTTGTTCCATGGGGTGGAACACTTTGTTCCATGGGGTGGAACATTTTGTTCCATAGGGTGGAACACTTTGTTACATGGCATGGAATAACTTGTTCCATGGGGTGGAATACTGAATTGGGATATCTGCGCAACCCCCATGCTGTATTTTGGTAAACACAGAGACACGGAGAAATAATAAAAACTCTGTGCCTCTGTATCTCAGTGTTGAGTGAATATTTAGGGCAAAAACGCCATTCCTTGTCACCCTTGTCACCTCGTTGTCACACGTAACATACTGATTTTCAGAAAGTGTTGCAAGGTGGCAACGGTTGCAAGGGTAAAAAACTTTATGTATGCGCGCGTGCGCGCGAGAAGGATTCTGATATTCCTATCAAACAATACGAGTAACTTATCATATGCCTCCCCTGAATTAACAACCGACATTGTCTTTGCCTTTTAGGAGGACTAATCTTTCAATGGGCAATGAAAAGAGGGGAAAGATGTCTGTTTTTATAGCAAAAATGTTTCAATGAACGTTTTTTGTTAGTTTTTGTATCAAAAGTTACACGATGAAATGGCAGATTCTTGTAATTTTGCAGCAGATTGATTGGAAATAACTAAAAACGAAATGCAAATGAAGAAACTGTTTTTAACCCTGATGGTGATGCTGTTTGCCGTGATGACTGTCAGCGCACAGCAGAAACCTCTCGTATTGGGAAAGAGTCACGCCATGCAGCGGGTAGAGGTGAACAGCCGCTATCTGCTGCTGCCCGTACAGGAGCGAGAAGACAATGCCAACATCCGTGTGTTGGTAAAAGGACAACAGGTCCAGTCGTTGAACATGAGACTTGCCGTTGACAAGGTGGACTATTACGTGCCCCTGGATATCCAGCGCTATGGCACGAAAGAGCTGTTGCTGGACATCACGTTCTACGGTGACCGTCGTTTCACCGGTGCCATGAAGGACTTCCTCTGCTGGCAGGAGATGAAGCAGAGCAACACCTTCGACACTGCCAACCGTGAGAAATACCGTCCCAAGTACCACCACACCCCCGTCTACGGATGGATGAACGACCCCAATGGTATGTTCTATAAGGATGGTGTCTATCACCTCTTTTATCAATGGAACCCCTACGGCTCTATGTGGGAGAACATGACATGGGGACACTCCACCAGCCGTGACCTTATTCACTGGGAGGCTCAGCCTACCGCCATCGAGCCGGACGCATTAGGTGACATCTTCAGTGGTTCGTGCGTGGTGGACAAGAAGAACAACCAGGTGGTCGCTTTCTACACCTCAGCAGGAAAGAGTCAGGTGCAGTCAATGGCAATCTCCAAGGATAACGGTAAGACGTTTGAGAAATATGACGGCAACCCCATCCTCGTCAGCAAGGAGGAGGATTTCCGTGACCCGAAGGCGTTCTGGAATGCAGATATCCAGAAATGGAACATGGTACTTGCCGTCGGACAGGAAATGCACATCTACTCCTCCGACAACCTGAAAGACTGGACGTATGAGAGTGCCTTCGGTAAGGAATACGGTTGTCATGACGGTGTATGGGAGTGTCCTGACCTCATGAAGATGACCGTCCGTGGTACCAACAAGCAGAAATGGATGCTGATATGTAATATCAACCCCGGTGGTCCCTTCGGCGGCTCCGCTACCCAGTATTTCATCGGTGACTTTGACGGAAAGAAGTTCACCTGTGAGCATACAGACACCCGTTGGATGGACTATGGCAAGGACCATTATGCCACCGTCACCTTCGACAACGCCCCAGAGGGAAGACATATCGCCCTGGCATGGATGTCGAACTGGCAGTATGCCAACCAAGTGCCCACCAAGCAGTACCGCAGTGCCAACAGCATTCCCCGTGACCTCGACCTCTTCGAGTATAACGGACAGACCTACTGCGGGGTGACACCCTCGAAGGAGATGCTTGCCCTGCGTGGCAAGACCACTAACAAACTGCCACAGACCGGTGAGCTGGTCATCGACCTGAAAGGCTCTACGGAGATCACCTTCTCCAACTCACTCGGCGAGCAGGTGGTGATGGAGTATGACGCTGTCAAGAACACGTTCTCGATGGACCGTACCCGCAGCTATGCCAGCTTTAGCGAGGCATTCCCCTGCAAGACCGTCGCACCCACCTATGGTGCCGTCAAACAACTGCGTATCTTCATCGACCACAGCTCTATCGAGGCTTTCGACGCTGATGGACGCATGGCAATGACGAACCTCGTGTTCCCCACAGAGCCTTATACGCAGATCAAAGTGACCAATAACGCAAAAGTAACTATTTATCCTTTCTGAAATGATGGCAAACAACACCAATAAATCGATTTATCTGATTCCTGTGATGCTCTGCTTCTTCTGCATGGGCTTCGTAGACCTTGTGGGCATCGCATCCAACTATGTGAAGGAAGACCTCGGACTGTCTGACTCTGTCGCTAATATCTTCCCCTCACTGGTATTCTTCTGGTTCCTCATCTTCTCCGTACCTACGGGTATGCTGATGAACAAGATAGGACGTAAGAACACGGTATTACTCTCACTCATCGTGACGGTAGTGTCCTTGTTGATACCCCTCTTCGGCAACTCCTTCACGGTGATGCTGATAGCCTTCTCGCTGCTGGGTATCGGTAACGCACTGATGCAGACGAGCATCAACCCCCTTGCCATGCTGATTATCGGTGACAAGAACCTTGCATCGACACTGACTTTCGGACAGTTTGTGAAGGCGATAGCCTCGTTCCTTGCCCCTTATCTCGCCATGTGGGGTGCCACACAGGTCATCCCCTCGTTCGGCTATGACTGGCGTGTGCTGTTCATGGTATATTTCGTCGTAGGTCTGTTGTCCACCGCTTTGTTATGGGCAACCCCTATTCAGGAAGAACTCCCCACAGGTAAGTCGTCCTCGTTCGTGGATTGCCTTCGTCTGTTGAGCAAGCCCATCGTACTGCTGTCATTCCTCGCCATCATGTGTCATGTGGGTATTGACGTAGGTACCAACACCACGGCACCGAAACTGCTGATGGAGCGTGTCGGCATGACCCTTAACGAAGCTGCCTTCGCCACTTCCCTATACTTCATCTTCCGTACCATCGGTGCACTGACAGGTTCTTTCTTCCTCCGTGTGATGAAGACCCGCTGGTTCTTCATCATCAGTGTCGTGCTGATGGCGGCAAGTATGATTCTTATGTTCAGCGGTCAGTCGAAGATGGTACTGTATATTGCCATCGCCCTGGTCGGTTATGGTAACTCCAATATCTTCTCCATGGCATTCTCCGAGGCACTGCTCTCCGTTCCCGACAAGCAGAACGAGGTATCTGGTCTGATGATTATGGGACTCTTCGGCGGTACGGTATTCCCCCTTATCATGGGCTTCATGAGTGATGCCATGGGACAGGCTGGTGCCGTTGCAGTGATGGCTGTGGGTGTCATCTATCTATTCACCTATATCAAACAAGTCAAGAACTAAAAATACAATAAAACTATGAAGAATCTGATTATAGGACTGGGCGAGGCATTATGGGACATGCTGCCCGAGGGAAAGAAACTGGGTGGCGCTCCTGCTAACTTCGCCTATCATGCAGGACAGTTTGGACTAGACACCGTTGCTATCAGTGCACTGGGTGAGGACAAGCTTGCTGACGAGACGATAGAGGCGCTGGAGCAGAACGGACTGAAATACCTGATGCCACGGGTACCGTATGCTACTGGCACCGTACAGGTGACCCTGACTGGTGAGGGCATCCCCACCTATGAGATCAAGGAGAATGTGGCTTGGGATAATATCCCTTTCAATGACGAGATCAAAGCGGCGGCAAAGAACTGCCGTGCCGTGTGCTTCGGCTCCCTTGCCCAGCGTAACATCGTGAGTCGACAGACCATCCAGCAGTTCCTCGACGCTACTCCAGAGGACTGTATCAAGATATGTGACATCAACCTGCGCCAGCAGTTCTTCTCCAAGGAGATTCTGGAGGAGTCGTTCAAGCGTTGTAATATCCTGAAGATCAATGACGAGGAACTGGTGGTCGTTACCCGTATGTTCGGCTATCAGGAGTTGGACGATGCCAAGATTTGCGAGAAGATGGTGAAGGAATACAACCTGCAGATGCTCGTACTGACCTGTGGCACCAATGGCAGTCATGTGTTCACTGCTGACGGCAAGCATTCCTTCCAGCCCACTCCGAAAGTGGAGGTTGCCGATACCGTAGGTGCAGGCGACTCCTTCACAGGAAGTTTCTGTGCCGCCATCCTGAACGGCAAAACCGTCGAGGAGGCACACCGCATCGCCGTGGAGGTGAGTGCCTATGTATGTACCCAGAACGGTGCGATGCCGAAATATCCCGCAGAACTGGTTGCGAAAGTGAAATAAAAAAGAAACGGGGCTCAAACGAGTCCCGTTTTTCTTTTTATCATGTCACTTGCTTATTTCAGTAAGTTCATCGTATCGGTGGCAATCATCAGCTCCTCATCGGTAGGAATGACAACCACTTTCACCTTCGAGTCATCGGCAGAGATGATAGCTTCCTCGCCACGAATCTTGTTCTTCTGTTCGTCGAATTTCACACCCAGGAACTCCAATCCCTTGCAGACCTCAGCGCGCATGCCTATTTGGTTCTCACCGACACCAGCTGTGAAGACAATGACATCCAGACCTCCCATGGCTGCTGCATAGGCACCGATATATTTCTTGATGCGATAGAAATACATGTCCTGAGCCAGTTTGGCACGCTCGTCACCATTCTTGGCGGCATTCTCCACATCACGCATATCAGAAGAACCGCCAGTGATACCTGCTACACCACTCTTCTTATTGAGGAGATTCGACATGCCGTTAGCATCCAATCCGAGTTTCTTTTCTAAATAGAGCACGGCGCCACCATCGATATCTCCTGCACGAGTTCCCATAACGAGACCCTCCAACGGAGTGAGACCCATCGAGGTGTCAATACATTTACCATCGACGATAGCAGCGATACTGCCACCATTACCCACATGACAGGTAATCATCTTCGTACCTTCGGCAGGAATACCCAGAAACTCACAGGCACGGGCAGACACATAACGGTGACTGGTACCATGGAAACCATAACGACGCACACCATATTTCTCGTATAACTCATAAGGAATGGCGTACATATAAGCTTTTGGCGGCATCGTCTGGTGGAAGGCTGTATCAAAGACTCCCACTTGTGGCAGACCTGGCATCAACTCCTTCACAGCATTCACACCCTTCAGGTTGGCAGGATTGTGCAGTGGGGCAAGGTCGGAACACTCTTCGAAGACCTTCAGTACCTCGTCTGTCAGAATTACTGACTTATTGAATTTCTCACCACCATGCACCATACGATGACCGACGGCATCAATCTCGTCAAGTGACTTGATGACTCCAATCTCTGGATCCGTCAATAAGGAGAAGATAAACTTCACACCAGACGTATGCTCAGGGATGTCATGCATGATTTGTTTCTTCTCACCGCTGGCAAGTTTCACTTTCACAAAGGAGCCATCCATACCTACACGCTCGGCACCACCTGATGTCATCACACTCTTGTCATCCATATTGTACAATGCGTACTTGATAGACGACGAGCCACAATTCAATACTAATATCTTCATGTTTTTTTAGTGAAGAGTGAAGAGTGAAGAGTGAAGAATCTGCTACCGCAAACACTTACCCATCCTTCCCCACTCAATTTTTTGTTTGGTTATTACTTTTTATTGTTTTTATTGATGACACCAACAAGGCAATAAGTTCACTACAATCCTGCGCCATACTTTCAAACCCTTTTTCATCTAAGTATCCAGTATCATGTAACAGGTTGAGCCAATTCATCGTCTCATTGGCTTCCTTTAATGCTATATGAAGCTTTGAAGCGAAGTCTGAAGGACTTTGTGCAAATTCCGACTCATGAACATTAGCAGAGACAGAGGTACCCGAACGCAACACTTGCTTATAAATCGTTTGAAGTTTCCAGTCATTCTCTGTAAAATGAAGGAACATCTTTACAATCCTAACAGCAAAAGCATAGCTCTTTGTATGCAGTGGTCCACCTTCTCTCCGATAACTTATCATGGCGGCAGCAAATTCTTCACTCTTCACTCTTCATTCTTCACTTTTTAGCGTCCATCGCCTGACAAGCAGTAATGGCAACCATATAATAGATGTCATCCACAGAACAACCACGAGAGAGGTCGTTCACAGGACGAGCGATACCTTGCAGGATTGGACCGATGGCGATAGCATCGCCCAGACGCTGTACCATCTTATAACCAATATTACCAACCTCCAAGTTGGGGAATACCAATACGTTTGCCTTACCTGCGATATCAGAGCCGGGAGCCTTCTTGGCACCAACAGAGGGGACAAGGGCGGCATCAGCCTGTAACTCTCCGTCAATCTTCAAAGAAGGGTCGAGTTCTTTAGCGAGACGCGTAGCCTCAATCACCTTATCACACACCTCATGTTTTGCACTGCCTTTCGTCGAGAAACTCAACATGGCAACACGAGGTTCTGCGAAACCTGCCACCGACTTGGCGGTCTGTGCCGTACATACGGCAATCTGACTCAATTGGGCAGCATCGGGCATCGGCGTTACAGCCACATCGCCGACTACAAGAACACCATCCTCACCATATTGTTTCTCTTTCGAAATCAACAAAAGACCACCGCTGACACAGGTGATACCTGGAGAACACTTAATAATCTGCAAGGCAGGACGCAGGGTATCGCCTGTCGTGGAGAGTGCACCGCTGATCTGTCCATCAGCACCCTCTGTCTTGATAATCATACAACCCAGATACAGCGGGTTCTTCACCAACTTACGAGCCTCCTCGATGGTCATACCCTTGCTTTTGCGGATCTCAGCCAGTTTCTCGGCAAGTTCCTCACTCCGTTCGTAGTTCTCCGGGTCGATGAGGGTTGCCTTGTCGATGTTGGTCAGTCCCTTCTCCTTCGCCAGTGCATATACCTTCTCCGGGTTACCAATAAGAATAATGTCTGCCATATCCTCAGCCAACACTCTATCGGCTGCACAAAGCGTACGTTCCTCTTCTGCTTCAGGGAGTACTATGCGCTGCTTGTTTGCCTTTGCACGCGCAACGATTTGACTTAATAAATCCATAGTTCTTTCTTATTTGTTTGTTTTTAATTATATCATTTCTTTTGTCAAGATACTCTCTAACTTCTCTGCGGTGAGGCGCAACTGAAGATCAGACTTGATAGCGACACTGACACCTCCCGTCTCCTCACTGACAACAATGGCGATACCATCTGTTTCCTGAGAGACACCGAGGGCAGCACGATGGCGCAGACCTAACTCTTTCGGAATATCCAGGTCATGACTGACAGGCAAGATACAGCCTGCCGCCTTGATACGCTTGTTGGAGATAATCATAGCGCCATCATGTAACGGTGAATTCTTAAAGAATATATTCTCTATCAACTGTTGACTGATAGTAGCATCAATACGCTCACCTGTCATCACAATATCATCCAACGGCATGTCACGCTCTATGACAATCAAAGCACCTACCTTACGTTTACTCATACCCAGACATGCCATCACTATCGGCATGATGATCTGCTTCAATTCTTCCTGTTTTCTCTTACTGTCTGTATTGGAGAAGAAACGCTTGAAGATACGAACACGCTCATGGGCTCCCAGATTAAACAGGAACTTACGGATATCGTCTTGAAAGAGGACTATCAGACCGATGACTCCCACACTCACAAGTTTGTCCATGATAGAACCCAGCAGTCGCATCTCCAATACCTGAGAGACTACCAGCCATAACACCACAAAGACCATAATGCCCATGAAGACATTCAGGGAACGTGACTCCTTCATCAGCCGGTAGATGTAATACAACATCAGGGCGACGAGAACAATATCTATAATATCTTTGATTCCTATTTCAATAAACATCATTATCTCATCTCTATACTCTACATTCTACACTCTTAACTAATGTCACGCACTCCACTGCCTCCTTCACATCATGGACACGGAGAATACTTGCACCCTTCGTCAAAGCGATGGTATTCAATGCCGTCGTACCATTCAACGCCTGTGAGGGTTCCATATCCAGCAACTTATATATCATCGATTTACGGGAGATACCCACCAAGACCGGCAAGTGCAGCATATCCAACTGCTCCATCTCATGCATCACCTCATAATTCTGCTCTAGTGTCTTACCGAAACCGAAACCCGGATCGAGGATGATATCCTTCTGACCATAGGAGCGTAACACATCCACCTCACGGGCAAAATGCAGGAGCATCTCACGCATGGTGGGCTGAACTGACATTAAGACATAAGGTACACCTAAGCGAGCTACCATACGGAACATCTTCGCATCAGCGCCTTCCGACACGTCGTTGATGACAGCTACACCGTATTCCTCCACTACCATGCGCGCCACATCTGGGCGGAAAGTGTCTACACTGACTATCGCTTCTGGAACCTCACGACGGACAATGGCAAGAGCAAAACGCAGACGCTCCATCTCCTCTGCTTCCGTAACAGGTTCACTGCCTGGACGTGTAGAGCAGGCACCAACGTCAATGATGCTGCCTCCCTCTTGCAGAATCTGTCTCGTCCGCTGGATTATCTCCGTCTCCGTCTGCTGACGACTTTCCTCATAGAATGAGTCAGTCGTCACATTCAAGATACCCATCACCTGTGGGGTACTGAGTTCTAATAATCGTCCGTTACAGTTCAGTGTGTACTCCATATTTTTTGCAAAGTTACTAAAAGTCGAGTACAGAACAAAAGATTTTAATCATTTTTATGCCGAGACGGAGTAAGTTCGCCATCTTTGATGGCAAAGATACGAAAAAGTTTAGAGTTTAGAGTTTAGAGTTTAGAGTTTTTTTGTATCTTTGTGGCATAAATCTATAAAAAAGATGGATATCAAGGAACTTTATAAACTTTACCTGCAGCATCCGTGTATCACGACAGACTCACGCGACTGTCCTAAAGACAGTATCTTCCTCGCCTTGAAGGGTGAGTCGTTCAATGGTAATCAATTCGCTGTACAGGCTTTGGAGAAAGGCTGCGCTTATGCCATCGTGGATGAAGCCCCCACCAACTCTCAACTCTCAACTCTCAACTCTCAACTCATACTGGTTGACGACTGCCTACAAACCTATAAGGACTTGGCACGGGAGCATCGCAGACAATTCAATATCCCTGTCATCGGCATCACAGGTACCAATGGCAAGACGACGACAAAAGAACTGATTCGTGCCGTCCTCTCGGAGTGCTACAACGTCATGGCTACAGAGGGTAATTTCAATAACGATGTGGGAGTGCCTAGGACCTTGTTCCGTCTGAATGACAACTACGATATTGCCGTCGTAGAGATGGGAGCCTCACATCCTGGCGATATCAAGACACTGGTAGAGACGGTTGAGCCGACCAGTGGGCTCATCACAAATGTTGGACGTGCCCATCTGCTGGGTTTCGGTTCCTTCGAGGGAGTCTGTAAGACCAAGGAAGAACTGTATGACTTCCTGATCAGCCACGACTGCCCCCTTTTCGTCAATCGTGACAACGAGCATCTGATGAAGATGGTGAAGGAAAGAGGTAAGGGAGGAGCTCTGCTTGATATCTATTACTATGGACAGAGTGACTCCAAGGACATCCTGATTCGCGGTGAGGTCATCAGTTGTGCTCCCTTCCTGAAGTTCCGTTGGCGTGAGCAGGATGCCGATGCCGACTATACCTCTGAGTGGATGGAGGTACAGACACATCTCATCGGAGCCTACAACCTCGATAATATGTTGGCTGCCATCACTATCGGCTATGTCAATAACATTCCTTTTGAGCAGATCAACCACGCCTTAGAAAACTATGTCCCTTCGAACAACCGCAGTCAGATGACTGTGACGGAACATAATCATCTTGTAGTGGATGCTTATAACGCCAATCCTACGAGTATGAAGGCTGCCATCGACAACTTCAAACTGATGGATGTTCCGCATAAGATGGCGATTATCGGAAAGATGGGCGAGTTGGGCGATGTTGTTGAAGAAGAGCATCAGAAGGTTGTCGAGATGCTTACCGATGCCCATTTCGAAGAAGTATGGCTGGTAGGTGACGAGTTCCAAAACATCCCATGTAACTTCCGTAAGTTCAAGGATGTCGAGGAAGTCAAAGAAGCGATAACCGCTAACCGCCAAACGCTAACAGGTAAATATATCCTTATCAAAGGCTCGAACAGTAATAAACTCTTCCAATTGCCAGAACTGCTTTGAAAATTGAAAGGTGAGAAGACTATAATAGGGATGTGGCTGCTGTTGTGCCTGCTGACAGTAGGATGCAACGGACGAAAAGGGGGTGCAGAGTTAGAGGAGGGCAATGCCGTCTATTACTGGCGCACGGACTTGCGGCTGGATTCTACGGAACGTGCCTTCCTGAAGCAGTATCATATCAAAAAGGTGTATTGCCGCTATTTCGATGTAGTGATGAACGACTCATTAGGTCCCATGCCTAATGCCACGCTCAAGTTCAGTGACACCATGCCTATAGGTGTCGAGATCATCCCTACCGTCTTTATCGTCGAGAACTGTATGCATCAGAAGCCCAATGGACTTGCCAGGAAAATCGTCGACCGCATCCTGCAGATGAACGAGACGAATGACATCAAAGGAGTGAGGGAGATACAGATTGACTGTGACTATACAGCACGAAGCCGTATGTTCTACTATCAGTTCCTGGAGGAGCTGAGGTTGGTACTGTCAACGGTCAACTATAAACTGTCAACCACCATCCGCCTCCACCAGTTGTCGATGAAAGTTCCGCCCGTCGACTACGGAGTGCTGATGCTTTATAACACTGGACATCCGATGAAGTTCATGGAGCGCAATCCCATCCTCGATATCCGTGACGTGGCACCCTATCTGCGTTATCTCGAAGACTATGACCTGCCATTGGCTGCCGCTTATCCTGTATTCCTCTGGCATCGTATCATCCAAGGTGTGGATATCGAGCATGTGGCTACTGCAGAGGAAATCCTTAAAGTGAAGAGTGCTGTAGAGAAGGAACGTGAGGAACTGAAGCGTTGCATCCTCACCTATGATTTAGCAACAGATAATATTAACAGATATAAACCAGAAACCTATGAAAAGATTTATTCTCATTAGCCTGCTTGTCGTGCTCGGCCTGCCGATGATGGCGTGTGGCTGGTATGGAACAGACAACTACTACATGTTCCATTTGTACGACAGTGATGAATTCAGTGAGCGTGTCAACAAGATCACACTCGACAACTGGAAAGCCTATCTCGGAAGCGACAAGGATTATTACTGGTTCGATGCCGATGAGATCATCAAGGCTGCCCAGAAGAAAAACGATGCCTTGATGGTCAGCTATGTCAAGAACCTGAAGCGTTACCTCGACGTCTGCTCCAGTGTCAGGGACGACTCCTGGAAGTATCCTTCCAAGGAGGACCTTGCCCAGCGCAACAGGACACTGCGCGAGATTCAGGCGTATGCCCTCAGTAAGGTCAAGACGAAACTGCGTTCCCAGCATGCGCTGCTCTATATGCGCTGTAATATGGTACTCGGACTGAACCGCGACAACATCGCTTTCTGGGAGAATACGGCAAGCCAGTTTATTGAGACGGTATATAAGAAAATGATGATGAATATCTATGCTGGTGCGTTGTATAAGACAGGTAAGGATGCCGAGGCTGGAGAACTCTTTGCAGAGATGGGCGACTATAACAGTCTGATGACCCAGTTCTACAAGCGCCGTTCTTTTGCTGCCATCCGTGAAGAATACCAGCGTAATCCCAATGCAGGGGTACTGCCTTTCTTGTTGCAGGACTTCGTGAACAACGCCCAGGAGGCTGTTGACCAGGATCTGGAGGGTAAGCTCTTCGTCCGTAATATCAAGAAGGAGGAGGCGATGCAGATGGCACAGTTTGCCGGACAGGTCGTCAGAGAGGGCAAGACCAAGAATCCTGCCATGTGGAAAGCGGCACAGGGATGGCTGGAATATCTCTTCGGACAGAAACAACAAGGTTATGATGACATCCAACAAGCGATGAATATGGACGGCACGGAATGGGCAAAGACCAGTGCGCGTGTCATCCATTTCTATATCAAGTCGGATGTGGCTCCGTTGAACGATGCTTTCGACAAGTGGTTGACCAACGAACTACAATGGATCAATGGTGGCGAGCAGCCTTACGGGGGCTTCAAGGGGAGAGCACTGACACGTACTATCAACCAACAACTTATTGACAAGTACGACAAAGTCGGACGTGACTTCACTACCAACGCCCTGCTTAACATCACCACCAACTATGCCTATGAATCTCGTATCAACTCGATGAAGGTGGAGCGTCTGGAGGATTTCTTCACTTATACAAAGTCTCCTTCCGACAACGAACTGGACGAGTATCTGAAAGGACAGATGAAGATCAGTCCTACGCAGATGTATGAACTGATTGGTACCAAGCACCTGCGTGTCTGTCAGTGGGAGCAAGCCATCAACTGGTTGCAGCAGGTTCCTGTCTCCTATATGGCTGAGCAGACACAGGTGGTCTATGCCGTCAACCGTAAATGGACCATTGAGCCTTGGATTACACGTCAGTGGCTGAAGGACGAGATAGAGTACAGCAATGAGAAACAGAAACTGAAGAGCAACTATAAACTCGACTTCGCCAAGGAGATGCTGGCGATGGAAAAAGAGGCTGCCATCCTGAAAGGTGATGCACAGTGCCAGCGTTACTACGACCT
>CACXQL010000052.1 GCA_902769805.1 uncultured Prevotellaceae bacterium
CGACTGGCTGGCTGGTATCGCTGGTGTTGCCAACATCGGAAAAGATGCCAACTGGTGTGGTCATCATTTCTCACAAGCTAACTGGTATGCCTTTGGACGTCTTGCCTGGAATCCCTCGCTGTCATCAGAAGCAATAGCCAGAGAGTGGTTGGAACAGACCTTTAACACGGATGAGAATTTCGTTTTCCTCATGTCTACTGTCATGGAAGAAAGTCGTGAGGCATGTGTTAACTACATGATGCCACTTGGGTTGCACCACATCTTTAAGTTTGACCACCACTATGGTCCAGAACCGGATGGCTTTAAGGCGGAATACCCACTCGAATGGTGTCCTGTCTACTACCACCAGGCAGATAAGAACGGCATTGGTTTCGACCGCTCCTCTACAGGTACTGATGCCGTCAGCCAGTATCGTGAACCATACGCCTCTATGTATGATAAGGTGGAGAAGTGCCCAGAAAACCTCCTGCTATGGTTCCATCATGTTCCTTGGGATTATAAGATGAAAGATGGCTCTACGTTATGGGAGTCTCTGCAATACCATTATAATCAAGGTGTCATCATGACAGAGACCTATCAAAACCTTTGGCACAATAAGATGCGGGGATATGTTGATGAACAACGCTGGCGTGAAGTAGATGAACGACTGAAGATACAAGTGGAGAATGCCCGTGAGTGGCGCGATGTGTGTCTGAAATACTTCGGTCAGTTTGCAGAGAATAGACAATAAAAAGAAGCCTGTGCACTCCACACAGGCTTCTTCCCTTTCATCTCCCTATCACTCTTGCTCTTTTGCATTTGAATAGTGCATCGTAGAGCCAGAAGATAAAGAGGGCACGGAAGAATAGGGAACAGTCAGAAAAAACAGTGAAGAAGAATGCCAGTTGGACATTGAGCAGCAACAGGGTCTGACGGAGGTTGATCTCTGTATCCAAGACCTTTGAATAATAACCTGCCAACAGGGCAATGGGTTTACGTACCATCTGTGCGAAGCGAAGAAGGAAACGCTCCTCGTGCTGAAAAGTCATAGTCTGTTTCATATCGTATACTCTTTTATTTGTTTCTACGATGCAAAAGAACGACTATTCCGTGCACAATATGTTCACTTTCTGCTTTTCTTCGTTAATACATCTTAAATATTAACGTTCGTTTACACTTGCGACATCTTTTGTATCTGTTGATGGATATATTCTTTAAAGTTTCCATCACCCATGATAGTGATATCCTCATAGAGTCCTAATACAAAGCGTCCAATGCCGGCATAGTTGCATACATCGAGTTCAAGGAGCCAGTGCTTGTCGTCATGAGGAGTGATGTATGCCTCAGCCTTTGGATATTCCTCTAACATCAGGTTATAGGACAGTCGTCCTAAAAGAAGTGTGACATGCATCTGTTCCTCTGCACTGAACATGAAGATATCCGTGAATATCTGACGATGTTTGTCCTCATGTTCCCACTCATCAGCAAGCAACTCCACCCTTTCCATACGCGAGAGCTTGAAGGTTTTGTTCATCCCACTGGTCAACTCATAGCAACGTACCTCGTTATTATTGTTCATCAGCATAAACGGTTCGACAATACGATCACTGACACTGTTGCTATGAGGCGAAGAATAATGATGGAGAATAACATTTCGATGATACTTAATAGCATCGTAAATCACACTGAGGTTTTGTGCCTGTTGTTCTCGCAACTGCTCATCGGCAAGGATATTCAAATCATAGAGAGAGTCAAGTTTGCGCTTCAAATGGTCTACCATTGCACTATGAGAACCAGAACTCTCCAGGATACGACGCATCGTTATCGCCTCATCTTCTGTGAAATGTACTTTACGGAATAGTTTAGTAAAGAAAGGAGAACTCTTATCGAGACTATAAACCGTGCCGTGTTTCTCTACTACAAAACCGATATCCCTAAAGAAGTCCAGATAGTAATATAAGGTGCGCTTCGAGATATTCATCCGTTCGCACAACTGCTGAACGGTATATCGCTTATTCTCCGTCATCAGGAGCATCAGCGTCAACTCCCTGTCTAACTTATCGTGGCGCATCAGTCTTGGAAATCAAGAGAGAGTTGTCCGTCCCCCAACAGATTAAAGCTCTTGCGATGATAGGGTGTCATTCCGTATTGGCGGATGGCATCTCTATGCTTTTTAGTAGGATAGCCTTTGTTAGAGAGCCAGTCGTATTGCGGATATTCTTCTGCCAAAGCATCCATATAGTCATCACGATAGGTCTTGGCAAGGATAGAGGCAGCGGCTATCGAAAGGTATTTCCCGTCGCCTTTGACGATGGTGGTGTGAGGAAGTTTCTGATAAGGTTTAAAGCGATTGCCATCTACGATAATGGCTTCAGGTCGTACCTTCAACTGATCCAAGGCACGATGCATAGCGAGTATGGAGGCATTAAGGATATTGATTCTGTCAATCTCTTCTGGCGTAACAATACCTACTGCCCATGCAACGGCATCACGCTCAATAATCTCACGCAGTAGTTTGCGTCGTTTGTCCGTCAGTTGCTTGGAGTCATTCAGATCCTCGTTCTGATAATTCTCAGGAAAGATGACAGCAGCGGCATAGACACTACCAGCCAGACAACCGCGACCAGCCTCATCGCAACCAGCCTCAACCTTTCCTTTGTAATAGTGACTCGCCAGCATTTTACTTTTTACCCTTTTACCTTTAAAACATTTGGCTGACACGTCGGATGCCTGCAACGAGGGTATCAACCTCCTCTTTCGTATTATACAAAGCAAAGGAAGCACGGACAGTACCCTGAATACCCAAGCGGTCCATCAATGGCTGTGCACAATGATGACCCGTACGGACAGCAATACCCAGCCTATCCAAGAGTGTTCCTAAATCTAAATGATGAATATCGCCGACGTTGAAACTGACAACTGCATCATGCAACCAAGGCTCCTCCCATAAAGGAGAGGTTGGGAGGGGTCTCCCATATATCTTCATACCTTCTATGGTCTGCAACTGCTCCATAGCATAATATGTCAGTTCTTGCTCATGCTTTTGAATGGCATCAAAGCCGATAGATTCAATATATTCTATTGCTTTAGCCAGTCCATGGGTGGCAATATAGTCAGGAGTACCTGCCTCAAACTTAAATGGCAGACGCTCAAAAGTAGTACGTTCCCACGTCACCTTGTCAATCATCTCACCGCCACCCTGATAGGGAGGTAGTTTTTCAAGCCATTCCTCTTTACCGTAAAGGACACCGATGCCTGTAGGTCCATACATCTTATGTCCACTGAACGCATAGAAGTCGCAGTCCATCGCCTGCACATCAATCTTCATGTGGGGTGCACTCTGTGCTCCATCTACTAATACGGGGATACCATGCTGATGGGCTATCTCGATGATTTCTTTTACAGGATTTATCGTTCCCAACACATTACTCACATGTGTCACGCTAATCAATTTCGTGCGGGGAGTCAGGAGACAGGAGTCAGGAGACAAGAGAGGTGAGAGATCTAAACGACCATCGTCCGTGATGGGAAGATGCTTGACAATAATCCCTCGCTTCTGTGCCTGTAACTGCCAAGGTACGATGTTTGAATGGTGCTCCATCTCCGTGACAAGCACTTCGTCGCCCTCCTTCATGTGCGAGTCACAGAAAGAACTTGCCACCAGGTTAATTGCCTCTGTCGTACCACGTGTAAAGACAATCTCCTCAATCTTATTGGCATTGATGAACTGGCGTACCTTCTCACGAGCCGCCTCATGCAGGTCTGTTGCCTGTTGCGACAGATAGTGTACACCACGATGTACATTCGCATTCACGTTGAGATACTCCTCGCGCATCGCATCCAATACACACAGCGGTTTCTGTGTCGTCGCTGCATTATCAAGATATACCAGCGGTTTCCCGTATACTTCCCTCGACAAAATAGGGAAGTCTGCTCGTATTTGATTGATATCGTACATATTACTTACAAAGTTTACACCCCTCACACTTGTTCAGTTCTCCACGGAAACGTTTCTCGATGAGATAATGAAGACGATCACGCAGGGGCTCAAGTTGCATCTTGTCTACAACCTCATTGATGAAGGCATTCTGCAAGAGCAACTTCGCTTCTTCCAACGTGATGCCTCGCTGACGCATATAAAACAGGGCAGCATCATTCAACTGACCAACTGTTGAGCCGTGGGCACACTTCACATCATCAGCATAGATTTCCAGCATCGGCTGTGTGTACATACGTGCTTCCTTCGTCGCAGTCAAGTTCTGGTTCGTCATCTGCGAAATAGTCTTCTGGGCACCATGCTCTACCAACACACGTCCTGCAAAGGCTCCAACAGCCTCATCATCAAGAACGTATTTATAGAGTTCATTGGAGGTACAATGAGTGGCACGATGCATGATGAGTGTGTTATTGTCGACATGCTGTTGTTTGTCGGCAATCACACAACCGTTACACAGACATTCCGCCCCTTCGCCGGAAAGGGTGAGGTCAAGTTTGTTGCGTGTGATTCCGTTATGTAACGTGATGACGTTATGATTGACACGACTATTCGCCTGTTGGTCGATATAGACATTACTGACACGTACATTCTTGGCATGTGTCTCCTCCAGGCAATAGAGGTCAAGGGAAGCATTCTCCCCAACATACGCCTCAATGACTTGTGTAGTCAGGAACTTCTTATCGTCAGCGGCATGGTCGCAGAAAAGCATCTTGATTTCTGCACCCTCTTCCAAAACGATGAGTACACGACGGTTTACCATCAGGTCGACATCACTGCGAAGGATATTGATGACTTGTATGGCACGTTCTACTTTGACGTTCTTAGGAACATAGACAAATAAGCCATCCTGTGCCAGCATGGTATTAAGAGCCGTGACGGCATCCTCATTGGTATGAGCCTGTTGGGCATAATACTTAACAGCAATATCGGTATGTTCTCTAATAGAACCAATGATGACGTTCTCTGGCAGATGAGCCTGAGGCAGTGCTTTGTTATAGAACGCATCATTGACTACGAAATAGAGACTCGTACTCAAGTTAGGCACATCACAACGAAAGGCGTTATAAGGATCGACAGGAATCTCCAGTCGCTTGAGGTTCAAACCATAGTCTGGTGCAAAGAGGGCTTGCAGGTCAGTGTATTTATAACGCTCTACCTTCCTGCTGGGGAAACCAGCAGACTTGAAATGCTCAAAAGCCTCATCACGAACAGCATTCATCAATGCGGGCGAATGGTCGAAAATCATCTGCCTACACTGCTGATACAGTTCTATATATTGTTGCTCGCTACCCACTACTCTTCTCCTATCTCCTCTTTAATCCAATCATAACCATGTTCCTGAATCTGCTTAGCGAGTTCAGGACCACCCGTTTTCACAATACGTCCTTTATATAATACATGGACAAACTGTGGGCGAATCATCTCCAACAAACGGTCATAGTGGGTAATCACAATGCAAGAAGTCTCAGGTGTCTGTAACTTATTAACACCCTCTGCAACGATACGCATGGCATCGACATCCAAGCCAGAGTCTGTCTCATCGAGAATAGAGAGTTTCGGCTCCAACATCGCCATCTGGAAAATCTCGTTACGTTTCTTCTCGCCACCACTGAAACCCTCATTGACAGAACGATTGGCAAGTTTCGAATCAAGTTCCACCACCTTCCGCTTCTCTCGCATCAGTTTCAAGAACTCTGCCGCATTCATCGGTTCCAACCCCTGATACTTACGTTTCTCGTTGATGGCAGCCTTCATGAAGTTCGTCATCGACACCCCGGGAATCTCTACAGGATACTGGAACGACAAGAACAATCCCTCATGAGCACGGTCTTCTGGTTTCATCTCTAACAGGTTCTTACCATTAAAGAATGCCTCACCTTCTGTTACCTCAAAAAGCGGATTACCCACAAGGACAGCACTCAGGGTACTCTTTCCAGAACCATTTGGTCCCATGATGGCATGCGTCTCACCATCATTGATGACAAGGTCAATACCTTTTAATATTTCTTTCTCGCCAATCTTGGCATGTAAGTTTTTAACTTCTAACATATTTATTCAATCTGTAATTGGCTGCAAAATTACAAATAAAAAATGAGCCATGCAAATTATCCGCAACACTGTTTGTGAGATATGTAGTTTATTATTAAGACCATTTTTTGCGCCTTTTTAAAATAAAAAGCGTATTTTTGCATCCGTATTCAATAGAGTAATATATAAGACATATGAAGAAAAGATTCTACTTATCAGTATCGGTAGCCCTTTTGCTCGGTACAGTCCTAGTGTTCTCGTCATGCTCTGACAACGCTGACACCCCCATTGGAGAAGAAGAAAAGCCAGACCTGTCGATTTATGACATGAACCGACCAGTAGGATTCGGAAAAGAGGTGACGGGTAGCAATAACCAGAACCCTGTCCTCGTGACCACAGAAGCAGAATTGAGGAATGCCGTGAGCGGCACAGAGCCAGCCACAGTGTATATTCAAGGGCATATTTCACTGAACACAAGAATCATGGTGGGTTCGAACAAGACGATACTCGGTATTTCAGGCGCATCAGTAAAAAATGCCAACCGTGACGAGAATGCCGGCATCTTCCTGCTGGTTGGCAGTAATAATGTCATTATACGCAACCTCACACTGCTTGGTCCTGGCGCATACGATATAGACGCGAACGACGGCGACAACATTTCCCTGACAAATGCCACGAATGTATGGGTGGATCACTGTGACATTCAGGATGGCATTGACGGCAACTTCGACATTGTGTCGGGTTCAGACAACATCTGCTGTAGTTGGACCCGCTTCCGCTATCTGATAGAGCCCAAGGCTGACGGCAGCGGAGGAAGCGACAAGCACTGCAATAGCAATTTGATAGGCAACAGCAACAATTCGGCAGACGTTGACGAAGGTCATCTTAACTGCACGTTTATCAACTGTTGGTGGGGTTCAGGATGTATAGAACGCTGTCCGCGTGTGCGTTTCGGAAAGGTTCATGTGGTCAACTGCCTATATGACGGCACCGATTACAACTATTGCATAGGCTATGGAGTATATAGCAATATCTATGTAGAAAAATGTGCCTTCACAACTGAAGAGGCACAGAAGAACGCTCTTCATGACTGGCACGGAGATAAAGACTTCAATGTCAAAATAACAGGTTGTGTTGGACTGGAAGATACCGAACTGCATCAGGGTGACAGAACTCAGTTCGTACCGACATACAACTATCTCTCATATGATGCCAACAAGGTTGCTACCATACTGACCGATGCCAGTACAGGTGCAGGTGCCACATTGAATATCCAATACAAATAACGCGATTAACCTACCGTCCCCTCAAGAGATACGCTGAGTAGTTTCTGAGCCTCAACGGCAAACTCCATCGGCAACTTCTGCAGCACCTCTTTGGCATAGCCGTTGACAATCAAGCCGACAGCCTGTTCTGTTGGAATGCCACGCTGGTTACAATAAAAGAGTTGGTCCTCTGATATCTTACTCGTCGTCGCCTCATGCTCAAAGACTGCTGTGTCGTTATGCACATCCATATAAGGGAAGGTATGCGCACCACACTCTGAACCTAATAACAACGAGTCGCAACTGGAATAATTACGAGCATTATCCGCATTTGAAGTGGCACGGACGAGTCCACGATATGAGTTCTGCGAATGACCTGCGGAGATTCCTTTCGAGATAATCGTCGACTTGGTGTTCTTTCCCATGTGAATCATCTTCGTACCTGTATCCGCCTCTTGATAGTTGTTGGTGACGGCAACAGAATAGAATTCTGCCTGTGAGTTATCACCACGTAAGATACAAGAGGGATATTTCCAAGTGATGGCGCTACCAGTCTCCACCTGTGTCCAAGATAACTTTGAGTCCACACCACGCAGGTCACCACGCTTCGTCACGAGATTCAGCACACCTCCCTTGCCATTCTCATCACCAGGATACCAGTTTTGCACAGTAGAGTACTTTACTTCCGCCCTGTCTTTGACAATAATCTCCACGATGGCGGCATGTAACTGATTTTCATCGCGCATCGGAGCAGTACAGCCTTCCAGGTAACTCACATAACTATCGTCATCAGCAATAATCAAAGTACGCTCAAACTGTCCTGTGTTCCTGGCATTGATACGGAAATAACTACTTAACTCCATCGGGCATCGGACACCTTTCGGGATATATACAAACGAACCGTCGGAGAATACCGCACTGTTCAAGGCTGCAAAGAAATTATCGCGATAGGGGACCACAGAACCTAAATACTCACGTACTAAGTCGCCATGTTCCTTGATGGCATCACCAATCGAACAGAAGATAACACCCTTCTCGCGCAGTTTCTCCTTGAAGGTCGTCTTCACACTAACAGAGTCCATGATGGCATCTACAGCAGTATTGCCACTCAAGGCAAGACGCTCCTCCAAAGGAATACCGAGTTTATCGAAGGTCTTTTCAAGTTCGGGGTCTATCTTCCCATCGCCCTTTGGTTTCTTTGCCATCGGGTCGGCATAATAGGAGATGGCCTGATAGTTAATGGGCGGCATATGCACATGTCCCCATTTGGGCTCTTTCTGTTCCTGCCAATAGCGAAAAGCCTTCAGACGGAACTCAAGCATCCACTCTGGTTCCCCCTTCTTGGCAGAAATGAGCCGAACGATGTCCTCGTTCAGCCCTTTCTCGATAATTTCTGTATGTACATCCGTCGTGAAGCCGAACTCATATTTCTGCTCGGCTACCTGACGGACAAACTCATTCTTTTTTTCGCTCATTAAAGTTTCTGTTCCACTTCAATCTCTGTGAAGGTCTCGATAATATCACCTGTCTGGATATCGTTGAAGTTAACCAGTGAGATACCGCACTCCAAGCCTGTTGCGACTTCCTTGGCATCATCCTTGTAACGCTTCAAGGCATCGATAGGAGCCGTATGGATGACGATACCATCGCGTACCACACGAGCCTTGTCCTTGTTGTGTACCTTTCCTTCGATAACCAAACCACCGGCAACGGTACCCACCTTCGAGATCTTGAAGACTTGCTTGACTTCAATCTCACCAGTGACAATCTCCTTCTTCACCTTGTCGAGCATACCCTCCATCGTCGACTTCACCTCGTCGATGGCATCATAGATGATAGAGTAGGTGTTGATTTCAACACCCTCACGCTCAGCAGCACGACGGGCATCAGCAGAAGGACGTACCTGGAAACCGACGATGATAGCATCAGAAGCAGAAGCCAGCATGACATCGTTTTCAGAAATCTGACCCACAGCCTTCGCGATGACATTCACCTGTACCTTCTCAGTAGACAGTTTGATGAACGAGTCGGACAGTGCCTCAATACTACCGTCAGTATCACCTTTCACGATGATATTCAACTCATGGAACTCACCGAGTGCGATACGATGAGATATCTCATCCAGACCAACGGTCTTCGTCGTACGAATCGACTGCTCACGCTGTAACTGAGTACGTTTGTTGGCAATATCACGTGCTTCCTGTTCTGTCTCCATCACATGGAAGGAGTCACCAGCAGTAGGAGCACCATTCAGTCCAAGGATAATGGCGGGCTCTGCAGGACCTGCTTTCTCGATGCGCTGGTTACGCTCATTGAACATCGCCTTGACTTTACCCCAGGCTGTTCCGGCAATCACTACGTCACCGACTTTCAGTGTACCGTTAGATACCAACACAGTAGATACATAACCACGTCCCTTGTCCAGTGACGACTCGATGATAGAACCTGTAGCCTTACGGTTAGGATTAGCCTTGAGGTCAAGCATCTCTGCCTCAAGAAGGACCTTCTCCATCAGTTCTTCGACACCAATACCTTTCTTTGCACTGATCTCCTGACACTGATACTTACCGCCCCACTCTTCCACAAGCAGGTTCATGTTGGCAAGGTCCTCACGAATCTTATCAGGATTGGCGCCCGGCTTGTCAATCTTATTGATGGCGAACACCATTGGGACATTGGCTGCCTGAGCATGGGCAATAGCTTCCTTGGTCGTCGGCATCACAGAGTCGTCAGCTGCCACAATGATGATGGCGATATCGGTTACCTGAGCACCACGGGCACGCATGGCAGTGAATGCCTCATGACCTGGGGTATCCAAGAAGGTAATCCGACGACCATCTTTCAGTTTCACATTATAGGCACCGATATGCTGAGTGATACCGCCAGCCTCACCTGCAATCACATTCGTGTTACGGATATGGTCAAGCAGAGAAGTCTTACCATGGTCGACATGTCCCATGACAGTTACGATAGGTGCACGACTGATGAGATCGTTCTCATCATCTGCCTCTTCCGTGATGGCATTCTGTACTTCTGCACTCACATATTCCGTGGTGAAGCCGAACTCATCTGCCACGATATTGATGGTCTCGGCATCCAGACGCTGGTTGATAGAAACCATGATACCGATGGACATACAGGTTCCGATAACCTGATTGACACCGACATTCATCATGGTTGCCAATTCAGAGACTGTCACAAACTCCGTCAGTTTCAGGACCTTGCTCTCAGCTGCCTCTGCTGCCATCTCTTCGCTCAAGCGTTCCTGTACGGCATCACGCTTCTCACGACGATACTTGGCACCCTTTTTGTTCTGGTTCTTAGAAGTCAGACGGGCAAGGGTTTCCTTTACCTGACGTGCTACTGCCTCATCATCCACCTCCAAGGACTTCACAGGACGGTTCTTCTTGTTTTTCTTACCGCCACCCTGTTGCTGGTTATCCTGGAAATTCTGGTTACCGCCCTTGTTCTTGTTCTTCTTATTTGCCTGCTGCTGATTAGCCTGACTGGCAGCAGCCTCAATATCCACTCTACCGCTACGGATACGTTCACGCTTTTTGCGCTCCCCGTTGGCAGCATGCTGCTGGGCAGCCTTCTCTTCACGTTCCTTACGGCGTTCTTCCTTGGACTTCTTCTTAGGACGAGTACTCTGATTCAGAGAAGAGAGGTCTATCTTACCGATAACCTTTACACCAGAGGCGCTGGCCTCTGTCTCTTTTTCGGCAACCTCTTGTTCTTCCTCCTCAGGAACTTGCTCAACCTCTGGCTCTTGACTAACCACAGGCTCAGCTTTTACTTCATTCTGAGGTTCAACGACAGGTTCCTCTTCAGGAGCCTTTTCAACAGGCTCAGGCTCGCTCTTAGTCTCGACAGGTTTCTTTCCAATACTGTCAAGATTGATTTTACCTACTGTCTTGAACTGGACACGCTGCTCCAGATGCTGTTCTGTCTCTGTGATTTTCTTCTCAATCTTCTCCGCCTTCTCAGCCTTTTTCTCCTTGGTTTTCTTGGTGAAGATCATATCTGCCTGAGTCTTCACGGCCTTGTCGGTGCTGAACTCATCGACCAGAGCCTGATACTGTTCATCAGAAATCTTGGTGTTTGTCGTAGCATCGTCGCGAATCTCACCCAGACTGCTTTTCTTCTTCAGGAAATCAACTGCCGTCTGAAGTCCTATATTCAGTTCTGATAATACTTTATTTAATCTTACTCCCATTAACTTTCAATTTTCAATTCTCAATTTTCAATTTCTTACTCGAACTCCGCACGGAGAACCTCCAACAGGTGATCGACCGTCTCTTCCTCTAAGTCTGCCTTCTCAATCAGCATCTCACGAGGAGCCTTCATGACAGCCTTTGCAGTATCCAGACCGATAGCCTTGATAGAATCAATGATCCATTGGTCAATCTCATCGGCAAACTCATCGAGGTAGATATCCTCATCCTCCTCTGCCTCATTCACGTCACGGAATACATCAATAGTAAACTCAGTCAGCAAAGATGCGAGTTTGATATTCAGACCACCCTTACCAATGGCGAGGCTGACTTCCTCTGGGTTCAAGTAAACCTCTGCCTTGTGCTCCTCTGCGTTTAACACAATTCTGTTTACCTTGGCAGGACTCAGGGCACGCTGGATAAAGAGCTGGGTATTGTTAGAGAAGTTGATAACATCGATGTTCTCATTACCGAGCTCACGGACGATACCGTGTACACGACTACCCTTCACACCGACACAGGCTCCTACAGGGTCGATACGGTCGTCATAGCTCTCTACAGCAACCTTCGCACGCTCTCCTGGCATGCGGGCAACACGACGGATGGTAATCAGGCCGTCATTGATCTCAGGAACCTCAGCCTCCAGCAGACGTTCCAAGAACAAGGGACTGGTGCGTGAGAGGATGATACGAGGGTTGTTATTCTCGTTCTGTACCTCCTTGACGATGGCGCGGATGGTCTCACCCTTGTGGTAGTTGTCATTGGGAATCTGTTCTGTCTTCGGCAGATGCAACTCATTACCCTCATCGTCGATGAGCAGTACCTCACGCTTCCACATCTGGTAAACCTCACCACTGACGACCTGTCCAACCTTATCCTTATATTTGTTGTACAGGGAGTCATGCCAAACTTCTGGAAGTCCACCTCTTCAGATACCTCCTCACCGACCTCATAGTCTGGCTCAATCTTCTGAGCGTCTGTCAGCGAGATTTCCTTGTTCTCATCCTGTACTTCACCGTCAGCCACTACAATACGATTGCGGTGAATCTCAAAGTCTCCCTTGTCTGGGTTCACAATCACGTCGAAGTTCTCGTCAGAGCCAAAAATCTTTGCGATTACATTACGGAAGCTCTCCTCGAGAACACTTACCAGCGTGGTGCGGTCAATGTTTTTCGTCTCTTTAAACTCTTGAAAGGTCTCTATCATAGAAGAGCCTTTCACATCTTTCTTTGTTGCCATTTTATTTTTATATTTTTATATTTTTACTTTTTTACCTTTTTGCTTTTATTTAAACGTCAACAGGTATTTGGTGTACTTCACGTCGGCAATATTGAAAGTCTTGTCGACTTCCACCATGACAGGACGCTTTTTTCCTTCCTGTTGCTGTTTCTCCTTGACAGTCACGACAAACGACTTTCCGTCTTCACTGACCTCCTTCAAGATACCTTGCGATTTTTTTCCGTCAAGGGGGAGAACCTCGACCTCCTTGCCGATATGGTTACGATATTGTTGGATGACCTTGAAAGGCTGACCAATACCCGCCGAGCCTACTTCCAACTCATAGTCACCAAGTTCCTCGCCTAATTTCTCTTGCAGGAAACGGCTTAACTCGGCACAATCCTCAATCCACACGCCATCGGCGTGGTCAATCTCAATCACGATGCGACCATCGGGCGTCATCTCTACGTCCACCAGGAAATACTCATTCTGTGAGAGCCATTCCTCAACCGCTGTTTTTACTACGTCTTTGTTTATCATATTTTGTTATTAAAAACAAGAATGAGAGGCTTTTTCAAGCCCCTCATTCCGCTGAACGGGTGCAAAATTACGCATTTTCTCGCAATCCTGCAACTTTTTTGGATATTATTTTTATTTTGGAGCAGAAAGAATACGCTCATACTCCTCTGGTGCGTTCAGAATTCGTTCCGCTTCCTTCACGGCTTTGTCATATTCCAAAGCCGCTTCCAAACGCCCTGCTTGGAAATAATAGGCTGAGATAATATCCTGTTCTATCATGTGCTGTATCTCCTCACGGTGTCGGTCCATATCTCGGGCGATATCATGATGGTCGAGTTTCGCCTTCAAGGCTTCGAACTCTGCCAGTGCATCTTCATAGTAACCCTCAAACTTAGCAACCTTCACCAATTCGTCATACTGCTTCTTGCTCACTTGGTCATAGGTGAATCCTGCTTTCACCACGCGCTGCTTGAAATCTTCATAGTCGGCATCGGTCAGATGAAAATCCTTAGCAGATGCAATGGCTGGATGCTTACCGATATAGTCCACCACATAATCCAACAAAACTTCCGTAGAGTCCAGACGGTCTAAGTAGAGTGTAATATTTGCCATCGTGTCAGGCTTCACTTCTATATCGGGTTTAATGCCGCCGCCATCTCTTACTTCACGTCCGTTCCTTGTATAGAACACACGTGTCAGCGAGTCAGGCACATGTTCTTTATAGCCGCCTCCGCTGTGTTTGTAGTTGATAGCCTGGATACAACGTCCGCTGGGGATGTAGTATTTGGCGGTTGTCAGTTTCAGGTTACCGTTGTATGGCACTTCGATGTTGGGTATTTGCACCAGTCCCTTCCCGTATGTGCGCGTACCTATTATTATTCCTCTGTCCAAGTCCTGTACTGACCCACTGACGATCTCACTGGCTGATGCTGTCTCGTCATTCACTAATATTACGAGTGGCATCAAGGTGTCAATGGGTTCCAGACGGGTCTTATATTCGGAATTGGCACGACGTATCTTTCCTTTGGTCTCTACCAGTGTCATACCCTTTGGAATCCACATATTGGCAATGTCTACACATTCAGCAAGTGATCCGCCTCCATTGCCGCGCAGGTCAAGAATCAGTTTTGTGGCACCTTGCTTCTTTAAATCCAGAAAGGCACGGCGCATTGGCTTGGCAGGTTCACCCGTGAAAGAGTTCAAGTTGATGTAGCCAATGCCGTTGGGGCGCATACCGTAATAGGTAATCTCTGGCATCTTGATACTCTGACGGGTAATTTTAAAGGTCATCTTCTTTCCTGTTGAGGGACGCTGGATCTTCAGTACGAAGGTAGTACCGGGGTCACCCCGCAGATGCTCACTGACATAATTGACAGTCTTGTCGGTCATCACGGTATCGTCAATCTGCAGGATGATATCACCCTTCTTCAATCCTACCTGTGCGGCAGGCATACCGGCGTAGGGCTCTTCTATCACCACTCGCTTCAGCTTCTGATGATAGCGTACCAAGGCTCCGATACCCGCATACTTGCCTGTCATCAGCATCTTCAGGTCTTTCTGTTTCTCCTCCGGATAGAATTCCGTGTAGGGATCCAATGAACGGAGCATCGCATTGATACCTGTACCGATGACTTCACTGGCATTCAGAGTATCCACATACATCAAATCCAGATTTTTATAGATGGCATTGAAAATCTCAATGTTCTTTGCTACCTCCAGATTATGGTTCCTTACATCCTGTGCTGACAGGTTTACTGTCGCTGATACAAACAGGATAAAAGAGATGATTTTTTGTTTCATTAATTCTATGTAATATGATTCTTGCGTGCAAAATTATAGAAAAAATAGGGAAAAACGAATTTTTTCCTCGAAAAGTTTGCGCAATTCGGAAAAAGATATTACCTTTGCAACCGCAAAAACAAAAACCTGCTTCAGTAGCTCAGTTGGTTAGAGCACCTGACTGTTAATCAGGGGGTCGTTGGTTCAAGCCCATCCTGAAGCGC
>CACXQL010000053.1 GCA_902769805.1 uncultured Prevotellaceae bacterium
GCACTGACAGGTCCGTACTCCATCTGCAGGCCTGTCTGAGAAAAAATTTCAGAAAGTGTGCTTCCAATGCGTACATCTAAAATTTTTTTATTATTTTTGCAACGGATTTGGATAGTTTGTTCCATATAGCAAGTTTTTAGTACTGCAAAAGTACGAAAAAAAGTGAAAAGTGAAAAGTGAAAAGTGAAAAATTAAGAGAAAGAGATATAATTTATGTCGATTTGGGTATTTTTTAAGTTGTTAGGCTCCCTCGCCTTGCTGATGTTTGGTATGAAGTCGATGAGTGAGGCTTTGCAGAAACTGGCGGGACCACAACTGCGCCATGTCCTTGGCGCTATGACGACGAATCGCTTCACAGGTATGCTAACGGGTACCCTTGTGACAGCCAGTGTACAATCGAGTACGGCAACAACCGTGATGACCGTCTCGTTTGTGAATGCAGGACTCCTGACACTCGCCCAGGCTATCTCCGTTATCATGGGTGCGAACATCGGAACGACCCTCACGGCTTGGATTATGTCGGCAGGCTTCTCGTTCAATATCACCGACTTCGTCTATCCTGCTTTCTTCATCGCTATCATCCTGATTTACTATAAACAGAAACGTTTTATCGGCGACTTCCTCTTTGGTATCGCGTTTATGTTTCTGGGATTGGGTACTCTCCGCCAGACAGGTATCGACATGCACTTAGGCGAGAACCAGGCAGTCCTTGACTTCTTCGCCTCCTTCGACCCTAACTCGTTTGGCACCACCCTTCTCTTCTTGCTGTTAGGCGGCATCCTGACATTCTGTGTACAGTCGTCTGCTGCGGTAATGGCTATCACGATGATCCTCTGTTCAAGTGGCGTCCTGCCTATCTACCAGGGTATCGCCTTGGTGATGGGTGAGAATATCGGAACCACCGTGACTTCTAATCTGGCAGCACTCTCAGCGAACACACAGGCACGAAGGGCAGCCCTTGCACACATGTTCTTTAATGTCTTCGGCGTCATCTGGATATTATTTATCTTCCGTCCCTTTGTGGATATGGTCTGCGGCTTCGTGGGCTATGATGTCACGATGACAAAGGAGGCTGTAGGTGCTGAGGCGTTCCTTGCCAATGCCGCCAAACTGAGTTTCGTACTGGCAGCCTTCCATACATGCTTTAATGTGGTGAACACGTTCATCCTGATATGGTTTATCCCACAGATAGAGAAATTCGTGTGCTGGGTCATCAAACCAAAGAAGGTGGACGAGGAAGAGGATTTCCGTCTGCATTTCATTACCGCTGGCTTCATGAAGACTCCAGAGCTTTCTGTCCTTGAGGCACAGAAGGAGATACAGTCGTTCTCCGAGCGTATGCAACGGATGTTTAACATGGTACGTGAACTGCTGACGCTGAGTAGTAGTGAGACTGCTAAGAAGAACAGCGCACAGGTGGGTGACTTCAATAAGCTCTATACACGCATCGAGAAATACGAGGGTATCTCTGATAACATGGAACTGGAGATTGCGAAATATCTTGATTCTGTCAGTGACGCACACCTCTCCGACGATACAAAGGCGAAGATTCGTGCAATGCTGCGTGAGATATCTGAACTGGAGTCTATCGGTGATGCCTGCTTTAATATGGCTCGCACCATCTCTCGCAAGTACCAGGGCAAACAGGATCACTTCAATGAGAAACAATACGACCATATCCACCAGATGATGGATCTTACGGATGAGGCTCTGGGACAGATGAACACCTTGATGTTAGGACGCAAGGATTCTTACGATGTCAATCGCTCCTTCAACCTCGAGAACGAGATTAATAACTATCGTAACCAACTCAAGTCGCAGAACATCATGGATATCAATAACCATGAGTACACCTACGCCGTAGGTACCATCTACATGGATATCATCAACGAGTGCGAGAAGTTGGGCGACTATGTGGTGAATGTCGTCGAGGCTCGTATGGGTATGCGCAAGCATTAAAAAGGTCGAAGGTCAAAGGACTAAGGTCAAAGGACTAAGGTCAAAGGACTAAGGACTAAGGTCGAAGGTAAAAGATTAAAACACTATGATAAAGAGATTCTTTCTAATGATGGTGATGGTGATGGGCGCAGCACTGACTGCCTTCGCGCAGGTCACCACGTCTGGTATCAATGGTATCGTGACAGCAGGTAATGAGGAGGCAATAGGCGCGACGATTACTGCAAAACATGTCCCCTCAGGAACTATCTATCGTGCCATCACGAACATCGACGGACGCTATACCCTTACCGGCATGCGAACAGGAGGACCCTATGAGGTGGAAATCTCCTATATCGGTTTCCAGACACAGAAGTTCACGGACATCCAACTGGCACTGGGTCAGAATACCGTCCTTGACGCAGCTCTCTCCGAAAACAGCGAGATGCTGAAAGAGGTGGTGGTGGTGGCAAAGGCTAACAACACCATGCACTCTGACCGCTCTGGTGCCGTCACTAACCTCAACGCACAGGCGATGGCTGTCGTTCCGACGGTAGGACGTAGTCTGACGGATATCATGAAGATGACGCCACAGTCGAGTTCCGCCAGTGGTATGGCTATCGGTGGTGGTAACTACCGCCAGTCGAGTGTCACCGTCGATGGTGCCTCATTCAACAACGCCTTCGGATTAGGCGGCTCACCCCTCCCTGGTGGTGGTACGCCTATCTCCATGGATGCCCTCGACCAGATGACTATTAGCATCACTCCCTATGATGTGCGGCAGAGCGGCTTCACTGGCGGCGGCATCAATGCCGTCACTAAGAGTGGTACCAACGAGTTCAGGGGCAGTGCCTATACCTACCTCACCTCCAGCAGTCTGAAGGGTGCCCGTGTAGGTGATATCTCACTACCTGTAGATAATGGACATAACAATACCTTCGGACTGACTTTCGGAGGACCTATCATCAAGGATAAGCTCTTCTTCTTCGTCAATGGTGAGATAGAGGATAATGTCACTACGGGTCCTGCCTCACGTGCTGGCGACGGCAGCATTCCCTATACCACGACAAACAGCCGTCCGCAACTCAACGAACTGGAAAGCCTCTCGGATTATCTGCAGAAGACCTATGGCTTGACGACGGGATCCTGGCAGGGGTATCATGTCAAGACACCAGCCTACCGCATCCTTGCACGTGTGGACTGGAACATCAACGACAACCATAAGTTCAATATCCGCTTCACAAAGTCTAACCGTAAGGAGTCGAAGGGTGCCTCTGCCTCTCGTGCTATCGGTAGCAATCAGTCGAATATCATCTATGGCGGCAACCAGAATACCTACGGAAGTCTGACGACCTATTCCATGAATTCCCTCTCCAGCCGCTATTATACAGAATACCGCTTCACCTCCATAGCTGCTGAGTTGAACAGTACGTTCGGCATCTTCCGTAACACACTGCGTGGCACCTATTCCTTCCAGGACCAGCCACGCTCTACAGAATATGGCGATAACTACCCTGTCATTGAGATCGTCATGAACGACGGACAGGACCACTACCCCTCATGGGCGCTGACAGGTGATATCTTCACATACGGCAACCTCACCCAGACGAAGAATACTGTCATCACTGATGAACTCAACGTCACCCTTGGTAAACACAACCTCTTCGCTGGTCTCCAGTATGAGCATAACTATGCCGCCAACGGCTATGCGCAGGCTGCCGCAGGCTACTATGTCTATGAGGCAACACCAGAGCAGGTGCACCAGGGCAACTGGGGTGCCGTCTTCGGAGCTAAGCCTCGTTATTTCGGCATCACCTACGGTAATAACGACAACCACTCGATGTTCACCTCGGAGATGAAGACCAACCAGTGGTCACTCTACTTCCAGGATAACATCAGCTGGTCTGACCGTTTCCGTACCTCCATAGGCGTACGCCTCGAACTGCCTTCCTATCCCTCCTTGACAAACAACTATAACGAGGAGTTCTATCAACTGGACTTCGGCGGCAGACACTTTCGTACTGATGCCGTACCCAAGACAAGTGTCAGCGTATCACCACGTATCGGCTTCAACTGGGACATCACAGGTGATCGTAAGTATATCCTGCGAGGCGGTACAGGCCTCTTCGTCGGTCGTATGCCCTTCGTATGGCTCGTCTCCGCTGTCGGTAACTCAGGCATGGGACAAACCTCCTATATCGCCTATGCCGCCAACGGCAAGACACTGCCGTCCTTCACTATGAGCCAGTCGGAGATGCTCAAGCAGATCAATGCCACCAGCGCCACCTCCGTACCAAGTGGACCTACCATCCTCAGTGAGAGCCTCCGCATGCCAAAGACATGGAAGGCATCCCTTGCCTTCGATGCGAAGCTGCCATGGGATATCGACTTCACACTGGAGGGTATCTATAACCGCGACATCAACCCCGTCGTCGTATCGAATGCCAACGTTTACTGGGACGGCAGCTCCACCGTCGACCTCGGACACGGAGATGTGAGACACATGCTGTCTATCTATAACCCGGACTACTCTGCCTACGTCCTTGAGAACGCAGGCTCCAAGGCATACTATTTCTCTCTGAGTGCCCAGCTACGTAAGTCCTTCGACTTCGGACTCGACCTCGCTGCATCCTATACTTACTCTACCTCTAAGGTATATGGAGAGGGTATCGGTGACCAGGTGACGGCAGCATATAACAACTACCGCAACTCCGTCCATGCCGTCAACGACCAAGAGATGGGCTATGCTACCTATGTGGCACCTAACCGCCTGCTGTTGTCTGCCAGCTACAAGCTTAAGGAGAGCAAATACTCCACCTCTACCTTCAGCATCATCTATGACGGCTACCAGAACGGCTTCTTAGGCGCTTACTCCTTCAACCGCTACTCCTATATCTTCAATAACTGCATCAATGGCGACAAATGGGCTCCTGGTAACCTCATCTATGTCCCTGCATCACGTGAGGAACTCAATGGATGGGACTTCGCTGACAACGGGGAGGTCAACGGTGAGACTTATACCGCCAATATGCAGCGTGACGACTTCTGGGCGTATATCCAACAGGATGACTACCTGAAAGACCGCCTCGGACAGTATGCTGAGCGTGGCGGTGCGAAGATGCCTTGGCACTACCAGATAGACTTCAAGTACCTGCGTGAGATGAGTCTCAAGATTGGAAAGCACCGCCATACCCTCCAGTTAGGTCTCGACATCCTGAACCTTCCGAATTTCCTCTGTAAGGACTGGGGTATCTACAAACAGATTACAGGCAACACCTTGCTGACATATAATACGAAGACGAACCAGTACACTTATAACCTGGTCAACGGAGAGCGACACCTCTTTACTTCGCAGAACTACCTCAGCGGAGCCTCCAGCTACCAGATGATGTTCACCATCAGGTATTTGTTCAATTAAGACGGACTTCCCAATATATTAATAAGGTGAAAACTCAATACGGATACTTCATATTATTTCCCTGAGACGATTTTCTTGATGTCGTTGAGCTTGTTGAGCGCCTCAACGGGAGTGAGATTGTTGATGTCCAATCCTAATATCTCATCACGGATTTGACTGAGGACGGGGTCATCCAACTGGAAGAACGAGAGTTGCATACCTTCACGACTCTGGGCTATCTCTGCCGTCGGCTTGCCTACGCCACCAACCTGTGCGTTATCTGCCTCCAACTGTTTCAGGATGACGTTGGCTCGCTTGACAATAGACTTCGGCATACCTGCGATGTCTGCTACATGAATACCAAACGAGTGCTCACTCCCACCCTTCTCTAACTTACGCAGGAAGATAACCTTACCATCGACCTCCTTCACACTCACGTTATAGTTACGGATGCGACTGAAGTTCTTCTCCATCTCATTCAACTCATGATAGTGGGTGGCAAAGAGTGTACGCGCTTGTGCCTTGGGCTGTTCATGAAGGTATTCGACTATCGCCCAGGCGATAGAGATACCATCGTAAGTTGAAGTACCACGTCCTAACTCATCAAAGAGTACTAAAGAGCGTGGCGTGACATTATTCAGGATATTCGCTGCCTCCGTCATCTCCACCATGAAGGTCGACTCGCCCAAAGAGATATTATCGGAAGCCCCTACCCTCGTAAAGATCTTATCCACCAAACCGATTCTCGCACTCTCTGCCGGCACAAAGGAACCTATCTGGGCAAGTAGTACGATGAGGGCTGTCTGACGCAACAGCGCCGATTTACCTGCCATATTCGGACCCGTGATGATGATAATCTGTTGGTGCTCGTTATCCAACAACACATCATTAGGCACATAACGCTCATCCATCGGCAACTGTGTCTCGATGACAGGATGGCGACCTTGTTTGATGTCTATCACATTACTCTCGTCAATCTGCGGACGGATATAATGATGTTCCTCTGCTGTCTTCGCGGCAGACAACAGACAATCCAGACGGGCAATGATAGCAGCATTGGTCTGTATCTGTGGGATATACTCCTGCATGGCAACAACCAACTCGTTGAAGAGACGTTGCTCCAAGGCGAGGATCTTGTCTTCTGCACCTAATATCTTCTCTTCGTACTCCTTAAGTTCCTGTGTGATATAGCGTTCTGCCTGCGCCAATGTCTGCTTGCGCACCCAGTCTGCAGGAACCTTGTCCTTATAGGTATTACGTACCTCCAAATAATAGCCGAAGACGTTGTTATAGCCAATCTTCAAGGATGCGATACCTGTTGCCTGCATCTCACGCTCCTGTATCTGTATAAGATAATCCTTACCAGAATAGGCAATATGGCGTAACTCATCCAACTCAGCATTTACACCATCACGGATGACTCCACCCTTGGCTACTAACTGAGGCGGGTCATTAGTGACCTCATGGTCGATACGGTCACGGATAACCTCACAGGGACTCAGTCGCTCCCCTACTCTCTTCAGGGATTCGTTCTTCGCACAGAGACAAGCGGTCTTGATAGGCTCAATAGCCTGCAAGGCAGTCTTCAACTGTACCACCTCACGCGGCGTTACGCGTCCTACGGCTACCTTAGAGATGATACGCTCCAGATCACCGATACGATGCAGCTGGTCGTCAATACACTGACGATATTCTGGTTCACGGAAGAAATAGTCCACGATATCCAGGCGGTCGTTGATGGGTTTCACCTCCTTCAAGGGAAATGTCAGCCAACGGCGTAACAGTCTGCCGCCCATTGGCGACACCGTATGGTCGATAACATCCAACAACGACTTACCACCTTCCTGCATCGTACCCACCAACTCCAATGAGCGCACCGTGAACTTATCCAGTCGTACATAACGTTCTTCCTCGATACGGGTAAGTGTGGTAATATGGGCTATTTGAGTGTGCAGTGTCTGGTCAAGATACTGTAGAATGGCACCAGAGGCTATCATACCGTTTTTCAGATGATCCACCCCAAAACCCTTCATCGTCTTCACATGGAAGTGTTTCAGCAGTTTCTGATGAGCCGTCTGCTCCGTAAACACCCAGTCATCGAGCTCAAAGGTACAGTAACGTGATCCGAAATATTTTAGGAAATCAAGTTTGTGCTGACGGTCATATAACACTTCTTTTGGCTGAAAACTACCCAGCAACTTCTCCACATGGTCGTAAGTACCCTCACCTGTCAGGAACTCACCTGTTGAGATATCGAGGAAAGAAACGCCACAGGCTCCCTTTCCGAAATGCACAGCGGCAAGGAAGTTGTTCTCCTTATAGTTCAGCACATTATCTTGCATCGCCACACCAGGAGTCACCAATTCTGTGATGCCACGCTTCACCAGTTTCTTGGTGAGTTTCGGATCCTCTAACTGGTCGCAGATAGCCACACGCTTACCAGCACGAATCAGTTTGGGAAGATAAGTGTCAAGGGCGTGATGCGGAAAGCCTGCCATCTCGTCGCCTCTCGTCCCTGCCCCATTGTTACGGCGCGTCAGTGTGATACCCAATATCTGGGAGGCAATAATGGCATCCTCACAGTATGTCTCATAGAAGTCACCACATCGAAACAGCAACACGGCCTCAGGGTATTTCGCCTTGAAGTCGAAAAACTGCTTCATCATCGGGGTAAGTTCCTTCTTTGCCATTGCTTGATCCTATGCCTGAATTCTCAATAACATTTGGCAAAGTTACGAATATTTTTTGAATTAGGTCCCTTTTTAGTCAAAAATCACAATGCAATTTGATTGCATATTTCTTCCGCCATAGCATTGAGCGCCATACAATCCGCCCTACTGATATGCCGTTTTCCTGCATCATACGACCAAGGACTGAGGATAAGCATACGCCCTGCAGCACAAGCATCAAAAAGGGCATCAGTAGGCTTATAATATTCACGAAAACCATTATCCGTGAGATAAATGAATGACAACTGCTCATGTAGCAATACCTGCATCACTTGCTTTTCCACGCAAGGATTTCGATAGAAATTTTGAGCAAGCGATGACACCGATTTTGCTTAAAGCGTTTCAGATTTCAGTTGTTTCAGTTTTTATTTTCAGTTTTTAGTATGGAAGCTATGACAAATGACAGATGACAGTTTTGACAGTTGACAGTTTGACAATTAATTGAATGGCTATTTTTACCCTGAACAGAATTTTTATTATATTATATATTATATATAATATATATATAATAATATATATATAGATATAGATATTAATTTCTATCTTAGTTCATCATCTCCATTTTACTAACTGTCAACTGTCAAACTGTCAAAAAACTAAACTGTCATTTGTCATTTGTCACAGAACAAACTGAAAATCGCGTTTAAGCGAGTACAGACCAAGTTTGCTTGAAGTCTGTCGAGCGTGAGCGATTTGGACGAAGTCAAAAACTGAAAAAAATAACTGAAACAACTGAAACTGAAACGCCTGGATTTTTTGACGGCGCAAACAAAGGAATGCCTTCTATCACTTGTTCGAGGGCTTGGAACACCTCGTACTAAAGCCTTGTATGAGTGAAGGGAGGCTTTCCTTTACCCCCAAAGAAGGCTTTGGAACGAGTGAAAGAAGGCATTAGAACAAAAATGTTGCGCAAATTTTTGCTCAATTCATTTCTTTTGTCTATCTTTGCACTTTAACCCCACATCTTTGATGTGACTGAAAGTAAGAATCATAAATAAAAACAAGATACAATGGAGTACAATTTTAGAGACATTGAACAGAAATGGCAGAAGCGATGGGTGGAGATGCAGACCTATCGTGTCACAGAGGATCCGACAAAGAAGAAATTCTATGTGTTGAACATGTTCCCCTACCCCTCTGGTGCAGGCTTGCATGTAGGTCATCCACTTGGTTACATCGCCAGTGATATCTATGCACGCTATAAGCGTCAACAGGGATATAACGTGCTGAATCCTATGGGTTATGATGCCTACGGACTGCCTGCAGAGCAGTATGCCATCCAGACGGGTCAGCATCCGGAGAAGACAACCTTTGAGAACATCGACCGCTATCGCTCACAGTTGGATAAGATCATATTACAGCACTTCATCACAAAAGGCACAGCCCACTATCAAACTCATTGAGCATTTTGAGTTGATGGGAACAGAGAATTGTGGTGCCTTGGGTACGGAAGAACTGCATTTTACCGCCTCAGAATGGGCAAACTTCTCTGAAAAGAAGAAACAGGAAGTGCTGATGAACTATCGTATTGCCTATCTTGCCGATACGATGGTGAACTGGTGTCCGAAACTGGGTACTGTACTTGCCAACGACGAGGTGGTAGATGGTGTCAGCGTACGTGGCGGCTATCCTGTAGTACAGAAAAAAATGCGCCAGTGGTGTTTGCGTGTATCGGCTTATGCTCAGAGACTGTTGGACGGACTGGAGGAGATTGACTGGACAGAATCCCTGAAGGAGACGCAGCGTAACTGGATCGGTCGCTCTGAGGGTACAGAGGTAGAGTTCAAGGTCGCAGACTCAGATAAACACTTCACCATCTTCACTACCCGTGCCGACACCATGTTTGGTGTTACGTTTATGGTACTGGCTCCAGAGAGTGAACTCGTGGCAGAGCTTACCACTCCCGAACAGAAGGCAGAAGTTGAAAAATATCTTGACTATGTCAAGAAGCGTACAGAGCGTGACCGTCAGATGGATCATAAGGTGACGGGTGTTTTCTCCGGAAGTTATGCCATTAATCCATTTAATGACGAGAAGATTCCTATCTGGATAGCAGAATATGTGTTAGCCGGTTATGGTACAGGTGCTATCATGGCTGTCCCTGCCCATGACTCCCGTGACTATGCCTTTGCCAAGCACTTTAACCTTCCTATCATCCCGTTGATAGAAGGTGCTGATGTCAGTGAGGAAAGTTATGATGCCAAAGAGGGTATCATGTGTAACTCTGCAAGTGCAAAGTTCAGCCTCAACGGATTGACAGTGAAGGAGGCTATTGCCGCTACGAAGAAGTTTGTCACGGAACAAGGATTAGGTCGGGTAAAGGTAAACTATCGCTTACGCGACGCCATTTTCTCACGTCAAAGATATTGGGGTGAGCCATTCCCTGTCTACTACAAGGACGACATGCCTTATATGATTCCTAAGGAGTGTCTGCCTTTGGAGCTGCCTGAGATTGATAAATACCAACCGACGGAGACGGGTGAGCCACCATTGGGACGTGCAAAGATATGGGCATGGGATACGAAAACAGACAAGGTCGTTGATAAGTCACTTATCGACAATAAGACCGTTTTCCCACTTGAACTTAATACCATGCCTGGCTTTGCAGGTTCCAGCGCTTATTATCTGCGTTATATGGATCCCAAGAACGAAAAGGCACTCGTTAGTCGCGATGCGGATGAGTATTGGCGTAATGTCGACCTCTATGTCGGTGGTACAGAACACGCAACAGGTCACTTGATTTATTCTCGTTTCTGGAACAAGTTCCTATATGACTCCGGCTATTCTTGTGAGGACGAGCCATTCAAGAAACTTGTCAATCAAGGTATGATTCAAGGACGTTCTAACTTCGTATATCGTATTGAGGATGAGGGAGCCGATAAGGGTAAGTTCGTCAGTTTCGGTCTGAAGGATAAATACACCACCACTCCTATCCATGTCGATGTGAACATCGTTTCTGCCGATGTGCTTGATATTGATGCCTTCAAGGCTTGGCGTCCGGAATATGCCAATGCTGAGTTTATTCTTGAGAACGACAAATATATCTGCGGATGGGCGATAGAAAAGATGTCCAAGTCGATGTTCAATGTCGTCAATCCAGATATGATCGTCGAGAAATATGGTGCCGATACCCTGCGTCTCTATGAGATGTTCTTAGGTCCTGTGGAACAGTCGAAGCCTTGGGATACCAACGGTATTGACGGTTGTCACCGCTTCTTAAAGAAGTTCTGGGCATTGTTCTATGGGAATACCCGTGAGAACCCAGACGGCAAATTACTGGTAGATGACGGAGAGCCTACGAAGGAGGCATTGAAAAGTGTTCATAAACTGATTAAGAAGGTTAGTCAAGACATAGAGATATTCTCCTATAATACCAGTATCTCCGCTTTCATGATTTGTGTGAATGAACTCGCACAGATGAAATGTCACAACCGTGAGATGTTGAAGACACTCGTTATCCTCATTGCTCCGTTTGCTCCACATATTGCTGAAGAACTATGGGAGGCATTAGGAGAGCAGGGGAGTGTCTGTGATTCTCAATGGCCCACATGGAATGAAGAGTATCTGGTAGAGGATACCATTAAGTTAGGCGTTGCCTTTAATGGTAAGACCCGCTTTGATATGGAGTTCCCTGCTGATGCTGATAATGCCACTATTGAGAAGACGGTATTGGCTGACGAACGCGCTCCAAAGTATATCGACGGCAAACCAATCGTAAAGGTTATCATCGTCCCTAAGCGTATGGTGAACATTGTATTAGGTAAATGACAGTTAATCATAAACATATATGGAATGAGACCAAGGACTATCTTTTCATAGCCCTTGGACTTGCCATGTATACTATTGCGTTTACGGTATTCCTAATGCCGTATCAGATTGTAGCAGGCGGTGTGACTGGTTTCTCAGCCATCATCTACTATGCTACCGGGTTCCATTTGGAGAACACTTATATCATCATCAACGGTATTCTGTTGATTGTAGCTCTGAAGATCTTAGGTGTGAAATTCCTGATGAAGACCATCTTTGCCATCTTCACCCTCTATTTCATGCTGATGTTTGCTCAGGAGATTATCCCCAAGCAACCCAACGGACTGCCTTTTAAGTTGATGGGAGAAGGGCAAGATTTCATGTCTATGATCATTGGTTGTTCTATCACCGGTATTGCCCTTGCTACTGTATTCTTGAATAATGGTTCAACAGGAGGAACGGATATCATTGCTGCCGCCGTGAATAAATACCATCCGAATGTGACACTTGGTAACGTACTGATAGCCGTAGATTTCTGTATCATCGGCTCCTGTATGTTCTTTCCACAATTCGGTACCTACCTGGAACGAGCCCATAAGGTGATGTTCGGCTTCTGTGTGATGGCAATGGAGAATTATGTGCTTGACTATGTGATGAATGCCAGGCGACAGTCCGTACAGTTTCTTATCTTTACCAAGAAATGGCAGGAGATAGCCAATGCCATTGGTACGGAGATGAATCATGGTGTGACTATCCTTGACGGACATGGTTGGTATACTGGTGAGAAGATGAAAGTACTCTGTATCCTTGCTAAGAAAAATGAGAGTATCAACATGTTCCGCCTTATCAAAATGATTGACCCTAATGCCTTTGTAAGCCAGTCGAGCGTTATTGGTGTCTATGGTGAGGGATTTGAAGAGATGTGGGTAAAGATTAAGCAAGAGAAAAAGAAGAATGAAGATAGTATTCGCGACGAACAACCAACACAAGCTTGACGAAATCAGGAGTATCTTGGGTGAGGGCTTTGAGGTGGTCTCCTTAAATGATATTGGTTGTCATGAGGATATCCCAGAGACAGGTAAGACATTGGAGGAGAATGCCTTGCAGAAGGCACAATATGTCTATGACCACTACCATGTGAGTTGTTTTGCAGATGATACAGGACTGGAGGTTGATGCACTGAACGGTGCTCCTGGTGTCTATAGTGCCCGCTATGCCGGTGGTGATGGACATGACTCAGAGGCGAATATGACAAAATTGCTTCATGAATTAGGAAATAATAACAACCGTAAGGCAAGATTCCGCACTGTTATTGCGTTAATAGAGAAAAAGGATATATGCCCCTGTGGCTGCAACAGCATCAAGAAAGTCCATCAGTTTGAAGGTATCGTCAATGGTGTGATTATCCGGGAGCGTAGGGGAGGAGAGGGCTTCGGCTACGATCCCATCTTCCAACCAGAAGGTTACGACAAGACTTTTGCTGAATTAGGAATGGATATCAAGAATACCATCAGTCATCGGGCACGCGCCACACAAAAATTGGCAGAGTATCTCAAAACGCTATAATATATGAAGAAATACATCATCATTCTTTTTTTGTCAATAGTCAACAGCCAATTGGCAAATGCTCAGATTGGCAAATGGAGAGCCTATATGGCTTATTATGATGTACAACAGATACAAAAGGCTGGTAATGAACTTTTTGTGATGGCAAGTAATGATCTCTATCAATATAATCTCAACGACCAGAGTATCTATACATACGACAAGACAAATGGTATGAGTGACACCTATCTCACACATATCAAATGGTGTCCTAAGGCAGAACGTCTGATAGCTGTTTATCAAAACTCCAATATCGACCTGGTTAGCTTGGAGAATGATGTTGTCAATGTTAGTGATCTATATACCAAGGTCATTACTGGAGATAAAACAATTAATCATATTACTATCTATGAACAATATGCCTATCTTGCATGCGGTTTCGGTATTGTGAAACTGGATGTTGCCAACTATGAGATCAGTGAGTCGTATATGCTCAAGCAGAATATTCAGAATATCGTTATCAAAGATAATGTCATCTATGCCAAGACAGATAAAAATGTCATCTGTGGTTCTCTCAAGAAAAACCTGATAGACCCAAATAACTGGCAGACAACGACCATCTTTCCTCCCTTTGACGATGACAATACCGACTATAACACTTATATTGAAACTGTCAGGAAATTGAATCCTGGAGGACCTAAATATAACCACTTCTTCAATATGCAAATGTATCATGGGAAACTGTATACAGTAGGAGGAGGGTGGTATCAATCTGCTAATTTCAGGAGACCTGGAACGGTTCAGGTATTAAACGAAGATAAAGACTGGATTATTTATCAGGATGATATCAAACCTGCTTTTGCTCCAAGATATGAAGATATCAATTCTATCGCCATTGATCCTTTAAATGAGAATCATGTGATGGTTGCCTCCTGTTCAGGAGTCTATGAGTTCCTTGATGGAAAATTCAAGAAAAACTATACTGCAGGAAACGTCAGTTATTTTGAATCCGCTGCCAGCAATGGAGATCCTAATTATGTTCGTACGGATGGTATCATCTACGACCAAGAAGGCAATCTCTATTGTTTAAATAGTGGTTCTAAGACTGGTATCATCAAACTAAGCAGTGATGGTAAATGGAGTGGATTTATGAATAAGGCACTTATTGATAAACCAGAGCATGCTATGCGAGTGATGAAAGGCTCCATGATAGATAGTCGCGGACTATTATGGTTTGTCAATGCCCATAGTGATCATCCTGCTTTTTTCTGTTATGACTACCAGAATAATGAGATTTTTAAATATGATAACTTCACCAATGAAGATGGAATCAGTCTGTCAAATAGTTGGACAGAATGTATTTGTGAAGATAAAGATGGAAATATTTGGGTAGGAACAGATAAGGGTCCTGTCTATATTACAACAACTGAAATGGCTGATCCATCCATTGGAGTCATTCAATATAAAGTACCAAGAAATGATGGCACAGACTATGCCGATTACCTGCTGGCAGGGATATATATTACCAGTATAGCTATTGATGGTGCAGGACGCAAATGGTTTGGTACGAATGGCAATGGTGTATATCTCATCAGTGCTGATAACAATACTCAAATACAGCATTTTACGACTACTAACAGTCCATTATTAAGTGATAATATTGAATCTATAGCCATTGATAATAAAACAGGTGAAGTATTCTTTGGAACAACAGCTGGTCTTTGTTCTTATATGAGTGATGCTATAGAACCCTCTGAAGAAATGACAGATGATAACGTGTATGCTTATCCTAATCCTGTGAATTTCAATGATTATAATGGACTTATTACTATCGTAGGTCTTACCTATAATGCAGATGTAAAGATTACCAATGCTACAGGTTTCCTTATTGCTGAAGGACGTAGTAATGGTGGATTATTCACATGGGACGGCAAAGACAAAAAAGGTAATCGTGTAGCCAGTGGAGTCTATAACGTCATTACTGCTACAAAAGACGGAAAGAAAGGAACAGTATGCAGAATAGCTATCGTCAAATAAACATATTCTTTTTATTCTTTTTATTCTGTTTAAGTATAAACGCTCAAACAGACTTTAGTTTCGAGAATATCAGTCAGATAGGATTACCAGTAGTTAGTATTACCACTCTAAATGGTGAGGAACCTACATGTGAATATGTTGAGCATCCAGAAGGTTCTATGGGACAAGGCATTACAAATGCCACTAAGGTACCTTGTCGAATTATCATAACTAAAAATAAAGAGGTACTATTTGATAGTGGTGAGTATGAGAAAAATATCAGTGGAGCCACTATTAAAATCAATGGAAATTCCAGTGCATATCATGATAACAAACCCTACAAAATCAAACTACAAGTAAAAGAAGACCTTTTATTACGTGGAGATAAGAAATATAAGGATAAAGAATGGAGACTATTAAAAGATGCAAGAACACTGAATACCATGATTGGTTTAAAGATGAATGAACTGATTGGTATGCCATGGACTCCATCATATATGTTTTGTAATGTATTTATCAACAATGACTACCGGGGTTGCTATCTACTCACCGAGTCAGTAAAGCGTAATTCAGATTGTCGCCTTGATGTTGATAAAAATACTGGATTTATTATTGAACGTGATGCTTATTGGTGGAATGAGGAAGTATATTTTGAAACTTCCTATTTCAGTCCTAAAATGCATTATCGTTATACATGGAAATATCCAGATGAAGAAGATGTAACAGAAGAACAAACTCAATATGTTCAATCATATATTAATCAAGTAGAAAAGAGTATTGAAGAAGGTAATTATGATAAATATATTGATGTTAACTCATTTGCTTCATGGTTATTAGCACATGATATATTAGGGACGTGGGACTCTGGAGGTTCTAACTTATATGTTATGAGATATGATGATAACTCATTATTGGAGATGGCAAATATGTGGGATTTTGATACTATCTTTTGGATGGATAAGGATAGTTTTTCAAGATACCACACAGGAAATTATGATTTCTATTTTCCATCACTTTTAAATAATAGTAATACCTCATTCTTATATGCTTATATCAATAAATGGAATGATATAAAAGATATTATTCCACAACAAATCATTGACTATATAAAAGCATTTGCTGACAGTGAAGAAGGAAAAGCACTACAGTTATCAAGAGAATACTATACGAAACGATGGGACAAAGAACTTACTACTGTCAATGAAGATGTAGAGAAAATGATTGACTGGTTTAACGGTCATCTTCCCTGGCTTGATACTACTATCAGCGATATGGGTAAGCAAACAAGTATTTCAACAACTTATCTTTATCAAAATGATCACTCTTCACATATTTATGATATTCATGGAAAACAGTTAAAGATTCCTCAAAAAGGTATATGTATTATCAATAATAAAAAATATATCATTAAATAAAGAATGCTGGAGATTAACTCAACTCCAGCATTTTCTCTATAGGTTTTACTGCCTTTTTAGCTATCTTAGTATCAACTTCAACTGTTGGCCACTCATATTTTAAAGTATTATAAATCTTCAACAGAGAATTCATCTTCATATAGTCACATTCGTTACAATGACAACCAATAGAACCTTCTGATACCTCTGGCGGTACTGGATAGAACTTGGTATCAGGACACTGACGTTGCATCTCATGTAAAATTCCAGCCTCTGTAGCCACGATATACTCTTCGGTGGGGTGTTCTACCGCATACTTCAAAAGAACGGCCGTAGAGCCTACTATATCGGCTATAGCGAGTACTGGACCTTTACATTCTGGATGAGCAAGTACTAATGCTTTAGGATGTTCTTCTTTTAGTTTAATAATCTCAGGTACTGAGAAACGCTCATGTACATGACATCCACCATTCCATAACAACATTTTTCTGCCTGTTATCTCATTAATATAGGATCCTAAATTATAATCAGGACCAAAGATTATCTTAGCATCTTTAGGAAAGGTATCTACAATCTTCTTAGCATTACCACTGGTAACTACTACATCTGTTAATGCCTTAACAGCAGCTGTAGTATTGACATAACTGATTACTTGATAACCAGGATGTGCTTCCTTGTATTTCTTTAAATCATCTGCCTTACAACTGTCAGCAAGAGAACACCCAGCGTTCAGATCAGGACATAATACAAGTTTGTCTGGAGAGAGAATCTTACAGGTCTCAGCCATAAAATGAACTCCACACATTACTATTATTTTGGCATCTGTCTCTGCAGCCTTACGAGCCAATGCAAGAGAATCTCCTATAAAATCTGCAATCTCTTGTATCTCACCCTTCGTATAATAGTGAGCTAATATGACAGCATTCTTTTCTTCTGCCATACGACGAATTTCTTTTTGAAGATCAATACCTTCTGTAATAGGTTCGTCTATAAATCCTTGTTTAATCCATTCAGTTTTCAACTTCATATTATTATTATCTTTTTTTATTTTTTCTTTTAAATTAAAAATGAAATGAGTATGATGATACAGCGTTGATAAGTGCAAAACTTTTTGCTAATTTTCTTGGTATTTTATTTATACACTAATATAACACTTGTTTTATACATACTCTGTGAATACTTTCTTATTGATTTATAATCATATAAGATATTTATCCACATTTTCTAATTTTGGTGCAAATATAATAAGTTTATAATTTTTTCTTGCAAAAAATAGGAGAAAAGTGAGTGAAATCCCTGTGATTTATGATTTTTATCCACTGATAGAGTAGGGGTGGTATGGGAAAAAAAATACTAATGCACAAGTTATAAACATACTTATCCACTAGTTTATCCACATTTATTTAATATCGTAAAATAAGTGTCTCTGCAAACTTATAGATGATAATACCTGCTGTTACACTGACATTCATAGAGTGTTTAGTACCTAACTGTGGTATTTCCAGACAGCCGTCTGAAGCATCTACTACTTTCTGATGTACTCCTTTTACTTCATTACCAAGAATAACAGCATATCGTTGTCCTTCTTGTGGAATAAAGGTCTGTAATTTCGTAGAGTGTTCTACTTGCTCTACAGAAAGTACTTGATAACCTTCATTTTTCAATTCATCTACAGCTTCTAATGCTGTCTTAAAGTATTTCCAGTTTACAGAATCCTCAGCACCCAATGCTGTCTTATGTATTTCTGTTGCTGGTGGTGTACAACTGATACCACAGAGATAGACAGCTTCCACTCGAAAAGCGTCACAGGTACGGAAAACACTACCTACATTATACATCGAACGTACATCATCAAGTACGACTATCAGTGGTAGTTTATCAGCTTCTTTAAATTCCTCAATGGAAAGTCGCTGCATTTCTATAGTACGTATTTTTCTCATGTTCTTTTAATGTGCTTCCAACCAGTTTGTTCCAAAACCACTATCTGCTACAAGTGGAACTTTCATTTCAAAAGCATTCTGCATCTCTTCGAGTACGATGCGCTCCACCTTTTCCTTCTCATCAGGATAGACGCTGAAGTTGAGTTCGTCATGTACCTGGAGAATCATCTTGGAACGGATATTCTCTTCCTTGAAACGTTGGTAGATATGAATCATAGCTACCTTGATAATATCGGCAGCAGTACCCTGAATAGGAGCATTAATGGCATTTCGCTCAGCGAATCCACGCACTACAGAATTCGCACTATTGATATCTGGTAGATAACGTCGACGACCAAATAGGGTAGTGACATAGCCCTGTTGGCGAGCTATTTCCTTGGATTTCTCCATATAATTATGTACCTGTGGGAAAGTGTTGAAATAACCATCTATCAGCATCTTAGCTTCGTCTCGAGGAATATCCAAACGCTCAGCAAGTCCAAAAATAGTAATACCATAGATAATACCAAAGTTAGCGCGTTTGGATTTTGTACGTTCATCACGTGTGACTTCTGAGATATCTTTCTTATAGATATTCGCAGCAGTTGCAGCATGCAAGTCCTTACCCTCACGGAAAACGTTGATCATATTCTCATCACCAGATAAGTGAGCCATCACACGAAGCTCTATCTGACTATAGTCTGCAGAGAAGAAAAGACAGCCAGGCTCAGGGATGAAAGCCTTACGAATCTCTTTTCCATCTTCTCCGCGAATAGGGATATTCTGCAGATTAGGATCAGAAGAAGACAGTCGTCCTGTTGCTGTAATGGTCTGGTTAAACGAGGTATGGATATGTCCTGTACGCGGGTTAATCAATTTTGGAAGTGCGTCGATATAGGTTCCAATGAGTTTTTTTAGTCCACGATGTTCTAAGATGTCTGCAACAATCTCATGTTTGTTTTTTAATTGTTGCAGTACTTCCTCTGAAGTCACATACTGACCAGTCTTGGTCTTCTTTGCCTTCTCTACTATCTTGAGTTTGTCAAACAGTATCTCACCTACTTGTTTTGGTGATGCGATATTGAATGACTGACCAGCGAGTTCATAGATACGTTGCTCGATGTCATTCATCCGAGTGGTAAACTGTTTGGATGTCTCAGCAAGCGATGCTGTATCCAAACATACACCATTCATCTCCATCTCTGCCAAGACAGGCATTAACGGCATCTCGATATCATAGAATAACTTTTCGCATTCGTGTTTCTTCAACTCTATTTCTAACTTGTTTTTGAGTTGAAGGGTGATATCTGCATCTTCACAGGCATATTCGTAAATATCAATAGGGGAGAGGTCACGCATGGAACGCTGATTCTTTCCCTTGGGTCCTATCAGTTCATCAATATGGATAGTCTTATAATGCAGGTATATTTCTGCCATATAGTCCATGTTATGATGCAGTTCGGGTTGAATGAGATAATGAGCTATCATAGTGTCCCACATCTTACCTTTGAGTTCGATGCCATAGTTACGCAACACCTCTAAGTCATATTTCAGATTTTGACCTACCTTCATTATTTTCTCATTCTCATAAACAGGTCGGAAAATCTCAACTACTTTTAGAGCCTCTTCATGATCAACAGGTACAGGGACATAAAAAGCCTTGTGTTCTTCCACAGAGAAACTCAATCCAACCAATTCTGCGTCAATAGCGTTGGTTGAGGTAGTCTCTGTGTCTAGAGTGAGAAAATCTTTTGTCAAGAAAAAATCAGTTAATTTCTTCATTTCCTCCTCATTATCAATGAGTTGATATTCGTGAGGAGTCGATTTTAACGTCTCATAATTCGAAAATTCTGGCTCAACTGTCCCGTTGGTCGAAAAATCGGCAAACAAATCGAGTTGTCCATTTACAGGTGTTGATATTTTTTCAGGTTTTTTAAGAATCTTGTTAGCAAGCGTTTTAAATTCAAGTTCTTCCATCAACAGCCCTAATGCTTCCTCATTTGGTTCTGAGATTTTCAATTCATCAAGATTCAGTTCGATGGGAACATCTGTTTTGATGGTTGCGAGGAATTTCGACATCTTAATATCATCCACATGTTCCTCGACTTTTGTCTTAAGTGCACCTTTCAGTTCAGAGGTACGACTCAATAGTTGATCAATGCTTCCAAATTCGTTGAGGAGTTTGACAGCAGTCTTCTCTCCAATTCCAGGACAACCCGGAAAGTTGTCTGCAGAGTCACCCATCAAAGCCAGCAAGTCAATGACAGCTGCTGTCGAAGGAATGCCGTATTTCTGTTTTACCTCTTCAGGTCCCATGGTCTCATAACCACCTCCATGACGAGGACGGAAGATGAAGACATTCTCTTTTACCAGTTGTCCATAGTCCTTATCGGGAGTGAGCATATAAGTCGTCACTCCTTGAGCACCAGCTTTGGTAGCAAGGGTGCCGATGATATCATCTGCCTCATAGCCGTCAACTTGCAAGATAGGGATATTCCATGCTTTCAACAGATCCTTGATGATGGGTACAGCCTTACGGATATCTTCTGGGGTTGCTTCCCTTTGAGCTTTATATGCAGGGTAGGTCTCACTGCGAAAAGTAGGGCCATGTGGATCAAAGGCGACACCCAGATGGGTGGGTTGTTCTTTAGTGAGTACTTCTTGCAGGGTATTGACAAATCCCACAATAGCTGATGTATTCAAGCCCTTTGAGTTGATACGTGGGTTCTTGATAAAGGCGTAATACGAGCGATAGATGAGCGCATAAGCGTCTAAAAGGAAGAGTTTTTCCATAACAAGTTCTATTTTCTGCGTAAAATTACAAAAATATTTCGCAATATCCCGATATTTTCACTATTTTTGTAACAAAATTCAATGAAAATGGATTATTTGTCACTCATTAAGCAACCAATAGAAAAGGATTGCTCTCAGAGGCCTTGTCGCATATCTGTCAACGGGGTGGTAAACGGATGCGTCCAATGTTAATGCTGTTGACAGCGAAGAACTATGGGGGAGTGTCGAGAGTTACCCAGTATTCTGCTGTTGGATTGGAGCTTTTGCATACGGCATCTCTGGTGCATGATGATGTGGTGGATGAGAGCGGAGAGCGTCGTGGTCAGGCATCAGTGAATGCTACCTATAATAATAAGGTAGCTGTCTTGGTAGGTGACTATATCCTTTCAACGGCTCTTCTGAAGGTAGCTCAGACAGGCAATCAGCGTATTATCGAGTATCTTGCCGAACTGGGTCGTACCTTGGCTGCTGGTGAGATTCTGCAGCTTTCGAATATTCAGAATCAGGAATTAAGCGAGGAGGTATACTATCAGGTTATCAAACAGAAAACGGCAGCCTTGTTTGAGGCTTGTGCCGCTATTGGTGCTATCTCTGCCGGTGCTTCTGACGAGGAGATAAAGAAGGCTTCAGATTTTGGACAGACCTTAGGTATCATGTTCCAGATTCGTGATGATATCTTCGATTATTATGACTCTAAGGAGATTGGTAAACCTACTGGTAATGACATGACAGAAGGTAAGTTGACACTGCCTGTTATCTATGCTTTGAATAATTCTGATTTTGAATCCATGCATACGCTTGCTAAAAAGGTTAAGGCTGGCACGATTAATCCTGACGAGATAGCCGTATTGGTGGAGTTTACCAAGCAGCAAGGAGGTATTGAATATGCTGAGAAACGCATGCAGGAATTCAGTCAGATATGTATGAACTACATCAACGGCAGTGTCCATGAAAAAGCTGTCAAGGATGCCTTGACAGCCTATGTGGATTACGTGATAGAACGTAGACTTTAGAAAAATTTCGTTTCTTCTCCTACAATCTCACTGAGTAACAGATTGGCTAATCTTGAAGTACCCATGCGGAACCATTGGTTTGTTAGCCAACGCTCACCCAATACTTCCTTGACGATAGTGTAGTAGATGAGTGTGTCCATCACACTATTTAAGCCGCCAGCGGGTTTGAAACCAATCTGGATACCAGTCTTGGTGAAGTATTCCTTAATAGCCTGACACATGACGTAAGCTGCCTCTGGGGTAGCCGCAGGTTCTAACTTACCTGTAGAGGTCTTGATATAGTCAGCTCCGCCATACATCGCAAGGATGGCTGCCTTCTTGATATTGCTGGCAGTCTTTAGACAGCCAGTCTCCAAGATGACTTTCATCTTGTGGTCACCACATACAGCCTTCATCTCTGCAATCTCATCAGCCACATCCTCGTAATTACCACTGAGGAATTTGCCTACGGGTAATACCATGTCTATCTCTGTGGCTCCATCCTTGATAGCTAATGCTGTCTCGGCAATCTTAATCTCTGGGAAGGTCTGTGAGGATGGGAAACTGCCTGATACACAAGCAATTTCGACTCCGTCAACCTCTAATGTTTCACTCACAGTCTTGGCAAAACAGGGGTATACGCATATGGTGGCGACATGGGGCAGGTCAGGGTAGGTCTCGTCAAACTGGTTGACACGCTCTGTGAAAGCCATCACACTCTCTTCTGAGTCGGTGGTCTTGAGGGTCGTCAACTCGACACTTCCCATGAGGAATTTCTTCACCTCAGGAGTGTCGTTCTCATGCACTTTCTCTGCGATGATCTTGCGGACGGCATTGCTTACTTCCTCGTCGCTGATATTGGTATCGTAAAGGTTTAAAGCCTTCTCATACTTATTCTCTGTCTGTTCCATCTTCTTATAATTTGTCGTTGTTGATATGTCGTGTTTTGTCTCTCTTTGTCTTCTTCTCGATATTCTTCTGGAGTTCCTCTGTGAGATCAATGCCGGTCTGGTTGGCAAGGCAGAGCAGTACCCACAGCACGTCAGCCATCTCGTCTCCCAGGTTGTCTTTCTCTCCTGGTTTAAAGCTCTGGTCACCATATTTTCGTGCGATGACACGAGCCAATTCTCCTACTTCCTCTGTTAATACTGCCATATTGGTCAGTTCAGAGAAATAACGAACGCCATAGGTCTTGATCCACTTGTCAACAGTGTCTTGGGCTTCTTTAATAGTCATTATTAGAGAATATTTGTAGTTAGGAGTACTGATAGTGCTATAAGCAATATGAGGGCGATGGCACAATAGTTTGAAGCCTTGTTGTTTTGTTTCCAGTGGGTAAGGGTCCAAATAGCGGTAAAGATCATGATACCACAACCAATCCAATAAGAATAATAGATATTATCCCATTGGCGTCCTATAAAATATAAGATGAGTCCAATAACAAACAAACCGTTATTAATTCTGCTTTTATTCATATCATTACTCCTTATTTTTTGTATCCATACATATCGTAACTGGTCCGTCATTCAATAGTTCTACCTTCATGTCTGCTCCGAATTCACCTGTGCCTATAGGTTTGCCTAAAGCATTGCTTAACTGCTTGCAAAATGCTTCATAGAGTGGGATAGAGTGCTCATGGCTGCCTGCTCTTAACCAGGAAGGACGATTTCCTTTTTTATAACTTGCATAGAGCGTGAATTGACTTACGACTAAAACCTCACCATCAACATCCATGATAGAGCGATTCATGACGTGATTCTCGTCGTCAAACACACGCAGTCCTATCACTTTATGCACCAGCCAGTCAACATCCTCGCTGGTGTCTTCCTCACAGATACCTAACAGGATCAGATAACCCTGTCCGATACTCGAATGCATTTTTCCATTGATAGTAACACTTGCATGCGTTACTCGCTGTATAACGATTCTCATATTGCAAAGGTACGTAAAAACTATGAATTAGTGTGTCATTTAACGCTATTTATGAAAATAGTCAAAGACAATCTTTCCTTTGGCTGTACCAAGTGTTTCAATGAGGGAAGGAAGTGTTGCCTCCTTGATTCGTTTGACACTCTTATATGTTGTTAAAAGTATTTCTTTTGTCTTGGGACCTACACCTTTGATGTTGTCTAACTCACTGTGCAGCGCATGTTTAGAGCGTTTGTCGCGATGGAAAGTGATGGCAAAACGATGTACTTCGTCTTGTAGATGTGTCAAGACGCGGAAGAGTTCAGAGTCTGTCTTCATACCGATCACTCTTGCAGGAAAACCATAGAGTAGTTCATTGGTTCGATGGCGGTCGTTTTTAGCAAGTCCTGCAATAGGGATATCAAGCCCTAACTCGTCCTGAACAGCCTGTCGAATTACTTCCATTTGTCCTTTACCACCATCTGCCACAATGAGGTCGGGTAGGGGTTGACCTTCTTCTATCAGACGATGATACCGCCTCCATACTACTTCTTTCATAGATGCGTAATCATCTAGACCCACTACAGTTTTAATATTATATTTGCGATAGTCTGTCTTTGAGGGTTTCATCTTCTTGAAGACGACACAGGCTGCAACAGCATCGGAACCACTGATATTCGAATTGTCGAAACATTCTATCTGGTAAGGTAGTTTGGGCAGATGTAATAGATCTTGCAACTCTTTCATTAAGCGAACGGATTTCTGTTCTGGATTGAGTTTCTCCGCTTGTTTCAGTCGGTCGAATTGATACTGTTTTCCATTCATTAATGAGAGATCGAGAAGCTTCTTCTTGTCACCTCTCTGAGGTACTGTGATGGTAACCCCTTCGAGGTCTACATCTATCTCTTGGGATAGGATAATCTCCTTAGCACGACTTTTGAAACGCTCTCGCATCTCTACGATACCTAATTGTAATAATTCTGCATCTGTTTCATCGAGTTTTTTCTTGTATTCAAAAGTGAAACTCTGGTTAATTTGACCATTGGAGACGTGAATATAGTTGATGTAAGCGACTTTCTCGTCATTAGTAATCGAGAGAACATCGACATTGTCAATAGTCTGGCTGACAACCTCACTTTTGGTGGCAAATTGATCGACAAGAATGTATCTTCGCTTGAGTTCTTCTGCTTCCTCAAAACGTAACTCCTCTGCAAGACGCATCATCTCGTCTTTCATTTGTCGCAGTACTTCACGTGTGTTGCCTTTAAGAATCTCTTTCGCTTGTTCGATATTCTTCAGGTAGTCTTCATGAGACTGCTTAGCAATACAAGGAGCTTGACAGTTTTTGATATGATACTCTAAACAAACCTGATATTTCTGTTGTTCGATACCTTCTTTTGTGATAGGGAATCGACAAGTTCTCGGATGATATAGTTTCCTGATAAGGTCGAGAACGGTATGCATGCTACCTACATGGGAGTAAGGACCATAATATGTGCCCCACTTTTTATTTATGGTACGCGTGGAAAAGATACGGGGTAAATACTCTTTGGTGATACAGATAGAAGGATAGGTCTTACCATCTTTCAATAACACATTATAGCGAGGATTATACTTCTTGATGAGTGCATTCTCTAAGAGTAATGCATCCTCTTCTGTATTCACTACTGTATAACTGATATCATGAATCTTCGATACTAAGACTTTGGTTTTGAAGCGATCAACTTCTGTATGAAAATAGGAAGATACACGAGACTTCAGGTTCTTTGCTTTACCTACATAGATAATGATACCTTCAGCATCGTAATACTGATAGCTGCCGGGCTTTTCGGGCAGGGCACTCACAATGCTCTTGAGCCTCTTCAAGCGTTCCTCGTTCTCTTCCTTTGTCATATAAAACGTTTCACGTGAAACGATTATGTTGTCATGATAGTTGTCACATCTACCAAACCTTTAAACAAATCTCTTCCGTGCAGTCCCTCATCCCTTATCTCAATGATAAAGTTCATGTAGATTTCTTTGGGTTTAAAGTACTTTACTAATTTGTATGTTGCCAAGGCCGTTCCTCCTGTAGCGAGGAGATCATCATGAATCAAGACGACATCGTCTTTTTGAATAGAGTCTAAATGCATTTCAATCGTATCAACACCATATTCTTTCGAAAAGGATTCCTTGATAACAGTAGATGGCAGTTTGCCGGGTTTTCTTGCCAACACAACTCCCGTACCTAATTTGGCAGCAAGGGCTGCTGCCATGACAAAGCCACGGCTTTCGATACCAACAATTTTTGTGATGCCCTTGTCTTTGTACAACTCGTACATCTCGTCAAGTATGGTTTTCATACACTCAGCACTCTTAAACAGTGTTGTAACATCTCGGAAATTAATACCTTTCTTGGGAAAGTCTGGAATACAACGAAGATTCTCTAGTAATACTGGATTATTCATAAGCATATATAATATTATTAATCGTAAATGTTTCACGTGAAACCTATCGACCCATTAAGACCAACATAACATTAATGTCGCTAGGGGAAACGCCAGGAATTCTACTGGCCTGCGCAAGCGTTTCTGGATCAACAGCAGTCAGTTTTTGACGAGCCTCCGTACTAAGTTGTTGCATTTCGTTGTAGTTGAAGTGTCCTTTGATTTTAATATTCTCTAGACGATGCATCTTATCTGCAACGATTCTTTCGCGTTCAATATAGCCTTTGTATTTAATATGTACTTCGGCAGCTTCTGCGATTTCTTCTTTCCGTTGAGACGGATGGTTTAGTATTTCTTTTAATTCTGGGATAACTTCTTGTAGTTTTTCGAAGTTTAATTCTGGACGTGCTATCAAGTCTTCGAGTTTACAACCATAGACGAGTGGAGTTGAGCCTAATGCCTCCAAAGCGCCATTGATGGTTTTGGGTTTGATGTGGTATTCTTTACAGAAGGTCTCAATATTCTCAATCCATGATTTCTTTTGTGTCCACCAATCGTATCTATCCTTTTTGGCAATGCCTATCTGGTAAGCTCTTTCTGTAAGTCGTGCATCCGCATCATCCTGGCGAAGCAAGATACGATATTCTGCACGAGAAGTAAACATACGATATGGCTCATCGACACCCTTTGTCACTAAGTCATCAATTAACACCCCAATATAAGCTTCGTCGCGATGCAACACGAACGTTGCGGCTGATGCTGTGTCACAGCAACCACCAGTACCAGCAAACAATGCAGCATTGATACCAGCAATTGTTCCCTGTCCTCCAGCTTCCTCATATCCAGTGGTGCCATTGACCTGTCCCGCCATGAATAATCCCTTTATAATTTTCGATTCCAACGAGTGTTTCAACTGGGTAGGATCGAAGAAATCGTATTCGATGGCATAGCCTGGACGATATACTTTTAAGTCTCTGAAAGCAGGAATATGCCGTAAGGCGGAAATCTGTATGTCCATCGGAAGAGAAGAAGAAAAACCATTCAAATACATCTCATTGGTGTCTGTTCCTTCTGGTTCCAAGAATAAAGGATGTTGCTCTCTGTCAGGGAAGGTCATCAGTTTTGTCTCTATCGAAGGACAATAGCGTGGTCCGATAGACTGAATCTGTCCGTTATAGAGTGGGGAGTCTTTGAGACCAAAACGTAATGTCTCATGGACAGCGGTGTTAGTATTACATGTCCAACAGGTCAGTTGAGGCAGTGGGCGTGGCTCACTGATATATGAGAACCGATGGAAGTCATGTTCTCCCTCTTGTATTTCTAAATCCTCGAAATGAACGGAACGTTTGTCGATGCGTACAGGGGTACCTGTCTTCATACGTTCAGAACGGATACCATGACGAGTAATGCTTTCTGTGAAATGTGGAACAGCAGGTTCTGCAATACGTCCACCAGGTATCATCTTGCGCCCGATATGCATCAGTCCGTTTAAGAAAGTGCCTGCTGTTATAATGACAGCCTTTGCCCTCAACTCAACTCCCCAGATGGTTTTCACGCCCACAACCTGTTTTGTTTGTTGCGACTCATTCGCAAAAGACTCAACCAGCAGTTCATCGGCCTGGTCTTGCCAGACATCGAGATTATCAGTATGGTCAAGAACGCTTCTCCATTCCCAGATGAATTTTCCGCGATCACACTGGGCACGAGGACTCCACATCGCTGGTCCTTTGCTACGATTCAGCATCCGGAATTGGATGGCGGTGGCATCTGTCACCAAACCCATCTGTCCGCCTAAAGCATCAATCTCTCTGACGATCTGTCCCTTGGCAATGCCTCCAACGGCTGGATTGCACGACATCTGTGCTACCTTGTTCATGTCCATTGTGACAAGACACGTCTTTGCTCCCATGTTAGCAGCGGCACATGCTGCCTCGCAACCAGCGTGACCTCCTCCAATGACCAGTACGTCGTATTTCAATATCATGTTTTATCTTTTGTATCGCTGTTCGATAATCTCCCAGTTAACAATCTGCCAAAGGGTGGCAAGGTGATCAGGACGACGGTTTTGATAATCCAAATAGTAGGCATGTTCCCACACGTCGAAAGTAAGCAAGGGCTTTAATCCTTTTAGAATAGGATTACCAGCGTTCTGTTCCTGTGTGATAACGAGTTTTCCTTCTTTGTCAGCTGATAGCCACACCCAACCTGATCCGAAAAGAGTAACCCCTTTCTTTTGGAATTCTTCCCTGAAAGCGTCAAAAGAACCGAATTGTTTTTCAATAGCCTCAGCAACAGTTCCTATTGGGATGTTATTCTCTTGAGGAGCATGGAACTGTGTGAAATACAGGTTGTGGTTCAGAATTTGTCCGGCATTGTTGAAAATACCACCCTCGCTTCTCTTCACGATATCCTCTAGAGAAGCCTCTTCCAACCCACTACCTGGCAATAGTCCGTTTAAGTTGTTTACATATGCTTGTAAGTGTTTCCCATGATGGAAGTGAATTGTCTCTGCACTAATTACTGGTTCCAGCGCATTAGGAGCATACGGTAATTGAATTAATTCAAATGTTGCCATAATTTTTAAGTTTTGTTGGTGCAAAGATACGAATTAGCGAGAAAAGAACAAAATAAATGTATTTGTTTTTTCTTTTGAACGAAAGTATCTTTGAAACGCTCAAATATACAAAAATAATACAATTTATGAGGAAAACGTTTGCAGATTTCATTATTTTGTATTAAATTTGTAGCCTCGATACACGTATGTGTACCTAATATTTAGTATTTTCTATTAATTAAATTCAATAATTTATGTGGTTAATCAATTCATCAATTGGTCGTAAGGTTGTAATGTCCGTAACGGGTATTGCGCTGATTCTGTTCTTGACATTCCACGGTTGCATGAACGTTGTCGCGCTATTCTCTGGGGAGGCTTACAACATGATTTGCGAATTGCTGGGTGCTAACTGGTATGCTATTGTGGCTACACTGGGTCTTGCTGCCCTTGCAGTGATTCACATTGTTTTTGCATTCATCCTGACTGCGCAGAATCGTACTGCAAAAGTAGAGTGGGCTTCGCAGAATATGCTTGTACTAGGCATCATTATCTTGCTGGGTCTGTTACTCCACTTGTTTAACTTCTGGTACAACATGATGTTTGCCGAGATTATGGGTTTCACAAATGGTCATCTGCCCTCTGACGGCTTTGCCTTTATTGTTGACACTTTCAGCAATCCCGTCTATGTTGTATTGTATGTGATTTGGCTCTGCGCTATCTGGTTCCACCTGACTCACGGTTTTTGGTCGGCTATGCAGACTCTGGGTATCAGTGGTAAGATTTGGTTCTGTCGCTGGCGTGTCATCGGCATCATTTATGTGACGCTGCTGATGCTTTGCTTCTTGGTTGTAGTACTGGCTTTTGCTTTTAAGTGTGCTCCGAGCCTTTGCAACTATGCAGGTTGCTAATTGTTAACTTTTAAATCTGAAAGAATTATGGCAAAAGTATTAGATTCTAAGATTCCCGCAGGTCCAGTACCTGAGAAATGGAAGGAATATAAGGCTCATCAGCGTCTCGTGAATCCTAAGAACAAGCTGAAGCTCGACGTGATTGTCGTAGGTACCGGTCTTGCCGGTGCATCGGCTGCTGCTTCATTAGGTGAGATGGGCTTCAATGTGATTAACCTGTGTATCCAGGACTCTCCCCGTCGTGCACACTCTATCGCTGCACAGGGTGGTATCAACGCCGCCAAGTGTTATCAGAACGATGGTGACTCTGTCTATCGTCTGTTCTACGACACTGTAAAGGGTGGTGACTACCGTGCTCGTGAGGCTAACGTATATCGTCTTGCCGAGGTCAGCAACAATATCATCGACCAGTGTGTGGCTCAGGGTGTTCCCTTTGCCCGTGAGTATGGTGGTATGCTTGCCAACCGCTCATTCGGTGGTGCTCAGGTAAGCCGTACATTCTATGCCAAGGGTCAGACTGGTCAGCAGCTCCTTTTGGGTGCTTACTCTTCTCTCTCTTGTCAGGTGAAGGCTGGTAAGGTAAAACTCTACACTCGTTATGAGATGGAGGACGTGGTTATCGTTGACGGTCGTGCCCGTGGCATCATCGCCAAGAACCTCGTTACCGGTGAGCTGGAGCGTTTCAGTGCCAATGCCGTTGTCATCGCCACTGGTGGTTATGGAAACACCTATTTCCTCTCTACCAATGCCATGGGTTGCAACTGCACCGCTGCCGTTCAGTGCTATCGTAAGGGTGCTTACTTTGCTAATCCCTCTTACGTTCAGATTCACCCCACCTGTATCCCCGTTCATGGTGACAAGCAGTCTAAGCTGACGCTGATGTCTGAGTCACTGCGTAACGACGGTCGTCGCGACTACTATCTGGAGCGCCGTTATCCTGCATTCGGTAACCTCGTTCCCCGTGACGTTGCCTCTCGTGCTGCCAAGGAGCGTTGCGACAAGGGCTTTGGTGTGAATAACACTGGTCTTGCTGTGTTCCTCGACTTCTCTGAGTCTATCAACCGCCTCGGCCTCGATGTTATCATGCAGCGTTATGGTAACCTCTTCGAGATGTACGAGGAGATCACCGACGTGTTCCCTGGCGATGTCGCTAACGAGATCAATGGCGTGAAGTATTATAAGCCCATGATGATCTATCCTGCTATCCACTACACGATGGGTGGTATCTGGGTAGACTATGAGCTGCAGACCACTATCCCAGGTTTGTTCGCTATCGGTGAGTGTAACTTCTCTGACCACGGTGCTAACCGCCTGGGTGCTTCTGCACTGATGCAGGGTCTTGCCGATGGTTACTTCGTACTGCCTTACACCATCCAGAACTACCTTGCCGACCAGGCTGTATGGCCGAAGGTTCCGACAGACCGTCCTGAGTTCGATGAGGCAGAGAAGGGTGTTGCCGCAGAGATTGACCGTCTGATGAATATCAAGGGTAAGCGTTCTGTTGACTCTATCCATAAGGAGCTCGGTCACATCATGTGGGAGTATGTTGGTATGGGTCGCACCGCTGAGGGTCTGAAGACAGGTCTGAAGAAGATGCACGAGCTGGAGAAGGAGTTTGACACCAACCTGTTCGTTCCTGGAACGAAGGAGGGTCTGAATGTGGAGCTCGACAAGGCTATCCACCTGCGTGACTTCTTCACCATGGGTCAGCTCGTCGCTTTCGATGCTCTCTCTCGTAACGAGTCTTGTGGTGGTCACTTCCGCGAGGAGTATCAGACGGAGGAAGGCGAGGCCAAGCGCGACGACGAGAACTACTTCTATGTAGGCTGCTGGGAGTATAAAGGCAAGGGCAACGAGCCTGAGCTGATTAAGGAGCCACTGGAGTATGAGGCTATTAAGGTACAGACACGTAACTATAAAAACTAAGAAATTATGGCTAAGAATATAAGCTTTACAATAAAGTTCTGGCGTCAGAATGGTCCGAAAGACGCGGGTCACTTCGATAGCTACGATATGAAGGATATTCCCGATGACACCTCTTTCCTGGAGATGCTGGATATCCTGAACGAGAACCTGATCAACGAGGGCAAGGAACCTTTCGTCTTCGACCACGACTGCCGCGAGGGCATCTGTGGTATGTGCTCTCTGTATATCAACGGTACACCTCATGGCAAGACAGAGCGTGGTGCTACCACCTGTCAGCTCTACATGCGCCGCTTCAACGATGGTGACGTGATTACTGTTGAGCCTTGGCGCTCCGCAGCCTTCCCAGTGATCAAGGACTGTATGGTTGACCGTAACGCCTTCGATAAGATTATCCAGGCTGGTGGCTATACCACTATCCGTACCGGTCAGGCTCAGGATGCCAACGCCATCCTTATTCCCAAGGAGGATGCTGACGAGGCAATGGACTGCGCTTCCTGCATCGGCTGCGGTGCTTGCGTCGCTGCTTGTAAGAACGGCTCTGCCATGCTCTTCGTATCCAGCAAGGTATCTCAGCTCGCCCTGCTTCCTCAGGGTCGCGTAGAGGCTGCCCGCCGCGTGAAGAACATGATTGCCAAGATGGATGAGCTGGGCTTTGGTAACTGTACCAATACCCGTGCCTGCGAGGCTGTATGTCCGAAGAACGAGACCATCAGCAACATCGCTCGTCTCAACCGTGAGATGATCAAGGCTAAGATGGCTGACTAATCCACCTTATTAATATAATAAAGGCACCACAGGCTCAAAACCTGTGGTGCTTTTTGTTGTTTCAGAATTATTTCGTACTTTTGCATCGTCACCTGAACAAAAGGGTTATGAATCATCAAGATAAAATCACAGAACAACAGTCACGCTTCGACCATCTGGAACAGATGTCCGTGGCGGAATTACTACGGCATATCAATGAGGAGGACGCATTGGTGGCTGAGGCTGTGCAGAGGGCTATCCCACAGATAGAGGCATTGGTGGAAGCCATCGAGCCAAGACTTAAACGGGGAGGACGACTCTTTTATGTGGGTGCCGGAACCAGTGGGCGGCTTGGCGTGCTGGATGCCAGCGAACTGCCTCCTACATTCGGTGTTCCTGCCGACTGGGTCATTGGCATCATTGCTGGTGGTGACGAGGCTCTGCGGCATGCGGTGGAGAAGGCTGAGGATGACTCTAAAAAGGGGTGGCAGGACATTCTTTCGTATCAGCCTACGGCAGATGATACCGTCATCGGTATCGCGGCATCAGGTACTACTCCCTATGTGGTGGGAGCGGTCAAAGCGTCCAGGAAACAAGGGCTGTTAACGGGTTGTATCACCAGTAACCCCCATACACCTTTGGCAGAGGCAGTGGAATTCCCTGTCGAGACCATCGTAGGTCCTGAGTTCGTAACGGGCTCCAGCAGGATGAAAAGCGGCACGGCGCAGAAGATGGTGCTGAACATGATATCCACCTCTCTGATGATTCGTTTAGGACGTGTCAAAGGCAACAGGATGGTGAAGATGCAACTGACCAATGCCAAACTGGTGGACCGTGGTACCCGGATGATTCAGGAGTCACTGGGCATCCCCTATGATGAAGCCGAACACTATCTGTTGGAGGAGGGTAGTGTCGATCGGGTGCTCAAGCGGAAACTTACCAGCCGTTAGCATCCATCTTAAAATCAGACAATACCATAGTAGCGGAGGGCATTGAGAACACCGTCATCATCGACAGAGGTGGTGACATAGTCTGCCTGGTGTTTTAACTCGTCAATGGCATTTCCCATGGCGATGCCGATACCTGCCTGCAGAATCATGGATGTGTCATTGCCACCATCACCAAAAGCGATCGTCTGGCTGATATCGAGACCGTCGTGACGGGCAATGGCGACAATACCCTTTCCTTTATCTGCCCCGTTTGCCGTGATATCCGTAAACTCAGGATGCCAACGACCCGAGATGCATTGGGGTAAGCGTGCCATCAGTTGCAGCTCATAATCAGCAGGGAAGAAGGGGGTCAGTTGCAGGATATCCTGCTTCAGGACCTCTTCCAAAGGTGAAGCCTTGTCCAGATTCTTGACGGCAAGCATTTGCTGGAAGATGCGGTCCACATCACCTGTGGGGTCAAGGACGGCAACGTCTTTCTTGCCAACAACGATGAGGCTATATCCCTTAGCTTTCGAATCCTCAACGACGGTCATCACGTCACTCTTGGGAATGGGCTGGCAGGTCACAAACTCGTCACCGACGAAACACAAGGCTCCATTCGTCGTGATATATCCGTCAATGAGGTGTTCGATGGCACCAAGGTTCGTAAGGATAATCGGCGGTCGACCTGTAGCGATATACACGTGGTGTCCGTTAGCCTTTGCCTGTGTCAGCGCAAGGATGGTAGACGGCGGTATCTCATGTGTCTTGAAACTAACCAGCGTACCATCGATATCGAAGAAAAGGGCATATCTTTTACTCATACAAAGTGACTATTAAAATTGTTGCAAAGATACGATTTTTTCTCCAAATGATGGCATGTTCCCATCAAGTTTTAGGGTACACTTCATTTGTCACTTTCATTCGGTTTTAATGAATCATCTACCAAAGATTTATAATTTTCCATAGATAATTCATCCTCATCAAAATAACGATAAATATTTCTACAATTCTTGTCCATAAAATAGTAATATGTCCCTATTGTTGAATTTCCACCTTTTGTCTTGCATCTGAATTTGTGTGTAACAAGCCAACCATAAAACTGTCCATCACATTTCTTTTCCAATGTTCTCACTATGGTTGATAAAGAATCCATTATAGCGATATAGTCATTCATTTCTACATAGCATTTATTCATGGTTTCTTGAGCTTCTATATATTTCTTGCTGCTGAAACTTGACGGATTATATGTAGGTCTATATATTTCTGCTGTCTCCCTTGCTTTTTCAAATTCTTCTTTTGCCTTGTCAAAATCATCCATAGCGTATTTTATCATCATTACATTGGAGAATATTAGTGTATCTCCATATTTATCTTTCTTTAAACTATCAAACTTAGTCTCAATTGGCTCATAACTCTTAAAATCATAGAGGGTTTTAAACATGTTATTATTTATGGTTTCTAATGCATTATCTTCTTTTGAAGAGCATGCAGATAGTATAGAAATAATTATAATGGAATAAAATAAAAGTTTTAATGTTTTCATAATCTTTATTGTTAGGTTTAAATAAATGTTTGAATGCATACAAAATAAAAACGTGGACTACTTACTTCGTCTACGTATTCTGAGGTATTGGGGATAACCTATTTGTCTTAAACGAGTAAATGCCCACGCTTGTTTAGCGTGAACTATCTACTTCAGTTCTTGACAAATTCATCTAATTCCCCAATTGTCAGAATACAAGAATCTAAAAGTGGATGTTCATCCTATATGTCCTTTTCTTAAAATTCTATCTCAGCCCATAGGCAATATCATTTTAGGGTTATACAATATGATTCCGTTTGCAAATATAGTAAATATTTCCGGATTGACAATTACGGTTGGGGAAAAATTAGTAACTTTGTAGAATGGAAACTATGAGTCAACTATGGATAAAGCAACATTTGAAAGGCAGAAGGCTTTTGCAGGGGAGAAGAAACCCTCGATGCAACGTCGCTGTGTGGATTATGATTACACAGAGCGACGGATGTATATGATCACGATGGTGACAGAGGGACGGAAACCCCTCTTCGGCAAAGTGGTGGGACATAGTGAGGCAGTAGAGCCGTCGACGGAGGTTCCTCATATTGAGTTGTCGCCTTTAGGGAAAGCTGTGGAACAGATATGGCAGACAATAGGTGTTCATCATCCAGAGGTGCAAGTGGTTGCCTTACAGATGATGCCTGACCATCTGCATGCGATACTCTTTGTGAAGGAAAGGTTAGAGAAGCCGTTAGGGAAGGTGCTACTAGAAAGCTGGGGACGGTTCTGAATGATCCATTTTCTTGTGAAATATTTTGTTCTATGAAATAAAAGAAATACCTTTGCACAGTATTAATTAATATAACATGACAAAAATTTGTTTCCAAATATACAAAAGGAGTTCATCTATCCTTAGGAGAAGTGGATCATTGAGAACCGTCCCCAAATTTCCAGTTCACAATTCAGTGACAGATACCAAAAGGAGGATGCGCGACAGTCCAACGCTCAGACAAAGCACGTCATGGCCATCGGACGGAGAAGGACACGCGAGGTGGCATCGTATTTCATCTTGGCCACACCGTCTTCTTCCTGGCGTTTGGAAGTTTCACCCGAGCGTTTGGAGAGACGCCCACCCGCCAATGCGCTGTAAGGAGTCAGGGCGATATTGTCCTCCTCACAAAGGGGAACCATTTCACGTTCTTCCTCACGGAACAGCAGGTTGTAATGCCCTTGCACGGATACGAACTTCGCCCAACCGTTACGTTCGGCAATGGCATTGGCTTTGGCAAGCTGCCAGGCGAAACAGTTGGAGATGCCGATGGCACGCACCTTGCCTACTTTCACGGCATTGTTCATACCCTCCATGATTTCCTCGATGGGCGTGTTGTAGTCCCACATGTGGCAGATATACAAGTCCACGTAATCCATGCCGAGGTTTTCAAGGCTCTTGTTGAGCATATGTTCTACATGTTGCTGCCCGGTTATCCCGGCGGCAATCTCATCAGCGGTCCGTGGCAGGAACTTGGTGGCAACTACCACATCTTCCCGTTTGGCGAGGGAGCGGAGAGCACGCCCCACGTACTGTTCACTTGTACCGCTTTGATACGCGATGGCGGTATCAAAGAAGTTTACGCCCAGTTCCAATCCCCGTTTAATGATTTCTTTTGATTGTTCTTCACCGATAGTCCAGGTGCAGGCCCCTTGTGTAGGGTCGCCGAATCCCATACATCCCATACAGATGCGGGACACGTTCAAGTCTGAATTTCCAAGTTTGATGTATTCCATAATGATAAGTTTGAATGATTAATAATCGAATTGTGCCTCGCAAATCATCTTGACGCAAGCCGGGTCGCGGTGGTCAAAAATGGTGCTGCGTCCAGTATCGAGTTTAGCAATGGCCGCCATGTCGTCGGCATCCAACTCGATGTTCTCGCGCAGCCGTTCGGTGTGCGTCGATTTAGTAAGGACGATGATGTTGCGTTGGATGAGCTGGGCTTTGGTAACTGTACCAATACCCGTGCCTGCGAGGCTGTATGCCCGAAGAACGAGACTATCAGCAATATCGCCCGCCTCAACCGTGAGATGATTAAGGCAAAGTTGGCAGACTAAGGTTTCACCTTATTATAATAATAGCGCTGCAGATTTCCTGCGGCGCTATTTTGTTTTATTCGCAAATACAAAGAAAAAAGTATTTTCCTTTTGTATTTCAATCACTTAATTGTACCTTTGCAGGCTGTTAAACGGACTTGACAATGATGTACTTAGGTGAACTGATATCTATTGGAGTAGCATTCTCGTGGACGGCAACGGCATTGCTGAGTGAGTTTGGCAGCAAACGGTTGGGTAACCTGACACTGAATGTGTTGAGGATGGCATTGGCACTGCTGTTCTCACTGGTTCTGTTTGGTGTGGTAACTGGAAATCTCTTGCCTGCAGGTGCTTCGGCTGAGGCCTGTGGTTGGATGCTGTTGTCAGGCATTGTAGGGTATGTGATAGGTGACTTCTGCCTCTTTCAGTGTTATATCATCATTGGTTCCCGTTTTGGACAACTCTTCATGACACTGGCTCCTATCTCGGCTGCTCTTATGGCTTGGGTGACGCTGGGTCAGCAAATGACTCTGATGAGTGTTGTAGCGATGTTGGTGACGCTCGTTGGAATCGGCATTTCTGTACTCGGACGAGGTGAACATCATAAGGTTTCACTGAAACTACCTCTCAATGGTGTTCTTTTCGCTATAGGGGCAGCAGTATGCCAAGGTGTAGGACTGGTATTGAGCAAGATAGGTATGGATCATTATGAACCCTCGACGACGATGCCCGAATGGCTGATACCCTTCAGTGCCAACTTCTATCGTTGTGTGGCTGGCATCATTGGCTTTACCTTATTATTATATTTTCGTGATGGAATGGGACAATTACGTGATGCGATGCATGACAGGAAGGGACTTTCTGTTGCTATTGCTACCACTATCTTTGGTCCTTTTGTAGGTGTTGGTTTCTCCTTGATGGCAGTTCAATATACGGCAGCAGGTATTGCCTCCACGCTGATGGCGATGACCCCTATCATCATTATCCTTCCGTCTTATTGGCTTTTCCATGAGAAAATCACATGGCGTGCCGTGATAGGAGCAGTTATATCTGTTCTGGGAGTTAGCCTGTTCTTTCTCATATAATTTCGACATACGAGGTCTTTAGTCTATTCTGGCTCCCAAAGGAAACGTGACATATATATTATATCACTACTGTCCCGTTAAAGTGGACTAATCGCTCTTTGAAATAATTGAAATTCAGTCTATTAGGTAGTTTTTTGAAATGAAACGGACTTGATTTTGTTATATTAGTAGAAGGTTAAGAAAGTAGAATGACAGAAACAGACATAAATCTGATATTGGGACTGCGGGAACAAAGTTCCAAAGCTCAAAGGCAGACGCTCGAACGCTACGGCAACGATGTCTTCGCACAAGTGGCGAGGATGTTGCCAGCAGTAGAAGATGCTGAGGAGGTGTATCAGGACGTGTTTGTCAAGGTCTTCAAGAATATTAATATGTACGACGCAGAGAAATCGTCGTTGAAGACATGGATCTCACGAATCGCCTATAATGAGTCCATCAGCTTCTTGAGGCACAAGAGCATGCCAGTAATCTACTACGAGGACCGCGAGGGTGAGGCAGAAAAGCTTTCTGAAAAAGAGGTGGAGGCAACATTCGGACAACCGAATCCGGAAACGGTGCAGTTAATCAGGGCAGCCCTGAAGCATTTACCACCTGACGAGCGCGCCATCATCACTTTGTTCTACTACGAGGAGCTTAGTTTGAAGGAGATAGCCTACGTGACGGAATCAATACCAACGACGGTGGCTTCGAAGCTGAGCAGAACGAGAAAGAAATTATGTAAAATCATCAAAATGTTGCAATCATGACAGAGGAGAAATTAAACGCATTACGACAAGCAGACATCAACCTGCGCGACGCCATCAGGCAGGACGAGGCAGAAAGCCCGCAAATGCCTGCCGACCTCAACGGACGACTGATGCAGCGCATGGCCAACAAAGAAGAGAAGAAGCCACGTCGCATCGTGTGGCCTTGGATGGCTGCTGCTTGTGTGGCTGGTGTCATGATGATATGGCTCATGCCGCCTAAGGATTTTTCTGCGGATGTCGTTGCAGAGAATACGGTCATCGGGCAGCCTGTCAATAGTAATAAGGTGGAAGAAACCTCAGTGGAAAAGGTAGAAACCTCTGTGGAGAAGGTAGAAACGGAACCCCCGGCACCAATAGACGCTCCAGTGAAGGTGAAGAAAGTCAAGGTGAAAACCACCATCGTAAAAAGCGACGCTGCCCTCTTGGCACAAGAGACGAAGACCGAGGATTCTGCTGCTACATCTGTCATTGACGAAGTTCACCAGGACCTGGCTGTTGTCGAGACCGAAAAAACTCAGGAAAAGGTGGTAACGCTCACCGAACGCGACATTCCGATAACCCGTCCGGAGAACTACAAATACACTCCCGAGGAGCTCGCCCTGATGAAGAAGCAGGCCAACGAAGCCTACCTGAAATGGGCGCAACTGGAACTTGAAATCGCAAAATATAATTTGGAACAAACAGCTCAAAAATAAGAATCATATGAAACGCTTTTTTATCATGCTGCTTATAGCTTGCAGCGCCATAACAACCGCCAGTGCCGATCCTACGGCTACCCCGCAGAAGAAGGCAGAGAGTGTCAGCCAGAGTCTGGAAGGTATCATCGCATTTTATGCTGAGGAGGGAGGCCAGACACTGTCCGTCATCAAGAATCCTGAAACAGGTCTTGTTGAGGCAAGTGAACGCATCGCACCATTCACCTGTGAGAAAGAAAACCTGTGGAGCATACCCATCGGATTCCGCGTTGATGAGCCTTTGTCGTATCAATACATGCACCTGCTGCCAGGCAATACAGAACTATTCACCCTGAAGGTGGTGACTAACAACGGACAGAAGAGCAAGGATGTACGTATTCGCACCAATAGTAAGCAGGAGATGTGGTTCATGTGCTGCAAGAACCCTGAAATAATAATGTCGCGGGTACCGTCTATATGATTACCTCGCTGCGTCCTGACATGTACGAGAAAAACATGACTGGAGCAAGTCTCGTGAGCGACAATAAAAACACGTTCACGATTGACGGACGTGTGGGCTATGACCTGAACGATTCCCTTTATGTGGTCTATATGGCTGATTCAGCTGAAGAACTGGACAATGTGGCTGACGATGCCTATGTTGCAACGATGCCTGTGGTGAACAAACGCTTCAGCTTCAGTGTGCAGCTCGACAAGCCCAAGGTGGGTCGTATCCGTACCGTG
>CACXQL010000054.1 GCA_902769805.1 uncultured Prevotellaceae bacterium
AAGAATTATGATTTTAACACTTAATTTTTGGCGTGTTTTTGGCGTGATATTATAAATTGATTTATATCAAATTATCATTATGCTTATATTGATTAATTTTTATTTCTCTTGTAATTCAGGCATTTATGCAAAAGTATAACAAAAATGATAAATTTCAGTCTCAATACATGTTGGCGCCTCATCCCGACAGAAGTTAGGATGGAAGTTGTTGAATCAACAACTTCCATTTTTGATTCATAACAGGTCAGCAGCGGGCGCTGTTGACATTGGTAGCGAACGCTGTCGATATTAGCAGCGGCCGCTGCTAATAATAGCACCGACCGCTGCTATACTGACAAGAACGCCACTTTCACCCTGAAAGTGCCTGTCTTTCACCCTGTTATAATGGTTCCTTCCCCCCATCGGGAAGCATCGGAGTGAACGACAACTATATATTCGCAATGTGACACCATTACTGGAAGCGGTTCTTCGCCTCTTCCTGTGCTTTGATAACCTTATCGCACCAGGCATCGAACTCTGGGTCTTCCTCTTGCAGTTCAGGATGTGCAAGGATGTAATCAACACAGCGGCGTACACCCTCATCAAAGCGAGTCGTAGCACAGAAGCCAGGGACGGCACGCTTGAGCTTTCTGCAATCGAAGACAACAGTCACTGCCTTGTCGCCGAGGAGGTTGCCAGTGAAGTCCCATTCCTTAGGACACGTGGCAGCGAGGAAGTCGGAGGAGACATGATAGAGGTTCGCTTTTGTGTGCAGTGCCTTGGCAACGCACTCGTAGATCTGATTCCATGTCAACTGCTCATCACTCATAATCTGGAACGCCTCACCGATAGCCTTCGGATTACCCAATAAGCCGATGAAGCCTTTAGCAAAGTCCTCGTTCCATGTCACCGTCCACAGGGAAGAGCCGTCACCATGAACGAGTACAGGTTTACCCTCCATCATTCGCTTCAGCACTTGCCAGGGACCTTTCAGTCCATGAACACTCAGGGGAACGGAACGCTCACAATAAGTATGCGAGGGACGGATGATAGTAACAGGAAAGCCCTCTTCGCGATAGGTCTTCATCAGCAGTTCCTCACACGCTATCTTATTGCGTGAATACTCCCAATAGGGGTTGGCAAGCGTAGTACCTTCCGAGATAATATGACTGGCGGCAGGCTTGTTATACGCTGATGCTGACGAGATATAGACATACTGGCGTGTACGACCTTTGAAGAGTCGGATGTCACGCTCCACCTGCGAAGGCAGAAAACCGATAAACTCACAGACGGCATCGAACTGCGTATCACCTATCTGGCGCAACACTTCAGCCTCATCGTCAATATCCGCGATGATCTGTTTCACACTTGCAGGCACCTCATGCTTACGAGTGCCGCGATTGAGGAGCCATAACTCGTTATCACTCTCTGCCAACTGTCTGGTGATGGCACTACTGATTGTGCCTGTACCACCTATCATTAATATCTTCATCATACATTATTATTTATTGGTAATGTCAATACAAAGCGCGTCCCATCGGTATAAGTGTCGTCAAGCACAAGGTCGCCGCCAAGCAGATTTGCAGTATGGCGGCTCAAGGGGAGTCCAAGTCCTATACCCTCCGTGAAAGAGTCGAGCTTGGTGAACATCGTGAAGATGCGGTCGCGGTCATCAGGAGCTATGCCAGGTCCCATGTCAGAGACAGCAAAGGCGATGGTGTCCTCGCCTTTCAGGTAACAAGACAATGTGATGGTACCCTCAGGGGCGAAGCGCACGGCATTGGAAAGAAGCTCCGTCAGTATGGAGGAAAGCGCGTTACGATCAGTACGGATGGTAAAGTCGTCAGACACTGAACTCACCGTCATGACGGACAGCGTCTCTGACCGCTGGTGAAGGACAGCAGAGACGACCTCACGGCAAAGGGTGTTACAGACAATGACAGTATCGCTGACAACAGAGGTGGCATCATCCGAGGAGGTGGCGATCAGCATACGGGTGATACGGGTGATGACCTTCGCACTGGATTTCATATGACTGATGATGTCGTCAATTTCCTCCCTACGCATGTTGGAACTGTTTGATGCCAGTACCTGCGTGAAGCCGTTGATGATATTCAGAGGAGTACGCACCTGATGCGTCATATTCTGGATAAAGACATTCTTGCGCTCGTCAGCCTCGCGGACAAGTTGGTTGGCATGCTGCAACTCTTTATTACGCTGTTCCATCTCATCGTTGATCTGATGCAGCTCAGACATATAGGTATTCAGCGACTGCTGCATCCGCACGAAGCTATTCTGCAGTTGTCCGACAGTATCAACACGCTTGCTATAGGTCAGAGGTTGCTCAGGACTGTCCTCGCCTTCCTGCTGTTCCTCAGTGAATTGTCTGCTTGCCATATACCGTGTTGACTCCGCGAGGAGGTTCACAGGGACGACGGCACTGCGGATGATCTGATAACAGAACAGCAGCAACAGTAACAGGAAGAGTCCAATGATTGCCCAGACGACATACAACATACGGTTATAGTTGTCGAAGACATCTCTGTCTGGACAGACGATGGCGATACTCCAACCTGTACGCCGCAAGGGACGGTAGAACACATGTGCAGGATGTCCGTCCACCATTATCGCCCAGTCACCGCTCTGTCCTGCCAGCATCGACTGTCCCATACGGATAACCTCCTTCCTTGCCTGTGGGTCAGGATCGGAGAAGATAGACTGACGCACCTGCTTTGCCGTATCAGGATGGACGATATAGCGTCCGTCATGTCCCAACATGATAGCAGAGGAATGAGGGAAGGGCTTGACTGCCGTGACTGTATGCGACAACCAATAAAGTGAGAGGTCACTACATACGGCACCGATGAGTCTGCCGTCAGGACCATAGAGGGGGGCAGTAAAAGAGAAATAGTAACGCGACTTGGTATCAATGTCAGGAACAGCATACTCATAGGGTTCCAGCCAGCACCCCTTCTTCTGTTCCAAGGGTGTCTTATACCAATAATCCTGCGTATAGTCATAATCTTTCTTGAACATACTATGGATACCGTCTGCCTTACGATAGGAGTAAGCTGCGAAATAAGTGCCAAACTCTTTGGAATAGTTAGGCTCAAGGGCGATCATAAAACCTTGCAAGACAGGATTCTCCTCTACCATCCGCCGTGTATAGTACAACAGCGAGTCAGGATGCAGGTTCATACTTGCGCGCCGCTCCATAGTAGTAGTGGCAAGTTCCGTACGCTCAAAGATACCCGAGATATTAAACACCGTCTCATCAAGTACATCCGTAGCTTGGTTGACGGCAGCCTGACGGACATACTGCTTCGTCTGATAGAACAACAAACCCAGTGTCACGCCGAAGACACATCCTACAATGAGCAGGATCAACAAGCCGAGGCGCAACGAGAGGTGTTGCTGGATATAGGTGACAAGGCGTTTCATTCGCTTATTGTTCTTGGGTCAGGGGAGGGAGTACTAAAGGTAGAATCATTCAGTTTCTGGTCGAGCAGATGAATAACAGTATCCGTGTATGTCAGCATCTGGATCTGTATCTTCATCAGGTCGGCTTTCGATAACTCACTATAATGGTCGCACAGATGAGCGGTCAGCGCGTCAATATCCTCGATGGTCTGCCCCATCTGTGTCGTCATACGACTGAGGAAACGCGCTTTCACACTGTCAGCGTCACGTGCCTGCTCGTAGGCTCTCTCCAATTCGAGATTCTGAATACTCAGCATGTCACGCTTCTGATTCATCTCAGAGATATAACCCACCAGCGAGCGTTGCATCTTGGCAAAGCTGTTCTGCAGTTGACCGATCTCATCACGCTGTCCTGTATCTGGTACGCTCTCATCTATCTTACCATCAGCTATACGCTGTGCCGACGATGCCAGCAAGTCCAGCGGACGCAGGTAACTCCTGACCGTCCACCAACAGACCAAAGACAGTATGACGATACCCGCCACCGCCGTCAACAGTGCCGTCGTCAGCAGTCTGACTTCTTCACCCGTCTCATGCTCGACGACATGCGAGAAATGAAGCATCAACAACAGGATGACGACCATAACGACTGCAGCAAACCCCACTACCAAGAGGGTGATCTGCGCAGAAAACGAACGGCGGATACGTGATATCATTATCGGATGTATTTCAGGATCAGCCAAGAGCCGAAGACCTGAAGCAGCAGGCCGGGCCATCCAATAGTAACATCGGCTATCGTCGTCTCGATGCCACTGGTGAGGATGAGCTCACCAAGACAGCCTATTGACAGGCTGACGAGTACGACACCGACGAGGAGCGGAAGGGTCACCTTACGGAAATACTGGGCAGTCAGTCCGGCAACAATGGCGATGACCATCAGTTTCATCACCATCACCGGCATCACGTTCCATGCCGGCATTCCTGTCAGGAGATGATTCACCAGCGGAGACAATACCGCTGCCAGGAGTCCTGTCTTCCATCCGAACTTATAGGCACCGGCGAGGATGACCAGTGACAGCGGAGCAAAGAGGATGCCACCCTGTGGGATGAGATGGAACAACTGAGGCAGTATCAGGTTACAGGCTACAAAGACAGCAGCCCAGAGATAGGTCTTTGCCTCATCATAATTCAATGCATAGAGTCTTACACTTGTTTCCATGTTCTTAAGTTTTTATTTGTTATTAGTTCAGAAATTCACACTGACACCCCCCATGAACGTAGCACGGGGCATGGGATAGCCGAGGTTGATCTCGTATTTCTGTGCCAGGAGGTTCTCACCACGTGCCCAGAGACTGAGATAACGTGTCAGGGCATAGGTGACAGAGGCATTCAACAGCCAGGCACACTCCTTCGTCTCATGTTCACCGACCTCCGTATAGAGACCTCCTATCATCTGCAGTCCGAGAGATGCAAACCACTTGTTCTGGTGATAGTTCACACCCAAGTAACCCATTCCCTCCGGAGCGGCAATAATCTTTTCCCTCATGTGCAGATAGGCTCCATTGGCTGTCACGTCGAAATAACGACCGATGGGATGACTGAACTCTGCCTCAAAGCCCCAGTTCTCTATCTCACCCGTATTCACATTACGGGGCTTGCCGTCAACAGGCATGGTCATAATCATATTGTCGCCCTTGAGGTAGAACACATTCAGTCCGTACCTGGTACCGCCATTCAGACGGTGATGCCATGACAGCTCATAGTTCCACAGACGCTCTGCCTTCAGGTCAGTATTCGAGGGAGGATAGAGATACATCTCACGCATCGTGGGATTACGGAAGCCCTTGCTGACCATTGCCTTGACCTCGCCTGTGCTGACAGGACGTACGACAATACCTGCCTGCGGCACCCATTCCGTACCTGTGATGGAGTGATGGTCGAGGCGGATACCTGCATCGACAGTAAGCCAGTCGGTGATATCCTGACGGAAGTCCACATAACCGGCAATCTCGTTACGGTAGGACTCACCGCTCTGCTTATTCGGTGTCTCAAGAACCTCACCCGTCTCCTTCGACGTATAGTAGGCATTACCATAGATATGCTGGTAGTCCACACCGACGGTAAGGCGGTTGCCCTCAAACAGCTGTGCACTCTGGTACCACGAGATACCCATCAGCGCGTCTTTCGAACGGAAATAACGAACCGTCGGCTTCTCAGGGTCAGCGGTACCGTCATCAATCTTATGGCGACCGAAGTTCGTATAGACACTCAGGGCACCACTGGTCTTATCATAGTGATTCTCCAAGGCTGCAGATACCACACCACGGGTAATCCACTGGTCTGCTCCGTACATCGGTTTGCTGGTTGCACCAGGATAACTGGCATTGAAATGCGTCACGTTGGCGTCGACATAGGCATTCCAATGAGCGTTGAAGTCATAGCCTAACTTCAGGTAACCGCCATACTGCTCGAAGCCCATGTGAGGACGGTGGTTGTCGGTACGGCCATACTGGGCTGCGACAGTACTGCTGAACTTACCACTGCGCACCAGGTTAGAGCCTTCCGCCTGGATGGTACCCCAGCTGCCTGCACCGAGAGTGATATTTGTCGTTGTACCACTGCGACCTGTTAAACCCTTACGGGTTACGATATTGATGACACCACCCATCGCGTTCGAGCCATAGAGCACAGAGGCAGGACCACGCAGCACCTCCACGCGCTCTGCCATCAACGTCTGATAGCTGTCGCTGATAGGATGACCATAGATTCCCTGATACTGCGGATGTCCGTCGATGAGTACCATCAACTGTCCTGCACCTCCTGTGATACCACGCAGGTTAATACCTCCTGCAGCACCTGTAGACACACCATAGCCCATCATCGACCGACTTGTCACAAAGAGTCCAGGCACCTGTTGCATCACCGTCGGCAAGACATTCGTCTGGTGCTGTGCTGTCAATGTCTCACGTCCGATGACCGTTACCGTCATCGGCAGGTGACGTACGTCCGTGGCATTACGGGTTCCTGTCACGACGACCTCCTGTAAAAGAAGGGAATCATTTACTGTCTCCTGGGCATGAGCATAGATACCTATCCCGCATATCATCATGACGACACTGAATATTCTTGAATGCTTCATCTTAGTTTCTTGTCTGTTGCACTTTCTATTACCACCTGCGATTATTATTCCTGTTATTATCACGGCTACCCCACTTCTTGTCATAGCGGCCTTCCGTATCTATCTTACCACCAAACATATTCAGGCGGAAGCGTACATGCAGCATCACATAGGAGTTGACACTGTTATACTGGGTATCGGTGCGCCCCGTGGCATTGACCCAGCGCTCGTAGTTACTCTGTTGTCTGAGCAGGTCGTAGAAGTTAAGGGCAACAATGAGTGACTTGCTCTTGAGGAAAGGCTTGGATATCTGACCGTTCCAGATGAACTCATTCGTATTCATCGACGAGTCGTTATATCCCCGTCGGCTACGCTCGTGCATGTTCATGCTCACCTCGAAATCCCAAGGTAGCTTTACAAGGAACTGTCCACCATAGTTGAACTGCCACGTATCGAGATTGGCATTGGGCTGTAACTCATTACGCGAATGTTGGTAGTTAAGCTGACCGTCAAGTGTAATCTCCAGCCAGTCGTTACGATAGCCAGCCGTCAGTCGCTGGTTGAGATTGGTAGTACGTGTCGTATTCTTCTCCGCATCCGCCTGCTGCTGCGCCACATAGTTGACGAAGTGATTATAACGGATACGCGTATCCGTACCGACATTCCAATGGGCGGTAGTGTCAATGGCGGTATTGAAAGTAAATCCACCATTGATATTCCAGTTACCGTTGATATTCTCCGGGCGTGAGATACTACCACCCGTCTCGGGGTTGTAACGCACCATATTGGAGATACTGTTACGGATATGGCGATAGTTCACATAAGCCACGATGCTACGCTTGTGGCGGACGATATAGGTATTGAAATACGCATTGAGGGAATTAGTGAACTGTGGTTTCAGTCCAGGATTACCCTCTGTGATATATAGCGGATTAGAGTCGTCCCTGATATCCAGCAACTGCGTCATCTCCGGCTGACGGGTGTCACCACGGTAATGCAGCCAGAGGTTACTCTGGTCATTGAACTTATAATGGAAGTCGAACGTCGGTGTCAGGTTGGTGACATTACGGACAGTATCGACATAGACACCTCTGTAGTCCTGAATGAAGTTAGAGTGTTGGGGCTGTACAAGGAATCCTACATTGAAGTCATATTTCTCCACATAGTGACGCAGGGTCATGCGCAGGTTGTGGGTGTAGTTCTTGTATTCAGAATAACGACTCAGGTTCTTGTCGAGGTAGTTATCCATCTCGTCATAGACCGTCCCGAGCCACGGATCCCAGTCACGGTATGCGGGCACGATACCGGAAAAGATATTCTCAGGCAGATGACTGAAGTCATAAGTCTGGCGGTCGCTCTTGTTCTTACTATAACGCAGCTCGTAGTTAAACTGCAAATGGGCACCTTTCCAAAGCGGTTCGCTATAGGTGGTGCTAAGGACATAGCCACTGTTATTCGAAGGTGTCGTACTATACCGGGCGGTATAATAGGTAGAGTCCTGCCCTGCTTGGTTCTTCACCTTGAAGAGATGTACCTCATTGTTGGACGCGTTCTTATTCTGGCTGTTGCCACCGTTAGCCTCCAGACGGAGTACGATATTCCTTCCACGAGGGTTCAGACGGCGATAGAGCTGAAGCATTCCCCACGCATTCTTGTTACTGCCATAGGTGAGGCTGGCATTCAGGTTGTGGTTGACGAGATGGGGTCCTAACGGTCCTGTCGGATCCACAGATGCCAACGGGTCAGAAACATAGAGATAAGGATCGTCATCGAAATTAGCCGATACGGAGTTCGTCGTTCCGTCATTTGTTCCATAGCTGCCGTTGGCACGCAACAGGATATTGGTCAGGGAGTCGGGCTTCCATTCCACTCGCACATTACCCCACCAGTTGTTACTTCGGGTATCGTTGGATGACGAACTGTTCGAGAAGGTACGTACCGTCTCACTATAGAAGTTCTGGACGGCTGTCTGTGTCACATTATCCCCATCACGATGGTTCCAACGGACGCTGGCATCCACCTTCAGTTTGTTTCCGTCGTCATAGTTCAAATTAGTACCTAACATCTTTCGGGCATTCAGACCGCGACGGTTCCACCAGCCGGCATTCTCCTCCTTGTTATTGAAGTTACCCAACAGCACGAAGCGTACCTTGTCAGTGAACATACTACCCATACCACGGGAGGCATACCGGTGCTCGGTACCGCCTGCCAGATCGAGGTTTGTCATATAACCACGGTTCATACCTTTCTTTATGGAGAAGTCGAGTACCGTCTCCTTCTCACCATCCTCGATACCTGTGATACGCGCCTGGTCACTCTGCTGATCATAGAACTTCAAGTTCTGGATGATGCTCACGGGGATGTTCTTCAGAGCTGTCTCCACATCACCAAGCATGAACTCCTTACCGTCGAGGAGGATTTTCTTCACCTCCTTGCCGTTGATGGTGATATTACCGTCTTCGTCAACCTCAGCACCAGGAATACGCTTGATAAGTTCCTCTATAGGAGAGCCTTCCGGTGTGCGATACGCATCAGGATTATACAAGATGGTGTCCTTACGCACTATCACCTGTGCAGCACGTCCTGTGACAACGGCTTCCTGAAGCATAAAGCTCTCCGACTCCATCAGCAGGTTGCCTAAGTCCTGATTCTCATTACGACGCAGCGTCAGCTCACGCTCTATCGTCTGATAGCCTATGGAGGATATCCTCAGCTTATACGTACCGCTGGATGGTGCTTCCACATAGAAATTACCTTTGTTATCACTTACCGTGCCTCCGACAAAGATACTGTCAGTGGCAGTAAACAACTGAATGGTTGCCTGTATCATCGGCTCTTTCAAGTCCGCATCGAGCAGTTGTCCGCGGATAGTCAGCTTCCTGTCTTCAGGCTCCGGCTGGGCCTGAACACCAAGAATCGCCAATATCCAGAATACAAATAAAAATATACTATATCTTTTCATCTTTGTGTTGGTTTCATTTATTACTCAGTTTCTGTGTACTTTCCCGTATCTCAAGATGCGCCTTCACTACCACGTGCTTCACACTAAAGTCTCCGTTTATCTGGTCAGCAAGCAATTTGAATGCCTTACCACCGATCTCCCGCAGGTTCTGTTTTACAAGTGTTATCCTTGGAGTAATCATATCCGACACCCAGTCACTCATATAACCTACGATAGCGATATCATCGGGAATACGCAAGCCTCGGCTAACGACAGTCTTAATGGCAGCACTTGCCAGCAAGGCATGTGCAGCGATGATGGCATCGGGCGGTTCCGGAAGATTCAGCAACTCTATCGTGTCAGTAAGTCCTGAGTTAAAACTGGTATTATGACACTTTACCAATTCCTTCCTGATGGGAACCCTACGATCACGGAGAGCTTCCAGATAACCGTGCTTGCGGTCTATTGTCTGTTTCATACGGTTCGAGCCACCCAAAAAAGCAATCCGCTTCGCCCCACAGTCAATGAGGTAATGAGTCACCTGACGTGCAGAGTCAGTATCATTAATGACGACCGTCGAGAGATTGACATCAGCGATCCTGTCGAAGATGACAATAGGTACGTTACGCTCTTTCACCCGGAACAGATGGCTATAGTCGGTCGTATCCTGTGAGAGACAGACGACAATACCATCCACATGCATGTTCATCAAGTGTTCGACACACTCCACCTCATTCTCGTACTTATCATCCGAGTCGGTAATGATACACATATATCCCGCTTTCTTCGCATCCATCTCAAGGTACTTCACGATATGCGCAAAATGACTGAATGACACATTAGGTACGATAACACCTATCGTACGTGTCGTGCCGTAACGAAGACTCATGGCGAGAGGATTGGGATAATACCCTTGCTCCTTGGCATACTGTTCAATCTTCTGTCGCAGTTCCAGACTCACACCCTCCTGCCCTTTCAAGGCACGTGAGACGGTGGAGACATTGATACCAAGCATCTTCGCGATATCACGCTGTGAAATTCTTTTCATTCAACAAACGGTACTCTTTAATAATGGCTACAAAATTACTACTTTCTTTTCATTCCTTGCGCAACAAATTCCCGAAATGTTGCGCAACGCGTTGCGCATTATGCACCAAAAGAAGCCACCAACTTTCACAAGTTAGTGGCTTTTGTTACTCTATGATGTTTTTTTGTGTTGTTTAGCATCGCAAAATTAGACATTTGTAGATAAACATACATCCACTTTTCTCAAAAAACTATCCGCAAAGCGTTGCGTTATCACGAGGGTAAGACCATCAAAAAGTCACGTAGGGAGTCAGACGACGGATATCCGTCTCCGTGAAATCTGAAGAGAAACGGAGCTGATTCAGATTCTCTATCCTACCATGCAGTCGGCGATAGTCCGTAATCGCCTTCGCCTGATAGTAGTTAATATAGGGATGACGACGTAGCTGTTGGAGGGTGAGCTTGTTGACATTCAGTCGCTGAGGACTCGGATGCTGAATGACAAAGTATTTCTTCGATTCCCTCGGAAAACCGTCAATCTCATCCAACTGGTCGACATTCACATAACCACCCAGCCACTTACCATAGCGCACAATCTCTTTAGCATAATACTTTCCGACACCAGGTACCCGCTGCAGTTGGGAGGTATCTGCCATATTCAGCACCACATGCTCCCCCTCCCTTATCTTCACTGGATAACGCAAGCTGTCTTTCTTATAAGTACTATAGTTACTATAGTCCCTATAGTTCCTATCATTACTATAGTCCCTATAGTTCCTATCATTAATATCCCCCCTTCCCCCCACCAAAGTGGAAGCAGGCAGATAGTCCTCCGAGATACGGATATACGGTTCCAGGCGCCGGTAGTCTTTCACCGTCAAGCCATAGAGCCGGGCAAAGTCCTCCTTCTTCCTATACACTCCACCTCTTGCCCTATACTTATAGATATTACGAACCTGCCAAGGCTGCAGTCCTAATCGAAGCAGTTGCGTGGAATCTGCAGTATTAGGATCAAAAGGAAAAGACTCTGGTTGTCGTAATGGAGTCACAGCATATGGGGCAACACCTCTTTCCTGCTTACCTCTTATCTCATTCTCACTCCCAGGATTAGAGGGAGACTCTCCTCCAAGAAAGAATATTCCTGACAAAACTAAGACTCCAACAATGATAGTGATAATAAGTACACGACGGTCATTTCTGTTCATACGATACCAAGCTGATGGAGGAAGATTAGAGTGATACAAATAGGACAGACGAAACGGACGGCAAAGAGATAGATATCAAATAAACTTCCTTTCAGTCTTCCTTCACTGGTGAACTCATCGAATACCGTCTGCTTCGGGACATACCAACCCACCAAAAGACACGTCAGCATCGCACCCGTCGGCAAGAGGAAGTTCGCCGTCAGACCGTCGCAGAAGTCCATCAAAGACTTACCCAGCAACTGTATATCAGTATAGGCACCCACGGACAAGGCACAGAAGACACTGATGATACCAGCAACAATGGTGACAACCCATGCAGACTTCCGACGTGGCAAGGATAGTTTCTCGGTAAAGAAAGCCGTACCTATCTCATGCATGGAGATGGTAGAGGTAAGGGCTGCGAAGACTAACAGGGCATAGAACATGATACTGACGACATAGCCCACCACAGGCATCGATGCGAAAGCCTGCATGAAGACATTCGGCAAGGTGATGAAGATAAGCGAGGGACCACTGTCTGGATTTACGCCTACCGAGAAAGCCGCAGGGAAAATCATGAGTCCCGCAAGAATCGCTATCAGCGTATCCACCAACGCTATCTGCCCTGCAGACTGTAACAGATTAGTATCTTTCGAGAAATAACTGGCATAGGTACATAGGCATGCCGTTCCTAACGAAGGCATGCCGTTCCTAACGATAATGAGAAGAACGCCTGTCCGAGTGCATCCAGTATCACACTACTCGATAACTTTGAGAAGTCGGGATGCAACAGGAACTTAACACCTTCTATCGAACCAGGCAGCAGGCAAGAGGCAACCACCAGAATGAGCAAGAGAATGAAAAGAATGGGCATCAGTAACTTCGAGGCGCGCTCGATACCTTTCCTCACACCACGTATCACTACAAAATGGGTAATCAAGATAAAGCCTGCACCCCATAAAACAGGTTTCAGCGGATCACTGGAGAAAGTGACGAAATAGTTCTTCACTGACTCAGCATCACCATTGATCTCTCCTACTATTGAAGCACACAGATATTCCAAGCACCAGCCAGCCACGACGGCATAGAAACCTAAGATAATGATAGAGGTGAGGATTCCCAAATAG
>CACXQL010000055.1 GCA_902769805.1 uncultured Prevotellaceae bacterium
CTCGCTGTAGACCAGATACCAGTAGTCACCCATCTTGAAGATGTCAGGACACTCACACATACGGTCCCAGATCATGGGGAACTGTCCTACGTGCTCCCAGTTCTTGAGGTCGGTGGACTTGAACTCGGCAAACTTCAGGTTGCTGGCGATGACCATGCGCCATGTGCCGTCGTCGACCTTGAACACCTGTGGGTCACGGAAGTCCTTGGCAGAGAAACCATAGTCGCTGCCCTTCAGCTGCCACTCCTCATCCTTCGTCCATGTCTTGAAGTCAGGAGAGGTGGCGCGCATCACTACCTCACGGTTGGGCAGCAGCACGTTATAGCCCGTATAATAGATGTAATAGAGCTGGTCGGACTCGTTATAGACAGCGCATCCCGTACCGAGGGAAGCGTCCTGCAGTGCCGTGGAAGCCCCTACAGGCAGTACCTCACCGATCATGTCGTAGTTGGCACCGTCCTTGGTGCTGATACCCCAGAAGGGATGGTAGCAGGGACCGTTATTGTCGTACTCCTGCAGATAGAGCACCTTGAACTCGCCCGCCTTCTGGTCGTAGAACGGCATGGGGTCGCCACAGCGTCCGAGAGTGGGAGAGTAGTAGGTGAGGAAACCCTTCTCGTCAGCAGAGTTGAAGAAGGCGGTCGTTCCTGCCCAGTCCTTTTCAGGATCTGGTCCGAAGCTGTCCTCGCTGCATGCCGTCAGCACGATGGCTGACAGCATGAGAGCGAATATTGAAAATATCTTTGTCTTCATAATGGATTATTTCGTTAAGTAATTGATAGCGTTCTTTGTCATGGTGGCTACGTTCTTGTGGAAGTTCTCCACATAGCCAGCCTCGAAGGTGTAAGAGTACCAGTCGTAGCAGCCGGAGCCGATACAGATGACACCACCCTTGCCGTCGTGGGCAGGATACTCCCATGCGACGATGGCACCGTCACCGCCGACACCGAGGATGGTTCCACCGGTGCGAGCCTCCCAAGCGGCATGGTCGGGGTAGTCTCCCCAGTCCGTACCGATATGGTATTGGGCGGTAGAGTTGGTGATGTGGTAACCGGCATCGGTGGTGTAAACATGACCTGCCTGGTCGCCGGCAATAAGATCCTGGAACATAGCGTGACCCGTCTGACCGTCCCAGATACGGAACTCCCAAGGACCACCGCATAGCTCTGCCTTATCCTCATCCTGTCCCCAGCAGTTATTAGGTGTCGTCCACTCGTCGTCACCGGTGACACCGATGAACGATGCGAGGTTGGTGGCGTAACGGGTGAGGAACAGGGCACCGCCGTTCTCGTAGAACTGACGAATCTCGTTCTTTGCCTCCAGAGCCTCCGGGGCGTTAGCAACGAACTGGTCGTGACCGTCGACACCGCCGTCCTTATGATAGTGCCACCACATGATCTTACACTCAGAGAGGTCGATGGTGCCGGCATGGAGGTCAGCGAACGACGCATATAGTGTACCCTCCACATTACTCATCATCCATGTGCAGGCAGCCTTCGCCTCAGGATCGAGGTCGTCCATCGAGGAAGCGGCACCGATGAAGAGTGCCTTAGCCTTGTCGATGGCGATGACCGTTACGGTATATTCCGTCACAGCAGTATTGTTGGTCACGGTATAGGTGACAGGCTGTGAGAAGTCCTGTGCGATACCCGTTGCAGGGGTAATCGTCGCATTGTCGCTATAGACGATGGTAGGCACGATATTGGTGACATCGACAGAAGCAGGCACATAGATGGTAATCGTCTTGGCGTTCTGGTCGATGGTTCCCTGATAGATGTCATTGGCTATGAACTGGTAGATACGGGCCTCGTCACGCAACACATTGATAGTCCAGTCGAGGACAACATCCCCATTGGTGACATGAAGCACCTTGGCAGCACTCATGTTAAGGGTCTGTCCCATGCTGATGTTAGCGGCAGCACCATTGGAGATGCTGAGTGTGGTGACCTTCATTGCCGAAGTGTCGTAAACCTCAGGAAGGCGTACGGTGATGGTCCGTGTAGTGAGGTCGATAGTACCCTCGTAGCCGTCGAGTGCGAAAGCCTCCACCATGCAGTCGCCGCTGAGACGCAGGTCGCTGGTATGGTCATCGCTGCAGGCGGTAAAGCCCAGGACGATGAGCAGTGCACCTATTATATTTAATATCTTCGTTTTCATATTTCTATAATCTTTAAACTATAAACATTCAATTACCAGTTGCCAATATTCTGCGTATAATGTCCGTTAGAGGCAGAGAGCTGCTGGAAGGGGATGGGCAGGTACTCGTTCTTGTTGGCTGTGAAATGTGCCTCACCATAGAAGGCGTTATTGTCGATTTCCTCAGCATAGTACTTGTTGATAACGGTAGCGGCATCGCCCCAGCGTACGAGGTCGAAGAAACGCTCGGACTCCATGGCAAGTTCCAGACGGCGTTCCATCTTGACCATCCTGACGGCAGCGTCCTTCGTGTAAGTGCCCTTGTAATTAGCCACATACATCTTGACACCGTAGGCACTCTGATAGTTGGAGATCATCTGGGTACTGCCAGCGGCACGGGTGCGGAGCTGGTTGACCAGGTTGACAGCCTGATCGGGTTGTCCCAGTTGCGCATACGCCTCAGCACGCATCAGCAGCACGTCGGCATAGCGGAACACGATACGGTTCATGGAACTTGCCCAGTAAGAGCCCTTGATGAGATACTCGCCAATGAGGGCGGGGTCTACGTTCTGCTTCAGTGTCACATAGTAGCCGTAGCCTCCGTTAGAACGGCTCCAGATACTGCTCTTGTCCATCATGTAGTTCTTGTTGAACATATATGGAAGCCCTGGCATTCCCACGGTGAGGAACAGACGAGGGTCAGCGTTGTCAGCGGTCATGTCGTAGTCCTTCTGGTTGAACGTGTCGAACAGAGGCAGACCGTCATCACCAGTATGGAAGGCATTCACAAGGTTCTGTGAGGGTTTGTAGAAGTCGGTACCGCCATCGGTAGCCCCAGGGATATTGGGTGGAATCAGTCCATAGCTCCAGTTCAGGTTACCATAGGTGGAGCCGTCGTTGCGGGAATACTGGATAGCCCATATACTCTCGATGCCGTTCTCATACTGCTCCTCAGGACGGAAATTGTTATGGATGTCAGTCTCCAGTCCGTAGTTGCCATAGAGGGAGGGATTGGTGAACTCAATGACTTTCTCCAAGTCCTGCTGGTTGATAGAGGTCACCTGATGACTATTGGCTTCGTCCTGACGGTAAGCCTTGTAAAGATATACCTTGGCAAGGAAGGCGGCAGCGGCAGCCTTGGTGGGACGGCCTTTGTCAGCCTGGGTGACAGGCAGTGTGTTATATGCCTCCATGAGGTCGTTGATGATCAGTTGCCATCCCTCGTCGTTCGTGTACTCGGTGTTGGAGAGCTCGTTATACTCCTGATAGCTCAGGTTCTCATTCACCACGAAGGGGATGTTCTTGAAAAGGCGTTTCAACAGGAAATGGGCATAGGCGCGCAGGAATTTCATCTCGGCAAGACGCTGGTTCTTCATCTGGTAGTCATCACCAGTGGCGTTGAGCAGTGCGATGGCACTGTTGACACGAGACAGGGAGTTATACAGACGTACCCAGATATCGTTGAGGTTCCAGTTGGTGGTGAGAATACCTTGCTCTACCTCCAGCTGGTGGAACACGTCACCGTCGCTGGTTCCCGAGCCCCCTTTGTAGGCATCGTCGGAACGCACGTCGAAGTTCCACATGGAGAAGGAAGAGTTGATGTCCTCGGCAGTGGTGAAGATAGCATAGGCAGACACCACCATCGCCTCGGCGTTCTCAGGGGTCTTTGCCTGCTCGTCGCTCAGCGTGCCCTGCGGGGTGTGCTCATCAAGGATTTTGTCGCAGGCAGTGAAAGTGCATGCCATGCTGACGGCACAGATGATATATAATAGCTTTTTCATGATTCGCTTTGATTTAGAATGATACATTGAGACCAAACGTTACGTTGAGAGGAATAGGATAGCCGAAGTTGGCATTCTCAGGATCAACGCCCGTGAAGTTCTTGCTCTTGATGGTCAGCAGGTTCTGGGCGGAGAGATACATACGAAGGCGTGAGAGGTGAATCTTCTCGCAGATGCTCTTGGGGAAGTTGTAACCCAACTGGATGGTACGCAACTTGGCATAGGAGCCGTTCTCCACGAAATAGGTGGACACACGCTTCTCATTATTATTATCCATCGTGCTGACAGCAGGGATGTTAGAGCCGGGATTAGCAGGGCTCCATGCGTCAAGCAGACGGCGTCCCTTGTTCAGGTTCGAGATGTTCAGACCACTCCAGAGGTCGGTCTCTTTCTTCAGGTCGCTGATCACATCAACACCTTGGACACCCTGCCAGAACATGGTGAAGTCGAAGTCCTTATACTGTAAGTAGATGTTGAGACCCCATGTGAAGTCAGGTACTGGAGAATAGATCCAGTCCTGGTCTTTCTCGTTGATGACCCCGTCTTTGTTGAGGTCCTTCCAGCGGATGCGTCCCAGTCCGGCACCGTCCTGCTGTGCGTGGTTGTCGATCTCAGCCTGACTCTTGAAGATACCATCATATACATAACCCACCTGAGCACCCATAGGATGACCGATGACACTCTTCACACCATTGCCACCGAAAGTGCCGTTGGCTGCCAGTGTCTCTGGAATCTTCGTGATCTCATTACGATAGGTACCGATATTACCTGTCACATCGTATGAGAAATGACCGATATCACCACGATAGCCGATGTTGAACTCAACACCCTTGTTAAGCATCTCACCGGCATTGATCCACTGGCTGGAGCCTTCACCCATCACACCGATACCCGGCATGTAAACCAGGATGTCCTTGGTCTTTTTGTAGTACCACTCGAAAGAGCCGTAGAGCGCGTTACGGAAGAGACCGAAGTCAAGACCGAGGTTGGTCTGTGTGGTGGTCTCCCACTTCAGGTCGTCATTACCCAACTGGTTACGCTTGAAACCACTCGGCAACTGCTGACCACCGTTGGTTCCGGCGATGTCGTAACTGGTTCCGTAACTTTGTCCACCGAAGCCTGCCTCACCATAGTTACTCTCGAAGATGGTGTAACGGGCGATATTGTCTATCTCCTGGTTACCCGTCTGACCCCAAGAGGCACGGAGCTTCAGGTTGTCAATCCATGACACGTCCTTCAGGAACTTCTCCTGATTGATACGCCAACCGGCAGAGACAGAGGGGAATGTACCATAGCGGTGGTTCTTACCGAAACGGCTTGAACCGTCGTGACGGATGGTGAAAGATGCCATATACTTGTCATCGTAGGTGTAGTTCACCTTTCCGAAGAAAGATACCAGGGTGAAACCACCGCCATTACCGTATGCCTCAGCCTCACCGACACCGGCGTTTGGCCACATATAGTCGGGGTTCAGAATGGCATAGTCGTATTTCTTGCCACTGAACCATTTATCGTCCTCACGGTTGATCTCCATACCTACCATGGCATCACCGCGGTGCTTGCCAATCTCCAGGTTGTAGGTTGCAATGGCGTTCCACATCCATTTGGTCCAGTGTTCCTGCTTGCCTTCCACACCATTAATGGGGTTTGCCACCGTACCCTCAGTGACAGGGTAGGTGAAGATGCGCTGCTCCTTCTGACTATAGTCAAGTCCGAAAGAAGAGCGGATATGGAAGTCTTTCAGGGGATTGATGTCGATATAAGCGTCTCCGAACAAACGCCAGTAGGTATAGCGGTTGTCAGAATTACGGTCGAGACGTGCCAGCGGGTTCTCACGGTCAGGATAGCCACCTACCGGACCGGCATAGTCGCCGTTGGTCGTGCGGACGGGCAGCGAGGGGTTGAACTGCAACACGTTCTGGAGGAAACCGCCAGGAGCCTGTACCTCACTGGTACGGTTCAAGGTGAAGTGCTCACCAATGGTGATGACATCCACATCCTTTATCTTCAGCAACTTATACTCTGTGTTGATACGGGCAGAGATACGGTTGAAGTCGGACTGCTTGATGATACCCTTGTTGCCATAGTAACCGACGGAGAAGAAAGAGGAACTTCTCTCGGAACCGCTGCTCAGCGATACGTTATACTGCTGGATAAGACCCGTACGGGTGGTCTCCTTGAACCAATCGGTGTCGGCGGCGGGAGTGGTGCCTGCGACATCGAGGTATTTATTCATCGTGATACCGTTGAGGGTGGGAACACCCTGGGCATTATAGCCCCAGTCGTAACGATAACCTAAACCGTTCTGGTTGGGGTCGAGACCGTCATTGACATATCCCTGCCACATGACCTTTCCGAACTCCTTGGCATTGAGCACTTCCATCTTATGGGCATAGGTCTGGACGGAGATGCTGGCATCGAAGTCAATCTTTATCTTACCTTCCTTACCCTTCTTGGTGGTGATGATGATGACACCATTGGCTGCACGGCTACCATAGATAGAGGCAGAGGCGGCATCCTTCAATACCTGAATAGACTCAATGTCGTTACCATTCAACTCATGCATTCCAGCCTTCGTGGGGACACCATCGATGATGTAAAGAGGATCGTTGTTGTTCAGGGTACCGATACCACGGATGCGGACAGTGGCAGAACCAGAGGGAGCACCGTCAGCAGAGATGTTCATGCCAGGGACACGTCCCTGCATCGCCTTGATGGGGTTGTTCTCGTTCTGCTTGGCAAGCTCGCCAACACTGACAACAGAGACGGCACCCGTCAGGTCAGCCTTACGCTGGGTGGTATAACCCGTTACGACCACCTCGTTCAATGCCAGGGCATCGTCTTGCATGGTGACTTTCATGCCATCAGCAGCAGGCAACTCCTGGGTCTGATAGCCGATGTAAGAGAAGGTCAGTGTCTTACCAGCAGCCACCTTCAACTTGAAGTTACCGTCGAAATCGGTAACAGTTCCGTTTGACGTTCCTTTCTCCATGACGGTGGCACCGATGACAGGCTCACCTGTGGCATCGACGACATTACCGCCAATCTCTTGCGCGTACATTATTGTACAAAGAAGCAAGGAGAAGAAACTCACAATCAGTCTCTTTGTTTGTTTCATTTGCTTGTTAATTTGGTTAGTACTTTTGTTAACTGCTGCAAAAGTACTTCTATTTATAGACGGAGGATAAAACAGATGTTTCAAAGAACTAAAAAAATCGTTCAATGTAACATTTTTGTTAGTAATTGAACGATTTTTATTAGGATTTCCTCGTGTCACCGGGTAACATTCCGAACTCCTCCTTGAAACATTTGGTGAAGTAACTGGGTGCCGTGAAGCCTACCTGATAGGCTATCTCACTCACGGAGAGGTCGGTGACCTGTAATAGTACCTTACTGCGGTTGAGGCGGCTTAGGCGGATGATGTCCACAGGAGTACGACCCGTCTGTGTCTTTACTTTGCGATAAAGTTGCACACGGCTGACTCCCATCTGTGCTGCCAGATCCTCGACGCTGAAGTCACTGTTTGCCATCTGCTCCTGTACCTGCTGTCGCAGACGTTCCAGGAAACGGGCATCATTGTCTGCCTCTATCTGACCTTTCTCCTCTTGGGTGACCTCCGTCAGGACTGGGGTAGGAGTATTTTCCTCGGCAGGAACATTCACGACCATGGAGAAAGCCTGTCGCTCCAGTCGGTGTCGGCGGCGCATGTTCATAATGATGATAACAGCGCTGGCAGTGATGATCAGGATAATAACCGCCATGAGGATGGTGATGGCACGCTGGGTGCCGAGCTGTTGCAGGTAAGTGTCTGCTTTTTCATGCAACTGATCGAGGTATGCTGTCTGCCGCATGGTCTCCTCACTCTCCATCAAGAGCACATTGGCATTGTCACGGGTGACGAGTGCCGATTTCAGGAGGTTCTCTTTCTCGTATGGCTTGTCCTCAAGGATATTGATGGCGAGTTGGATGAGCTGGTCGCCATGGGTAGGATAGATATAGCTGGCATCCAGCAGGGAGTCGCGGACCAGTTCGATGCCCCCACCTTTGCCCGGCAGACCGTCGATACCACAGAATTTGGTGGGATAGGTAATACCTTTCTCTTTCATAGCCTTGCGGGCACCCATCGCCATGCGGTCGTTTTGTGCGAAAACGAAATCGATATGGCTGAGGTCACCTTGATAGTTTTTAACAGCCGTGTAGCCGCTCTCCTCTGTCCAGTCTCCTTGGAGAGTGCCTGTCAGTTGTATCTCCGGAAAACGGTTGACAGTCTGGACAAAACCATTATGCCGCTCGATGGCAGGGGAGGAGTCTTTAAGTCCTTTGATCTCCAATATGCGGCCTTTTCCTTGAAGCTGATGTGCGATATACTCTCCCATGGTTTTTCCCATCTCATAGTTGTCGGCACTGATGAAAGCGTCGATATCTGTCTTAATAAGACTGTCAATCTGTTGCACCTGTCGCTCATCGCTATCGTAGGCAGAGGCGAAACGCACCTCTACGTTCCCTTGGATATAAGCTCCCATACGCAGCTCCGCATTCTGCTTGTCACGCCAGATATCACCGGAGCATTGGGATATGCCGATGACATGCCTCGGCGGCTGTTGGCTACAACTGGTGATGACCAGTAGAAGGAGGGTGGTGAGGATTAGTTTAAAGTAATTCATCATTTTTGGGGTTAGGTATTCTTATGGTTGGCTCTCGCCCTCTACGTATTCCTCCAGGAACATGTGCTCCCCATCGAAGACGGCATAGGTGAACTGGCTGATCCAGTCGCCTAAGATCATCAGTCGGGTATGACGTGCCAGTTTGATGTCAAGCTCGATATGACGGTGCCCGAAGATGAAATAATCAATATTCGGATGGTCTTCGATATAGTCTTTGGCAAAGAGTACCAGATGCTCCTTTTCTTCTCCCAGATAGACAGGTTCGTCAGACTCCTTGTGCTTGATATAACTATGCTTTGCCCATGTCAGTCCAAAACTGACACCCCAACGGGGATGCAGGGCAGAGAAGAGCCATTGGCATACCTTGTTATGGAAGATAGCACGGATGACCTTGAATGACTTGTTTGGGTCACCCATGCCGTCACCGTGTGCTAAAAAGAATTCCTTCCCGTAAATCTCTGTCGTCTCTGCTTTTTTATGCAGGATGACACCACATTCCTTTTCCAAATAGCCGTAAGCCCAGATATCGTGATTACCTGTGAAGTAATGCACCTCAACGCCCATATCTGTCAATTCCGATAGTTTTCCTAAGAAACGGGTATAGCCTTTGGGTACGACATATTTGTATTCATACCAGAAATCGAACATATCTCCCAACAGATAGACAGCAGCAGCCTTCTCCTTGATGGAGTCAAGGAAACGGACTAAGCGACGTTCCTGCATCCGCTGGTGGGGGATGGCAAGTGACCCAAGGTGGGCATCGGAAAGGAAATAGACATTCTTCACTTTTTCACCTTTTTACTTTTTCACCTTTATCAGTCCAGTCCCAGTTCGACCCTTGCTTCTTCTGACATCATCGACTGATCCCAGGCAGGCTCGAAGACGAGATTAACATTCGCCCCCTTGATACCCTCAACACTCTCCACTTTCGTGCGTACATCTTCTAATATAAAATCGGCAGCAGGACAGTTAGGGGCTGTAAAGGTCATATCGAGTTCCACGGAAGCATCTTCCTGTACATCGATCTTGTAAATCATGCCGAGGTCATAGATATTCACTGGAATCTCAGGGTCGTAGACGGTCTTCAATACATCTACGATGCGTTCTTCCAGTTTCGTTTTCTCTTCTTGTGTCATAGCATCTGCAAAGATAGTGCAAATTGAGAGAAATACCAAATTATTTTGAGTAATTCCGAGATGTTATCTATTTTAATGCCCTCATGGCATTCAGCACTGCCAGTACCGTTACGCCAACATCCGCAAAGACGGCAAGCCACATGGTGGCAATACCTACAGCAGCCAACAGCAGGACAGTGACTTTGATGCCAATGGCAAACCATACGTTCTGCTTGGCGATGGCAAGGGTGCGACGTGCAATACGAATGGCAAGGGCAATCTTCGAGGGATGATCGTCCATCAAGACCACATCAGCCGCTTCGATAGCAGCATCACTACCTAATCCCCCCATCGCGATACCTACATCAGCACGAGCCAATACTGGAGCATCGTTGATACCATCGCCGACAAAAGCAACTTTGTTTAGTTTACTCCGTTCTTCGTTCTCAAAGAATGTGACTTTATCCGCAGGTAACAGTTCTGCATGATACTCGTCGATACCAAGTGTTTGGGCAACATGAGCACCTACTTCCTGACGGTCACCAGTAAGCATCACTGTCTTACGAACGCCCATAGCCTTCAGTTGCGTGATAGCCTCAGCACTGTCTTCTTTAATCTTGTCGTTGATGACGATATGTCCTGCGTATTCTCCGTCAATGGCAACATGGATGATGGTACCCACATGATGGCAGTCATGCCACTTCGCTCCAACAGCATCCATCAACTTTGTATTGCCAACACACACTTCTCTATCTTCTACTTTCGCTTTGATTCCCTGTCCTGCTATCTCTTCCACATCAGACAATCTGCAACCGTCTGTCGCTTCATCGGGGAAGGCATCACGAAGGGCGGCTCCAATGGGATGGGTAGAGTAGTGTTCCACATGGGCTGCCAGGTGTAGCAACTGGTGTTCATCGCAAGTGTCAGGATGAACGGCTTCCACAGCAAACTGTCCGTGGGTGAGTGTTCCTGTCTTGTCGAACACGACGGTATCTACCTTAGCAAGCACATCCATATAGTTTGCTCCCTTGATAAGTATTCCTTTCCGCGAGGCACCACCGATACCTCCAAAGAAAGTGAGGGGTACGCTGATGACCAAGGCACAAGGACAAGAGACCACTAAGAACATTAGGGCACGGTAAATCCACGTTGATAATTGATAATTGATACTTGACAGTTGACAGGTGAGGGGTGGAACAACGGCAAGGGCGATGGCGGCTAAAACTACGATAGGAGTGTAGATACGTGCAAAACGGGTAATGAACGTCTCACTCTGTGACTTATGCTCACTGGCATGCTCTACCAGTTCGATAATTTTCGAGACGGTACTTTCTCCAAAGTCCTTTGTCGTGCGTACCTTAATAACACCCGAGAGGTTGACGCATCCAGATATTACCTCGTCACCAACTGTCAGTTCACGAGGCATCGACTCACCTGTCAGTGCAATGGTATTGAGCGATGAGGTTCCTTCAATAACGACACCATCCAACGGCACTTTCTCTCCAGGACGAATGATAATGACAGAGCCGATCTCGACCTCCTCGGGAGGGATTTTCTTTAGTGTAGAGTGGAGTGTAGAGTTTGCTTCTGTTGCCCCATCTGCGCATTCATCATGGGCGGTAGCAAACTCTCCGTTCTCCGTTCTACACTCAACATTTGCATAGTCTGGTCTAATATCCATCAGATGGGCAATACTCTCACGGCTCTTCCCTTCGGCATAGCCCTCGAAGAGTTCACCCACTTGGAAGAACAGCATGACGAAGACAGCCTCGGGAAACTCTGTCTCGGCACCAGGAAGGAAACCAATGCAGAGGGCACCGATGGTGGCTATAGACATCAGGAAATGCTCGTTGAAAGCATCGCCGTGCATGATACCCTCTGCTGCTTCCATCAGCGTCTCGTGACCTATCAGCAGGTAAGGTATGAGATAGACGAGTAGCAGTTGCCAAGTGGTGAGGCTACAGGTTTTCTCTATAATGACTGCTGCCACTAACAGGATGGCAGTCAGAATGATGAGTGTCAGTTGTTTTTTCAGTCCATGCTCATGATGATGCTCATGTTCATGTTCGCAGCACTCATGTTCGTGATGATGATGTTCGTGTGACATACCTTTTTTATTTTTTTCGTTTACTGAGTGCAAAGGTATGGAAAGAGTTTTGCAACCTGGTTGCAACAGGAGAAAAAGTATAGTTTTCTGCAACTGGGTTGCAAAACTCAGAGTCGTCCTTCTTCGTGATAACTGTAATAATGTCCGTCGGTCACAATGACATGATCGAGAAAGTGGATGCGCATGATGTCACAGGCTTTCTTGATGTTCTGGGTCAGATGATTATCTTGTTCACTGGGACGCAGATTGCCCGAGGGATGGTTATGACAGACGGCGAGGATGGTGGCATTGACAAGCATGGCTTCCCGTAGAATGATACGGATATCGACAGCCACCTCAGTGATGCCGCCATGTGAGATTCGTATTTTCTTGATGAGTCTGTAGTTATGATTCATCAGTAATACCCAGAACTCCTCTACATCCAAGTCCTGCATGATTGGATGCATGTGGTTGTAGATGCGAGTGGCTGTTCCGCAGTCAGGGCGTTCCTCTACCATTTCCATCTGTCGCCGCTTTCCTAATTCACAGGCGGCAAGGATGGTGACAGCCTTTGCCTCACCGATACCATTGTATTCACAAAGTTCATGAATACATTTCTTCCCTAGTGTGTTTAAGTTGTTGTTGCAATCGCTAAGTACTCGTTTCATGAGGTCGACGGCACTCTCTTTAGGAGAGCCAGAACCAATCAAAATGGCAAGCAGTTCCGCACTACTCAGGGTTTCTGCTCCAAGATGCATCATTTTCTCACGTGGGCGATCTTCCTCAGCCCATTGATTGATACTTAATTTATCCATAGTTGATAGTTGATAAATAATAAGAGATTATTGATAGAATGTTTTCTCAAAAGCCTGGAACTCGTCTTTTCTCTGTACACATCGTTTCCACCAAGCCTCAATGAACCCGAATCCGTAGCCCATCAACTGGACAAAGGCGGCAGGGACACTTAGCAGACCGACTTTCAAACTCTTGTTCTGAATGGTTGAGTCGATAAGGATGACGAGGCTATATAATAAAAGAGGTAACCAAGGAGCGAAGCACATCCAATAGAACTGGTCGCGGTCGACATAGTGCATGAGGGCACGTCCGACAGCGGAGATGAGGATGAGTGCGATGACTCCCACCGTGAATACCATAGGCAACAGATGTACAAGTTTCATTGTACCAGGATGCCGCTTTTCTAAATTGATACGTGCGATACCGCTGTTATAGACCTGTCGGAAGAACTTACGGAAGTCTGTACGACGTTTGTGCCATACCCATGCATCAGGAAACAGCTGGGGTTGATAGCCTGCCTCCACCATACGATAACTGAAATCGATGTCTTCGCCAAAACGCATCTTCGAGAATCCACCTAGTTGTAGATATACATCCTTACGGATACCCATATTGAAAGAACGAGGGTAGAATTTATCGAGTTTCTTCTTACCGCCGCGGATACCACCAGTTGTAAAGAATGAAGTCATCGAATAAGAGATGGCTTTTTGGATGGGAGTGAACGATGGATGAGCAGCATCAGGACCGCCCCAGCATACTGGTTGAAAGTTGTAAGTTGAAAGTTGAGAGTTGATCGCCATCATATAACCCTCAGGTAGCACTACATCGGAATCGAGGATGATGACGTAGTCGCCATTGGCATGCTCTACACCATAGTTGCGGCTTTGTCCAGGACCGCTATTGTCCTTATAGTAATAATGTAAATTAAGGATGTTTGCGTACTTGTCGCAAACATCCTTGCATGGTTTCTGTGATCCGTCCTCTACAATCACCACCTCGAAGTCCTTGAGCGTTTGAGAGCAGAGACTCTCAAGCAACTCGTCCACTTCATCAGGGCGATTATACTATAGTTCACTGAAAAACTTACTCCTTTGCGCGTGCCAGATAAGAACCGTCACGGGTGTCAATCTGAATGAGGTCGCCTTCGTTGATGAACAGGGGTACGCGGACCTCTACGCCTGTCTCCAGTGTGGCTGGTTTCAGGGTGTTGGTAGCTGTGTCGCCCTTGATGCCAGGCTCAGAGTGAGTGACACGAAGAATGGTCTTCACGGGCATCTCTGCATAGAGGACAGTACCGTCAGTGGTGTCGCTGACAACAGATACCACGTCGCCTTCCTTCATGTACTCATGACCGATGACGAGGTCATTGGCGATAGGAATCTGCTCAAAGGTCTCCTGATTCATGAAGATACGACCCTCCTGGTCTTCATAGAGGTACTGATAGTCGCGGTGCTCAATGACAACATCCTCCAATTTCTCACCGATGTTGTAGCGGCGCTCCAGTACACGACCGTCAGTGACGTTCTTCAACTTGATGTTCATGATAGTGTTACCTTTACCTGGCTTACGATGCTGGAAGTCAATGCAAACCCAGATAGCACCGTCCATGCGGATGGCGGTACCTTTCTTGATGTCTTGTGAGTTAATCATAAAAAATAGCTATTATAATATGTATTATATACTTTTTGCGGGTGCAAAGGTACGAAAAAAAGTGAGAAGTGAGAAGTGAAAAGTGAAAAATTTCCGCAGAAACTTGCGTAATTCGAAATAATTCCGTAATTTTGCAGCCCGAATTGACGAATAATAACAATAAAATAAGATAAAACAATGAAAAGAACATTTCAGCCGCACAATCGTCGCCGCGTGAACAAACATGGTTTCCGTGAGCGTATGGCATCAAAGAATGGTCGTCGTGTACTGGCTTCTCGCCGTGCAAAGGGTCGTAAGAAGTTGACCGTTTCTGACGAGCATCACGGAAAGTAATCTCCGATAAAAGTTTAGGAGTAATAGAAGAATGTCGGGAGTAGACGGAAGGTCAGCTCTCGATTTTTTTTTGCCTATCATTTGGCAGTGTCGATAATTCTTTGTACTTTTGTCGTTTAGATAATCACATTATTATAATAAATAATGAATGTAAAGGATTTCTTTGGTAAGTTTACCAGTCATTATCTTCTCCTTCACCTGCTTGCGATGGCTGTGGTGTTTGTCCTGCTGTGCACAGGTGTGAAGTTCGGATTGGACATTTATACACACCATGGAGAAGGTATTGAAGTACCAGAACTCAAGGGTATGACCTATCTGAAGGCAAGACTCCTGCTTGAGGAAGAGGGATTGAATATCGTCGTTAGCGACTCTGGTTATGTGAAGACGATGCCGGCTGATTGTATTCTTGCCCAGACCCCTGGTTATGGTACAAAGGTGAAGTCGGGGCATACGATCTATGTAACTGTCAACTCTCCGTCGTCTCCGACATTCGCCATCCCTGATATCGTAGACAACTCCAGCTTCCGTGAGGCAGAGGCAAAACTGATGGCAATGGGCTTCCGACTGACAGAGCCACAACTGGTGGTTGGTGAGAAAGACTGGGTCTATGGTATTGTCTGTCGTGGACGAAGAGTGTCTAACGGTGACCGTGTCCCTATCGACTATCCGTTGACGTTGATGATAGGTAAAGGCAATTACGACGAGACGGAGGATGTTGAGTTCGTGGATCCCACCTATGCGATAGACCCGACAGAAGGGATGAATGAGGTGGATGAGTTTGTGGAAGTGAAGGAGCCACCTGTAGGAACAGAATAAGGATTCCCAGATATATGGACGAGGAACTGGATGACATCCTCTTGGAGGAGGAAGAGGCGGAAGGACAAGGTGAGCTCTATGAGCACCTGCGTCTGGAAGTGGATCGCGGACAAGACCCTGTCCGTATCGACAAGTATATGTCGGAACATGTCCAGCATTCCTCTCGTAATAGGATACAGAAAGCGGCGGATGCGGGTTTCATCCATGTCAATGATAAACCAGTCAAGAGCAACTACAAGGTGCGTCCTGGCGATATCATCACGCTGATGCTCGATCGTCCGCATTATGATACGACCATAGAGCCAGAGGAGATGCCTCTGGATATCGTATATGAGGATGATCAGTTGATGGTGATCAATAAGCCGGCAGGCCTGGTGGTGCATCCTGGATGTGGTAACTTCCATGGTACGTTGGTGAATGCCGTTGCGTGGCATCTGCGTGACTTACCGACCTACGACCCTAACGACCCATCTGTCGGACTGGTGCATCGCATTGACAAGGATACCAGTGGACTGCTGGTGGTGGCAAAGACCCCGGAGGCAAAGACAGAACTGGGTGCTCAGTTCTTCAACCACGATACACATCGCAGTTACAACGCCTTGGTGTGGGGGAACTTCACGGAGGAGACAGGGCGTATAGAGGGGAATATCGGACGAGACCCGAAAGACCGCTTGCGCATGGCTGTGTTTCCTCCCGGCTCAGAGATTGGAAAGAGTGCTGTTACTCATTATAAGGTGCTGGAGCGTTTCGGCTATGTCACCCTTGTGGAGTGTCGCTTGGAGACAGGACGTACGCATCAGATACGTGCCCACATGAAGCATATCGGGCATCCGCTGTTTGGTGATGAGCGCTACGGAGGTACAGAGATCCTGCGTGGAGAGCGCACGGCTTCGTATAAGGCATATATCCAGAACTGCTTTAAACTCTGCAACCGTCAGGCGCTACATGCCCGTACATTGGGGTTCGTACATCCTATGACTAAAGAACAAATGGACTTCACATCGCCTCTTGCTGACGATATGGAAGCACTTGTTGAGAAATGGAGAAAATATACTCGTAATAACGAAATATCATAATAGCAAAATAAAGAAATATATGAAAAATCTGAAACGTGTCATAGCCATTGTCTGTGGTGGCGACTCATCGGAGCACGATGTCTCATTGCGCTCAGCACAAGGTATCTATTCGTTCTTCGACAAAGAGCGATATGATGTGTATATTGTTGAAGTGAAAGGTCAGGACTGGAATGTAGAGTTGCGTGACGGTACGACAGCACGTATCGACCGCAATGACTTCTCGTTTGTGGAGAATGGGGAGGCGAAGCGATTTGACTATGCCTACATCACCATTCACGGTACTCCTGGTGAGAACGGTATCATGCAGGGCTATTTCGACTTAGTCGGTGTACCTTACAGTACCAGTGGCGTGTTAGTAGAGGCGATGACCTTTGATAAATTTGTGCTGAACCAGTATCTGCGTGGCTATGGCATTGCCGTTGCTGACTCATTGTTGATACGTAAGGGCTATGAGGAACTGGTGAGCGATGAGGAGATAGAGCAACGTATCGGTATGCCTTGTTTCGTAAAACCTGCCGCTGACGGTTCTTCTTTTGGTGTGTCAAAGGTGAAGATTGCCGATCAGTTGGCTCCTGCCATCCGTAAGGCGATGCTGGAGAGTGACGAGATCATGGTCGAGCAGTTCTTGGATGGTACTGAGATTACGATGGGAATCTATAAGACCAGAGAGAAGACTGTGTTATTGCCGATTACAGAGGTGGTGACGCAGAATGAGTTCTTTGACTATAACGCGAAGTATAATGGCCAGGTACAGGAGATAACTCCTGCCCGTATCCCAGAGGATACTGCCCGTCGTGTCCGTGAGATAACCAGTCATATCTATGACATCCTTCACTGTAACGGTATCATCCGTATCGATTATATCATCTCACCACAAGGTAAGATCACGATGTTGGAGGTGAACACCACTCCAGGCATGACTGCTACGAGTTTCATTCCCCAACAGGTGAAGGCTGCAGGCCTATCGATGACGGAGGTCCTGACAGATATCGTGGAGAACCAGTTTTAAGAAGTTCATACTTTAGAGTGTATAGTTGAGAGTTTGCTGCCATTATGGATATCAAGGAGTTTGATGAGATACGCCCTTATGAGAAAGGGGAGATGAAACAGGCGTTTGAAGAACTGATTAACGACCGTCAGTTCTCATTGCTGCTGAAGGGTTTTGTTCCCTGGTTGCCCAAGTCGATACGTAATGGACTGCTGCGCCTTGCCTTCGTCGGCGTGAAGACTCCCCTTGACTTCCAGCTCCGTTTCATGAAACCTGTCGTATGGTACTTCGTCCGTAAATATACTGATGGACTCACCTTCGAAGATTCCAACCTCCACGGCTCTAACTCTACACTCAGATATACCTTCGTCTCCAACCATCGTGACATCGTACTCGACTCAGCCTTCCTTGACGTGATGCTGAATAAGAAAGGTTATCCGACAACAGTAGAAATCGGTATCGGGGATAACCTGCTCATCTATCCTTGGATTAAACGACTGGTGCGCATGAATAAAGCATTCACCGTGCGCCGAGGGCTGACAGCCCATGAGATGATGCGTAGTAGTCAGTTGATGAGTAGTTACATCCATTATGCCGTCGCCCAGAAGAAGGAGAATATATGGATAGCACAGCGTGAGGGTAGGGCGAAAGACTCTGACGATCGTACGCAGGAGTCGGTATTGAAGATGCTGGCGATGGGTGGAGAAGGTGATATGGTGGATAAACTCCGTGACCTGAACATCGTGCCGCTGACTATCAGTTATGAGTATGACCCCTGTGACTATCTGAAGGCACAGGAGTTCCAGCAGAAGCGCGACAACCCTGCGTTCAAGAAGAGCCGTCAGGATGACCTCGATAATATGAAGACGGGTATCTTCGGCTATAAGGGGCGTGTGCATTACCATTGTTCTGCGCCTGTCAACACGTGGATTGATGAGTTAGGTGACTTACCGAAGAATGAGTTCTTCACTGCTGTTGCCCAGCGCATGGATAGCGAGATACACCGCCATTACCGTCTCTATCCTTGTAATTATATTGCCTTGGACCTTCTGGAGTCACAAACAGTCTTTTCAGACCATTATACTTCAGAAGACCAACAGCGTTTCGAGAAGTATCTTGTAGGACAGCTTGCCAAGATCAAGATTCCGGATAAGGATGAGGCTTTCCTCCGTAACCGGATGCTGACAATGTATGCCAACCCACTCCGTAACTATCTTACAGCCCATGACACTGACCGCTAATCGCTATACACTGACCGTTCTGGCAATGCTTGCATTGACAGCCTGCACCACTGACAGCTACGACAAGGGGGAAGGTAAATACTCGTTGATGCAGGCAGAGATGGTAGAACTGTCTGTTGACGGGAAGAAACAGGCAACAGCCTTTGTGCTGGATGACGACAGTCACTTCACGCTTACCTCTCCTGCCACTGCTTCTTGGATACAGAAGGCAGACACTACCTATCGTGCCATCCTTTATTTCAACAAGTTGACGGAGACTACCGCAGAGTGTGTTCAAATGGGTGCGGTACCCACCCTTCGCCCCGTTGAACACTGGAAGATGAAGGAACTACCCCAGGATCCTGTTGGCTTTGAGAGTGCATGGCTGAGTAAGAAAGGGAAGTATCTGAATGTAGGATTGCTGTTGAAGACAGGACAGGTAGATGGGGAAGACGGCATCCATACCGTTGGTATTGCCCAAGATACCATCCTTGTCAATGCCGATAATACCCGTACTGCATATTATCGTTTCCTTCATGACCAAGGGGGAGTACCTGAATACTACACTAATCGTAGGTATATCAGTATCCTATTACCATCAGACCAATCCTTGGATACCATCCGTTTGACCATCCCCACCTATGAAGGAATGAAAGAACGTGCATTTCGGGTAAGACTCCTGTTTGTTCCATAGGGTGGAACACTTTGTTCCATGGCATGGAATACTTTGTCCCATGGGGTGGAACACTTTGTTCCATGGGGTGGAACAACTTATTTTCCATATTCCAAGACATTCTTCACTTGAAAGATATAGATATTTGCGGATTTTTCGCTGTCTTATCCGATAATCTTCTCGAGTTCTTTCAGTTCTTCGTCTGTCGTTGCCCAGCTGGTGACGAAACGGCAGATGGTGCGATGACCAGGGGCTTGTCCCCAGTGGGTAAACTCCATTTGCTTAGAGAGTCTCTCTACCAAAGCATTAGGAAGGATGACAAACTGCTGGTTGGTGGGGGAGTCGATATAGAACTCAAAACCTTTCTCCTGAAACAGCTGTTTCATCCGCATCGCCATATCAATGGCATGACGCGCGAGGTCGAAATAGAGATTGTCGGTAAACAGTGCCTCAAACTGCAAGCCTATCAAAGCTCCTTTGGCAATGACGGCTCCATGCTGCTTTTGAATAGAGAAGAAATGCTTGTGGGCTTGGCGGTTAGTGAAAACGACAGCCTCTCCGCACCATGCTCCAAGTTTCGTACCACCAATATAAAAAACATCACAATGGCGGGCAAGATAGGGTAGTGTGATGTCATTTCCTTCTGCCATCAGCCCATAACCTAAGCGTGCGCCGTCGATATAGAGGGGAATCTCATAATGCTGACATACCTTATATATCTCGTCCAGTTCGTTAGCAGTATAGAGGGTTCCGAGTTCTGTGGGGAAGGTGATATATACCAGTCCCGGATAGACGGCATGGGCATTGTTGCCATCGTGCATGAAGTCATCCAAATACTTGTCGAGCACCTTCGCATCCATCTTCCCTTGATTGCCAGGTAACGTGATAATCTTATGCTCGGTAAACTCTACGGCACCAGCCTCATGGACATTGATATGTCCTGTTTCTACACAGATGACACCCTCATACTGATAGAGCATCGAGTCAATGGTAGTAGCATTGGTCTGTGTACCGCCTGTCAGGAAGAATATCTGGGCATCAGGCATACCGCATGCCTCACGTATGCGATCTTTGGCACGTTCACTAAATTCGTCGAAGCCATAAGGCGTGGTTCTCACCTCATTATATTTAATCAGGTTTTCCAACACCTTCTGATGTGCCCCGTTGTTGTAGTCACACTCAAAAGAAATCATAACGCTTCCAGCATACGCTTAATAACTACCGAGCAACTGATCTCGCGGTTGGCTGCCTCTGGTATGACGATGGAGTCTGGACTCTCGATGACATCATCGGTAACGATGAGTCCACGACGAACGGGCAGACAATGCATGAACTTACCATTGTTGGTCCATGACATGTGTTCGGTATCTACAGTCCACGACATATCCTTAGAAGTAATCTTACCATAGTCGGCAGGATTCGTCACCCCTGGGTTGCTCCAGTTCTTGGCATAGATGAAATCTGCACCCTCGAAGGCTTTTCGCTGGTCGTACTCCACACGGGCATTACCTACGAACTTCGGGTCCAGTTCATAACCCTCTGGGTGAGTGATGACGAAATCGACATCAGCGGCATTCATCCACTGAGCGAATGAGTTAGGAACTGCCTGCGGCAAGGCGCGGCAGTGGGGTGCCCATGTAAGGACGACCTTGGGGCGCTTGACAGTTTTATATTCTTCAATTGTTATCAAGTCAGCAAAAGCCTGAAGAGGGTGCACGGTGGCTGTCTCCATGGCGAAGACAGGTTTACCGCTATACTTGATAAATTGGTTCAGCACTGTCTCTGCGTAGTCGTACTCACGGTCTGTCAGTCCGGCAAAGGAGCGTACACCAATCAGGTCACAATAGCAACCCATGACAGGAATCGCCTCTAACAGATGCTCACTCTTGTCACCATCCATGATGACACCACGCTCTGTCTCTAACTTCCATGCTCCAGCATTTACGTCAAGTACTATAACGTTCATGCCGAGGTTCATGGCAGCTTTTTGGGTGGACAGACGGGTACGCAGACTGTTATTGAAGAATATCATCATCAGGGTTTTGTTCTTACCCAGATGCTGATATTTGAAACGGTCGTTCTTAATCTCTTGTGCTTCCGCTAATGCTTTTTCCAGCGGACCGATATCTTCTACGTTGATGAATGATTTCATAATATTTCGTTATTTCGTTATGACGTTATCTCGTTGTTTCGAAATGTCGGATTATCGACATGTCCGATTTACGGTCTAATCTGGCCTTCGCCCTCGATGAGCCACTTATAAGTGGTGATTTCCTCTAATGCCATAGGGCCACGAGGACCCAGTTTCTGGGTGGAGATGCCTATCTCGGCTCCGAGTCCGAACTGTGCTCCGTCGGTGAAGGAGGTCGGGGCATTCCAATAGACACATGCCGCATCCACGTATTGCTGGAACAGACGTGCTGTCTCTTCGTTCTGTGTGATAATCGCCTCGCTATGTCCAGAACCGTATTGGTTGATATGTGCCAACGCCTCTTCCAGTGACGTAACGGTCTTGATAGCCATCTTATAGTCCATGAACTCCGTGCCGAAAGAATCCTCGGTGGCAGGACGAAGCAAGATACTCGGATAGTGTCCTGTCAGTATCTGATAGGAAGGAGCATCAGCATAGAGCGTAACCTTATGGTCATGCAACGGCTTCATCAACTTCACCAGATCACCCAGTCTCTTCTCGTGGATAATCAGACAGTCGAGGGCATTGCACACACTGACACGTCGTGTCTTGGCATTACAGATGATAGCCTTGCCCATCTCCAGGTCGGCATCTTCGTCGAAATAGGTGTTGACAACACCTGCTCCTGTCTCAATGACAGGAATACGTGCGGTATCACGGACAAAGTCTATCAGACGGCGACCGCCACGCGGAATACAGAGGTCTATATATCCGACAGCATTCAGCATCTCACCAGTAGCTTCATGGGTAGCAGGCAAGAGAGTGACAACATCAGGATTCACGCCATAGCGTTCCAAGACTTCATGAATCAGTTCCACGGATGCCTGATTCGACAGGTCAGCATCACTGCCGCCTTTCAGGACACAGGCATTACCACTCTTGAAACAGAGTGAGAAGACATCGTATGTCACATTAGGACGTGCCTCATAAATCATGCCGATGACACCGAAGGGAACAGACACCCGACAGAGACGTAGTCCGTTGGGTAGGGTTTTCTCCTTTGTAATATGTCCTAAAGGGGTAGGGAGTGAGGCGACATTACGCATGTCAGCAGCAATATCAGCCAATCGCTTGTCCGTCAGTTGCAGGCGGTCGTATAACGGGTTCTTGGGATCCATCTTCGCCAAGTCTTTCTCATTGGCGATAAGGATACGCTCCTTGTAATCGAGAATGGTGTTGGCAACGGCATTCAGTATCTCGTTACGTTGTTCATCTGTCAAGAGGGCAAGACTTCTACTTGCCACTTTGACATTCTTGAATGTGTCTGTCAGATTCATAGTTGCTTGGGTGAAAATTCCGTATGGGGTATTTCTTGTTTCTTCTGTATTAAGTCAACGAGGATGTTCTCACGCTCCCCATTGGCGATGATGACGCGGATGCCTTCCTGCGATATCTTGTTGGCAGTAGTGTACTTTGAATGCATGCCACCACGCCCGAAGGCACTCTTCTCTGTCTGGATATACTTGCTGAGGTCGGTTCCTGGGTCGACATTACGAATCAGTTGTGAGGCAGGGTCATCGGGCTGTCCTGTATAGATACCGTCGATGTTAGAGAGCAGAATGAGGGTGTCGGCATCCATCATACGGGCAATGAGACCTGACAGCTCGTCATTATCGGTAAACATCAACTCGGTGACACTCACCGTATCATTCTCGTTGACGATAGGCAGTACGTCATGCTCCAGCATCACCGTCATACACGCCCGTTGGTTCTCGTATTGTTCACCAGGTTCGAAGTTTTCCTTCATGGTGAGTACCTGTCCGACATGCATGTGATACTCACGGAACAGATCATAATAGAGCCCGATGAGTTTTGCCTGACCAAGGGCAGAGAACAACTGGCGCTGTTCTACAGAGTCCATGTCATGGTCTACCTTCAGTTCTCCTCGTCCTGATGCCATCGCACCAGAGGAGACGAGGATGACCTCATAGTCATGCTGACGCAGCCAGGCTATCTGGTCCACGAGTGCTGACATACGTGTCACATCCAGTTTGCCGTCCTGACGTGTCAAGACGTTAGAGCCTACCTTAACTACTATACGCTGTTTCATCTTTATTTCTCTGCGTCTTTATTTCTGATCTCTACGCGACGAATCTTACCGCTGATGGTCTTGGGGAGTTCGTCGACGAACTCCACGATACGTGGATATTTATAGGGTGCGGTCTCTTTCTTGACATGTTGCTGTAACTCTTTGGCGAGGTCTTCGCCGGCCTTGTCTTTCCATTCCTTGCCGAGAACGACCGTCGCCTTGACTACCATACCGCGGATCTCGTCAGGGACACCAGTGATGGCACACTCTACAACGGCAGGGTGGGTCATCAGCGCACTCTCTACCTCGAACGGACCGATACGGTAACCACTTGACTTGATGACATCGTCGATACGGCCTTCAAACCAGTAATAACCGTCCTCATCGCGCCATGCCATATCACCTGTATGGTAAACACCATCATGCCATGCCTCTTTAGTGAGCTCTGGGTCACGATAGTATTCCTTAAACAGACCGATGGGCTTTCTGTCACCGACGCGGATAACGATCTCTCCTTTCTCACCATCTTCACAGGAAGTACCATCGGCACGCAATAGATCAATGTCATATTGTGCATTGGGAATACCCATCGAACCAGGTTTCGGTGTCATCCAAGGCATCGTGCCAAGGGTCATCGTCGTCTCTGTCTGTCCGAAACCTTCCATGATGTTAAGACCTATCTTCTCTTTGAGCTTGTCGAAGACGGCAGGATTCAGTGCCTCACCTGCAGTGCAACAATATTCGAGATGGCTGAGGTCGTACTTGCTCAGGTCCTCACGGATCATGAAACGATAGATAGTAGGAGGAGCACAGAATGAGGTTACTTTGTACTTCTCTATTTGGCGCAACAGCGTGTCCGCATTGAATTTCTCATGGTCGAAGACGAAGACGGTAGCTCCAGCAAACCACTGACCATAGATCTTGCCCCAGGCAGCCTTGCCCCAGCCAGTGTCTGCGACAGTCAGATGCAGGGAACCTTCATGCAGGTTATGCCAGAACACACCCGTTGTCAGATGTCCCATGGCATAGAGATAGTCATGAGCCACCATCTTAGGCTCACCACTGGTGCCGCTGGTGAAGTACATCAGCATGGTGTCGTCATTGTCGTTGACAAAGGAGGGTCTGACGAATTTCGGTGCCTGTCTCCATTCTTTCTGCCAGTCATGGAATCCTTCGGGGATGGGCTTACCATGATCCGTGATGGTGATATATTGTTTGACCGTCGGGCTCTCATCTTTTGCAGCTTGTATCTGACTCACTACATAAGCATCGTCCACACAGACAATCGCCTTGACGGAGGCACGGGTGTTGCGGTAGACGATGTCATGTTTCGTCAGCATGTGGGTGGCTGGAATCGCAATAGCCCCAATCTTACACAATGCGAGCATCACTATCCACCACTCATAGCGGCGTTTCAGAATCAGCATGACAGGATCGTTCTTGCCAATACCTAAGCTCTGCAGATAAGAGGCTGCCTGATCGGTCTGCTCTTTCAGTTCTGCAAATGTAGTACGGATCTCCTCGCCTTGGTCGTTTGTCCATAGCATGGCAAGTCCGTCGGGTCTCTCCTTTGCCCATTCATCCATCACATCATAGGCAAAGTTGAAGTTCTCTGGGATGATGAACTCCAGGTGTTTGTTGTAATCCTCCACTGAGGAGAAGCTTGTCTGCTTCAGAAATCTTTCTATCATAGTCTTTGTGTTATTCTACTGTAAATGCAAGGAACTTCACCGCCTTGTTGCCAATGGCGAGCATACCATGGGGCTTGGTGGAGTCGAAATAGATACTGTCTCCCTCTTCCAGAACAATGGT
>CACXQL010000056.1 GCA_902769805.1 uncultured Prevotellaceae bacterium
GACTCCACGATGGCACTGCCCAAAAAGAAACACTACTGGTTGGCTGCTGCTGAGGTGACGGGCATCAACGTGGGTGTACAACTCTTCGACCGTTGGGTGCTGAAGTCGGACTTTGCACAGACCACCCTGAAAGACATTCGGAATAACTTTAAGACAGGTTTTGTCTGGGACAACGACCTCTTCACCACTAATATGTTTGCCCATCCCTATCATGGTAACCTCTACTTCAATGCGGCACGTACCAACGGACTCAGCTTCTGGGAGTCGGCACCCTATGCACTGGGCGGCTCGCTGATGTGGGAGTTCTTCGGTGAGACAGAACCACCAGCCATCAACGATATCATCGCCACTAGCTGTGGTGGTATGGCTATCGGTGAGATGACCCACCGTTTGAGTCGTACCATCCTCGACGACCGTGACCGTGGCTTCCGCCGTTTCTTACGTGAGGCTGCCGCCACCATTGTCAACCCCATCCAGGGACTGCATCGTATCTTCAGCGGTGATGCCTGGCACGTCCGTAACGACCATTACCGTTATCATAACTTCCATGAGATTCCCGTCGATGTAGCATTCTCTGTCGGTTGGCGTTACCTGGCAGATGATGGTGCACTGTTCCGTGGTGTCCATACTCCTTATTTAAACTTCTATCTGAACTATGGTACCTCTGTTGACGGTGAGCGTCATACCAAGCCTTACGATTTCTTCGACCTGGATGCCACTTTCAGCTTCGGTGGCGGACAACCGATGGTCAATAACATCAGCATCGTCGGTCGCCTGTGGAGTACACCGATCCTCGATAAGAAAGACATGGCAGGTGAGTTTGGTATCTACCAACACTTTAACTATTATGATGCCAAACCTATTAAGGACGGTTCCGAGCTGACACCGTATCGTATCAGTGAGGCGGCAGGCTTCGGTCCTGGCTTCATCTTTTCTCTACCCCGAACGGGAGCGCTGTCAGGACTGGAACAGCGTGTGTTCCTCAGTGGAATCTTGCTCGGTGGAACGAAGAGTGACTACTTCAATGTCATCGAGCGCGACTATAATATGGGCATGGGCTTCAGTATCAAGTCAAAGACTCAACTAGACTTCGGAAAGTTCGGACGCTTCATTCTTAATGCCAAATATTTCCGCATCTATACTTGGAAAGGCTATGAAGACTATAGTCTTAAGGAACTGCAGGAGTTTGCCGATGGAACCAGAGACCTACACTATCTGAATGTTCAGGGTGACCGTAGTAATGCCGCTCTGTTGGTCATTCACCCCGCCCTTGAGTTCCATCTCGCCAAACAATGGTCCATCACCTTGTCAGGTGCCTTTTATTCTCGTCGTACTTTCTATAAGTACCGCGATACGGTACGTGCCAAGACCTTCGAAACCAAGTTAGGACTGACTTGCAGGTTATAACAATTATTCTTCGAAATCAAGGGTGAGTTGCTGTTCGTCGGCAACTCTCTTTTGTTGTGCTTTGGAGATGAGTAAGGGACGGAGACGTTCAGGGTGCAGCTCATTAATACCAATGATAGGTTGTGAGAAGGTGCTGGTAAGCTCACCACAGGTAATAAAGAACTTTGCCTTTTTCATCACCACGCACATCTTCTTCAGGTGATATGATGTGAGGCGGTTGAAGCGGCGGCTGTTGACGATGAGCCATGCCGACTTCGTTCCGATGCCGGGTACACGAAGGATACGTTCATAGTCGTCGTGGTTGATATCCACAGGGAAATACTCTGGGTGGCGTAATGCCCAGCCTAACTTCGGGTCTACGTCGAGGTCGAGATGACTGTGTGCATCATCTACAATCTCGTTGACATCGAAATGATAGAAGCGCAAGAGCCAGTCTGCCTGATAGAGACGGTTCTCACGCACCAAGGGCGGCTGCTTCAGAACAGGTAACCGCTTGTCGTAAGTGTTTACGCTGATATAGCCGGAATAGTAGACACGGCGCATAGTGGGTTGCTGATAGAGCGAGGACGACATCTGCAGGATATCCTTGTCTGTCTCGTTGGTGGCACCCACAATCATCTGCGTCGACTGACCTGCAGGTACGAAACGGGGGGCATGACGGAACTTTCTGCGCTCTTCCTTATTTTCAAGGACACTCTGTTGGATGAGACGCATAGGCTGGAACACGCTCTGATGGTCTTTCTCGGGAGCCAAAGCCTTTAACGATTCCTCCTTCGGAATCTCGATGTTCACACTCATACGGTCGGCATAGCGTCCTGCCTCGGCGAGTAACTCCTGCGAGGCACCAGGGATTGCCTTCAGGTGGATGTATCCATTAAAGCGGTGGATGGTGCGGAGGTCGCGGACGATGGCTGTCAGTCGTTCCATCGTATAGTCGGGGTTACGTACCACACCACTGCTGAGGAAGAGGCCTTCGATATAGTTGCGACGATAGAACTCCATCGTGATCTCTTCCAGTTCCGATACGGAGAGAGTCGCACGTTGAATGTCGTTCGAGCGGCGGTTGATGCAATAGGCACAGTCATACATACAGTAATTGGTGAGCATAATCTTCAGTAACGAGATACAACGCCCGTCATCAGCGAACGAATGACAGATACCCATGCCGCCGACAGTATTACCTACCATCCCTTTCTTACCACTGCGCACAGTACCACTCGACGAGCACGATACATCGTACTTCGCCGACTCCGTCAGGATGCGCAACTTCTCCATGGTCTTCTCTGTCAGCATGGGTACAAAGATACAATAAAGATGTTCCAAAAGTCGGGACATCTTTATTGTTTTAACTTTTTTTGGATTCTAAATGTCGTAATCCCTATACTGAGTATACTCAGCAACGGATTATTTCTTGCAGTTCTTCTTACATTTTCCTTTGTGCTTGCAGTCCTTGCAATTGGTCTCACAACAGGCAGCCTTACACTCCGTACAATTCTTGCAGTCTGCGCCACAGCAACACTTCTCATCTTTCTTGTCGCAGCATGAACCCTCATCTTTCTTGTCGCAGCAGGATTTCTCTGCCTTATTGTCGCAGCATTCCTTCTTAGCCTTGGGCTTGTTGTCTGACTGTGCATTGACTGTTGTAGTGAAGCACAGGAAAGCCATGATCATCATGGCACTTACAATTGTTTTCTTCATGTCTAATTTGTTTAAGTGAATATTCTGGTTGCAAAAATACAAACTATTTCCGAGAAATCTGCAAAAAATTCAAGATTTATATCCATCAGGGCTATTCCTGCTCAAAGATGTGACACTCTGTTTGTTTAATATCACATGGTATTAAAGGACAAAAGGAAAAGCCCCTGCTTGAGAATTCTCAAAGACAGGGGCTCATAATGAAAGGAGGAGTGGTACCTCCAGGAATCGAACCGGGGACACACGGATTTTCAGTCCGATGCTCTACCAACTGAGCTAAGGCACCATGTTCTAAAGGTACAACAAAAAAAACAATCCACCAAACTTTTGGCGGATTATTTTTCATTATACTCAAGTTTTACATTATTTCACAACATACTTCTTACCATTCTTGATGATAATACCCTTATGGTTAGCCGACACTCGCTGTCCGCCGAGGTTGTAGATGGGCGTGTCCTTCTGCTGCTCAGTCTTGACAGTGTTGATGGCTGTGGGAGTAACCAACGTGTAAGTCTTGTCCCAGTCAAATTCTCTCACTTCATCGGTTTCAGAGTAATACGATGCGCTAAGGTAATATGTCCTGCCTATCGTCAGATTAGGAATTTCAATGTTATAGAGTGTCTTCTGCTGACCAGCAGGTATCTGTACATCCTTGATTATCACGCTGTTCTCCCAATATACATATCCTTCATTGTTATCGTACCACGCAACCACTTCAATTTTCTCATCATAGTCATAACTGCTGTTATTCTGGAGAACAACATTCGTCATAATGGATGTCCCCTCAACAGTTAAGTCAGACTTGGCGTTTGTCACGTTCAGTGAGATTGACAAATCTGCCGGAATCAATATTTTGCCGACAGTACATATTGTGCTGTTCCCCCAGTAAACATTACCAGATGAGAAATAGTAAGCGACAAGGTTATATTGTGCGCCAGCTGTCAAGTCCGGGAACTGGACATTGACTTGTGTCTGTTCGCCTACAGCAACGTTTATGTTTTTGACAACCTCAATGGGATTACCAATATAGTTCCAGTCGTCATCAATCTGCTGCAGACGGAATACTATCTGGTCGTCATACACATAATATCCATTATTCGTAAAGGTGACTGTGGCATTGATGGTCGTTCCCTCAATGGTCATATTCTTCGCTCCTTCGATGGCAATGTCTGTTTGGAGAGTCTGGGGAAGTGATTGCTCGACGGTAATCTCTGTCTGGTAGACAATGTTCTGTTTGTCATAGTCCGTAGATATCTCCAGTGTTAACGTTCCTACTTCCTGCGAAGTAAAGGAAATCTCAAGGTCTTCCGTCTCTCCGTTTTCGAGATATGATGATGCGACGGCGACGTATTCAGGGTTAGAGCCAAGCCATACATAGAAGGAATTTTCGTTAGCATAGCCGTCGTTGGTCCAGTTAATCACTGCCGACATATTGCGTCCAGTCTTCTTGACTCCATTCACTGTCACCTTATTAATCTTAATGGCATTCTCTATCTCTGAGGAATTTTTCAGGGTGAGGTTGTTGCCACTGATCTCCGCAAGGAGAATACTACCATCATAGAAACCACACTTCTTCCATTCTGTCTCTCCTGGATAGCGGTACATCTGACGCAACTCATAGACACCATCGTCGAGGTTAGCGCCAAAAGAGAGATTGCCACTGACATCAGCGAAATATCCTTGATCAATCGTCACTTCATTTTGTATGTCGAGTATCTTGAGGAGATTACCCTCTTTGCAGAGAGCCCATGCATGGTCTACCGTAACACTTCCTTCATCCCAGAAACCAATCCAGCCTGTTACTGCGACATCCGTGAAGTCTTGTGTGGAGCCACTACGGGTGAACTGGAATGTATCATACCGACTCACGAAGAAGATGATCGGTTTTGCAGCAGGTTCTCCGTGGTCAGGTTGCACACCGATTATAGCATTCTGCCATCTGGTATAACCGTTGGAAGATGTCCCGCCGCCAATACCTCGTCCGTCAGGGTTGAGCACAGACAGCACGAAATGTCCATCGGCATAGCCGCCCCATCCCCAGTTGACATGGAAGAGTCCCTTGTCATCGTAGCCGTCGATTACGAACTGATGACCACTAGAGCCGGAATTTCCAGAATATAGTACAGGACGTGCGTTGGAGAGCTCCTTGTAGATCATAGTTTCCCATTCCGTTGTAGTATAGTCGTAGCGGCTCACGTCCTTTGCCATCTTACTATAACCGAAATAGTTGATGAGGTGTGCGGCACTTACATATGCTGCAGACTCACCACTTGTATAGTCCATCTGCACAGCCTGACCACAATAACGCATCAGTTCGGCGACAGCATCAGCCGCTGCACCAGTCTCATCATATTGGTATTCGTCTTTCATCAAGTCCCACTTAAAGACGGTGGCAGGCAACTCAGGGAGTTCCAACCCTTTTTTAGAGGTTGTATATGCCGGTATAGCAGCTGTTGCACTCTGGGGCCATTTATGGTAGTATATCACCTGTGCCATTGCTGTGGCGACACAGCCAGTGACACAGCGATTCTCACCGTCTATCGGGCATTGCAGATTATAAGGTGCTCCTTGATTCCACTGACATGTCAGTAAGGGAGCAACGGGAGCACCTATGACACGACGGGGTGACTTGCTTGCTTGGGCATCATCTCCCAAAGACTTAATCTCCTCCGCATAGCCTTCCAGCCAGCGACGGGCATTGACAGGGAGCTTGTTCATTTCCAGACTTCCCTTGTCAGCATATCCCAATACAGGTATGGTCCGGTCGTCAGCACTGACAATCACGAAACCGTTCTGCCCCTCGGCATTGAACACATAGAATTGGTTGTCGCTCACTGTGGCAGCCCTGTGTAACTTTTCCTGATGGAAGGTTTTGCCCTGCATGAACTGGCGGGCAATCGTCAGTGCCTGCTGTTCCGTCACATTCCCTGCAGATATGACAATCGAAACAAAGGCGGTGAAAAACGAAAATAGTAATCTTTTCATATACATCTTTATTTATAACGGATTCCATCCCTGGGCTTTGAGTTCAAACTCCTGGTCGTCACGGGTGACAAGGATATGTCCGAGGCTCTCCTTAGTGATATGTCCGATAAGCTTGACATCCTCCATTGCCTCAATCTTCTCATGGTCGCCGATGGGGACGGTGAACAGAAGTTCGTAGTCCTCGCCGCCATTCAGGGCGCATGTCGTCACGTTCATATTCAGTTCTTCTGCCATCACAGCTGTCTGGTAGTCGATGGGAATCTGTTTCTCGAAGACACGGCAGCCCACATGACTCTGTTTGCAGATATGCATCAGTTCACTCGACAGACCATCAGAGATATCCATCATTGCCGTGGGACGGATATTCGCCTCGCGCAGTCGTTGGATGATATCCCCACGCGCTTCCGTCTTCAGCTGCCGTTGCAACAGGTATTCCTTGCCGGCGAAGTCGGGCTGGAAGTGGCTAAGTTCCTCTAATGCCTTTTTGTCGCCTTTCTTCTTCGCCTCATCAACTTGGGCGTAATACACTGTTTTCTCACGTTCCAGGAGTTGTAGTCCCATATAGGCAGCCCCGAGATCGCCACTGACACAGATAAGGTCTGTCTCCTTGGCACCGTTACGATAGACGATATCCTCCTTGCGAGCCTCTCCGATACAGGTGATACTGATGGCAAGACCAGTATAGGAAGAAGTGGTATCACCTCCTACGATATCCACGTTCCATTTGTCGCAAGCCATACGCAGTCCGTTATAGAACTGTTCCATGTCCTCAACGGTGAAGCGCTTGCTGAGTGCCATACTGACAGTTATCTGTCGTGGGATGCCGTTCATGGCGAAGATGTCACTGATATTCACCATTGCCGACTTCCAGCCTAAGTGTTCCAAATCGATATAGGTAAGGTCGAAATGCACTCCCTCCATCAACATATCCGTCGTCACCAGCACTTCACTGTCGGGGTAATGAAGCACAGCACAATCATCGCCCACGCCGTATTTCGTGGAGTCATTCTGTGGCTTGATATCCTTGGTCAGCCTGTCGATGAGTCCGAACTCACCCAATTTTGCTATTTCCATTTTTCTGTCGGGTGTTCTGTGTTATAGTTTTCTTTCTTATCAGACTCCACACTCTCTGAACGTATAATCATCTCACGCATGATCTCTGTCATGAAAGGCTGTGCGGCATTGGCGGCCTCTTGCACTTCCTCATGGCTGACCTCTACAGGTTCATCGAAACCGCCTAAGTCCGTGATGACGGAGATACCGAAAGTACGGATGCCGCAATGGTGGGCAACGATGACTTCTGGAACGGTGGACATACCAACAGCATCAGCACCTAACAGATGATACATCCTATATTCGGCAGGAGTTTCGAAGGTCGGTCCCTGTAATCCAATATATACGCCATAGGTGACACGTATCTTCTTCTCATAGGCGATCTCAGAAGCCAGCTTGATTAGCTTCTTGTCATAGGTCTCATGCATGTCTGGGAAACGAGGTCCTGTAGGATAGTTCTTTCCGCGAAGCGGATGTTCCGGGAAGAAATTGATATGGTCGGTGATGATCATTAGGTCGCCGATCCTGAACTTCGGATTCATGCCACCAGCGGCATTACTGACGAAGAGTGTCTTGATGCCCAACTCATACATCACACGAACAGGGAAGGTGACCTCCTTCATGGAATAGCCCTCATAGAAATGGAAACGTCCCTGCATGGCAAGGATATCGATGCCACCTAATTTTCCGAAGATGAGTTTTCCTTTATGCCCCTCAACCGTTGATACAGGGAAGTTGGGAATCTCCGTATATGGAATCTCGTTCTTGTCAGTTATTTCGGAAGCTAATTGTCCGAGGCCTGTCCCCAGAATAATCGCTGTCTTGGGATTTGTGGTCATCCTTTGTCTTAGCCAGGATGCTGTTTCTTGAATTTTTTCGTACATAGCCTATGATATATTGGTTAAATAAATCTCCCTGCCCCAATAGGAATTGGATATTGACAGGAATAGTATAGATGTTCTTGCGCACCTCCTCACTCAGACCCTCGATATCATAGAGTCGTGTCGCGTCTTTCTCAGTCGTGATGATACAACGGGGCTGGGGAAGTTGCTCAAAGGTCTCATTGATGAGTTGGATGTCCTTCGCCTTGAAACGATGATGGTCAGCAAATGCCAATGGCGTGATATCCTTGACTAATGGTGTTAAGTCATGCGTCATCTGCTCTGGTGAGGCGATGCCTGTCAGCAGAAGGACATGATAGTCTTTGAGTTCTCTGAGCTTTCTGAGTTCTCCTGCCTCTCCGAAGATAGGACTCAGTTCCCCATATTCCAGGGTGGTAAAGAATAGTTGCTGGTAAGGATAGAGGCTCATCGCCTTGGTGATGACGCGGAACTCCATCGGCTTCAGGTCTTTCGGGCATTTGGTGATGATGACGATATCAGCGCGGTCCTTTCCTGACAGCGGCTCACGCAGTCTGCCTGCAGGCAACAGTGTGTCGTAGATGACCAGTCGATGATAGTCGACCAACAAGATATTGATGCCAGGCTTGACATAACGGTGCTGGAAGGCATCATCCAGAAGGATGACATCCAACGTCTTATCATTGTCGGTGAGTTTCTCAATACCATGACAGCGGCTCTTATCCACGGCGACAGTGATATCAGGGAACTTTTGTTTCATCTGGAAAGGTTCGTCCCCTATCTCAGGCATCGTCGTCTTCGGCGTGGCGATGATGAAGCCTTTGCTCTTACGCTTATAGCCCCTGCTCAATACGGCGACATGGAAGAGATCTTTAAGGTGCTTCGTCAGATATTCCACATGGGGGGTCTTCCCTGTCCCACCTACCGTGATATTACCCACGGAGATAACAGGCATGTCGAAGGAACGGCTTTTCAGGATGCCTATCTCAAAAGCCATGTTACGGAGCTTGACAGCAGCTCCGTAGATGGCACTGAGAGGCAACAGCCATTTATTGATCTTGATGAAGTCGCCTTCTACTCGCATTTACCTTATTTATTATTTATTTTATAGTAATGAAGTAAGGCAGGCGTGCCTGGATGGCATTCTGCTTGTTGATATTCTTGACATAGCGGAACGGCTCATAATACTCGCCAAGGGTAGCGCGCATCTGCTCGTCCAAATAGCTGCTCTTGCTCGTCATATCAAGCAACTGCGTAAACCAGTCGGTAGGCTCGGGATATCCTTTGGTCTTGTATTCACTGAGCTTCGCCAGTTGGGCTGCCTTCTTCACAGCATCGTCCATAGAGCCGATGGCATCCACCAACTTGATGCCCAACGCATCATTTCCTAACCATACACGTCCCTGGGCAATCTCTTCGACAGCGTCGACAGATAGTTTTCTGCCATCGGCGACACGCTTACGGAAAAGTTCATAGCCACGACCGATATACTGGTCGAGGAGGGCAATCTCCTCTTCATTGAACGGACGCGCCATCGTTCCGAAGGCAGCATGTTTGTTGGTCTTCACCTCGTCGAACTTCACACCCAGCTTCTCCGTCAGCAGTCCACTGGCGTCAAGGAACATTCCGAAGATTCCGATAGAGCCTGTAACAGTCGTAGGCTCTGAATAGATGTAGTTCGCACCACAACTGATATAATAGCCACCTGATGCAGCATAGCCGCCCATCGATACAACAACAGGTTTCTTGGCTTTCAGCATCTGTACAGCATGCCATATCTGCTCAGAAGCATAAGCAGAACCGCCAGGGGAGTTGACACGCAAGACAACAGCCTTCACGTCATCGTCGTTGGCAAGCTTCTCCAAGTCCTTGCAAACGGTATTGGCGACGATACTGTGTTCCTGTTGGATGAGGCTCTCTGTCTCAGAGTCCACAATATCGCCATAGGCATAGTAGACAGCAATCTCATCACCCTTCTCCTTGACACCTTTCACGTTAATCATGTCAGAGAGTGACAACTGATTGATATCCTCGTCAGCATCTATCTTCAGGAGCTTCTTGATCTCTCCCTTTACCTCGTCCGTATACATCAACTTGTCCACCAGTTTCATCTTCACCAGGTCTGACTGTTCTGCCAGGGCGACGAAACGGTCTGCATAGGCATTCAGGGAGTCAACGGGAATCTTACGACTGTCAGACACGTCTTTTAGCATCACTTTCCAGATGCCTGTCATATAGGCAGTCACCTGCTCGCGGTTTGGCTCACTCATCTTGTCTGCCGTCATCATCTCAGGAGCACTCTTATATTTGCCCACCTTACAGAGCTGGTATTTCACACCAAACTTGGCGAGGAAGTCTTTTAGGAAATAAGGATTGGCAGCCAGTCCGTGCCAGTCGACCATTCCCTGAGGATTCATATAGATTTTGTCTGCTACTGAACAGATATAGTATTCTGTCTGTGTATAGCTGTCGCCATAAGCGATAATCCATTTCCCACTTTTCTTGAAGTCGAGCAGAGCCTCACGGATAGCATGTGCTGTCGCAGGGGCATCCACAGAGAACAAACCAGCCTCGATATAGATGCCTTTGATATCCTCGTTCTCTTTCGCTTTCTTGATAGAGGTGACGATGTCGTCCAGTCCCATGTTCTCACTGACCTGTCCGCTCAGTTGTGCCACAAAGTCTTCCTGTACACGCTCATCCACTTGTCCGGAGAGCATAAAGGTGAATACAGAGTTCTTCTCAACAGGAACTGTAGATGCCGAAGAGGCAGCCAGTCCAACTAATGAGATCACAAAGAAAATGCCCATGATGAGCCCTAATACGATGATGCCGGTAATGGTGGCAAGCACATACTTTAGAAAATCTTTCATAACTTGTTTACAATTGATAATATTTTTGCAAAGGTACGGTTTTTTGTGCGAAGTGCCAAATGAAAAGTGAAATTTATAATATATTAATAAGGTATAAGTTCTTTCTGCCAATGTGTCAGTTACTGAAGATTGGCACGTTTTTCGCATATCCTGTGGCAGAAAGTTTAACGTAAAACATTAAATAAGAAGTATTATGAACATCAAACCATTAGGAGACCGCGTGTTGGTATTGCCCGCACCGGCAGAAGAGAAGATCGGTGGTATCATCATTCCTGATACCGCCAAGGAGAAACCCCTGCATGGAACCATCAAGGCCGTAGGTCAGGGAACAAAGGATGAAGAGATGATCCTGAAGGCAGGAGATGAAGTGCTATATGGCAAGTACAGTGGCACTGAACTGGAGTTTGAGGGTGAGAAGTATCTGATGATGCGTCAGAGTGATGTCCTCGCCGTCATTGAGAAGTAGGATTGTAAAATTGTAGGATTGAAAAAATTGAAGTATTATGGCAAAAGATATTAAATTCAATATTGAGGCACGTGACTTACTGAAAAACGGTGTAGATCAACTTGCCAACGCAGTGAAAGTAACATTAGGTCCGAAGGGATGTAATGTTGTTATTGAGAAAAAGTTCGGTGCTCCACAGATTACCAAGGACGGTGTGACCGTCGCCAAAGAGATTGAGTTGGAGGACAAGTTTGAGAATACAGGTGCACAACTTGTTAAGAGTGTGGCATCTAAGACGGGTGATGATGCAGGTGATGGTACGACGACTGCTACTATTCTGACACAGGCTATCGTCACAGAGGGTCTGAAAAATGTAACCGCAGGTGCTAACCCCATGGACTTGAAGCGTGGTATTGACAAAGCTGTGAAGGCTGTTGTTGATTTCATCAAGGACAATGCCGAGAAGGTCGATGACAACTACGATAAGATTGAGCAGGTGGCTACCGTTTCCGCCAATAACGATGAGGAGATTGGTAAACTGTTGGCTGACGCTATGCGTAAAGTATCTAAGGATGGTGTTATCACCATTGAGGAGAGCAAGAGCCGTGATACTCATATTGGCGTTGTTGAGGGTATGCAGTTTGACCGTGGTTACCTCTCTGGTTACTTTGTGACTGACTCTGAGAAGATGGAGTGCGTGATGGAGAATCCGTATATCCTCATCTATGATAAGAAGATTTCTAATATCAAGGATTTCCTGCCTATTCTGCAGCCTGCTGCTGAGAGTGGTCGTCCATTGCTCGTCATTGCTGAGGATGTTGACTCAGAGGCTCTGACGACACTGGTTGTCAACCGTCTGCGCGGTGGCTTGAAGATTTGTGCAGTGAAAGCTCCTGGCTTCGGTGATCGTCGTAAGGCTATGCTGGAGGATATCGCTACCTTGACAGGCGGCGTTGTTGTCAGCGAGGAGAAAGGCCTGAAACTGGAGCAGGCTACGCTCGAGATGCTGGGTACTTGTGACAAGGTAACTGTCTCTAAGGACAACACCACGATTGTCAATGGTGCAGGTGACAAGCAGGCTATTCAGGACCGTATTGCACAGATCAAGAAGGAGATTGAGCTTACGACCTCTTCCTATGACAAGGAGAAACTGCAGGAGCGTCTTGCCAAATTGGCAGGTGGCGTGGCTGTACTCTATGTCGGTGCTAACAGCGAGGTGGAGATGAAGGAGAAGAAAGACCGTGTGGACGACGCTCTCTGCGCTACCCGTGCTGCTATAGAGGAAGGTGTTGTCGCTGGTGGTGGTACGACTTATATCCGTGCCCTCGATGCTCTGAAGAATATCAAGGGTGTCAATGCCGACGAGCAGACAGGTATCAATATTGTAGAGCGTGCCATTGAGGAGCCTCTGCGTCAGATTGCTGTCAATGGCGGTGGCGAGGGTGCCGTTGTCGTACAGAAAGTTCGCGAGGGTAAGGGTGACTTTGGCTACAATGCCCGTACCGATGAGTATGAGGACATGCGTAAGGCAGGTATCGTTGATCCTGCTAAGGTAGCCCGTGTGGCTCTGGAGAATGCTGCTTCTATTGCAGGTATGTTCCTGACAACTGAGTGTCTGATTGTAGACAAACCCGAGAAGGAGCCTGCTATGCCGATGGGTGGTGCCCCAGGCATGGGTGGCATGATGTAATAGGTAAAAGAATGTTTAAGGAGGAATAGCCTGCCCGTTGTGGCAGGCTATTTTGTTGTCAACAGCCTCTCAGACAATAAAAAAACAAAAAAAATACGTCTTTCATGCTTAACTTTACACTTTATTTCGTATCTTTGTAGCCAATCTGACTAAATATTACTTTATAAATAAAGAATAAGTATGAACAACGTACCCAAAATTAAGATTGGAATCGTCGCCGTTAGCCGCGACTGTTTTCCTGAGTCACTGGCTGTTAACCGCCGTAAGGCAGTGATAGCCCAGTATGTAGAGAAGTTCGGCAGTGCCGACATCTACGAGTGTCCTATCTGTATCGTAGAGAGTGAGATCCATGCTCAGCAGGCTCTGGCTGATGTCCAGAAGGCTGGATGTAACGCTTTGTGCGTTTACCTTGGCAACTTCGGTCCCGAGATTTCTGAGACCATGATTGCTGACTGGTTCCAGGGACCCACCATGTTCTGCGCTGCTGCTGAGGAGACTCAGAACGACCTGATTGATGGTCGTGGCGATGCTTACTGCGGTATGCTGAATGCCAGCCAGGCTCTTTCTTTGCGTAAGACTCGCGCTTATATCCCAGAGGAGCCCGTAGGTGACGCTGCCCAGTGTGCTGAGATGATTCATGAGTTCATACCCATCGCACGTGCTATCGTTGGTCTGCAGAACCTGAAGATTATCTCCTTCGGTCCTCGTCCCAACAACTTCCTCGCTTGTAATGCTCCTATCCGTGCTCTCTATGATCTCGATGTTGAGATTGAGGAGAACTCTGAGCTTGACTTGCTCGAGGCTTTCCAGAAGCACAAGGACGACCCACGTATCGACGATGTCGTGAAGGATATGGCTGCAGAGCTGGGTGCTGGTAATAAGATACCTTCCGTGCTGCCGAAACTCGCTCAGTATGAGTTGACATTGACAGACTGGATCGAGGGTCACAAGGGCAGCCGCAAGTATGTGGCAATGGCTAACAAGTGCTGGCCTGCTTTCCAGACTATGTTCGGTTTCGTACCATGCTACGTTAACAGCCGTCTGACAGGTCGTGGTATTCCTGTAGCTTGTGAGGTGGATATCTACGGTGCTCTGTCTGAGTTCATCGGTACTTGCATCACCCAGGATGCTGTTACGTTGCTCGACATCAACAACTCTGTTCCTCAGGATATGTACGAGGAAAGCATCAAGGGCAAGAAGTTTATCTGCGACGAATACACTGAGAAGGAGATCTTCATGGGCTTCCACTGCGGTAATACCTGCTCTAAGAAACTCGGTAGCTGTACGATGTGTTTCCAGCGCATCATGGCACGTGCATTGCCTGTAGAGGTAACTAATGGTACTTTGGAGGGTGACCTTGCTCCTGGCAAGGCTACAGTATATCGCCTGCAGTCTACTGCTGACACGAAGCTCCGTGCATATATCGCACAGGGTGAGATCCTGCCAGTGGCTACACGCTCCTTCGGTTCTATCGGTACCTTCGGTATCAAGAACATGAGCCGCTTCTATCGTCATGTCCTCATCGAGAAGCACTATCCTCACCACGCAGCCGTTATGTTCGAGCATGCTGGTAAATATCTCTGGGAGGTGCTGAAGTACATGGGAATCCCCGTTGAAGAGATTGATTATAACTTCCCGAAGGGTGACTACTACCCAACAGAGAATCCGTTCGCATAAGACGAAGATAACTGGATGGTAAACGTGGTGTGAAAACCACTCAGGGGCAGTCGGCAAGTTCCAGACTGCCCCTTTTTCTTTGACAATAAAAAAGAGCCGGAATATTGGGACGGAGTTCAATTTTATTAATGAAATAGTTGCATATATCAGGAATATCCCCTATATTTGCAGTGCCAAAAGGAAATGAAACGGTATCAATTTAAGAACAAATATCATTAGTGTCCCGTTAAAATGGGACGAGTTTAAATATTAATCAAATAGTCCCAGAATGAGGGGACAAAATTGATCTTTGACATCGTTGAAATTA
>CACXQL010000057.1 GCA_902769805.1 uncultured Prevotellaceae bacterium
CTTAGCAGCACCAGTTGAGTTAGGAACGATGTTCTGAGCACCAGCACGAGCACGCTGAACATCACCCTTGCGCTGAGGACCGTCGAGAATCATCTGGTCACCAGTGTAAGCGTGAACAGTTGTCATGATACCGCTCTGGATTGGAGCGAAGTCATTCAGAGCCTTGGTCATAGGAGCCAAGCAGTTGGTGGTGCAAGAAGCAGCACTGATCACTGTGTCAGCAGGAGTCAGAGTCTTGTGGTTTACATTGTAAACGATAGTAGGCAGATCGTTACCTGCAGGAGCAGAGATAACAACCTTCTTAGCACCAGCCTGGATGTGGGCAGAAGCCTTCTCCTTAGATGTGTAGAAACCTGTGCACTCCAGAACTACGTCAACACCGATCTTACCCCAAGGCAGCTCAGCAGCGTTAGGAATAGCGTAGATTGTAATCTCCTTACCATCAACGATGATAGAGTTGTCGGTGCAGTCAACAGTGTGCTTACCCTCACCGAACTTACCACAGAAACCACCCTGTGCAGTGTCATACTTCAACAGGTGAGCCAGCATCTTGGGGCTGGTCAAGTCGTTGATAGCTACTACCTCATAACCTTCAGCCTCGAACATCTGACGGAATGCGAGGCGACCGATACGGCCGAAACCGTTAATTGCTACTTTTTTTTACAAATACAATTTTAAAGGGTTTATAAAAAATTTTCTCGTTTTCGGGCACAAAGTTACAAAAAAATATCTATATTTGCATCTGATTTCATTCTTAATTAAAGTGAAAAGTGAATACATAGAAGTGAAAATTGCGATATATCAAGATAAAAAACAAAGATTGCAAAACGAAGATTGCAATTTATACAATAAATAATACGTTAAATTTAAAAATTTGAGATTATGGGATTTATTAAAGAGTTTAAGGAGTTTGCCATGAAGGGCAACGTAATGGACATGGCTGTCGGTGTTATCATCGGCGGTGCTTTCGGTAAGATCATCACCAGCCTGGTAGAGGACATCCTCATGCCTGTTATCAGTCTCTGTACGGGTGGTATCAGCTTTACCGACCTCTTCATCAGTCTCGACGGCAGTTGTTACAAGACACTGGCAGAGGCAAAGGAAGCAGGTGCCGCTGTCTTCGCCTACGGACAGTTCATCCAGAACATCCTCGACTTCATCATCATCGCTTTCTGTATCTTCCTGATGATTAAGGCTATGAACAAGCTGAAGAAGGAGAAGCCCGCTGAGCCTGAGGCTCCTGCTGGACCAACTCAGGAAGAGTTGCTTGCAGAGATCCGCGACTTGCTGAAGACGAAATAAATCAAGAAAAGTGTTTTATTATATAATATAAGGTGGTAATTGTTTGCCACCTTATATTTATTGTATAACTTTGCACACGTTTTCAGAATAATACAATAAAATGGTTAAGACATTGGACTTTAAGCCGAAGATGATTTCGGCACTCAAGCATTACGACAAGAAGACATTTATGTCCGACCTGATGGCAGGTGTCATCGTGGGTATCGTGGCGTTACCTCTTGCCATCGCCTTTGGTATTGCCAGTGGCGTATCCCCTGAGAAGGGTATCATCACAGCCATTGTGGCAGGACTGTTTATCTCCCTTTTCGGAGGCAGTAAGGTACAAATAGGTGGACCTACAGGTGCCTTTATCGTTATCATCTACAGTATTATCCAGCAATATGGTCTGCAAGGACTGACCATTGCCACCCTAATGGCAGGTGTCTTCCTCATCCTGTTGGGTGTGCTCCGCCTCGGAACGATCATTAAATATATCCCCTATCCTATCGTCGTCGGCTTTACCAGTGGTATCGCCGTCACCATCTTCACCACACAGATCAAAGACCTCTTAGGTATGACGATGGATGTGGTGCCTTCCGACTTCATTGAGAAATGGATAGCTTATATATATAATATCGGTAACATAGACTGCTGGAGCGCCCTCATGGGTATCGCCAGTGTCGCTATCATTGCCGCATGGCCTCTACTGGCACGTATGTTCCGCCTTTCACCTCTCAAGTCACTGCCAGGTTCTCTCGTGGCCATCATCACCATTACCATTATCGCCTTATTGCTGAAACAATATGCAGGTGTGACATCCATTGAGACCATCGGCGACCGCTTCAGCATCAATTCGCAACTGCCTGGTGCTGTCGTTCCTGCCCTTTCATGGGAGACGATTAAAAGACTGGTAGGACCTGCTGTCACTATTGCTGTGTTGGGTGCCATCGAGTCGTTGCTTTCTGCCACTGTTGCCGATGGTGTTATCGGTGACCATCATAACTCCAATACGGAACTCATCGGACAAGGTATTGCGAATATCGCATCGCCTCTCTTCGGCGGCATCCCTGCTACTGGAGCCATTGCCCGTACGATGACGAATATCAACAACGGAGGACGCACCCCTGTGGCTGGCATCATCCATGCTGCCGTACTGTTGCTCATCTTCCTGTTCCTCATGCCTCTCGCGCAGTATATCCCGATGGCATGTCTGGCTGGTGTCTTGGTTGTCGTTGCCTATGGCATGAGTGGCTGGCGTTCTTTCCTTGCCATGCTGCGTAATCCCAAGAGCGATATCACCGTGTTGTTACTGACATTCTTCCTTACAATCATCTTCGACCTCACCGTTGCTATCGAGTTCGGACTCATCTGCGCCTGTCTGCTCTTTATGCGTCGCATGGCAGAGACGACTGATGTTCATGCCGTTCTTAACGAGATCGATCTTAACGAGGATGCGGATATGGAACGTGGCAACTTGGAGCACCTTACTATCCCTAAAGGCGTAGAGGTCTATGAGATTAACGGTCCTTACTTCTTCGGAGCCGGTAACCGTTTCGAAGATATCATGGCACGCTACGGTAAGCGTCCGAAAGTACGTATCATCCGTATGCGCAAGGTGCCGTTTATCGACTCCACTGGCTTACATAACCTTGAGAATATGTGTCTGATGAGTCAGAAGGAAGGTATTACCGTCGTTCTCTCTGGCGTCAACGAGAAAGTGGAGACTGTGCTGAAGCGCAACCATTTCAACGAATTATTAGGCGAAGAGAATATCTGCAACCATATCGACCTCGCACTGGCACGGTCGAAAGAAATAATAGGAGAGGCATAACAACCTCTCCTATTATTCTTCGTAATCCTTCTTCCGTTTCGGATTCATGGGGAACCACCCCTTCTTCACCCGCCGTCGTTGGGCAAACAGTTCACCGATGCCCCACAGGGCAGAGGCTCCAAAGACCCCCACGATAGCCGAGAGGATGGTATTCTCTATAAACAATGCTCCTACGATACAACCGATGCCTATCAACAGATAGACAACCCATGGGCGTGTGCCCCAATAGTACTCCGTCTTTATCACTACCGGGTGCCATATCCCTATCGTAAGAAACGTACAAACTGCTATAATTATTCCTGTGAAATACATATCGGCGGCGAAGGTACAACAAATTTGCGAGACTGCAAAAAGAAATCCGCATAATCTTAAAAACAATCAAGCCTCCCCTGTGTGAGGAGAGGCTTGAGAGAGTTATAAGCTTAAACACCTTAATTGCCAGAATTCTGCTTAGCGTAAGGATTACGCTGAATCTCTATCGCTGGAATAGGCATGGTGAGCTTTTGCGGATCAAACTGCCAGTCGCGATAGGTATGCCACTCTGTAGCCGATGGTTGAGCAGAGCCTACCCCTGTGGGATAGTTACAATCCATATGTGCATTCATGAAGTCAGAGCGTTGGAGGTCTGCCTTGAGGGTAAACTCAGAATTGAACTCCTTACGACGCTCCTGTCCCAAAGCAACCTGCCAAGGTTCTGCCTTTCCTTTGAATGGCTTACACAGTTGCTCGGAAGTACCTGTGGCATTCACTGTCAGTCCATTGTTCGTCATCTCTTCATAGTAGGTCTTTGCATCAGTGAAGGTGGTCGTCTCAGTATTGTATGGGATAGGATAAGCATCCAGACTACTAATACCTAAAGTTGTTGAATACCTATTATAATAGTTCGTACAGTAATCTGGTATATTCTGATAAGCGACCTCTATATTACCGAAGGCACGATTGCGAACTTCATCAACAAGTTTCCATGCCTTCGATTCATCAATACCAAGACGGAACAGACATTCAGCATAGTCAAGCATCACACCTGAATAACGCTTGAAGTAGATATGGACAGGAGCGTAGGAGGTGTTCCAATTGGCTTTTACGAGACGCCATATCTTGGTAGACCATATACCAGGTGCATATTCTATCCCTCCATAGGAGTAGAAGAAGCCTTCTTTACCATAATTAACGATATTTTCCTGTAAGAAGATATTGCGTCCATAGCCATAGGCAGCTCTGTATTTATCTGACAATGCAGAAACAGGAAGTGTACAGAGAGAGGCATCACGACGCTTATCACCATCCTCAAAGAGGAAATAAAGTTCCCAAGAAAGATGCTCGCTTCCCCATCCGCCATTTGCAGGACAGGCGGCATAGAAATGGTAGAAATTCCAATCCTTCGGTTGACGTGACCAACCATTTGTTGTAGGATTCATTTCGTTTACAAACTGCCATACGCACTCTTCAGACCATACCACATCGCCATCCCAAAGATTGGAATAACATGGCTCTAAGTGATAAAAACCACTGTCAATGACTTGTCCCAATGCTTCTCTTGCCTTGTTTACAAAGGGTATGTCATCTTCGCCTTTCTGACGAGCGATATAAGCTCTCCACAAATAGGCCTCTCCAAGATATGAGAGAACCATACCCTTCGTTGGACGTCCATTGATGCCCTCACGCGGTTGCCAGTCAAGGACATCAGCAGCACCACTTAAGTTATCAATGATATATGCCCAGACCTCTTCTTCATCAGCAGGATATTCTTTCTGCACGATGTTGATGAGGGTCTCGCCAGTACCGCGAAGGGGTACTTTACCCCATGTCTGTGCGAGATACATATAGCAGAAGGCACGTAGCGCACGAGCTTCGGCTATCAAGGTTTTGAACTGTCCTTCGTTCCCAGTAGCCAAGACCTCCTCCTCAAATTCATTGACAGCACCTATGATTTGGTAGACTGCATCGTAGGAAAGTCCATTTTCTGTTGATGCACTCACTCGCTGGCGACAGAAATCAGCATCCCAGCCTGTAGCTTGTGTGTCAAGGGTAGGATGTGAACCGACAAGCATTCGTCCCTTATAGAAGAAATCTTCATTTCCTTTCTCGATAAAAATGTTATAGACTTTATCCATGAATGAGTATATCTCTTCTGAGGTTGCTATGGGCTTCTGTATGTCAAGTCCTTCAACATCAATGCTTGAGCAGTCTTCCTCAAAACCTAAAGATACCATTGTATTATCTCCATAGGCCTCTGCCAGTCTACGATAGAAGTTCTTGTTCTGAAGCACCTTTTCTGTTGTGGGGGTATTCATCTGTGTAAGAAGAGCCTTTACCTCTTTACTTTCCACACTCTCACCGCCTTGTTTGATAAAGATGTCAAGCAAGGTATAATTAACTTCAAAGATTTTCAGCAGTTTCTCGGACAGCGTTAAATCTTCATTATCCATGATTTCCTGGAAATAATGAATATAGTATGAATTGGTCTCTTCGATTTGTTGATCCCATATGAAATTGACAAATTCGAGATAGAACTGATCCTGAACCTTTGCACCACCATTTTTCAGGATATTGACCAGATCAGGAACAACGACAGACATCGTTGTACGCGCTATGTTGTATACCATCATGAACTGATTATCCTTAGGACCTGCCACCAATAGGACATCATTGCTATTACCAAATTCCAGTTCGACATCGGAAACGCAACTTTCGTCATAGGGGCTTGAACTCTTGGAACTGCCACTCGTGATGAATCTCTTAATATCTGCCCATGTCGTCTTAGAGTTCACAAACTGGTTCATACGGACAGGAGGTAAGATAGCCTTCCAGAGATTGTCAACAGGCAACACTCTACCGTCAAGCATCTTGCGGCCCGTCATCACACCACTATATCCCAAACGGCTCTTGTTAGTGACGTCGAATACACCTTTATAACCTTGTACTGTATATTGATTCCTCAGAATCTGTAGATTATCGGTCACTTTGACTTCTGCCTTTACCAGACTCTTTTTCACTGCGGCAATGTCTGTAGTAGCAGCGGCACGCAGTCCTGCTGCGCGGCGAGCAGCCTGAACAGCGGTTCCGTCAAGACCACTCAGTTCTGCCACCTTACTGACTGCCGTATTGAACTCCTCAGAAATGTAATCGAGGGAAAGATAATTCATTTGGGCAATGCTGGCATCAATAGCCTTTGCCATTTTTTCTACCTCGGGCAGGTCTCCAATAAGACTCTTCATCTTGGCCAATGCCTCATCGGACATACCTTGTGAGATGGAAGAGAACATTGGCATGATCAGCGAGACAGCCGTCTCCTTGGCATTCAAGTCGGCCTGACGCATCTGTTCACCTTCTTCCATTGACACGATAGTACGATAAACAACCTGCCCCTCAGGGTTCATGGCTACAAGGTTGTTAGCTGTTGTCTGGAAGTTACCGTTATCGTCGACCTTCGTTTCTTCCGTATCACCAACAACCGTAATATCCTCGGCTTTCAGTTCAGAATCATCCGGTAGTGTCACCTTACCCTCATTAGTATCTTCACTGAAGAATGGTGCAATATAATTAATCTTACTGATGTCAATCAGACTGTTAATCAGGAAGTTGATACCATCCTTTACCACATTAAGCGTGTTCACCTCTTTAGTTTGTGGAACGCCTTCATCATCATTATAGTTAATCACAAACTTTGACTGAGCTTGGACATTGTGAGCAACAGCTGTTAACATGAAAACAGCAAGCAATAGTGTTTTGTAGAGATGTTTCATAGTGTCCGATTATTTTTTGATGAACTTAAACGACTGATTTCCAGAACGAACAAGATAAACGCCCTGTGACAGATGAGAGACATCAATGACGGTAGTGCCTTCTTTTGACTTACCTGAGGCAACCAACACACCCGAGGCTGTATATACCTGCGTGTCACCCCAAGGACCAACAATAGTCAGCTGCTTGTCTACTGTAAAGCTCAGCTGAGAGGTCTTATTTGTTCCCTTTGCAACCTGAATCCCTGTAGGATCGAAATACTCAAAGGTGACTTTCTTTACACTTGGAGCCATTACAACTCCCGATTTGTCCAGAATGTCAAAAACATCTGTACCCGAGAATACAAAGCTTCCCACATTCTCCATCTCCAGTTTTGTGCCACTATCAGTCACCAACAGCCATTTTTCTTCGCCAGCCTGGACAGTGGCCGTAGCAAGGAGGCACAATCCAACAAGCATAGCACGGATTTTTCCATGCATTCTACCCCATAACATCCAATGCATATTCATTTCTCAAATGTTTTATCCTACAAACACCCTAGGCAGGAATTAATAATAGTTAGTAGTCTCTCTACATATGATAGGAGGAAGTCGCAGGTGTTTGTTCTTCAGTCCGTCCCAGCATCAATATTCTTGACACACAACGACAGACGTTCAGAAACGCCTTTCTCACTATATATGACCGCTCGCATTACCCTGAGAGGATTATCAAACGACGTTGCAAATATATAGAAAAGTTTTGAACTCACAAAGAAAATCGAAGGAAATTTGCAGGCAAGGCTATAAATTGGATTATAACAAATTCCCCAACAATCTAAACGGACTGTTGGGGAATTTGTTATAATCTGTTTCAACTAGCGTTTACTCCCTCGGATGCAAATACCAGTCGGCATGCTCTGTACCATTTGACAGCACCCATGGCATGAAAGAAGGATATAGCTCATCTATCTTGACGCTTTCATTCGAACGCAACAGAAGTGTCTCTTTGAAACTGTCAAGGGTAGCACCTTCCAGATAGAAAGCGAAAGGATAGTTTCCGCTACGCACGAAATACTTGCCTTCTGAGGGCACAGACTTGTCGTCCAAGGTTCCAAAATATTTTGTTATCATCTTGGAGGTAGGAGCCTCAAAAGGAATATGAACCTCCCAACGACCAGTGCCCTCTGTGCGATAGATGAACGGCTTGATCTCAGCAACATTCCCCAACTCAGCCGTGATATTATCAGTCAACAGATAGGTATTTCCATCAACCTGAAAACTAACCTTTGTCGTGTCCTTCGTAGCAGGATTGACTTTCTTCATGATAATGCTGGCAGGTGTCTCCTTGGTTTTTAATGTCAAAGCAAGACCAGACTGCAACTCCACATAGTTCTGGTCGGTGGTCAGGTAGAAGGTCTCCTGGAATATCTTATAGTCAGTAGTTCCTGTCTTCACTGAGAACGTTTTCTCGTGAGTCACCTCTACCAAGGCATCGTTCAAGTCATAGTCACCCCGTGAAGGCCACAGGTCCTCAAAGCCATATACACCTGTTGTCGATACTTTCTTCTCTTCCACCTTCGGCAGTTCCTGGAAGACATCAGCAGGTTTCAGGGCAATAATAACGTCGTCATAGTCCTCATCGTTACAAGCATCCTCGAAACCAATGACAGCATATTCCTTTCCATCAGGAGACTCATAGGCAAACTTAGCTGTACGACTCAACCCTTTTGGATTCTGAATCTTGCAATCGTTGGGGTCAAGACCTTCGGTGTTGCAATACGACACTCCGTCGGTTGAGGCAGCCCATACATTATATTGTCTGGACAATGGCTGTTCTTTTCTGTTCTTACCGCCATTGTAGCTATTGAAGAATTTCTTATTGCCCTGAGTCTTCTGCATACCCCAGCCGTTAGACTTCATGATAAATCCGATGCGGGTACCTTTGGGGAATTTCGTGGTAGCACCAGAGAGGTCGCCATTGGCAATATTCGGATAGTACATCAGTTTTACGACATCGCCACGCTCCAGTGCAACGTTGCCGTAGAAGTTGGGATTAGGCATCCAACTGCGTGACCATGTACCATCCTGCGTATTGGGGAACAGCATGATGATATTCACGTCTTGAGGGCTGGTGGGCTTGTGAGCCTCATCATAGTAATAGTAGCCTAATGTATTATTCCAACAGGTCACACCACCCAAGAACGACAGAGCCACCTCAGACTCTTTCACCAGTACAAGGTCGGCTGGACTGAGATACTTAGGATTGCAAGTCTTATTAGCCACCAGCGCATTGGTAACCGTCTCATAGAGACCCTGTGTCTCCTCTTCGGTAAACAACAGGCGTGGGTCAGCTGTTGACTTATCCATCAGGTAATCAGGACGACCACTCTCACTGTCCCATTTACCTAATGGTGTCTTCCATTCTTTGTATATCTGTGTGTCGGTCTTGTCACCAGTCGCTACATTAACCTCGTATGACAACTGGTACAGTGTCTCCAAACTGTTTGTCAACTCGCCTGCCCTTCTCGCTGCTCTGCGAGAGGCATCTGCACTACTACTATAGTTCTCGGCAACCAGTGATACTGAACTGCTCTTTACGTCGGCTGTCATCAAAGGATCAGTAATAAAGAAGTTACCTGTTACTACATAGAGCTTCTTGGCATAGGCTGGCAACTTCACTTCATCATTGAACTTGCCGTCTTTATCCGTATAAGCCTCAAAAATAGGACGAATGTCTTCTCTCAAAGACATAGACTCGTCGCTGCCCTTAAAGGGATTCTCGCTATATACGCTGAACAATACAGGTGTCGGCGCATGATAAGCAGAATAGTCTACAGAGAGATTAATGTTCTGAACGGTAGAGAAGTCAAACGAATTGGCTTCCTCGTTGTTCTCAGAGCCAGGCTGATTTGCTCTAAACTCGATGTCCCTGACACATGAAACAAGCAGTGTGATGACTGCTGCAAATAAAACAAATTTCCTCATGTTTAGTTAACGGTTATGATGATTAATTAATTTCTAACGAGGTGCAAAATTACAAATAAGTGTACAAAAGACAAAATAAAATCTTGTTTTTTTTATCCTTTGTATTAAAAATTTCGCCTAAGACAACTCAACAGGCGAATATTTAATGAATAACAATAGGTATATATTCCTCTTTATTCTATAATCTTGCTTCTTTATGAAAAGCACCTTTTGTACTCGTACTCGAAATTAGGAGTCAGGATATCCTTACCCATTGCCTCGTATATCTCCTGTATCGTCCAGAAGCGACCTCCGTCCAATTCCTCTGCCGATGGACGGATCTCACCATCATAGATAGTACGACTGACATATACCAGCTCACGTTCACGCTTGCTCTCAAACACATACTTATCGACGAATTCTGCCTGAAAGTCCGTGATGCCCAGCTCTTCTCGCACCTCACGATGCAGAGCCTCTTCTGGTGTTTCTCCATAGTCTATATGTCCGCCAACGGCTGTGTCCCATTTGCCAGGCTGAATATCCTTCCATTCTGGTCTGCGTTGCAGATATATATCACCCTTGGAGTTAAATACATGCAAGTGTACAACAGGATGCAATAACTTCGACCCACTATGGCATTCGCCACGTGTGGCAGAGCCGATGACCTTTCCCTCTTCGTCAACAATCGGAAATATCTCTTGCAAATTATCCATATAATACCTATTTGATAGATTTATAAAGTGTGATAGCATCCCGCAGGATGTCGGCATGGTCGAAGGCTAATGATGGCAGACCAGCAAGGGGAAACCACTGTGCCTTTGCCGCATCATCCAGTCCTTTGACCTCCAGAGGAGCATCCACAATGGCAAGATGAGCCACTGTAATAGTACGTCCACGAGGGTCGCGATCTACTTTGGAGAAAGCACCAATCTGTCGCACATCACTAATCTTCAGTCCTGTCTCCTCTTCCAGTTCACGAATAGCACACTGTTCCGTCGTCTCGTCCATGTTCATGAAACCGCCAGGAATAGCCCAGCAGCCCTTGAATGGTTCGAAGCCACGTTGAATAAGTAACACCTGTGGTATGTCCTCTTTGGTTATCACCACACAATCTGCCGTCACTGACGGCCTCGGATATTCGTATGTATATGCCATAATCTTCTGCGAAGATTTCTAAAGCCATTTTGAAAATCTTTTGACGAAGCCCTCTTCCGAAAGACAATTTCCATTCTTCAAATCTTCTTCTGCTTGAAGAACTGCTTTTCTCATTTCCTTAGTAAGAACGATTCTTCCTAATTCATCCGTTTGAAATGGCTCTGCAGAAGCATTATGTTTTAACAGACCGCCCCCAACGCTTTCACTCACAGGGGGCATCATAGGCTCTGATGCCATGCCGACACCTTTCTCTTCTTCGAATTGTTGATAATTCTTATCTTCCATAATATAGTTATTTATTCGACTGCAAAGATAAAAAGAAAAACTAACCCGACAAAATTTCCATACAATAATCTTTTCTTTTAAAATGGCAAGTCCCCTAACAGTTCTTCTTTTGCAAAATCGAGAGAAAGGGAATTGGATTCCTCGTATTGGTTAATGTCTAATATCTTGCTTTTATACTCATGGAATGTGTCAAGATGCTCTATTTCCTCTCTTCGAGCCTTACTTATTTCTACATATTCCTGTTCACGCTCTATTCCTAAAAAACGTCGCCCTAATAAATTAGCAGCAATACCAGTTGTTGATGAGCCAGCAAAGGGGTCAAGAATCCATGCGCCATGTTTCGTACTTGCCATAATGATACGAGCCAAAACAGATATTGGTTTCTGTGTTGGATGCTTACCACATTTCTTTTCCCATGGAGCAATAGCAGGCATTAGCCAAACATCACGCATCTGTTTGCCACCATTAATCTGTTTCATCAACTCATAATTATAATAATGTGCAACCTTTTCACTTTTTCTTGCCCAGATAATAAACTCCGTAGAATATGTGAAATACCTACATGACACATTAGGCGGTGGATTCGTCTTCGCCCATGTAATTACATTCAATATCTTAAAGCCAAGTGATGTCAGCGCATTGGCAACAGAGAAGATATTATGATAGGTACCACTAATCCATATCGTACCATTGTCTTTCAATTTCTCACGACAAAGGGATATCCATTCCTGATTAAACTGATTAATCTCTTCTTGTGGCATTCCTTTATCCCATTCACCTTTATCAACACAGACAACCTTTCCACTCTGAATACTGATACCACCATTCGACAAGAAATATGGTGGGTCGGCAAATATCATATCAAACTTAAAATTGAATTGTGGCAACAACTCAAAGGTATCACCATGAAGTAAGTTAAAATCGTGAGAAGGAGATTTATAATATGGGGCTATCATCTTTTTAGTTCGTCAATGAAAGAGTTGATATTTGTTAGGTTATACACTCTGGGGATTGTGTTATAGGCTTCTTCCAATTTATTACGTGCAGACTTCCACCCTATACCATCTGTAATCCAAACAAATTCGAAACCATCAACAGAATTCACTTTTGGTGCCAGTTCTGTATAGGCACGCGCTACTTCATTCAGTTTCGAGCCACCACCACTATAGAAATTCACTTCTATCAGATATTTCTTATTAGCAGTCTTAACAAAGAAATCAAAACGCTTTTCATCTGTACCGAGTACGGAAAGTTGAGGAAACTCTGAAGAATAGACCTCCTGGCGGAACTGAATATTATTTATGCGAAGAATATTTGCTACACTATTTTCCATGATATGCCCACTACGATTTTTACGAGCATTCGTATCAAGTCCCGTTTCGATACCAAACACATAGTCTACCAAGTTTTTGATTCTTCTGGAACTAAATATCTCTGACAAACCTGTGCCTTGCAAGAATTCTACTACTTTATTTTCTGAGTCGAAATAACTTTTCAGTAATACGACATTTCCTTCTTTGTCTACCACGGGTTTCCTGCCTTCATCTCTAACGGCAATCAAGATACCAAGCACTTCAAAGACCTTTGCATCGCGTCGCCATATTTCAGAAACACCTTTTGCTAAATCATCTTTACCTATGAGATAATTAAGTGTATTCAAACTCATTTCTACCTCTGCCACATTTGCAGATATCTTATCAAAGTCGCAAAAGAAATCCAATGTCTGGTTAGTCTCTTGGAGTTGAGACATAAAAAGATTAAAATCCTTATTCATAGTTCTTGATTAAGAGTTCTGTTAGTTTACCTCGTTTCTCTGGATTCGCATTGATAGCACGGGAGGCATATACACGATGAATATTATAGTCCGCATAAATATCCTCGAAAAAAGTATCTTCTGGATTCTTTGCTGAACAATCGGCATTACTTAACATCCACTTTACATTGGAATGTTTATCAAGCCTTGCACAGAAACCACGCAAACGTATTTGCTCGTCATCGTTAAACTCCTCTTTTGCGTATGAGTTAAAACTCGATGTAGCATTAAGGGGACGATAGGGAGGATCGAAATAGAAGAAGTTCAATCCATTTCTCATTTCATCTGCTGTCTTTTCAAAGTCACCATTAAGAATAGTCACATCTACTCGATTCAACATTTCACTATCAGCCAGAACAATCTCAACATTACAAATCGTGGGATGCAGATTCTTCCCAAATGGTACATTGAACTTGCCCTTGGCATTGACACGATATAAGCCATTGAAGCACGTTCGATTCAAAAATATCAGATATTTCGTGATGTCAATATCGTCAAGTGGAGTATCATTGAAAATGTTTCTTGCATTTAGATAGTAGTCCTTCTTGGCTTCCTCATCAGATTGCGAAAAGTAATCATGCTCCAATTCTGAGAGTCTCCGTATCAGTTCTTTTGGCTGCTCTTTAATGACACGGTAGGCTGTTACAAGATGCGGATTGATGTCGTTGATAACAGCATGTGTAATGTTAGGGAACTTGCGGAGCATATAAAACAACATTGCTCCACCACCAACAAATGGCTCAATATAGGTAAACGTCTGCCTCTGTAATTCTTTTGGCAGATGTTCTTCCAATTGTGATAAGAGTTGTCCTTTGCCTCCAGCCCATTTCAAAAAGGGCTTTGCTTCTGTACTCATCGTTTTTTTGTCTCATTGACGTGGACAAAAAGAAAGCGTACCGCCTCCGTTTTCCAACTCTTAACGAAGGCCGTCCACCACAGAAGCCCATACAGAGAGAAGGAAAGGAAGGGGTACGCCTATACAGAATAGGCGTATCCGCATTCCCCGAGACTCTCTGTATTAAACAAGTTTGGTGGACTGTTTTCGTTAAAAGTCTCTTCGAATTTAGATACTACTATCTAATTCCCACGATGTCAAAACGCTCAAGACTATTGTCAGAAGCAGGTGCAAAGTTAACGATTTATTCCGAAAACTGCAAGCACTCTGCTCTACTTTTCATCTATCGCGCTAATTTCTGTTAGTATGTAATCAGAATCGTCCAGCACTATTTTGCAATTTCGATACATCTGCCTCACCTTCTCAGTGGCTTCATCTTCGTCTGTAGCCTCTACTTCTACTATGCGACTCAATACCTCCATTACCTCTATGCTGTACTTCTTCATACATCATACAAAGTAACACAAAATCTTCGAGAATAACGATAATAGATCAAAACTTAACAAAAAAGATCAAAATAGATCAAAGTATTTTGCGCTCTCTTCTTGATCTCCTACTTTTGCACCCAATAAGATTTCCTACATCTTATCACAATAAGGCCATAATGGCCGAAGGGTAAAACCTATGCTCCCGCTTCGGTGGGAGCTTTTTTTACCTAATGCAAACAAAAAAATTTTTTTACTGTCACTACTGCCACTACTGTCACAAACGCCCTATTTGTCGGCATTCTGAAGTGGCAGTAGTGACAGTTACCTATGATTTTTGGCACAAAAATGGGCAAAAACAGGTTGAAAACATATCACTTTCGATGTGAAAGTAGCGTGTTTTCACATCAAAAAGAGGCTACTTTTACCTCAAAAGTAAGCTACTTATGGGTCGGAAACACATTGTTTTTGAAAAGAAGATAAGAAAAAACTTGACCTTCGGTCGAATTTTGTCACGACTCAGCAGAGGAAAAACAAGTTTTTCTCTGCATTTGCTGCTCCAAAATTTGGTAGTTTCAAACAAAGTTTGTATCTTTGCAGTGTCAGAACAGATGTTTTGGCTACGCCGCTGAGTGCGGGGAGTAAGGCTTGATCGATACTGCTCCATTAAAATAAAAGGCTGCATCATGTATGGTGTAGCCTTTTTAATTTTCGTATTTCTTTCGGAAATATCGGTTGAAACTTGGAGCGTTAACCTGCCACCTTGAAACGGATATTGATTTACGACCTTTAAAAATTAATACCTCAACAGCCTGCTTATTAGCTTCAAAATATGCTTTGATTTCAGACGAAAGCAAACGCGCATTATAGTCTGTTAGCATGTTCAGTAACACGCGATTCGTCTGTCCAATGGAATCAAGCAATTGTGTCCCCACTGAGCCTTTCCCATGGACAGTTTTTAAGTCATAGAGTCCAAGAATACCTTTCTTCTCAAAAATGAAATCGGCAGTTCTGCAACTCCTCGGATTAGGCAATATATAAACGCGATAACCATGAGCCACAGCCTTGCGCGCTGCATTGATCAGATTGTCGAAGTCATCATTTTGTTCGCTAATAGCGCTGAAAATGTTGGTTTCACCCTCCAAAGGGTGAAATTCTCCATAATAGATAATCAGTTTCAGTTGATTGATAAATTGGGCACCTTTAAAATAGTGCAACTCTTGTAGTTCTTCAGCAATACCCCTCCAAGGGATTTCCGCTGCAATCAGCACAGAGCCATCTTCTTCACCAATAGTCTCAAAATCTATTATATTATCTTCTGTTTCTGTCAAATTCATACGGAGTGCGAAGGTACAAAGAAATTATGAAAGTCACAAGTTTTTCAAAAGAAAAATGACATAAAAAGTTTGAACGCTCCAAACGGGGTGAATGTAACGTTCAAACGCATCGTTTGTAAGCCACAAACACCTCAAAAATCGCGATTAAGCGAGTACAAACCAAACTTATTTGAAGTCTGTCGAGCGTGAGCGATTTAGACGAAGTCAAAACACGTTGTTTGACTTCGTCAATTTATCCGAGTGCCTTCTATCACTTACGCTAAAGCCTCCTATGGTTGTAACTAAAGGCTCCTATACCCCCATTGGAGATACTGGAATACCCCCCTAACAGATACTGGAACAAGTGATAGAAGGCTTTAGTTATAGGAAGAGGGGTGGTTAGGGCGAGGTACAGAATGCTAAAGACGCCCAAATTCCCGATAACAGATAACAGATAACAGTTAGGGAAATGAGAAAAGGGGGTGTTTAACTTTTACTATATATATAATATATATATTATATATATAGTAATATAAATATAGGGTTTTTGAGTGCAAAACTGAATTTCGAAAACTGTTATCTGTTATCTGTTATTGCCTCCCCCCACGCGAAATGCCTTTAACATATTTTTACACGATATTCCGCCCCAACTATTGACATCCGGGGTTAAATGTAGTACCTTCGCATTGTCAACGAAAGAGGATCAGTTACCGACTGACTTCGGTTCAGGTACCGACTGAAGGGCACTCAGTTACCGATTGATTTCCGAGACGGTGCGCACACAACAATGAACGGCTTAACAGCCACAGTACTAACAATTAAAAAACACACAATTATGGCAGTAAACAATCCGCAGTTTCTCATCAACGTACGCATGAGCACCAATCAGAGATCACCTTCCTATGGGAGATATTATCCCAAGGCTGTCGAGAAGGAAACAATCTCGCTCCGTGGTCTCTGCAAGCACATGGCTGACCACAACAGCATCTATGGGCGCGACATCATCGAGGGCGTCCTCACCAAGATGACTGGTTGCATCATCGAACTGCTCTCACAAGGTAACCCCGTGAAGATTGACGGACTAGGCATCTTCTCGCCCACGGTGGAGTCGACCAGGGAAACGCATCTTGCCGTCAGATGCACGAAATTTGAAAGCGTTACAATTTGTAACGGTTTCATTTTAATAATTCGGACATAATATACCCTCTAAAAAGACTTTATTTTCTTAATTTCTTTATCCAGTCCTTTACTTTGAATATGACGAGTATGGCGGCTGCAAAGATAAACAGCGGCACATAATTATGCAAGTCGTTTGTGATAAACTGGCTGACGCCCTGAATGATTCCCTTAAAAAGCGTTTGGATAAATTCCATGATTATTCTTTCTCCCTAATCTCCATCGTCGGAGGACACTCATACATCACCTTAGCATGATTGGTGCGGATGAGTTGAGTGTCAACACACTGACCTGTAGCAACATCGATGGTGTCACGATATACCTCACCGTTACGATAGACAACACCTTTCTCACGTGAGAAATACTCATTCTCAGCATGGATATGGAAGGAATGCGTCTGCGACTTCATCGCACGCAACTCACCACACAAATACTCTTCATTCACTTTGAGACAGAGTTGGTATGTGTTCGATGTATTGTTCTTGAAGCGATAATCGATGTAGTTATAGGAAATACTGGTGCCTGTTCCGAAAGGTATCTGACGACCAAAGTCTGGGAAGAGGTCTAAGCCATCGTGATGATGATGCTCTGTGATAGTCAGTTCACTATGCAGCACCATCCAGTGGATGAGGTTAGACAACTGGCACATGCCGCCTCCGATACCTTGAGAGGGTTGTCCTTTTGCTATCGTGAGTCCCTCTTTGTAGCCCTTCCGCTTCGTGGTTCGTCCTATGAGCTGCCAGATAGAAAAGGTCTCACCAGGATGAATCAGCAGTCCATCGATGTGTTTCACTGCCAAAGCGAGATTGGTGGCTTTGTTCTCCTGCAGTTGCATATTGACATTTCCCAATCTGCGTCGGATAAGAGAGTTATGGCGATAGATGAGGACAGGCAACTGTTCCTCTGTACGTTGCGCTTCAGGATCTCCTTCTCCATCGACAGGCGATAAGTGAAAGGACATATCTCGCAAAATAATTTCCTGCTCATGGGTTTGATAAGAAAGTAATCACTCCCACTCTATCGTTGCGGGTGGTTTTGACGAGATATCGTAGCAGACGCGATTGACACCACGTACCTTATTGATAATCTCGTTGCTGACCTTTGCTAAAAAATCGTATGGCAGGTGAGCCCAGTCGGCAGTCATCGCATCCGTAGAAGTAACGGCACGAAGGGCAACGGGATTCTCATAAGTACGTTCATCACCCATCACGCCAACGCTGCGGACAGGACTCAGCAGGATAGCACCAGCCTGCCACACCTTATTATATAATGTCTCACCATCGGTATCTACATACTCGCGTAAGCCACGGATATAGATATCGTCAGCATCCTGCAAGACACGAACCTTCTCTGGTGTGATGTCGCCTAAGATACGGACAGCCAATCCAGGACCAGGGAACGGATGACGTGTAATAAGATGCTCAGGCATTCCCAACTGACGACCAACACGACGCACCTCATCCTTGAACAGCCATTTCAGCGGTTCACAGAGCTGGAGGTTCATCTCCTTAGGCAGTCCGCCCACGTTATGGTGACTCTTGATGACCTTACCCGTAATATTCAGTGACTCGATACGGTCGGGATAGATCGTTCCTTGTGCCAGCCAACGCGCATCAGTAATCTTCCTTGCCTCCGCATTAAACACCTCCACGAAATCACGACCGATAATCTTACGCTTCTGTTCTGGTTCGGAAACCCCTGCCAAGTCAGCAAAGAACTTCTCACTGGCATCGACACCTATCACATTCAAGCCTAACACCTTGTAGTCCTCCATCACCTGCGTGAACTCGTTCTTACGCAGCATACCATGATCAACAAAGATACAGGTAAGGTTCTTACCGATTGCTTTGTTAAGCAACACTGCAGCGACAGAAGAGTCAACACCACCTGACAAGCCGAGGATGACACGATCGTTGCCTACCTGTTCTTTCAACTCCTTCACAGTAGTCTCTACAAACGAGGCAGCACTCCAGTCTTGTTTCGAACCGCAAATATCCACCACGAAGTTCTTCAGCAACAATGCTCCTTGTGTAGTATGATATACTTCCGGATGAAACTGTACTGCCCAGACGGGAGCCTCACCCCGACCCTCTCCAAAAGGAGAGGGAGACCAGAAGGCGGCGTTCTTCACGTCCTTCGTCGAGCCAATCACCTCAAAACCATCAGGGATGGCAGTAATAGTGTCACCATGACTCATCCATACCTGTGAGCCTCTGTCGAAACCCTTAAACAAAGGATTATAGAGATTGATGGTTTCCAAGTGGGCACGTCCATATTCGCGACTGTCTGCCTTCTCTACTTTACCACCAAGGGTGTGTGATATAAACTGCGCTCCATAGCAGATACCCAAAACAGGAATCCTGCCCGCAAACTGGTTAAGGTCTACCTTAAATGCCTCTGGGTCGTGGACACTATAGGGCGAACCACTCAGAATGACACCAATCACAGAAGGGTCGTCCTTCGGAAACTTATTGTAAGGCAGAATCTCACAGAAGGTATCCAGCTCACGTACTTATTTTCTGTTGCATAAATTTAAATTATAAAATTGAAAAATCAATTGTAAATGGTAAATGGTTAAATTGTACATATAAACTCTTCCGCTTCATGGAGGGTATCGAGTTTGCCGACATCAAGAAGGTGTAAGTCATGAGCCTCGTAGCCGCGTATCAAATGGTCGGAACAAGCCTTCAAGTAAAAGTCCATAATAGGAAAGCGATCAGGCCAATCAGCGAGCAAGGGAGATAAAGAGGGATGAAAAAGGTGGATGCCGGAAAAAGCAAGGGAATGTCCTTCGCACCCTTTTACCTCACCAGTCTCGACATTCTTCCAACCAATGAGTCGCATCGTATCGTTGAACTGAAGATAGCGTTTTGTCTTGCGCTCACTGACTACCAGTAGAGGAGCATCGGTGGGAAGAGCATTGAGGTCAAGATTACTCAATATGTCAACATTATGAATGAGAATAGGCTCAGATGGGTCGAAAAGTGGAAGGGCTTTCTTGATTCCCCCACCCGTCTCTAACAGCTGTTCGCGCTCGTCACTGATACGGATATCCAGTCCAAAGTTTTCATTGGCACGAAGATAGTCGATGATCTGGTCGGCAAAATGATGTACATTCACCACGATACGTCCGAAGCCCGCATCCTTTAGTTTCATGACGATATGCCACAACAACGGCTGGCCAGCCACAGGCACCAAAGCCTTCGGCATCGTGTCCGTCAACGGCTTCAACCGCGTACCTAACCCTGCTGCAAATATCATCGCCTGTTTCATGGATGCAAAGATACGCATTTTTTCTCAATTCTCCATCAGTAATCCAAAACTATTTCGTATCTTTGCAGGCAGAAATAAAAATAATACTACAAAATGAGACAACTACTATTACTACTGACTATCGCCTGCTGCAACTATGTCAATGCACAGACACTGCTCATCAACGAACTGATGCAGTCGAATATCGACTGTATAATGGATGACCTGAACGACTTCCCAGACTCATGGGTGGAGCTATATAACCCCACGGATGTCGCCATCAACCTCAAAGACTATAAGATCGGAGCAAAGGAGAATGCATCGAAGGCATGGCAACTACCTGACAAGGTGATTGGGCCGAAGAGATATGCCATCATCTACTGCGACAAGGCTGGTGAGGACGAGGGCGTATCGGCACTGCATACGGACTTCCGACTGGAGTCTGGCAAGGGATGTAACGTCTATCTCTTTAAAGGCGACGAAATCGTAGACCAGATCGTTGACTTGAAGAAACAACCTGCCCCGAATATCGCCTACGGACGTCAAACAGACGGAGCTGACGACTGGGGTTATCAAGCTACTCCGACACCTAACGCTACTAATTGCGGAGAGTTGTGCAAGAATATATTAGGTGAACCTGTATTCAGTCAGAAAGGATTCGTCACAGAGAACGGAAAAACCTTCGACCTGACCCTCTCTCTTCCTGAGGGCTCTCCTGACGGAGTTGTCATCCGCTATACCCTTGACGGTTCAGAGCCTACCAGTAGCAGTGACGCATACACAGAAGCACTAACCATCAAAAAAAACAGTATCGTCCGTGCCAAACTGTTCTGCGACGGCTACCTGTCACCTCGCTCTACCTGTCATAGCTATATCTTCTTCCCCCGTGAGGTGACCTTGCCCGTCATCTCTATCATGACAGACGACAAATACCTGAACGATCCGAAGATTGGTATCTATGTAGAAGGCAGCTACCAGGAAAACAAGAAAAACTATGAGTTCGACTGGCGACGCCCTATCAATTTCGAGTACTTCGAGGGAACAGAACAGGAGAGCCAGCTGAACCAGCTCTGTGAGACACGTATTGCAGGAGGTGCCACACGTAACAATATGAGAAAGACACTGGCTGTCTATGCCAACAAGCGTTTCGGTACCAAACGCCTCGAATATGAGTTCTTCCCTGACCAGAAACCTGGACTAACGGACTTTAAGAGTATCATGCTGCGTAATGCGGGTAATGACTTCGACTACCTGTATATGCGTGATGCCGTCATCCAGCGTACGATGGCTGGCCATGTCGACCTCGACTGGCAGGCATGGAGCCCTGCTATCGTCTATATCAACGGAGAATATACGGGCATCCTTAATATCCGTGAGCGTTCCAACGAGGATAATATCTACACCAACTATAAGGGGCTGGAGGATATCGACATGTTCGAGAACTGGTGGGAACGGAAGGAAGGCACCTGGGATAATTACAACAGGTTTAAGGATTTTTACAATGAGAAAGGACACACTTTGGCAGAATACGCCGAATGGATGGACTGGGAGGAGTTCCTGAACCTGATGGTGATGAACCTGTACTTCAACAACCAGGACTTCCCCGGCAATAATATCGTCATGTGGCGACCTCAGGCAGAGGGCGGCAAATGGCGCTGGATAGCCAAAGACACTGATTTCGGAATGGGATTATACGGATCGCCCTACAACTACAAGACGCTGGAATGGATCTACGATCCCAACTATGACAGCGACAGAGCCTGGGGAAATCAGCCTGAACACACACGACTGTTCCGCAGACTGATGGACGATGCTGACTTCAAACGCGAATTCATTGACCGCACCTGTATCTATATGGGAGACTTCCTGAACGAGAAAGGAACACGCCAAGTATGGGATGCCATGTATGAGAAAATCAGTTATGAGTATCCTTACCATCGCGAACTCATCAACAGATGGTGGCCCAACTACGACGAGGAACTGGATAATGCCCATCGTTGGGTAAAATACCGCACAAACACATTCTATCGCCAACTGGGTGACTATTACGGGTTAGGCAGTCCCATCGGACTGACCATCAACAAAGAGAAGGAAGACGTGGCAGTCACATTCAATGGTATCAAACTGTCAGAAGGTACCTTCGACGGGAAGTTCTTTGCCAATCGCACCCTGACCATCAGCGGACAAGGTCCTGAGGGCAAAGAGGTCAAGGGATGGAAAGTTACAGGCGGTATAGACAAAGAGTATGCCGGAAGTGAGCTCACCCTGCAGATGCCGTCGAATGCCATCGCCATCACACCGATGTTTACTGAGCCAACAGGTATAGACAACATCTCAACGGACGATAGCGCATCAGACAAGAAAGAAACCTATGACCTCACAGGTCGTAAGGTCACCATGCCACAAAAGGGACAGATATACATTCAGAAGGGACAGAAGACTATCTGGCACTAAGCGTCTGCCTGATATTCTGTTCACGATGGCATATCTGAACCTCTATGCCAAACTTCTCGTGGATATGCTCAGCCAAATGCTGGGCGGAATAGACGCTGCGGTGCTGACCACCAGTACAGCCGAAGGAGAACATCAGACTCGTAAAGCCTCGCTGGATATAACGGCGTACATGGGCATCGGCGAGTTTATAGACAGAATCAAGGAAGGTCAGGATCTCCCCGTCGTCCTCCAGGAAGCGGATGACAGGCTCATCCAGTCCCGTCAGTTGTTTATACGGCTCATAACGTCCTGGGTTGTGTGTCGAACGACAGTCGAACACATAACCGCCGCCATTGCCACTCTCATCCTCAGGAATACCTTTCCGATAAGAGAAACTATAGACTTTCACCACCAACGGACCCTGTGCGTCATATTTTGAGAACGTAGCAGGACCGTCTTGCGGATGAGGCTTATAGGGATTATTGTCTGTTGTCTTATAACCATCGGCACGACTTGCCGTCGTCTCAATCTGTCGGAACTGCGGCATCTCTGTCAACTGACGCAACAGCGACATCAGATAAGGATAAGGGAAGTCGGTGACCTCCAATAACTCCCATAGATTCTGAATGGCAGGAGGTATGGAAGTAAGGAAATGCTGCTTACGTTCGAAATAACCCCGGAAGCCGTATGCCCCTAAGACCTGCAGGATACGGAACAACACAAAGAGTGACAGACGTGCCACGAAATGATGAGGTGTAGGCACCTCCATAAACTGTTTCAGGGCATGATAGTATTCATATACCAACTCACGACGCAACTTATACGGATACTTCGCTGATGCCTGCCACAAGAAAGAGGCGAGATCATAATAATAGGGACCCTTGCGTCCACCCTGGAAATCAATAAAGTAAGGATTACCTTGAGTGTCAAGCATCACATTACGCGCTTGGAAGTCACGATAGAGGAAAGCATCACACTTCTCTGCCGTCAGGTCTTTGGCCAAAAGACGGAAGTCTGCCTCTAACTTCAACTCATGAAAATCCAGTTCCGTTGCTTTCAGGAAACAGTATTTGAAATAATTGAGATCGAAGAGCACTGAGTCCACATCAAACTCCGCCTGCGGATAACAATTGGAGAAATCCAATCCTCTCGCCCCGCGTATCTGGATGTTCGGCAGTTCACGGATAGTACGCCTCAACAATTCCTGCTCTTTCAAAGTATAGCGACCACCTGCCTCACGACCGCCACGGATGGCATCAAACAAAGATATGGATCCAAGGTCTGTCTGTAAATAACGCAGTTCATCGTCACTGACAGCCAACAGGTGAGGCACAGGCAACTGACGCTTAGTGAAGTGCTGACACAAGTAGATGAAGGCATGATTCTCGTCACGGCTGGTACCTATGACACCTACCACTGTACTGCCATCCTGTGCTGTCAATCGATAATACACACGATTACTGCCAGCGACAGGCAACTGCTCCGTCATCGCAGGTTCTGCCCCACTCCATTCTTTATATAATTTGACTAACTGATGCATATCCTATTCCGGCTCTTCTCTCTTCTCTTTCCTCTCTTTTCTCTCTTTCAGATAATTCTCCAACAGTCCCTCACCTATCACGAGCAACAGCATCACACCCAGAGCCATACAAAAAGCTGATGTCTTCGAGGTCGTCATGTCCAGCACGATAAGATACAGCCCGTATACCGCAATGAGTTTCAAGACCAGTGTCAACCAATTTATCTTCATCATGGCTGCGAAGGTACAAATAAGTGAGCAAAACACCAAATTTATTTGAAAAAAGTTCTGGGCATAGGAGGCTGTAACGCCAATCATGATGAATAATCATTCAAAGGAGGTGTCCTTGTTTTCCCCCTTTTGATGCACGCATTTGGGTTCGAGCCCAAATGCGTGCATGTGTTTTCATTCAAATGTACTCTTTTTAGCATACCTTTGCACCATGAAACTATAAATCTTATGAGCAAAGAACTCTTTAAGAGAATTGATTCTGTAATACGAAGTGAACGGCTTTATGCCAATGTGAACCTGATGCGTGAAGACGTGATGAAGCGTTTCAGCATTAGTCGTCACCGCCTGAATGACCTCCTGAACCAGCATACTGGTGGATTGTCATTTCCTCAGTACATTAATAATATCCGTGTCAAGGAGGCTTATGAGCTGATAAATCATCACCCAGAAATGTCTATTGCCGAAATTGCCTTTAAAGTAGGCTTCACACCTCCTAACTTGCGTGATCAGTTCAAGCGTCGTTATGGTATGACTCCTACGAAATATCGCACGCATTTGGTATAAGCCCAAATGCGTGCATCCTTTTTTTTTGTAGAACAGATATTTTTGCGTATTTTTGCATTCAGTTATGAATGAAATCATATATTTACCAAATAAGAACGAGACGGCAATTGCGTTCGTGAAGCGTGTGGTTGCAGAACAATCCGACAGAGAACCGCTGCGCATTATAGTGCAGTTGGTGGAGATAGCCCTGGGGGAACTGCAAGGTCGTCCTTGTGAAGTCAGTGTGACAGCTTCAAAGCAACGGTTTACCTTGACGCTCCGCCATGAGGGTAAGCCCATCGATAATCGTATAGTATGCCTGATGGATGATCATATTGATCGTGCAAAATACCAACCTGATGGCGACAGTTGGGTTTTGACTCTCCGTCGCGACATCCCTTCGTTTTATATTTCCCCTGAGAAAGATTAAGATACAAAGACTATTATATATAAATATGAGAATTGTCCTTCAAGTCCTGTTACTTGTTTGTACACTGGCTTTTGTAAGTTGCGGAAGTAATAATTCAGCAAGGCATATTCCGAATTTGGGTGATACGCCCTATCAGGAAGACTCCGTATTGGTGGCTTATGGCTATCATCCGGACCGGGCACTCGTGATGCTTGACTCTGCCTTGTTGCTTGGCAATATCAATGAATACCGTGCCCAGTTTATCCGTGCCAAAATCTATAGCAAGTCGCTCCTCAAGCAGCGGCAGGATTCTGCCATCCTGATCTGTAAGCAGCTGTTGAAGCATGATTCCGTG
>CACXQL010000058.1 GCA_902769805.1 uncultured Prevotellaceae bacterium
ACCCAATATCTGCCCACCGTTGCTTGTTCTCCGCCACCATAGACGTTTTGCAACACCTTGGCTTTGCCCTGAATAGTGACAGTACTGTTACCACGTACCAAAGCAGCATAGCCATGTGTTGCTACGCCTGCACCAGCACCAAATACACTACCATTAATAATAGGTGTACCTTCTCCGGCTCCTATCGTCACTTGCGTATTCCATTCTACTCGGCCCACTTCACCGCCACCATAGACGTTACCATTCACTGTACCGTTACTAATGGTAACTTTCGTTCCTTTATTTTTATTTTCTTCTGTTGTGAGATCTGCGCCTGCGCCAGCATTATTAACACCCACCATGGCCTTAGAGCACGAGAATTCGTCAGCCTCACCCTTACCGCCTCCGAATACGTTCTGAGTGATAGTACCACCAGTGATATTCACCTCAGTATTTCCAGCAACATTCGACTCCTCACCACCGCCATAGACACTATGCGCAACAGACATGACCTTACCATTTGTAAGTGTGGTATAGCCATCAATAGTAAGCGTGACATTGCCAGTGACTGCGCCTAAACCCGTAAGATTTTCTTGGGTATATAATATATGCTCCCCCTTGTCGATAGCAGTTTCTGTAGAATTAACGACATCTCTATGTTCCCATCTATACTCAAAATCAGTTTCGGGGAGTTCTGCCTCCAAATAGGCACCAAGATTGGGGTCATATTCTGGCTGTTTCTTGAAGCTATTTTTCATCACCTTAACTGTTGGCAATGTAGCAGAGTAACCTGCACCATACACATTACCTTCCACGGTACAGTTGGTAAGCGTCGATTTGACAGGACCAGCAACCATACCAAGACTACCACCGCCATAGAAGTTGCCAAGGCGATTGTCGTTGACTGAAATATCAAGCCTCCCAAGTTCGTTTTTCGTAATGGTGCAACCAGTCAGTTTTGTTGTAACATCATACGTAGTGGCCTTTGAGAAACTCACATAGTCGACAAACAGACGGGCCACGTTAGTTTCGTTATCCGACATTGGGAGAAACTGATAGTCAATACGTGCTTCAACGCCCTTTCGGGTTGCAATATAAGCATTCTTATAGCCATCAAATTTGGGATTATCAGTATTTCCATTCTGCAACCAGCCATCCCATGTCGGGTTTGTCATATTTATAATTGAAATCTTGTTCCTGGGATAATAACGGTTATAGGAATTACCACCATATCCTGCACCGAAAAAGGTGCGGAAGATACAGTTTGTGGCATTAGTGACCACCTTCTTGGTGCTATTCATGTCACCAAACTTGGGACCGCCACAGAACTGGTCTACGCGACTATTTGAGATGACGGTATAAATGTTGCCTTCTGCGATATGGGCAGCATTGATGCCACCTGCGTAAAATTCATCGATGTCCGCATTGTCTATCTGCCAGATGATATTTCCTGTATCATCAGCACCACCAGATTTACCGATGCCCTCCATACCTGTGCCAGACACCTTACCAAAGCGACCGCCATTGATATAGCACTCGGCATTGTCTTCATAGTTTGCTGCAGTTGAAGCATAAAAACCTGTCAGGTAAAAATTATCGAAGTCACCACCCGTAACAGACACCGGCGGATGCTTAGTAGAATTAGGATTGTCCTGATGCCAACCTATATGGAACTCCTTAAACCACACATTCCCACCAACATGGATGTAATTGGTCTTGTTTCCATTACCTTTATTCTGTGCACTCACCCACTGTTCAATCACACCACCATGAAGGATAATAGGACTAGCAGTTCTATCAGCATGTTCATACTCGAACTGAGTGACACGGAAGAGAGCGGTATTCGTCACCTCAAACCAATCAAGGGGATTCATGATACCGAAATTATAGGTACCTGTACCGCCTGTAGACTTCTGAGCCATACCAAGACCTATGACGTTCAAAAAGTCAATTCTCACAGGATGAACTGAAATACGGCTATTAAAACGAAGAATATATGAATAATCGGGTTCGTTGTCCTCATCCAAGTCAATGGACATAATGGTGAACGGCTTACGTACATCAGTAGATGTTATACCTATGTTATGGACATTACCCACAAGCACAATGGCATTGTCGTAAACTGAACCTGAAGGATTCAACTTAGATACGGCACCATTATTACCGCCCATAGTAGTATAAACTGTATAGTCTGTGCCGCCGATATTAATTTTACCTGTTTCATATCGCTTACCCGTACCACCTCCAACAGTGGTGACTTTGGTAGAAGCACTCATGTCTTGGTTGTACACCACATCCATATATTCGTCAGCCACGAATACGCACTTGGCCCAGTGAGGCTTGATAGTGATGGATGTCACACCCTCAGGTACATCAAAGTAGGCGCCTTGATTATAGATACGTTTGCCGTTAGTGCTATAATTATCTTTCTCTGTACTCTTGCGATCTGCATAATTATAGGGTGTAGTGAGTGTGATGTCGCCATCATTTACACTTGCTGTTGCATCAGAGCCAGTAGTAAAGGCATGAGAGCCTCCGGATACTGTTACCTCCCAACCTGTTACAACTTGGTTTCCCGTATAATTGCCCGTACAATAATCGTTATAATATGGTAACTGTACTTTACCATAGTTAAAATTAAAATGGTCTGGGTCTTTATCCGTAATTACAAGATTAAACGTACTGGAAACGCCTGTCTTCATAGTGGCTCCCGAAATGGTGACAGACAACTCACCATTGGTGCCAATACTCGTTAACTTGCCTCCTTTGTTACGTTCTGTTGCAGTTGGTGCATTATAAGCATCAAAATTTACGACCGACGAATATTTGTTAAAGTTCTTAAGTATGGGATATGGTGTCGTGGTGTTGATTTGTGAAGGCTCCATCACCCACTTCATCATTTCGTCCTTGTTACTGCGATCACCCGTAGCCCACCATGCTGCCAATTCGCGATTGCTATTAAGCAAATGACGGAAGAATTCGAATCGCTGTAAATAGCGAGTCTCTGCAGCAAGAGCGCAGTTGTATTTGCCAGAAGTAATTTTCTGTTTCTGGACATAGGATGCTCCTGCCCAAAAGTAATTAAAATTGCTTACACCAGATGCATCACTTCTATTCGTGATAATCTCACCATTGTAGATGGGAGCGCGACTGTCGGTAGCGTCATAATCGATGTCACCATAGAACATGCAGTTCATCACCATTGTCTTCAGATTTGCAGAAGTAGTGACGACATTATTATGTCCTACAATACCTCCCACTTCATTTCCTTTTATGATATTGGCATAGCTAAAACAGTTAATAACACGCGAACTGCCGTCAAGCAGACCTACGATACCACCCACATAGCCACTACCTGAGATGGAGCTACTACAAGAGGTTATATGGTCATAGCCGTCTTTATCTTTTTCCACAGTACTGCCAGTTGCCAACACGCCACAATTGTAAATACGAGTTGCACCCAAAGCATTATTGGCTATGGCACCAGCATTACCGTTTGTACTAATATTTGCTTTACTGATGATCACATTTTTAATTGTGGCATCCTGTACATAGTCGAACAGTGGAGAAGAACCGAGTTCAAACTCAACGAGATTACCATCAATCGTTCCTTTGAAAGGATTGGTACTCGTTCCAATCTCAATATCACCCTCTTTTGGGGTTCCAGTAGCACTAAACCCTGTACCTAATTTGTAACTGCCTGTTGCACTGTCAATGTCACCCAAAGAACTGATAACGACTGCATCGCGTAGATTAACAACAAATGTAATAACATCAGAAGTGTACGTCGTCTCATCAACAACATTGTAAGCGATGGCCTTAAACACATTACGGGCATTAGCCGTTAATGATAATGCTGTCGTATAGTCTGTTCCTTCACCGCCAGGAACAGGATCTGCCGGGTCGGTTCCATCATCACTGAAGGTGTATCTGAAGGTCACACCCGAAGCCTGACTGTTGGTGATGGTAACATTATTGCCTGAGCGCGTAATGATGGGATTCAGAAGATCTACCTGTATCGGATTGCTTGTGGCGACTCCTGATGTCCAATCCGTACCAGAAATATTATCGTGATAGATACAGATGGCCTTGACTGTATAATTGGGGCCATATTTCAAGGTAACGTTTTTCCCTTGTGTAGAAAAGGAGGTTGGAGTTGTTCCGTCTATAGTATAATAGACATTATTTAAATCACTCGATATGGTTACATTAATGTCGTTCACTGTGAAAGTGGGTTTTGCGGGAACTGTTGCCAGTTTCCACTCCGAAGCACCGGTATTATCGTACAGGCCTATGACGTTTTTGCCATTATTGCCGCCTCTCGTATTAAGGTAGATATGACCATCTGCATTGGCCGCAGCTTTCGGCCTGATGAGGAGAATCTGTTGCATGATGTCCGACTCGTCACCACTTTTGCGGGTGATCTCAAATAGAGCGTTTTCCCCCGGACTATCCGTCTGAACAAGAGTTACCGTTTCTGTGTCGGGCATGGATCCATCAACTACTTCTGCCGCCACCAGGTATTTCCTATCATTATAATGGATGATGCGATAGTAGTTGCCTACTCTCTCAATTTTCCAGATAGCATTCTGATCCGTTTTCTTGGCTGTTTTGACGAGTGCACTTGTGCCGCCTACAGGATACATATAGAACTCTCCACCATTGCCATTGTTCTGTATGTAATAGATACCAGCATATCCTGTATTTGTCAAATCAATAGTTTCTGTCGCTTCTGAAGATTCGATATCACCATATGAAGCAATGGCTTTGATCGTGAAAATATAGCCATTATCTAGATTGAACGTTCCTGAACTGGTGAAATGAGTTTCAGTGGAAGTTGTAGGTGTACTACCGTCTGTAGTGTAATATATTTCATCGCCGTAATCACTTGCTGTAATAGTCACGGTATTGCCGGTATATGTGATGGTTGGAGCGGATATGGTAGAGCGGTTATCCACCACTTGCTCTGCCACATCGGAATTGAGGAATCCTGTCTTTGTGGCAATGGCCTTGATCGTGAACTTCTGGTCTCCATCCAAAGAGAAAGGTGCATTATATGACGATGATCCCTGTGTAGGTGTTGTACCATCTGTAGTATAATATATGGTTTCAGTGCCATCTCCAGTATACGACAATGTGACAGTGTTCCCCTCTTTGGAGATGGATGGCGAGGAAGCCAACTTTGTAACGGTCAATGAAACGACATCAGAATTAAGATACCCATCTTTCATAGTCATTGCCTTAACGGTAGTAGTCGCTTCCGTTATGGAAATGGGCTCACTGTATTCAGTCGAGCTGGGAATCGGATCGTTACCATCGGTGGTATAAACACTTGTTGCTCCTTCCACCTCGCTGTTTGTTGTGATAGTTACCTTTTGAGTAGCATCGACAAAAGTTACAGTAGGACTAACCAGTTTCTCGATAGATTGTGTAGCCACTTCGGAATTATCCATCCACTGCTTAACAGCCATGGCTTTGAAAGTCGTTGGACTAGAGATGGTCGGTTTGTCAGTAGAATCATACACTTGGGTTGTATTCTCTCCCCCAGCATTTGCAGGGTCTGGAGTTGTAGTACCATCTATTGTATAATATATCGTAGCCCCTTCTGTTGATGTTATGGTCACTTCTCCTGTTTCTGAGGAATAGGTGATTTCTGGCGTTTTACATTTAACCTCCTCAAAATACCATAAACCGGTTCTGTCATTTAAGTCCCAATGACCTATTAAGCCGCCACAATAAACTTTGGCTTTATCTACATTTCGTTGAAAATAACCTGGAGTACTCTGGTTTTGACCAGAATAATAATTCAAATTAGCTTTCGCAGGATTTAACGAAGCACCGTTTGGTCTGCCATTAGCGCTTGGTGAGCGACTCTCCTCTGCTTTAGAACAAATATTATAATTTTTGTCTGCTGTTCTTGTATTTGGAGAAATATAGAAAAGGTAGTCGTCTTTATCTACATCATCTATAGATAACTGCAAATGATACCTAACACGACCTACATTAGTACCTGTACCCGAAACAATTTGCTCGTTATGGACTAAATAATACTTGGTACTTTCCGATGAAACAAATTTAATGTAGTAATAATCTTTCTGCGTTTCTTCATCTGGTTCCGCAAATACGATTTCCCATTTTGCTATAGGATCTGTGAGAATTGATGGTCTATCTGTGCCGACGTTATCTGGTTGGTGCGTTGTCAAGAACGGCATCTTTTTTAAGTCGTTATTTATATCTCCATCGTAATAATTTGAAGCAGGACACAAATAGAAATTAACCGTTTTATTAGAAGAACTATAGGTGCTACCTGTTAATTTGGTGTCATCTGAATAATTAGCATTAGCAATATAATAAATACCAGAATAGTCAGTTCCGATTGGAGAATCTTGTCCCCACGCAGCATTAACTCCCAACATCAGCATTAGGAGCAGAGTTACAACGAGACGTCGCTCGAGCTTTGCTCGCTTGCTTCTGAAAGGACGCATGAAGCTCGCGAGGCACGAGCCGTAAGCTCGTGAGACAAGAGCCGTAAGCTCGTCATGGACGAAATTACGTCCCGTTTTGTTCCCAGGCTGGGAAAGTTTTGTTCCCAGTGTGGGAATATTATGTTCCCAGGCAGGGAACAATTTCTGCATGTCTTTCTGTTGTATCGTTCTATAATTGTTCATATCGGTATTTTAATTTACTATCACTTTCTTCACATGCTGGCCGTCGTCGGAGTTGACGATATAGACGCCCTTCGAGTTGACACGCTGCTCTACCGTCTCGCCTGCTGCTACGGGGAAGGCGAAGAGCTTCACACCTGCTGGCGTGTAGATCGAGACTTCCACGGTATAGCGGAGCAACGACTGAACGACGATCTTACCCTTCTTGCCATAGATATTCAACGTGCCGTCAAAGCGATCTATCTTCTCCTCTGGCTTGAACTGGGTTTCCTTAATATCAAACTCGATCTGTTCAGCATCCTTGACGTTCTTGGAGTCACCACGAGTACCGGCAATTGTTTCGGCCTTAACCATGTATGGACGGAATGCACCAACTGTAGCATCCGCCACATTTATCACGTAGCTGTCTCCCTTGTCGTTCATCACATAGCTCTTGCCAGCGGTGGCAAACTTCTTATTCGAATAATTAGGTACGTATACGTAATCACCCTTCACCGTCTTACCATTACTGAGCTCGGTGTCACTGACAGCAATCGTCTCTCCAGTAGCAGAAACGAAGGTGATGGTCTGCTTGTCGAGCTTGGCGGGAGCAGGTGAAGCCGTATTCTGAGCTGTCCACAGTCCGCTCAGATCGAACTCGTAATAGGACTTGCCTGGGAAGCCGATCAGATAAGCTTTGCCAGCCTGCTCCAACGGATAATTCTCAAAGGTATGATCGGAGTTATAATACTGCTTATAATCATCACCGTTCTTATCATCATAATTGTTCTTGGAATAATAGTAATTCCACAGGAACTTATTGCTATATTCCTTTGATATAGCTGGATCAGGATCATTTGCATCTGCATGATTCAGCAGGTTGAAGTCGGCAGTATATACGTGCGGCACCTCGACACCATTTTCCTTCTTCGGCTGCAGATTACCTGCAAACTTGCGGAGCCAGTACTCATGGCCCTTGGTGTTGCCTGCATAGAAGTGGGTGATCTCACCCTTCTGCTGGGTAGCGACAAATATTACCTTGAACGGCAGACTGATATCCTCCCAGCCCTTGGTGACGCCCGACTCTATCGTGACGAAGTTATCCGGTGTGCGCTGATACCACATACGCTGACCAGAACCCATGGTGTATTGGATCGGACAGTTGAAGTCCTGCTTGTCCACAAGCAGATGATCTGTAGCTGTCGTGAGGTTACTCTTCACGAGATGACCGAATACAGGCGTCGTTACAATAGCTACATTGCCATAGCCATCGTAGAGAGCATAACTGCTATATGCAGGTTCAGCGAAGTAGTTACTCAACACGTCAAAGGTAGCCTTATTTGCATAATCTCCAGCGTTGACAGTCGATCCAGCAGGTGAATAAACCAACAGATTGCGGGTCTCATCTACATTCTCGATGCTGGACAATCCACCATCGTCGAGCAGCGGCTCGTAGAAGTGAGTTGCATCATTCATGCCCAACTTGTAACTCGACGTTCCATTCATTGCGTCATTATGTCCTGCGAAGTCGATGGCTGTCATGCCAGGATAAGCTTCCTTCACTGGGGTGCCTGCCTCAGGATTAGAGGTGGTTGCTAAGATGGCTACAGGATTGAAGTGGGCCACACCCATATCCTTCGAACCATAGTAGGCCGGTGCACGATAGACACGATTGCTAGCCTCACCACCCATGATGCTTCCAGCACTCTTCTTGATAGCTGAAGGCTGACTCTGGTGTGCACTGCCATAGTCAAACGTCAGCGACTGTCCGAAGAACAGATAGTCATCAGGCCAGATAGGCGCATACCTGGTAACCTCATTGTTATTAGCATCTGTCACAGTATATGCCCGCTTTTCCTCAGAGCTCGGAATACTACCCTCAGCATAACGGAAGTCGCCGTCTTCGTAACGGTTCTCAACATAACCGAATGAGCATAGTGGAGCCGTCGTGGTGTTATAGGCACCATAGTACTTCGTCTTCAGTTCTAACGCTGTGCCATCTGCCTTCATGTGGTAGCACTGATATGATGTTCCTGAAGTTTCCTTCCGGTCGCTATAGCGCTTGTAGAGATAGAAGCCGTTCAGGTCGTAAGCCACCTCACCATTATAGAAGGCCTTGGCATCCTTACGCGTCGGAATACCGTAAGTTCCTGAATGGTTGTTGTACTTGTTGGTGGCATTTTCATCCTCCTGATAGTAGCAGTTCACGATGCGATAAGGTCTGTCACTATTCAAATCAGTAGGAATGCCGAATACAGGCTTCGAAGTCTTTGCCGCTGTCGAAGAGGTGCTGATCCAACAGTTCTCCACATATCCCCCACCCGTCTCGGCGATACCAGCACCAGTGAACGAGCCCGTGACTCCAAGGTTATAGACATTACCGCAGAGGTGGTTGAAGAGTGAATTGTCGAGTCCGCTGATGGTATGACCATCGCCATGGAAGTTACCAGAGAAGCACTCATTTTCACCATTTGCAATCGGTGTCCACTCACCAGCAACCTCTGTGTCAGGATGACTGAGGTCACTCTTCAGGAAGAACTCCAGATACTGTCCGCCTCGCATGGGCTTGCCAGAATTATTGAGATTCAACGCTGTATGACCAGTAAGCGCGTGACCGTTTGTCAGGTCGATGAGGTTCTTGAACAAGTCAAGACCGTTCTCGTCACTGCCACTATAATCGTTGATATAGATCTTAGGCTGGCGATCCACATCCTTATGATCGATATAGTAGTGGTGCTCCTTATCATCCATCACCTTCTTCAGATCATGGTAGTTAGCCACGTTCAGCTTCACCGAGTTCGAGTAGGTTCTGCCAAGACTGGTTTGTGCATAGTAGGCAATCCAATAGTTGTTCTGATACCAATAGAGCGGTGTCTCGTTATTAAAGAATGGTGTACCGTTATAGTGCGTGGCGGCATCATCATCGTTGGAGAAGATTTCCCATCCTGACTCTGTCACACGGAAAGCGCCCTGGGTAACCGACGGGATATTCATTCCGAGCGTAGTACCCGGCAGCACAAGGTCGGGCTTGTTGATTTCACCAATCTGAGGCACACCACTCTTGAAGTTGATGTGGATGTTCATGATGTGGCGCTCACTCACTGGTGTC
>CACXQL010000059.1 GCA_902769805.1 uncultured Prevotellaceae bacterium
AACGGCTGGCAACCGCTCGGCAGGCGGGTCAAAGACGGTCTTTATTCCTGCCTCCTATTTCAAGCTGAGTTGGGAAGAGTTTCTTGACAAGTATCTCGACTTGGCTACCCCCGGCTCTTTCTACGTGGGCAGGGCCGATCTTGAGCGAGACCCTCGCATTAAAGAGTTTCTTGGCTTCTGAGATATGCTTTCAACCTGTGTCAGAGGGACTGGTACCTGATATCATATCCTACAGCGAATTGATATATTCGGTAATGTCTTTCTTCGCTTAATCGGGAAACAATAAAGGAGTGCTTAGGGCACTCCTTATATTATTCTGATTATAATGTTGTCGCTTAGAACTTTGCCATCTTAATGGCTACGACTGCACATTCGTCACCTTTATTGCCTAAACGGCCGCCAGCACGATCAAGAGCCTGTTGCATATTCTCTGTAGTCAGCAAGCCAAAGACAACGGGGATGTTGTTGGTGGCATTGAGACGGGCGATGCCTTGAGTGACTCCCTGACAGATATAGTCAAAATGGGGAGTCTCACCACGAATGACACATCCTAAGATGATGACAGCGTCATAGCCGTCGTTGAGAGTCATCTGACGTGCACCATAGATGAGCTCGAAAGAACCAGGGACAGTCTTTACATGGATATTCTCTGGCAGTGCACCATGCTTCTCCAGTGTACTTCGACAACCCTCCAGCATAGCCCCCGTAATCTCAGGGTTCCATTCAGACACGACGATGCCGAATATCATATTCGAAGCATCGGGAACATTCTCAATGTTATACTCTGACAGGTTCCTGGTTGCCATTACTTAGCAGATGCGCGTTCGATATACTCGTCAATGGTCTGATACTGCATGGAGTTGAAGTACTTCTCTTTAATCTCCTGATACAGTTTCAGAGCCTCGTCTTTCTTACCCTGACTCTCTAATATCTCACCAGCCTGGATGAGGAAAGTGGGAGAGAGTGCGTTGTTGTCAGCCATCTTAGCAGCTTTCTTCAAGTGCTCCACAGCCTTGTCAAGCTGGTTGAGGTTGGCATAGGCATTACCCAGTGCACCTTCTGCGGCAGGAGAGATCATTGCATCGTCTTTGCCGTTGAAGTTCTCCAGGGCATTGACAGCTTCCTGCCATTTACCGAGGTTAGCCTGGCAGATACCGATATAGAGCTGTGCGAGGTTACCTGCATCAGTAGAGCTGTAGTCGCTTGCTACCTTCTGAAAACCTACGAGAGCCTTGTCATACTGCTCGTTATTGAAGAGTTCCTGACTCTTGGCGAGTTCTGTACTTGCCTCATTGGCACGAGGAGTAAAATAGTAATTGTTAAGGAGGATGGCGCCTACAACGATAATAATCACTGCGATAACACCGATGATAACAGCCTTCTTGTACTTCTCGAAGAAGGCTTCCGCTTTGTTAACATGCTCCTGAATATCAGGGGCAGCTTGTTGGTTTTTGTTTGCCATTATTATAGATATTTTTAATGTTCGAATATAAATCGGGTGCAAAGGTACGAAATAAAAGTGAAAAGTGAAAAGTGAAAAGTGAAAAATTTGTATGTTTGGCATAAAAATACTATCTTTGCAGCCAAATGATACTCAAAAAGCTGTCGATACTCAACTATAAGAATATTCGTGAGGCTACTCTGGAGTTGTCGCCTAAGATGAACTGTTTCATCGGACATAACGGAGTGGGGAAGACGAATGTGCTGGATGCGGTATATTATCTGTCATTCTGTCGCTCTGCCTCTAACCCCATTGACTCGCAGGTGATCCGTCATGACGAGCCGTTCTGTATGATAGAGGGGGTTTATTCTGAAAATTCGGAGTATTCTGAGAATCCCGATTACTCCGAAGTCATCTCCTGTGGTATGAAGCGGGGACAGAAGAAGCATTTCAAACGTAACAAGAAGGAGTATAAACGGTTGTCGGAACATATCGGACTGATACCCTTGGTGGTTGTCTCGCCATCCGATACCTTATTGATAGAAGGAAATAGTGAGGAACGTAGGAGACTGATGGATATGGTCATCTCCCAATACGACCGTTCCTATATTGATGCCCTGTCACGCTATAGTAATGCCCTCCAGCAACGGAACACGCTATTAAAACAGGAAGACCCTGCTCCTGACCCGATGCTTCTACAGATATGGGAAGAACAGATGGCAGAGGCAGGCGAACTCATCTACCACAGGCGTGATGCCTTTGTGCAGGAACTGGTTCCCTTGTTCCAACAGTTCTATGACAAGATATCCTCTGGACGGGAAACGGTGGGACTTGATTATCTCTCTCATTGTCAGCGTGGTCCACTATTGGAGGTTATCCAACGGGACAGACATAAAGACATGGCAGTGGGCTTCTCCCTTCATGGCATCCATCGTGACGACCTGGTGTTTACTTTAGGGGGTCATCCTATGAAACGGGAAGGTTCACAGGGGCAGAACAAGACGTATGCTATTGCCCTGAAGCTTGCACAGTTTGACTTCCTGAAGCGTACAGCCTCCCAAACGACTCCCTTGCTGTTGTTGGATGATATCTTCGACAAGTTAGATGCGGAAAGGGTGGAGCAGATAGTACGACTGGTTTCTGGGGATGCCTTCGGACAGATATTCATCACAGACACCAATCGCGATCATCTGGACCAGATACTTCAAAGCAGTGCTCTTGACTACAAGATATTCTATGTAGATAACGGAGAAATAACAGAAAAGGATGTTTAAACGGAATATAGAATCACTCAAGGATATCCTGTTGCGTAACCTGCGTGAACAAGGACTGGAGACTCCATTGAAACAGAAACGGCTGGTGGAGGCTTGGCCGGCGATTGCTGGTCCTGTGATTACCCGATATACGCTGAATACCTATATCTATAATCAGACATTGTTCGTCCATCTGTCGAATCCTGCCTTACGCTCTGACTTGTCAATGATGCGACAGGAGCTGGTGAAGAAACTGAATGCAGTGGTGGGTGAACAAGTGATTACGGATATCCGTTTTAACTGATGGTCATTGAATGTTCACTGTCATGATTTGATCCATCAGGATGTCGTGCTCGTCAGTGGGTACATTGTCAACCAACTGCCATGAGAAACAGATACCTATTTTATAGGTCTTAGGAAGTAAGCGAAGGAAACGGTCATAATACCCTTTTCCTCGTCCTAAGCGATGTCCTTCCTTATCGAACGCCATACCAGGAACAACGGCAACATCAATCTTCTCATAGTCAGTAAACAGTTTTCCTGTCGGCTCCAGGATACCGAAAGCTCCTACCTGTAAGTCTTGCAATCCAGTATATTGTCGCAGTTCCATATCCGTATCACTGACAACACGAGGCAAGAGAACAGTCTTCCCTTGTGCTACTAATTCATCTAAGAGTGACTGGGTGGGAACCTCATCCTGTAGGGCACTATATAATAATAAGGTGTCGGCATTGGTAAGGCGAGGATGCTGCCGGAGTTGCCTTAAAGTCTCCGACGCATCATCGCCAGAGGACATCTGCTTCTGACGACGTATTGTTTGTCTTAGTTCCTGCTTTGTCATTATGCGAGACGGGCAGTATAGGAAGTCTTTGAGTGCGTGCCATGATAGTCGAAGGGACCTACATAGGCTGCTTTCTTGACAGGCTCACGCTTGGCAGGAGGAGCAGGGAAAGCACTGTTGGTCTTAAATACGTTCAGTGTCTCCTTGATGGCAGGATCATCCTCGTTCAGGTATTCGACCCATGCCTGTTCACTCATCATATTATAGATGATACGGCTATTGATATAGCGTTCCAACAGTTTGTGCGACCGTTGAATCATAAGGTTACGACGTTTCAGTCCGTTCTTCTCAGCATAGTTGGCAAACTTCTCTACTGTATTCTGCTTGAGCAGGTATTTCTCCAGTTCCTTCATGCCCTTGAACTCACTCAACTTCTGACGGTTCTCATCCGTATATTCGAAAGCAAACTGAAGGATCAGTCCGCTCATAGATGCCTGCTTATAGTAAGAAGTAACATCTGTTGTGTCTTCGGCCACAAAGATATCAGGTGTGATACCGCCACCACCGAATACCTCACGTCCGATACGTGTCTTATAGGCTGGTCCCGTATGTTTGATACTGTCTTGCGAGAAGAACTCTCCATGCTGGTAACGAGTCAGCAAGTCTTCCTCATAGTCTTTGTTGTCGCCAGAGACATAAGGCTTCTGGATACAACGGCCCGAGGGTGAGTAATAACGAGCAATGGTCAGGCGGATCATCGAACCGTCGTTGAAAGCCATGGGCTTCTGCACTAATCCTTTACCAAACGAGCGTCTTCCGATAATCGTACCACGGTCATTATCCTGGATGGCACCTGCAAGGATCTCACTGGCAGAGGCAGAGCCTTCGTCAATGAGAATGACGATGGGTATCTGCTGATAGGAACCTCTTCCATCGCTGCGGTATTCCTGTCGTGGCGACTTACGTCCTTGTGTATATACGATGAGGTTGCCTTTCGGCAGGAACTCATTGGCAATCTGTACGGCAGACTCCAAATAACCTCCTGTGTTTCCACGCAAGTCTATCGTTAAATTCTCGAATCCCTGTTGCGAGAGCTTTGCCAGTGCGATGAGCAACTCCGGGTAAGTGTTCTCGCCAAAGTTTTTCAGTCGGATATAACCTGTCTTGTTATCCAGCATATAGGTTGCCGTAACACTCTTTGTGGGAATGTCACCACGGGTCACTACGATGTTACGGATGTTCTTGTCACCTCTGCGCTTGATGCCCAGTTTCACCTTCGTATCCTTCGGACCTTTCAGTTTATGCATCGCCTCCTCATTGGTCAGTGTTTTTCCTGTGAACGCTTTATCGTCCACAAAGACAATCATATCACCAGCAAGGACACCAGCCTTCTCAGCAGGTCCGTTGCTGATAACCTGTTGTACATGCAGGGTGTCTTGGCGGATGGTGAACTCAATACCTATTCCCGAGAATGAGCCTTTCAGATCGTCGTTGGCAATCTGCATGTCCTTCGCTGCGATATACACTGAATGTGGATCCAGTTCAGCAAGAATCTGGGGCATCGCCTTCTCCACGAGGTCGTTGACATTCACGGTGTCAACATACTGGTCGTCAACCAGTCGTAACAGGTTGTTGAGCTTGTTACTACTGGAGTTGATGATGCTCAGACGGTTGCCGGAGAAATGGTTGGCATAGAAAGTACCAATCAGGATTCCCACAATTACGCTGACAGCCATCAGCAGGGGCATGAAGCGGTTGTTCTTCTTCTCATTCATGCTTCGTCAGGATTTATATAGGTTGTTTCAATACCAGCACGCTTCAGCAGGTCAATGCCGTCAGTCAGACGATATTGCTCGCCATAGACCACCCGTTTGAAGCCTGCCTGGATAATCAGTTTGGCACATTCGATACAAGGTGATGCCGTAATATAGATAGTAGCACCGTCACTGTTGTTGTTCGAACGGGCAAGTTTGGTGATGGCATTCGCTTCGGCATGCAGGACGTAGGGTTTTGTAATGTTGTTCTCGTCCTCACAGATATTCTCGAAGCCACTGGGTGTACCATTATAGCCGTCACTGATAATCATACCGTCTTTGACTACCAACGCACCTACCTGTCTACGCTGACAGTAGGAGTTTTCTGCCCATATCCTTGCCATCTTCAGATAACGCAGGTCAAGCTTTCTTTGTTTCTCTTCTGATACCATTTCGTTTCAATAATGCGTCTATTGTCGGCTCTCCTCCGCGGAAACGCTTGTAGAGCGTCATCGGATGCTCCGTTCCGCCTTTAGAGAGGATGTTGTCTCTGAAACTTTGTGCCGTCTTTTGGTCAAAGATACCATGTCGCTTGAAGACGGCGAAGGCGTCAGCGTCCAGCACTTCCGCCCATTTGTAGCTGTAGTAGCCGGCAGCATAGCCGCCAGCCATGATATGTGAGAACTGTACCGTCATACAGGTGTCAGGTAACTGTTCTCCTAAGATAGCCTTCTTCCATGCTTTCTTCTCGAAGTGGATGATGTCGTCCGTAAATTCGTCCTTCTTGGTATAGTATGCCATATCAAGGAGTCCGAGTGACACTTGTCGCAGACAGGCAGTAGCCACCATGAAGTTACGGCTCTTTACGATGCGTCGTATCAACTCGTCAGGCAGAGGTTCTCCTGTCTGGTAGTGGAAGGCAAAGGTACGCAGAAAGTCCTTTTCAATAGCGAAGTTCTCCATGAACTGTGAGGGCAGTTCCACAAAGTCCCACCATACGTTGGTGCCGCTGAGACTCTCAAAACGAGTATTGGCAAACATTCCGTGCAACGAGTGTCCGAATTCATGAAGGAAAGTCTCTACTTCACCGAGTGTCAGCAAGGCAGGCTTCTCGTCGGTGGGTTTGGTGAGATTCATCACCACAGAGACGTGGGGACGGATATTCTCTCCTTTCTTGGTAATCCACTGCCCCTGATATTCTGTCATCCATGCACCGCCCTGCTTTCCCTTACGAGGATGGAAGTCGGCATAGAAGACGGCAAGATAGGAGCCGTCCTTGTCGAATACCTCGTAGGCTTTCACGTCGGGGTGGTACACAGGGATATCCTTGTTTTCCTTGAAAGTGATGCCATAGAGTTTATTGGCGAGTCCGAAGACACCCTCAATAACCTTTGACAGATCGAAATAAGGACGTAGCATCTCTGCATCCAGATTGTATTTCTTCATCTGAAGCTGATGGGAATAGAAACCGCTATCCCACGGTTTCATACCAGTCTCCAGTCTCCTGTCTCCTGTCTCCTGTCTCCTGTCTCCTGTCTCCTGTCTCCTGAAGACTTTCTTCAGCTCCTCACGCTCTTTGATAGCGGTGGGTTTATAAGCATCGATGAGGTCGTCTAATAGTCGATAGACATTCCGGACGTTGGATGCCATACGGTGTTTGAGAACATAATCGGCATAGGTCTTGAAACCTAACAACTGTGCGATTTCCCTGCGGAGGTTGATGAGTCGCTTACATATCTCGATATTGTTCTCGCTGTTGTCATGCGTACATACCGTATTGCGAGCCATATACATCTGTTTGCGTAACTCCCTTTGGGTGGAGTAGGTCATGAAAGGCGAGTAGCTCGGTATGTCGAGTGTGAACACCCAACCGTCCTTGTTCATCTCCTTTGCAGTCATGGCAGCAGCCTCACGAGCCGTTTCAGGCAGTCCGTCAAGTTGTGCTTCGTCTGTAATATGGAGCGTAAACGCCTTATTCTCCTTCAACAGGTTTTGCGAGAACTGCAATGAGAGCATGGATGCTTCTTCCGTCAGTTGGCGGAGTTTCTCTTTTCCAGTCTCGTCAAGCAAGGCACCACTACGTACAAATCCCTCATAGCAGTTGTCTAACAGCCGTTGTTCCTCAGGAGTCAGTCTGCGATGGTGCAGGTGTACCTTTTTGACACGTTCAAACAACTGTGGGTTGAGGCGCATGTCGTTGGCATGTTTCGTCAGGATGGGCTGCATCTTCTGGGCGAGGGCATCCATCTCATCATTTGTCTCCGCACTGAGTAAGTTGAAAAACACCGTTGATACCCTGTCCAACAAATCGTAATAGCCATCATTCTCGTCAAAAGGATTCAGGATGGTATTGTCGAACGTCGGCTTCTCGGGATTGTTAATGGTCTTATCCAGATACTCGTTATCCCTGCGTATTCCCTCCATGAAAGCCTCCTCGAAGTCTTCCAATTGAATACGGTCAAACGGCACCGTATCATGCGGTGTTCCGTAAGGTTCTAAAAAGGGATTTCTATGCTCACTCATACTAACGTTCTCGCTATCATCCTGCAAAGGTACGATTAAGTGAGCAAAAAACCAAGAAAATCTTGAGTTTTTTCGAGCGTGAGTACCTTCGAGGTAAACCCTCAAAGGTACGAAAAATTCGATTAAGCGAGAACAAAATAAACAAATTTATTATGTTGAGCGTAAGAATTTTATTCAATAAGTGAGCAAAGAAACCTCAATTATATTTGAGTTAGGTGCCACCTATCGGGTAGATACCCCCAAGCAAACGGGTCGAAAGGTGCCGCCTAACTATACGATAGGTAGGGGCTATTTCAAAGAAGCCTTTATTCGACCCAGATGAAGCCTTCAAACAGGGTGAATGAAGGCTACATTCACCTCGAATGTAAGCTACTTTCAGTGTGAATTCAATATACTTTTACTCTAATGCCTTCTATACTTTATTCCAAAGCCTGTTTAGGGGGTATTCCAAGCCCTGGAACAACCTGTTCCAAGCCTTGGAACAAAGTGTTCCAGATACTGGAATAAGTGATAGAAGGCATTCCTTTGTTTGCATCGTCAGATTTCAGTTGTTTCAGTTCTTTTTGCAAATATATGAGAAATACGTTACATGTCCAACCAACATGTAACCCACGTACTTTCCTTTGTATATCGTCATTCCAGCCCTATTTGGTTATAAGGTTATAAGTTTCTGCGAAATACTCTTTTTCGTAAATTTCTATCGAAATCCTTGCATCTTTCAGAAATAATCTTTATCTTTGCCAGTGTAATAACTAAAGTTGAACTCTAAAACATTGAATGCCTATGGGCTGAGATAACATACATGGACATATAGGATGAAGCATCCGCTTGAATCTTGTTACCTGAAATTCGCCAAAATTAAAAAGTAACAACCAAGAGTAAAAGCAAGGATGCTCACGCTGATAGGCGTGGGCTTTTACTCGGATATGGTTGTATAGGTGTTTGGCGATACCGCAGGTAACGTAGACGAAGTAATTTGTCCACGTTTTCTTTTTGTGTGTATTCAAACCACTAATAACAAGTTATACTAATTAACACTACTGTCCCGTTAAAGTGGACTAATCGCTCTTTGAAATAATTGAAATTCAGTCTATTAGGTAGTTTTTTGAAATGAAACGGACTTGATTTTGTAAC
>CACXQL010000060.1 GCA_902769805.1 uncultured Prevotellaceae bacterium
AACATGCTCCGCCATAGGCGAAGACGGGGTGATGGGGTAGATAGCAGCTACCTCCGAGAACATATAGCTCACGTGAGCTGCTGCCTCGTTACCATCACAGGTGATAAACTTCTTTTCTTTAGCCATTTTAATATGATAAATGTATTAAATGAAAAATATTTTCCTATACCTATTTCTTAGTAATACGCAATACCTATTAATTAGTATTTGTTTTAAACGCGTGCAAAGTTACAAAGAAAATCCCAAAATGCAAAGCAGAGTTTGCAAAATATTGCTAAAACGTTTACGTTTTTTCCACTTTATCGATAAACATGCAAGTTATAATCGGCAAAAGGAAATTAGTACAGGAATCCGAAGAGCCATAGGGGTATTTGGTTGCCCTTGCCAATCTCTGTATTATAGCGAGCATAGATGATGTCGGGTGAGTATCGCATCTTGTTGCGAGCATCGGCATCACAGACGCGGAACTTGAGGCGTCCGTCGACCAAATAGAAGGGGTCGTGACCCGACTGGTTGACCTTATGGTCTTTCCACAGGGAGTTGACGAAGAAAGTCTCCATAGCCGTCTGTTTCTCTACATGGATGGGGTAGATGGCATAGAGTAGGTTGGAGTTATGGAGCATCACCTTCGACGGCTTCTTGGGGAAGTCTTCGCCTAAGGGATAGATGATGTTGAGCAGACGGGCATCTGTGAGGTACTTGATATAGTTCATCACGGTGGCGCGTGACGTTTCGATATTCTCGGCCAACTTACTGACATTGGGGGCCTTCGGGCCTCCTTCCGCCAGCTGATAGAAGAGCTTTTTGATCTTTGTCAGATATTTCAGCTCTATCTGCTTGATGAGCAGGATGTCTACCTCGGTCATCATGTTCATGGTCTTCAGCAGGTTTTCCGAATAGTTGCGGTGCTCCTGGAAGAAGGGGTAGAAACCGTGATGGATATAGTCTTGAAAGTAGCGGTTGGGCGACACTTTGGGAAGTATCTGCTTGATGATTCGCTCGTGGTCGCGCAGAATCTCTTCTAACGTGTAGGCCTTGAAATTGTTGCCTGTCATCAGGTTGATGAACTCGCGGAAGGAGAAGCCGCGCAGGTTGTACGACTTTACAATGCCGTTGAGCTCGGGGTTCTCGTCCTTCAGGCGCATCACGCTACTGCCTGTGAACACAATCTTCAGATAAGGGTAGAGGTCATAGCACTTTCTCAGTTCGGCGCTCCAGTCGGGCTGCTTGAATACCTGGTCGATAAGCAGTACGCGGCCGCCACGACGACAAAACTCTCCTGCAAAATCGGCAATACCGCGGCCTTGGAAATAGAAATTGTTCATGTTGACGTACAGACACTGGCGGTCGTTGACGTCGAATTTCTCTTTGGCGTATTGCAACAGGAAGGTGGTCTTGCCCACGCCACGCGTACCTTTAATGCCTATCATGCGGTCGTTCCAGTTGATTTCATCCATCAATAGACGACGAACGGGCGCATTGACATGCTCTACCAAATAACGATGCGTACGGAAAAATGCTTCCATAAAACTACTACTACGCTGTTTTGCTTTTAAAAACTGGCGCAAAGTTACTAAAAAAACTCGAAATTGCAAAAAAACTCGAAATTGCAAAGCCGAGATTGCAAAATCTTGCAAAAAAGGCTCATTTTTTTCTTTTTCTGTCTTTTTACAGATTAAACGATATGGTACCTATTACTTTTCGTCCTGAATATTTATAGGGGAAATAGGAGGTACCACCAATCTCATAAGCGGTATTGAATAGGTTGTCACAGTCGAATGAGAGTTGAATCTTGTTGCCGTAGTCGTATTTCAGTCGCAGGTCTAACAATGCATAGCCACTCAGATAGAAGTCCTCACTATCCTTAATCCGCGAATTAGCCTTATTCAGCGTGCGAGAAGTGCAACGCAGGTTGCCAGACAGCCAAAGGGAGTGCTTGGCCTTGTTTAACAGACGCTTTCCACCGATGAGGTTGACAGTCCACGTAGGTATGCTATATATATGGTGGTCGTCATAGTAATACTGCTCAGAACTGAAAACGCGATACAAGGTGGTATTGAGGCGTGAATGGAAGGAGCTGGTCTTGTAACTGAGTTCAGCCTCTACGCCTGCAATTTTCAAACTACCGGAGTTGACGTATTTTGGTGCTGCCAAATCTGTACTTTGGTTGTTGCATATCAAATCTGTCAGGCGGTTATAGAACAGATTGAAATCATAGTTGAAATGTTTGGAGAAACTACCCAGGAAGTCGAGCTGAACAGCATCAATATATTCTGGCATCAAGTCCTGACTACCCCTATAGGGATTGGAGGTGTTCTGACGATAGAAGTAGGGTGCATCCACAAAGGCACGTGAAAAGGATATTTTAGTACTCAGCGCCTTGGAAGGCATGTAGATGAGTGCTATTCGCGGAGAAAGCGCCGTAACGTTAACATCATTCTTGCGGTGTTTGTTGTCAAAACGTAAACCTGCATTCAAAATCAGGTTGTCAAGAAAATAATGCTTGCACTGGACGAAGGCTGAGAAACTGGTCTCGTGTCCATTATTAATAATGTTCTTAGACTCCTTCATGACGGTTGTAAATCGCTCGTAGTCTTCACCGATGAGAGACTCATTGTCATAAAGTGTAAAGTTTTCAAGATGAATACCTGTCAGCAAGTTACCCTTCATCGCCCCCAGTGTGTAAGAGGCATCCATCTTAGCGATACCGCCAATGGCGTATTCTTCCCAGTTGACATCCTGATATAGATTGTGGTAGGTCTTGTAAATGGGATTACCATGTTCGTCACGCTTTGGGGCATAATCTTCGTCAATGATGACATTGACTATGGAATCAGAAACAACGGCATAGTCGTAGAATCTGTACCTGTCACCATAGACGGATACATTTAAATTGAAACGTCCAAAACTCTTGGTATAGCCCAGGTCAAGGTGTGTCTCATCGATAGCGTAACCAATGGTGTTACCTTGGAAATGACGGTAGTTGTCATAGTCATACACCTCGCCGAACCAGGAATATTGAGGAACCTGCTTACCATATTTGTGAGAGAGCATAAAGGTAAAGTCCTTCACGTTGAGATTCAGACCGATATCATAGGTCGGCTTGCCTTCATAACGTCCGACATAGGCATAGCCGTCGCGAGGTGTTTGGGAGTAGCCCGTACCTTTCGGTATATTGATCTTCTCACCACTGGAAGTGTAGATAGAGGCCCATGCCAGAATGTCGGCACCCATGAATGAAGTGCCAGCAGTAAAGTCTGCCCGATGGGTACCATACGAACCGTAACCGTATTTGAGTTTTACACCATCGACTTCGTGTCCTTTTTTGGTGATGATATTGACCACAGCCGTCAATGCTACGTTACCATACAGCGAAGAGGCTGGTCCGCGAAGCACCTCGATATGGTCAATCTTCTCCGTACTGATGGCATAGTCGAGTTTACCGTTATTGGTGGAACGCGCATTCAGACGATGACCGTTTTCCATCACCAGCATTTTCTCCTGACCAGAGGTATAAACACCATGCATGGAATAGTTGGGAAAAGCATAGGCGCAGATCTCACTCATTCCTGGCACATAGGCAGCGAGAATCTGACCGATACTTTTGTTATTGCTCAGACAATCAATCATCTCACGGGTGATGATAATCACAGGTACTGGCGCCTCGTTGATGCTTTCTGCCTGACTGGATGCTGTAGTGATGGTCTCACTACGACCAGACTTTAGCAGGTTGATCATATCCTCGAAGCGTATAGGATCCATCGTAGAGGTATAATAGGGATTCTCGTCGAGTAGCAAAGAGGCATAATGCTCTGATTTCCCATAATCATCCTGTGCCAAATAGCAGAGGGAGAGAAGACGCAGGGCATTTTGCTTGATATTTCCTTGAAAGGAGTTGAGATTCTTTTCTATGACACTGATGGCTTGTTCCAGTTGTCCTAATTGATAGGCATTCTCAGCCTCAGTGTAAACCTGTCGCATCTCATTGCCAGACTGAGACCATCCTGCAGAAGTGGATAGCAGCATGGTTGCGATAAGGATAATATGTAAGTATTTTCTCATAATTCTTTCATATATAGTTTGCTATACTCTGATTCGAGCATGGTGAAGTGATCAGTAGGAACGGGAACGATACGCATTTGGGGTTGCAACTGGTGCCAGCGTTGCAGGTAAATGTCAACCTGACGGTTGAATGCGTCGACGTCAAGCGTCAGTTTATTAACAGCCAGGAAAGGCTCCATGGCTTTAAAGAAGATGACTTCACCTTTGTAAGGAGGCATGGGTTGACCGTCAAGCAGCGCTATGACCCGTTTCTGTTGCTTTCCCCAGTCGAAAAGCTTTTGCTGTCGCTCTGGTGGCATCTGTTCGATGACGCTTTGCGAAGGCATCATTTGACATACTTCTTCGTCAGTACGGAGAGGCGTATTCAGCACAACTACTTTAGGAGACTGACCAGTCTCTTTCTGCCATTGTGCAGCACACCGATAAGCCAATTCACCACCCAGGCAATGTCCTGTAAACGCATAGGGAACGGCATCGATAGGAAGCATGTCGTGAAGCATTTTTATGTATTTGGCTACGACATCGGTCTTTGACAGATTGGAAAACTCTTCATCATAATAATCGTCAATGGAGGCGAACATAAATACAGAGAACTTCTCTCGTAAGGCTTCAAAATAATTGTGTACCTGATGAGGGGAGAATCCCTGAATCGCAATGACGATGGGTTTGTCGGGACTGTATTTGTTCAGCCAACGTCCAAAGGTTAATTCCTGGCTGGCAATAGTGCGAATGGTTTTGTTGTTGAGGATGTCGTTAACCATTAGCCTCATACCTTTCTTCTCGGCCAGAGAAGACAATTTGATGGCATCAAGAGATGACAGACCCAGTTGTGTCAGGTCGTCGGTAACACCAATGTCCTCCGTTCCCAAGAGCTTCTTTGCTAAGTCGAGCAGAACCATCTCCCTCTGATTGGACGGTGCTTCAAGCGTACCAGTACCAACAGACAGCGTCTTGGAAAGCTCCTGTAGTTGACGACGGTCAATCTTGCCATTGGGAGTCTTTGGCATCTCATCGAGTTGACAGAGTTTATGGGGCACCATGTATGCTGGCAGCGTGGCTGACAGATGGTGGAGTAATTCCTCTGGGGCTATCGTTCCGTCACCCACGTAATAGCCTAATAAAACTTGATGATTTTGGTATTTGCTAAGGATAACAGCAGAGGTCTGAATACCAGGGTATTCGTTCATGCAACTCTCAATCTCACCAAGTTCTATCCTGAAACCATTCAGTTTGATCTGATGATCGATACGTCCATGGAACAACAGTTCGCCATCTTGATTCCACTGAACGAGGTCGCCAGTACGATACATCTTCTCGTTAGGGAAAAATGGACAGTCGACAAACTTTTCCTTATTTTGTTGCTCACGCTTCCAGTAGCCACGCGCTAATTGAGGACCAATAAGACATAACTCACCCACAGCCCCCCAGGGAACAAGTCTTCCAGATGGTCCGATGACAACAGACGTACTGCCAGGAACAGGACGACCTATAGGAATTCTGTCATAAGAATAGTTGGGGTCAATGATATGATAAGACGAGCAGACGGTAAACTCTGTGGGGCCATAGCCATTGATGACCTTGACAGGTGTCTTGCGATTGATATGAAGACTCTCACCGCCCAGGAATAAATACTTGAGTGTCAGGTCATAACTCTCCAGCAGTTCCATCCCCACCTGGGTACTCAGGGTCATGCCTGTCATTTTCTTGTTGGAAAGATAGCGGTTCAGTGCCCCCAGTTCATAGCGATAGGAGGATGACATGATATGCACTTCAGCACCGCATATCAGGGGGCCAAACATATCGGGTAGGGAAGCGTCGAAACTGAAACTGGATTGTAGTGCACACTTGTCTCCTGCCTTCAGGTTCTCCATTGGAATCAACCATGACAGCATGGCGCATAAAGCGTGATGTTCAACCATGACACCCTTTGGATTGCCAGAGGTTCCAGAAGTATAGATGATATAAGCCAATGAGTTAGGACGGCTACAATCAACAGATGGGACTTGGGCAGAGAAATCGAACTGGTCAAGCATGATGAGGCATGCTTTTTCATCCTTTATATGCAGGTTCCGTTTCGTGGCCATTTTGCTGGACGTGATAAAGTATTTCACGTCCAAGTCCTTTAGCATGAAATCAATGCGAGCCTCTGGATAATCAGGATCTACAGATATATAGGCTCCTCCTGCCTTGAAAACTGCTAGGACAGCAATTAAGAACTCCTTACGTCTGGGTAGCATCAGGGCAACAACAGAGTCGTTGACAACACCAGCCTTCATGAGTGAAGCAGCAAGTGTATCAGATTGACGGTCCAGTTCTGAATAGGTGATAGATGAATACTTATCGACAACCGCTGTCGCATGGGGCGTTTGTGCTACCTGACGACGGAACATCTTAACGAATGTCTCTGACAAATCCACATCAGTGGGCGCTCCACAGCCCATTGTTAATAGGACCTGACTGTCTTCTTCAGAAAGAAGCGGTAGCTGTGACAGAAGTATATGGCTATCACTCACTGTCGCATAAGTTTTCACCAGCTGGATGTAACTCAACATCATCCTTCTGATGAAACCGTCAGAGTAAGAGTTGCTATGATATTCAGCACGTAAGATAAGACGTTTCCCCCGACGTGTAATCTCGAATGTGAGCGACTCACCCGTAGCATTATCCATGAGTGGCAGTTGCGTGTAGGGACCACTGCCTATCATATCGGTGCTGTCTAAATCAGCCTGATAAGCAAAGATGACTTCACTGTTGATGTAATTGTTGGCAGCCTTTAGTTCTGCAAATGAGAACAGGTCGTTGGCCATACTGCCATGAAGGTGTTCTTTGGTTGTTTGAAGCAGTGTGTTGAGTGTTGTCTGCTCGTCCCATTTGATATGGACAGGTAACGTCTTTACCATCATGGCGATGGTATTGTTTTGTTTCAAGTCATGACGTCCATGATAGATGGTGGCAAACAGAGACTCATTGGCATAATTATAATATCCTAACAGATAGCCAAAAATGGATAGGGTAAAGATATTTGGAGTGACATGAAACTGGCTACATACTTGTTTCAACTCACTTTCTTCTAACCCTAAGTCTAATTCCTGGCGACCAAAAGTGATAGCCTGTTCAGATTTGTCGGATAAGGGTAAAGAGGTGATGTCCAAGTCTCCAAACATCTGTAGGTTCCACTTCTTGGCATCTGAATAAGCCTTCGTCTGACGTAACATCTCTTCTTCCTGGGCAACCTCGAAACCGCTGAATGTCTCATGGTCTATCGATTCGCCACGATAGCCCTTGTTCAGGTCAGAGAGGAAAATGTTCAGAGATGTACCGTCGAAGATAATATGATGAAAGTCAATGAAGAGATAGACACTCTCCTCTGTCTTGATGATTCGAATGCGGAACAGTTGATCGCTGAGTAGTCGGAAAGGCTGTTCAAGTTGGGGTTTCAACTTCATGAAATCAGCCTCACTCATGCTCTCTACGGCTTGGTGATAAGGTTCCTTGTCGTTGCGACGTTGACAGGGGTGTCCTTCTTCGTCAACAAACAATCGGGTCTTGATATAGGGGTGTGCTTCGACAACAGCTTCACAGGCGCGTGCTAACCGGTCTGTGTCAATATCGTCAGCAAGTTTGTAGAGCAGGGCGTTGTTATAGAGTGCTTTTCCCTGTTGTGACATACACTCTACATAAATGCCTAATTGGGTCTGGCTCAGTGGATAATCTTGCTGTTGCGTGAAACTGACCTGTTCCGTATGTGCGCAGACCTCAGCAATCTTTTTAGGTGTGCGATTCGCATAAATCGTTCGTGAAGAAAGCGCCAGTTCAGGACATAGCGTCTGCACTTCCATCATTCTGATGCTGTCGCCACCAAGCTCAAAGAAGTCGTCGTCAATGCCAATACGATCAATGCCTAAAGCCTTTTCAAAAGCCTTGCATAGTTGACGCTCAATAGGATTTGTAGGTGCTGCGTATGGAGTTCGAACGATATCTTCTGTTTTATCGGTAGGGGCAAGTAGTGCCCTGCGATCTGTCTTTCCGCTTGGAAGAAGAGGGAAACTCTCCTTTCGCACGAAATATGCTGGAACCATATAATCGGGCAGCTTAGAATGCAAATACGTGCGGATAGCCTCTTCAGAAACGTTGTCGTTGGCGATATAAAAAGCACAGAGGAAATGTCTGTTTTTAGTGGTGAAGCCTTTGACGATAGCATTCTTGACACCATCAACCTGCTTCATAACCATTTCCACTTCACCTGGTTCAACGCGTTGGCCGTTGATCTTTACCATCCAGTCCTTACGGTTTACATAGACGACATTTCCATCTGGCAACTGGCTGACAATATCGCCAGTGTGTAACCATCCATCACGATGGAGGTTCTCTGTCAGTTCAGGTTCCTTATAATAAGCAGGGGAAAAAGGTCCGCGAACGCACAATTCGCCTTCTTCCCCTTGTGCGACAGGCTCTCCTTCTGCGTCTAAGATACAATACTCTACATCTGCGTCTGGCTTACCGATAGGTGTGTTCTCGTATTTTTTATCTACGAGAAAGGTAAAAATAGCGCCACCAGTTTCTGTCTGTCCGTAGTTGTTGATAATCTTATATTCTGGAGCGTATATTCCTGAGAGTCGTTCTGCAGCAGCAAAGACAACCTTCAGATGGGGTGATTGGTTGTGAAAATAAGCGAGAACAGAAGGGGGAATAAATACAAACTCTATCCGGTGTTTGGCGAGATAGGCTTCAAACAGACGAATATCCTTACTGATTGCTGATGGAATGATGTTCGCTATACCACCTTTGACAAGAATGGTATATAATTGTTTGCTGACAACAAAGTACATGGGAGCCGTGATACCCATCACGGTAATATGTTCCTCATCGATCATGGAATCATAGGTTGGAGAAATCCTATAGGATGAGAAAGTGTCCATCACAGCTTTAGGGACACCTGTACTTCCTGAAGTATAGAACAATACACTGATATCATCTTCATCCGGCAGTACATAGCTTTCTGTAGGTGCTGTCTTCATGATTGCCTGCATGACATCGTCATCAATCAACAACGGAGATTCGCAATGATGCATGATATAGTCAATGCGGTCTTGGGGATAGTTGTCGCCCATAGGGACGATGGCATGACCTGCCAACCAGATACCTATTTCAGCAGCCACATACTCCATAGAAGCAGGCAGACAGATGCCTATGAACGAGTGAGAAGGATAGTTCTTCTGCTGTAAGTAGCCAGCCACGCGGCAAGTCATCGTATAGAGCTCATGATAGGTGGTCTGCCGTTGGCCATTCTGGTCAACGATAGCTATCTTGTCTTCATTCATCTTCAATGAATCCAAAAGCCTGAGGATGAACTTTGCAGTTTTGGGCTGTGGCATTTAATACTTTGTAATAGGAATGGTGAATGTGAAGCTGGCACCTTGACCTTCCTCTGATTCGAAGGTGACTTTTCCATGATGCTTGTTCTCAATGATGTCGCGCACAATATTCATGCCAAGACCAGTTCCTTCGCCTACGGGTTTGGTGGTGAAGAAGTTCTCAAAGAGTTTCTGTTTCACTTCATCCGTCATACCGACACCATTGTCAACGATCATGATGATGCAGTTATTCTCCTGCTTGCTGACATGAATGGTGACCTCGGGCTTGTAGTCGTCTGGGGCACTCTGTGATTTCTTCCACAAAGAATAGAGCGCATTGTTCATGACATTGAGAATGGCACGACTCAGGTCTTGTGGGATGACCATCATCTGGGGTATGCTGTCCTCATATTGCTCATGGATGCTGGCATTGAAGTCCTTGTGATTGGCACGCATAGCATGGTAACTCAGCCAGACATATTCTTTTGCCAACTTACAGACATCTGTGGGAAGGAATTCGTTCTCCTTGCCACGCGAGACAAGCAGGATATCGTGGATGATGCTGATGGCGCGTTCACCATGCTCCACAATCTTTCCCATATTATCCTTCAGGTCGCTGATGATGTCCTCTACCTCTTGACGATCGTCATCAGAGAGTTTCTCTTCATTGTCCTCCATGATGTCGTTCAAGTCGCTCAGCAACTTGGTAGACATCTTGCTGAAGTTGATGACAAAGTTCAGCGGGTTCTGTATCTCGTGGGCAATACCAGCGTTCAATTGCTGTCGTAAGGTTTCTATATCCTGTTCCATAACCTATGTTGTTGGTAATGTGATGATAAGTTCTGTATATTCATCCTTCTTAGACTCCACCTTGATGTCACCATTGTGGTTCTGGATGATTTCACGACTGAGGTAGAGGCCTACACCAGAGGCTTCACCTGTGGTCTTTGTCGTAAAGAAGGGGTCGAAAATCTTGTCGATGATGGTTGACTCGATACCGATACCATTATCGCGAATGACAATCGTGATGACCTGTGGCTGCGCTGTCACCTTGAGTGAGATGACTGGTTCGTAAGCAGTGCGCGAGGCTTTCTTCACAACCGCATATACGGCATTGCCAAGGATACTCATCATGGTCTTGCTCAGCATCTCGGGATTGGCGTTGATGAGCAACTTCTGGCTGGGCACGTCAAAGTCTATCTTGATATGATGTGTCGCTATCTCCTGGACGTAGTACTTCTCCAGCATCTCCTTGTTTTGCATCAGCAGACTGGTCAGGTCCATGCTGACACATCCGCCAGAGCGGTCTTTCAGCATCTCCTCCATCGCTTTAAGTGTACGTGTGGTGTTGGCTCCGTGTTCACCCACCTTCTCCAGATTACCTTTCAGCATGTCGAGTATGTCCATGGTGTCCTCGTAGTTCTCGTTATCCATGTGTTCTTTCTCGTCCTCGATGTT
>CACXQL010000061.1 GCA_902769805.1 uncultured Prevotellaceae bacterium
AGGATCTTGTAACTTATAGCCGATATGACGATACTGCAAGTCGACAAAAGCATTCAATCCACGCACAAACTCATAGTTAACCTTGCCATAGACATTGAAGTCTGTCTTCTTGGCATTGTTACGATAATACTCGTAAGAAGGTACACCAACTATATTGCCATAATGGTCGCCGTCATATTTATTCCAGCCTCCGCCAAATGCTGCCTCCAAACCTTTGCGGTCGTTATATAGCAACGAAGCTACGGCTCCATAGAAATCATTTTTCATCTTCTTTTGTTCAATAATGTCAGCCTTTGTCACACCCTCAGCATAGTGGGCAGCAATATATTCGGGTGAGAAATAGTTCTTCAGTTTGCGATTACGCTTATACTGCTCATAATAACCATCACCATGTGTATAGTGCAGACCTGCATTCAAACTAATTAGTCGTGACAGTCGCTGATTCAGTAGCAACTGGTAGTTCTGCTGGTGGTAATTATCCGTCTGACGGTCGTAGTAAGCCGTAGGATTATCATTCTCGTCGAATCCCAGTACGCCACAGGAGTTATAAGTACGTCCATACCGTTCCTGCTCATACTTAGAAGTATAGTTCCAGGCATGATAAGTCTCCTCCACACCATTCCATGTGATGAACTTCACCACAGTATTGTCACCAAACCATCCTGCTTGTAACAGATAGGAGTTCAACTTGGTGGAGGCACGGTCAAGGTAACCTTTCGAACCGATATTCGACAGACGGCCCTGAATACCCCAGTGCTTACCCAACAGTCCCGTGCCAAAGCGTAGTGTTTCCTTATGACTATAATAAGAGCCTCCACTCATATCAAGTCCGATATAAGGGGTTAGTCCGATATTCTCTGTCTGCATGTTAAGGGTGGCACCAAAAGCTCCTGCACCATTGGTGGAAGTACCTACGCCACGCTGTATCTGCATCGACTGTACAGACGAGGCAAAGTCACCCATGTTCACCCAGAACACCTGGGCACTCTCAGCGTCATTCATGGGTATGCCATTGGCTGTGATATTAATACGGCTGGGGTCTGTTCCACGAACACGCAGGGTCGTATATCCAATACCGTTACCTGCATCAGAAGTGATGGTCACTGAAGGAGTCAGCGACAAGAGGTAAGGGACATCCTGTCCATAGTTGACCGCCTTCAACTGTTCCTGATTCATGTCCGTGAACGCCATCGGTGTCTTCTTGGTGGCACGTGTCGACATCACCTCAACATTTTGTAACTCCACATTCTTCAGTGTGTCTGTTTCTTGAGCCTGTACCGTCATCACGGCACTGAGCATTCCTAAAAAAACTAATCTTTTCATCCTTTAATTTTTTATTTAAAAATAAAGGGGGTTGTATTGATTTCTGAACTCTATCATCCCTACGTCGGTATGACCCGCATCAGGTTAAGAGGGTATCATCTCAGCCGCCAATAGGACGGCACCCCTTGATAATTCATTCACGAAGGTAGTAAAATCTCCTGCAAACTATTGTCTACAGGAGAATGCATTTCTAAGCCTTTGTACCCAGACCCGGGCTCGAACCGGGATGGGTTGCCCCACTGGTGTTTGAGACCAGCGCGTCTACCAATTCCGCCATCTGGGCTTCAAATTCGGGTGCAAAGGTACGAAAAAAAGTGAAAAGCGAAAAGTGAAAAGCGAAATATTTTATAAAATCATTGGTTTTTCTTTCTTTTTCTTGTTTTGTATATGTTTTTTTTGTATCTTAGCAACGAAAATAACCGAGAAACTAACCTTATGGAAATAAACGAGAAAATCTATTGCGTTATTCTTGCAGGTGGAAGGGGAAGACGCCTATGGCCTTGCAGCCGCGATGAACGACCTAAGCAATTTATTGACTTCTTTGGCACAGGTCGTACACAATTGCAACAGACATTCGACCGTTTTGTTAAAATACTACCCAAAGACAATATCTTCATCTGTACTAACAAAGAATATGCTCCCATCGTCAGGAAACAGTTACCTGAACTACATGAGGAGAACCTGATGATTGAGCCAATCAATCGCGGAACAGCACCCAGTGTTGCCTGGGCAGATATGCGGATATGTCGCAGGGACCCCCATGCAAATGTCATCGTTACACCCAGTGATCAACTGGTGTTGAACGAAGAGGCCTTTTACCAGAATATCGAAGAGGCGTGCTGTTTTATATCAAACCACAATAACCTGTTAACGCTGGGTGTACAGCCTTCACGTCCAGAACCAGGTTATGGTTATATCCAAAAGGGTGAACTCATCACACCCGAGCATGCTACAGCGGCAAAAATCAGTACTGTGAAGTCATTTGTAGAGAAGCCCGAACGCGACTTCGCTCAGATGTTCATGGACAGTGGAGAGTTCCTTTGGAATACAGGTATGATTTTGTCAAATGCGGCTTATTTAAACAAGTGTTTCCGTCAATTATTCCCCGAAGTACTAAAACGCTTTGACAATACTCCCAGCGACTATACCATTGAGGAAGAGATGGCTTTTGTCAATGAGAACTATCCATCCTATCCGAACTTGTCTATAGACCAAGGTGTCTTGGAGCATGTGGAAAATGTGTGTGTCATGGCCTGTGACTTCGGATGGGCAGACCTTGGTACATGGCATGCACTCTACGAGTACCTAAGCCGCGGAGAAGGCGATAATGTCATAGTAGACTCTGAGGTGATGCTGGAAGACTCCCACAACAATGTTATCAAATTGCCGAAGGGACGTTTAGGGGTCATCAATGGACTTGACGGGTATATCGTTGCCGAAGAGGACAACGTATTGCTGATTTGTAAGAAAGGTGACTCATCCGCCCTCGTCCGTAAATATGTGAACGAGGTTCAGATAAAATATGGTGACGAATATATATAAATAAGGTATTATTCCCCATAAGACATGAAAGAAAAAAGAGTTTGAGGTTATTCCCCAAACTCTTTCTGTATCTTCGCAGCGATCTCCTTAAACTCCTCTTCTGTGAGTTTTAGTTTCTCACGACGGAAATCGGCATCTGCCTCACTCTGCATCGGAATGAGATGGATATGGGCATGTGCCACCTCCAAGCCAAGCACAACCTGAGCAACCTTACGACAGGGGAATGCTTTCTTGATGGCGATAGCGACACGCTTGGCAAACTGCTGATAACGTGCCAACTCATCATCATCCATGTCAAAGAAATAATCTACTTCACGGCGAGGAATCACCAAAGTGTGTCCCTTTACTAACGGGTTGATATCCAAAAAGGCATAGAACTCCTCATTCTCCGCACATTTATAACTGGGAATCTCCCCTGCTGCAATCTTACTGAAAATATCCATAATTCCTGTTTTTTACAACGTGATAACGTAATAACGAGCAACTTAGGCTATCGAAATATTATCGATGCGAAGTTTGATAGTGCCGCGAGGAATCGTCACCTCCACCTCGTCACCTACTTTCTTGCCCAACAGACCTTGTGCGATAGGAGTCTTAATGGAAATCTTACCTGCCCGAAGGTCTGCCTCATTCTCACTGACAATTGTATACGACATCTTCGCCTTAGTAGTGAGGTTGGTCATCTCCACCTTCGTCAGGATCTGTACAGAGTCTGTACTCAGACGAGAGGTATCTACTACCTTTGCCTCAGAGATCGTCACCTTCAACTGGTTGATCTTGTCTTCCAGATGAGCTTGTGCTTCCTTGGCTGCATCATATTCGCTGTTCTCACTCAGGTCGCCCTTCTCACGTGCCTCTGCTATAGCTGCAGATGCTTTGGGACGTTCCACCGCTTCCAGGCGGTGTAATTCGGCTACTAACTTGTCGTAGCCTTCTTGTGACATATAAGCCATATCCTTTTCCTTTATAATTGTTATTCTACCTTCTTCGGACGCAAAAAATAAAAGAATTCCGACCTTGACTTGTCGAAATCCCGTTTGCCTTTGTGTCCTGTTATCGTTTGCAAAGGTAGGCATTTCTTTGCAACCTACCAAATTTTTTAGTTGAAAATCGTTATTTTTAATTGATTTATATCAAGAAAATAGTTGCGCACTTTCATTTTTGAAAGGAAGAACTTGCAGATTTACAGAATGTTCGTATCTTTGCATTGTGTTTTTCATAGTATTAGATTTAAGGTTAACAAAGATTCGGAACTCAGCGGAGTTCCTTTTTTTTTGCCCAATAGATTAGCCCGAAATACACCAAGATGCCTGTGACAAGTCCCGCCATCGCATCAATGACATAGTGGGCATAGATATATACTGTGGAAAAACACATCAACAGATAGAATGGTAACATAGACAACGTCAGTATCTTACTTCTGGTACGTAATGCCAACAGCATGATAACAGTCGTTACACCCACATGACTGCTGGGGAATGCCGCCGTTGGGCGCTCTCCTGCATCATGCGTGATATCAAGCATATGGTACCAGAATCCTTCACTCCATCCTGGGGAAGCCATACGCTCTGAGTGTGTCAGGAACCAACTTCCCAAATCAGGAAAGATACCTGCAGCTATCTTATCCGTCCCTACCGCCAGATAGTAGAACTGCGGTCCTGTAACTGGTAAGACGACAAAGACAGTATAATAGACAAAGAAAGAGGATATCAGCACAAAAGATGCCGTGCCGAATTCTTCATAACGCCTAAAGAAATAATAGAGAAGGATGGTTACCATCAACGGGAAATAACTGACATACCCCAGACACATCAGCTCTGAAAACCATCCCCAAGGACATACCTGAGAGAATAGTAAAGAAGGCTGACATCCAAAGAGTTGTTGCTCCCACGTAGCAAACACATGGTCAAGGTTAGGTAATACCCTGTTTACTTCATAAGTATCTGGATAGAACCATGACAATAGCAACATCAGTCCTGTGACGCGTATCAGACGAGTCATCTTACAGGGCTTCCATCGATAGAGCAACCACAAAGCTCCCATAATAAGGAGGGCACGTCCGCGCATCCACAGCATCTCAGCAGGATTCACAAGACGATCCCACCAACACGCCATCAATATCAGTGTAAACGCGATATAGCCGATGATGACCCATTCAGCAGCCCATATCTGATTCTTGATTGACTGTCGGAGATGATTCATATCCACTTGTTTGCTTTGTACCACTCAATACTACGACGTACTCCTTCGGCAAGTCTCACCTGTGGCTCAAAACCCAGTTCTTTCCTCGCTGGTTCAATATCACAACGCCAGTTACGCTGACGGAGAATATTAAACTTATCGTTATTGAGTACAGTCATCTTTCCCGACATCCTGCCCATATAATCACCGCACCAAGTAATCACACGCAACAACCATATAGGAGCCGTGATACGAATCCACCAGGGACGTCCTAATTCTTGATGTACCAGATTACTGAATTCAGACGATTGATAAACTTCTCCGTCAGAAAGGAAATACTTCCGCCCAGTCTCTCCCTTCTCCATGGCGAGGAAGACTGCCTGTACCACATCGGTAACATAGACGAAAGTGATATCCTGACGTTGGAAACCAACCGCGAAATCGATATGGTTCTTGATACTATGTATCTGCATGAAATAGTCACGCTCACGAGGACCATAGACACCAGTAGGACGGAGGATGATGTAGGGGAAGGGAGAGGAGAGAGTTGACAAGAACTCCTCTGCCTCGAGCTTGCTCTTGCCGTAGGCAGTATTAGGCTTAGCCTCATCAGTCTCACGAATCTCTTCATAAGGCTGTTGCTCACGGATAGCCCCCATGATACTCAGACTGCTGATATAGACAAAACGCTTGAGGGGCATCTGCAAGGTCAGCAAAGCATTGACGAGACGCTTAGTACCCTCCGTATTGATACGGAAGAAATCCTCCTGATGGAGGCATTTCGTAGCTCCTGCGGCATGTACTACATAGTCGAAATGACAATCCTTCAGTTGTTGTTCTAATTTCTCTTGAGAGGAGAAATCCAATTCGATGAAACGAATACGTTCGTCCTGCAAATACTTTTTTGAACTGGACTTGCGTACGGCAGCCCATGTCTCGAAGCCTCTTTTCAGGGCCTCCTCGACAATAAAAGAGCCTATAAAACCACTCGCACCTGTAATCAATATTTTCATTAATTCGCTTTTTTGATGACCAACTGCTCGTTGCTGAACTTCATGAAGAGGTCGTACATGTCATGCAAGGCAGCATAGTTTTTCTCAGGGTGCGAAATCTTATTGACATTAAACTGATACTGTATTTGTATCTTTCCGTCACCGTAACTGGTAAACAAACGTCCATCCAGACCCTTGTCAGGAGTTAAGAACGACTTCTGCTGTGGCGCGTTCTCCATCACATAACCCTCAGGCAGCGTGATATTGATAATCACCTGGTCAGAGGAAGTGCTGGGGTATTCCACAGGCAGCAGACGATTCGTGGCAGTGAAAGGATTGCTGGTCATCGGAGGATTATTGAAAGGATTGAAAGAGATTTTTCCATTCGATACAGTCCCCTTCTTACTGAACTCTACAACTTCCGTCGCATCGGCAGCATATTCGTTGATACCCTTGCTCTCACGATATTTAGCAGCAGCCAGCCCTTTGTACAAGGTTGTCTGTGTTCCGCTATATGTTCCATCAACAGAAAGTGTAGCTTCAATCATGGTGGTCGTCTGAGACTTCTGTAACTTCTGCAAGTTCACCCACAGGCTCTTCTTGTCCTTGAGCAGCAGACGTGCACGCTCCACGAGCAGCGTTGCAGGCAATACGTTCAGGTAGCCGTCAGTAGAAGAAGCGTCAACATAGAACTTTGTTCCCTCCTGAGGCAATATGCCTACGATAAACGTCGAGAGTTTCTGGAACGAAGGGAAGTTATAGGGCATCATACCCAGGTCGCGACTGCGGAGCAGCACAGGAGCAGCCTCCAGGCCGACATCCTTCATTGATTGGATAAGTAACATGTTAATGTCGGCATTGTCACCCATTCCCTGCTGGAGCGTCTCCTTGGTGGGTTGGGGCCATAAGTCGTATTTGCCGTTCCATTTGACATGCTTCATCACAAGCTGATAGACAGCAGCGGCACGCTCCTGTTTGTTGGCGATGTCCTGAATATGGGCATCCTGCAGTTCCTGATGCAATGGACTATGGGCATTCAGTTGCAGGTTGAAGGGATCCGAACCGAGAAACAGCTCGTCAATCTGTTCCCATGTCTTGGCGAAGTCCATCTCCGACATGCCAGGCAAGCGATATGACTTCAGTTCAGCGGTGATACCTGCACAATAGTCTTTCACATTCCATACATAGTCGTCTTTCGGCATCGCTTTCAGATCACGGCCTGTATAGACGTAGTGGTTGGTACTGATAGTCATCGGATTAGACAGAGGGTCACTTACCAGTTTGAATTTCATGGAACTGGCAGTACAGGTATAAGTCAGGCGCTGAATACCGTGATCCTCGATATTGAAAATCAGGTAACTGGGGATGTTCATGTCCAGCTTGGCATAGACCACAGGAATCTCGCACTGGGCATACCAGTCACGCAACAGCCAGAAGAGCTGGCTGTGGATGTTGTACTCGATATCCACCACAGAACCCTCCTTCACGTCGGGAACGGTGAACTCCACCTGATAGTTATGTTCATCGATTTTCTTTCTCACGATGTCGCTTTTCTTCAAGGAACTCTTTACCACCTTGCCGTCCACCAGATTGATGGCAGTAGCCTTGATGTCCTCTACGATGTCGTCGGCATCAGTACCAAAGACACCTTCCGTCATGGAAACACCCTCACCCTCGAAATAGGAATCAGAACTGCCACCTGGCTTCGGAAGGGACATAGCCGTTATTTTCGTGCCTCCGATGCTGTTGATCGAGACTTGCTGCTGATAAGGTATGACCACCTTGGCGAAGCGGGCACCTTCAGGTTTCAACACCTTGATACGTAACCTCTCCTTGTAATCTGTCAAGAAGCTGCTTTGCTGAACAGTATAAACCACATCGGTCAGACGGCACAGCACCACTGCGTCAGCGTCCTTGTCAGGAGCATACTCCGTCATCGCCATCTCCTCTTTAGTAGGTTTTCCAAACTTCAGATTCACTTCCTGCTGGGCATTTACGGACAGCATGAAAGCAGAAGAAACTAACAGCAAAAAGATTTTTTTCATCATTGCGTGATTAATTAATAGTCTAATTTCTGCACAAAGTTATACATAATTATTATATAATCACACTTTCATGTCGTCCGTTTTAGCAACTTTAACTAAATGTCAAAACATTTTCTCAGTTATTTCACTATCTTTGCGATGAAATCACGATGATACGTGTATCATGTCCTAAGGATAAAACTAAAAAACAAGAATACTATGAGTAAGAAAAAAGGTGGAAAACGACTGACTAAGAAACAGGTAGTAGAGATGCTTCAGACATTCTTTCAGGAACATCCCAACGAGACCTATTCGTTCAAACAGATATTCCGTGCCCTGAAACTGGAAACCCATCCTGCGAAGATGCTTGCCATCGATACAATGGATGAAATGGCATGGGATGACTATCTCTCGAAAGCATCGGATAACTCCTACCGACTAAACTTGAAGACACAGGTACAGGAGGGTACATTCATCCGGAAGGCTAACGGCAAGAACTCCTTCCAACCTGACGACGGAGGAAAGCCTATCTTCGTCTCTGAGCGTAACTCGATGTTCGCCCTTAACGGTGACCGTGTCAAGGTAATCCTGTCACATAAGATGGATCAGGCTGTCGGAAAGTTACAAGTAGAGAAAGACTTTGCCTTCCTTATTACGGAAGGTAATATCTTCGTGCATGACATCCTTATTCCGAAGAAGAAACTGAAAGGTGGTAAGACGGGTGATAAGGCAGTGGTGAAAATCACACAATGGCCCTCAAAGGATTCAAAGAATATCGTAGGTGAAGTCATTGACGTGTTAGGCAAAGAGGGTGACAATAATGTGGAGATGCATGCCATCCTCGCCCAGTACGGACTACCGTATAAGTATCCGAAAGCCGTAGAGGATGCCGCTGATAAGATAGAGCCAGGCATCACTCCGCAGGAGATAGCCCGCCGTGAGGATTTCCGCGACGTGTTTACCTGTACCATCGACCCGAAGGACGCCAAGGACTTTGATGATGCCTTGTCATTGCGACCTGCAGGCAAGGGCCTTTGGGAAGTCGGAGTCCATATCGCAGATGTATCGCATTATGTAAAGGAAGGCAGTATCATCGACAAAGAGGCTGTAAAGCGCGCCACGAGTGTCTATCTCGTTGACCGTACTATCCCTATGCTGCCCGAACGGCTTTGTAACTTCATCTGCTCTCTCCGTCCTGATGAGGAGAAACTTTGTTACAGCGTGGTATTCGTCTTAGACGAAGAAGCGAATATCAAAAGCGGACGTATTGTCCATACTGTCATCAAAAGCAACCGACGTTATGCCTATGAGGAGGTGCAGGAGATTCTGGAACGAGGAACGAGGAACGAGGAAGGAGGAGAGAAAGAATACTCCGAGAACCTCAAGACTCTCGATCGTCTTGCCAAGAAGTTGCGTGAGCGTCGTTTCAAGGGTGGTGCCGTAAAGTTCGACCGTGAGGAGTTACATTTTGACATCGACAAGGACGGAAAACCCATCCGCGCCTATTTCAAGAAGTCAAATGATGCTACCCAGCTCATCGAAGAATTCATGCTACTCGCCAATAAATTTGTCGCAGAGAGTGTGGGAATGGTCAAAAAACAAAGGTCGAAGGTCAATAGCCAAAAAGCCAAGACTTTCGTCTATCGTATCCACGACCAACCCGATCCTACGAAGTTAGAAACACTACGTGAGTTCGTCGTGAAGTTCGGATACAAACTCAAGACGGCAGGTACCAAGGGGGCTATCTCCAAGAGCCTCAACAGTCTGATGGACGGTTGTCAGGGCAAGAAAGAACAAAAACTCATTGAGACCGTTGCCCTCCGTGCCATGATGAAGGCGAAATACTCTACCCATAATATCGGGCACTATGGACTCGCCTTTGACTACTACACTCATTTCACCTCACCCATCCGTCGCTATCCCGATACGATGGTACATCGTCTGTTGACGAAATATCAGGACGGGGCGCGCTCTGCTAATCAGGAGAAATACGAGGAACTCTGTGAACACTGTTCTGACATGGAGACGGTAGCCCAACAAGCTGAGCGTGACAGCATCAAATACAAGATGGTGGAGTTCATGGCTGACAAAGTCGGAGAGACCTACGATGCCCATATCAGCGGCATCCAGTCTTATGGTATCTATTGTGAGATTGACGAGAACCACTGCGAAGGTATGGTACCTATGCGTGACCTTGACGATGACTACTACGACTTCGACGAGAAAAACTACTGCCTCGTAGGGCGTCGCCATCATCATAAATACCAGTTGGGAGACTCCATCCGTATCAAGGTGGCACGGGCGAATATCGAGAAACGACAACTTGACTTCGCGTTGGCGGAAGACTAAAGGGTTATATCTGACCTGCCTCTACCATCAGAACGACACGTTCTGTGAGACGGTCAATGCCTTCAGGGTCATATTTCTTTTTCAGGCTGGCACCGAAAGCCCAGGCAAAGGCCTGATAGAAACCAGCACGGACAGGTCCTAAGAAAGCTTGTATCAGTTCGTAGCCAGAAGAATTACTCTCCCTGTAGATGAGTTTAATGAGTAGCTTGCCTTGTGAGAAGGTGAGCTTCTTCATGCGTGGCTTATACTCTTTCATGATACTTTTCTCCACCAGTTTCATGTGAGCGTCTTTTGCCTTCTTGTCAGGCAGTGTTTCCAAGTATTCCGCTGTCTCCATCATGATGGCACGTGCTTCCTTGGCAATGGGTAATACAATCTTCACATTTTTTACCAACCGGTTGTATGCCTGTTGCTGTTTCTTGCTGCTGAAGGTGATAGGCGGATAGACATAGACATTATTCATCTCCATATACTGGATGCTGTCACCATTCTCTAAAACTTTACCCACTTTCACTGTCGGCACAAAGGTAGGACTATCCAAATCAATGTCCTGTCGCTTCTGATGATTATTCTGTGCATGAACACCCAATGTCACCATCACCAAAAGCAACAATACTTCTGCCCGTTGAAAGATTTCTTTTCTCATCTCGGGTGCGAAGGTACAAAAAATAATTCAAACAACAAAAATCGACTAACTACAAATTATATTAATGTTTTTCTTTATTCTTCCTCTTGTATAAATCCTATCTTCCTTCTAGGCTTCGGCTCTTTTGACTGCAATTCGGCAAGAGCAAGCGTAATGTTGTCGAGTTGCATACGAGTGCTTTCGTTAATATCATTTTGGTCATGAAGAATATCCTCTATGTCAAGTTTCAACTCTTCGAAGTCCTTGCGGAGTTGAGCGATATCAGCAGAAGCATTGGCTTGTGGTAGAGATGTTGCTATACGCCGAATGGCAACAAAGGCTCGCATAATAGAGATATTTACGTCTATGGCTATATCACTAGTAAGAATACCAGATAGCATTGCTAATCCTTGTTCTGTGAAAGCGTGAGGGAGATATTTAGTATATTTGCCTCTTCCAGTTTCTATGATTCCAAATTGGAATCTTAGAGAATCCCATTCTTCTTTTGTCAGTTGAAACATAAAGTCTGGTGGAAATCTTCTGATGTTCCTCTTCACGGCTTTGTTCAAATTACCTGTAGTTACCTGATATAACTCTGCCAAATCGCGATCCAGCATGACACGCTGACCACGTATCTCATAGATTTTACTCTGAATTGTTTCTATCTCATTCATAATGATAGTTGAATAGTTGATGTCGCTATTCGGAGTGCGAAGTTACTACAAAAAATTAAACAACAAAAACCACTTTCTACAAACACCCAGATTCTATCGAGCAACTTCCTCACTTGTATCATATTTAACACAAAAAATATCCTCGAGTCTCACGACCAGAGGATATTCAACAATTTTATCAACTATTCATATACATTTTCTTTATATATACCATGCATTTCTTGCCACTCCCTTGTCTGTTCTTCGTTTCTCTTTTTCATTTCTTCTTGGAATTGTTGCTTTTTCTTTTCTTCTTCTTTCATCTCATTACATGCTTTGATGACAATAAAGAGAAATATGCCTCCAATAATAAGACAGCCAAGAGGGAGTTTCTTTCCAAACTCCTTGGCAAAAAAGAACAATACTACGACTAAACAACCTATTCCAAAAACCTCTAACATATCATTATGTATATAGTATCTGGTCACATTTGTGTCACTTGACACTTCCTTCGTACTCTTCTCTCGTTATTTTTGTCTCTGGGTCAACAGTCTGTACTTCCTCGTAAGTGAGTCCGTAGAGGCGATAGACTCGGAGATTGATTTCCTGATCTGTGGTATCTATCTGCTGCGTCAATTGTTGACACTCAGACACGTTCTTATTAAAGTAGTCTTCCCACTCGTCTTGCTGTGAAAGCGAAAGATGTATCTTCTGCTTCTTCAACTCTGCCGCAAACTCCGCAAAGGTCATCTGGTCAAAGGTTTGTAAGGCTGTTGTTATCTTCACGCCTTCCAAGTTTTCACTCAAGCGACGAAGGAAGCGGCTGCGCTTTTCCTGAAGTTGAGAGTTCAGGGAGAGCATCGTGTCAGCCAATTCAGATAATTGCTGTGCAAGTTCTCCTTCTAATGGAGGAACAGGTATCTGCTCGAAATACTGAGGCTTGACTTCTATGTAACCACCATTACGTACTACACAGATACTTGTCAGAAACGTCCATACTATCTTTGAATTAAGGACAGAAAGCAATGCTTTGTTTTCCGTAGGCAGCATACAGGCTGGAGCAGAAATAACAGTTCCCTTATCATCCCAGCAGAATTTGTTAGTGTTCTGAAGGTTACCCCAGATTATTTTGGGTTGATAAAATAATGACTGATATGCACAATTTCTTAAATTGTATGGTGTATTGCCCTTATCATATCTATTACTTAATTTTGGCTCGAATGCCTGCAAATAAGATTTAATGGCAGGATATTGCTCAACATCTATTGCAGGAGCATCATCATATCCATTATGAGTACATATCAGATATTTCTCCAAAGGTACACTTGCCCATTTACTCAGGTCTTTACCTTCGTAAATCAATTTTATAAGTTCCGATGACCTTGTATCTTGCGCTATCAAGGCGTCCTTTGTTTCTTTATCAATGAAGAATGCTTCATTTAATGCTGTTTTTACTCCATAATAACACTTTCCATATTGTTCCCTAACAGTTTTGAATGCTGTAATCTTAGCAATCACTTTTACCATATCAGCATCTTGGAAAGACCAACTATCGCTATTAAGACTATTTTGCTCGACTTGCTTTTCAGGGGCTAAACTAATGATGACATCGCCCTGCATTGTTCTTGGAATCTTAATATATGGAAAACTGTTATCTGTTTTTGTTTTCTTCGAGAGTATCAATATGATGGGATATGTTGTTGCTCCCTCGAATATCTGAACTTCTGTAAAGTCTACATATTTTTCTATCGTGGTAGTGTCTTGTATGTATTTTCGCAGAGTCTTGCCAGCAGTAGTCTTGTCAAACGTATTGGAAATAAAACCAAAAATACCTTTTGGGTTTAGCATGCTCATTCCTTTCTCATAGAAATATGAAAAAAGGTCGCCATCTGTAGTAAACACATTATAATTGTTGCTATAATAATCAAGATCAGATTGCGGAATTAATTCTGCTCTTACATACGGTGGATTACCTATCACTACATCAAAACCTCCTTTTTCAAAAACCTTATGGAACTGCTCTTGCCAGTTGAAAGCCTTGTCGCCAGCAATGGCGGGATCGCTAATGAGTGAGTTTCCACATTTGATATTCTCATTCAGGGTATTGAGTTTGCGCTGGGGCTTGGCAGTACGCAACCAAAGAGCCAATTGTGCTATCTCGACGCTCTCCTCGTTAATATCGACACCAAAGAGGTTGTTCTCCAAAATCACATTTTCTACGCCTTGGAACTCCAATTCCGTACCTGTCAGTTTGGTTTCCATCTCGTCCAACAGCTTATGCTCTCGCATTAAAAACTGAAGGGCAGCATTCAAGAAAGCACCAGAGCCACAGGCAGGGTCAAGAATCGTTATCTGCAAAAGCCATTGACGATATTGCTGCAACTGGTCTAACAGGCGTTTCTTCGTCGATAGTTGGCGACGCTGGTCACTAAAATACTCTTCTTCATTGATTTTCAATTCCTGTTTCTTCTCAGCACAAAGTCGCCCGACAGTGTTTTCCACAATATACTTTGTGATATACTGTGGTGTATAGAATACGCCATCCTGCTTGCGCTTGGAAGTATGTGGAACCTCGCCTTTGGTAATCTGCTGTGACACTTCCTCTATCTCTGACAACGAGTTCTCGAAGATATGCCCCAATATGTTCACATCCACATCACTCTCAAAGTCATAGGATGCCAGTTGATGTGTATGCTCGACCAACAATTCATCACTAATCTTGATATTGTCCAGTACTTCATCGGGCTTAAACAAACCTCCATTGTAGGCAAATATCTCATACTTCTTGCCTTTAAAGCCTGTGTTCATATAGCCGAAGTACTTCTTCATACGTTCATAGAAGGGTCTGTATTCATCCATCTCCTTCAACTGCTCCCACTGGTCTATTATCTGTACCATCGAGTTAGGAGGCAACAATCCGCAATCCTCTGCAAAGAAGATAAAGAGCAAGCGGTCAAGGAGTTTCTGCGTCTTTTTGAATAAAAGCAATTGCCACTCCTTTTCGTCTTTGCCCTCAGGGGTAGGATTCTGTTTTAGGATATCTGCAAAGAGGGCTCGCTTGAACTGCGAATAGTCTTTATAAAGAGCATTGGTAATCTGGTCTTCAGTTGACACAGACTCGTCTTTCATCTGCAAGGCGACACCTTTGTCTACTTGATTCCAAGCCAGACAAAGGTACAACTCACGGAATTCATCTTCTTTCAGACGGAACAAGTCCCACTCTCGGAACTCTACAGCATTGTCTATGTACAAACGCAACTTTTCAAAGTTGGATATAATTACCAGACGTGTGTCTTTATGCTGACTCTTATAGCCAAAAGCCTGCGATTCAATCTTTGCGAGATCATGGGTTTTGTGGTCTTTCAGTTCTATTACCCCCACAACATTACCATCTTTCCATATAGCACCATCAGCCTTCTTGGAATTGGTTTCGTTCTTCTGTTCCGTAATCAGGTTATAGTCAGGCGAAGGATTGAGCGTATAGCCCAGTACTTTCACAAATAATTCACGCAGGAAGCCCTCTTGGAATTGCTCTTCTTTCGATTGAAGGATGTTTTGCTGGATGGCTTCGTTGAGGAAATATGATTGGTATTGTTGCCAAGGGGCATCAGTTTGCTCCTTAGGCAGTGTATTCATATATTTCTTGATGATGGTCTTTTGAAAAAGCATGGGGTTTCGTTTTAAGTTATTTCCTGCAAAGATACAAATAATTCTTTACATCACCAACAATTTCCCCCTCTTTATTTCAATTTAATAATGTCCTTCCACCTTGTTGTGGGATTAGGGCTTTTAAAAACTTGGGATTGAAACTTACTATATATATAATATATATATTATATATATAGTAAACTATTTCTTCTAAAAAACGCTATGAAAATGACAAAAACAAAACTGTCATTTGTCATTTGTCATAGGGCGCTTTTTTCTAATCAAAAAGCCTCTAAACACCCGAAAGAAAGCCTTGTATAAAGGTAAAGTAAAGCCTCGCTCACATGAAAGGAGGCTTTAGAATGAAGTGTAGAAAGCCCTCGAATAAGTGAAAGAAATACCTCCTTTCTTTCGTTCGTGATATCGTAAACACATTTTAACAATATTTCTTCATTCCTTTAACAGATTTTCACTAGAAGTTGGATGCGTTTTTTTGGTGGCTGAGTCAAATAGCAGTAATTTTGCAGTGTCAAAAGGAACGAAAGCGCGCATCGGGAATGGAGACACCAAGCGGCAAACAGCTAACGGCCAATAGCTAAATGCCACAGTTATTAACCCTTAAAAATCTAAATCATGAAGAAAGAAAGTTGAAAATTGACGAGGAGACCTTTGACCTTAGACCTTTGACCTTAGTCCTTTGACCTTATATCTTGTACAACAAGTCCTGCAAGCGTCATGCCAAAGATTGCGGTAATATGGACGAGGGAGCCTTTTGGGGAGGAGGGAGGAACGAGGAGGGATGAGGGTGATTCTTCGCTAAACACACACTGGAACTTCCGTTGAGGTTTTTGCTGCGCCTTCCTGAAACGGTTGCGGAGAGCACGGGCAAGAGGATCACCCTTTACTTTCCAGAACTCAGCCACCTGTATCTTCGTAGGGTCGAGTTTCAAGGCAGCGCCCATGGACGAGAAGAGTCTCGCCTCGGTCTCACAAGACTTCAGGATCAGCAGTGCCTTGTCATTCAGCGAATCGATAGCATCGATGATATAGTCGTAATTATCTAAATTAAACTCGTCAGCCGTCTCCTCCGTGAAAGTCTTTTGCAAGGCTGTGATCTCTGCCTCAGGATTGATGGCAAGCAGTCGCTCACGCAACACCTCCACCTTCGGCTGTCCTACTGTCTGTGTCGTCGCCATCAGCTGTCTGTTGATATTCGTCACATCCACACAGTCGAAATCCACGATGGTCATCTGACAAACACCTGTACGCACCAATGCCTCGGCACACCAAGAGCCCACACCACCTGTTCCGAAGATGATGACACGCTGCTTACCAATGCGCTCCAACGCCTCAGTACCCAGCAATGCCTCTGCCCGTTGAAAGATTTCTTTTCCCATTAGTACTAAAGAGTCATCTTATAGCGAGAGCCTTGTTCTCTGCTGCCTCCATGATCTCACGCTCGCCAGGACCTTTGTCGTTGATGCCACAGAGATGGAGGATGCCGTGGATGATGACACGATGCAGTTCCTCGTCATAGTCTTTGTGGAAGAGGTCGGCATTAGAGCGTACTGTATCAAGAGAGATGACAAGGTCGCCATGGATGGTGTTACCCTCGTTATAGTCGAAGGTGATGATGTCCGTATAGTAGTCGTGACCCAAATACTGACGGTTAACTTCCAGGATATGCTCGTCGTCACAGAACAAATAGCCTACCTCCCCCACTTTCTTACCGTAGGTGGCGGCCACACGACGTATCCAAGCAGTGGTCTCACGGCGCTTGATATTCGGAAAACGGATGTTCTCGGCTTGATAGGAAATCATTAGCTTAATTTCTGTTGATTTGTATTTTCGTCATTAATTGTAGGAAGTTGCCTCCCCATATTTTCTGAATATCATCGTCAGAATAACCACGTGCCATCAGTTGGCGGGTAAGGTTCAGCAACTCAGAGGCATTGGCAAGTCCACGGACACCACCGTCTCCGTCAAAGTCAGTACCGATGCCTACATGGTCGATACCCATGACCTCTATGGCATGTTCAAGATGTGCCATCACATCCTCCATCGTTGCCTCGCCGTCACTGCGCAGAAAACCTGTATAGAGTGTTATTTGCATGATGCCACCCTTCTTCGCAAGGGCACGCATCTGGTCATCGGTGAGGTTTCGGGGATGGTCACAGAGGGCACGGCAACTGCTATGGCTGCATACGATAGGCTGCTGGCTGATTTCCAGGGCATCATAGAAACTCTTCTCGCTGGCATGGCTGAGGTCAACCATGATACCCAACTTGTTCATCTCACGGATGACTTTCTTGCCAAAGTCACTGACACCGTTATGAGTATTACTACCCTTGGCAGAGTCACAGATATCGTTGTCACCGTTATGACAGAGGGTCATATAGACAATACCCCTGTCGGCAAAGTGCTTCAAGTTCTTCAGGTCGCCCTCCAAGGCTATACCGTTCTCTATGCCCAGCATGATACTCTTCCGTCCTGTTTCCTTATGGGAGACAAGTTCCACGTAGTCCTTGGCAATGGCAATATGCTCTTTGTGCTGACAGGTAATCTCCTCTATCTTGTCGAAGATATTATCAGCAAACTGGCGGCATCCTTTAGGTTGACTGGTGGCAAGTGACTGAGGAAGGTATGCCACCATGATGGTTGCGTCCTGATGACCTTCCGTCATCTTATGCAGGTCGACGAGCAATCTCTCGTCACGGCTACCGAAGTCAACACCTTGCGGGAAGAACATCGGTGTGTCACAATGGCTGTCAAGAGTTACGATATCATGATGTAGCCCACAGGCATCATGATAACTTTTTGCCTCACGGACAAGCCACTCAAAGAGAGGCAGTCCATCGTCAAGACATTCGGGATGCCATTGTACGCCGATGATGCTCTTGAACTCACGGCTCTCCATTGCCTCGATGATACCATCTTCCGACTTCGCCACCACACGGAACTTATCCCCACAGTCACAGACTGCCTGATGGTGGAAGGAATTGACGGGGAGTGTGGAGTGTTCAACGGTTAGCGTATAGAGTTGGGAGATTATGGAGTCCTTTTCAATGATGACATTATGAGTAGCCATGCTACGCTCTTCCTTTTGTGAATGGTTGATGGTAGCGATATCCGTGATATCCTGCTTCACCCTTCCTCCCAATGCCATCGCCAAAGTCTGGATGCCCCTGCAAATACCCAACATCGGAATCTGACGATTATAGGCAAGACGAGTGATAAAGAGTTCAGGAAGGTCGCGTTCCTCATTGATATCCCCCAATTTAGGGTCAGGTTCCTCATCCGCATAACGAGGGTCATAATCACCACCACCACTGAGAATCAGTCCGTCAATAGACTCCAGTGTATTGATGATGGCATCCGTATCAGCAAGGGGAGGGATAATGACAGGAACACCTCCTGCCTTCAGTACAGACTTATAATACCCCTCTGCGAGCTTGCAAGTCGAGTCACCGTAATTACCTGTGATGCCAATGACTGGTCTTGGAGACGCTTCAGGGAATGTCGCATACACCTTCTCAGCAAGTTGCGACTGCCAATCATAACGATTCATAAGTTATTCAACTGTAACGGGTATTTCGCGCTTGATACTCTGTTCGAGAGAGATGAGCGTCTCTGTAGCCACCACGCCAGGAATATCCTGCAAGCGACCGTTCAACAGGTGCATGAGCTGCTCATTATCGCGTGCATAGAGTTTCACCATCATAGTATAGGGACCTGTGGTGAAATGACATTCCACGACTTCCGGGATATGCTGCAGGCACTCTACCACATCCTTATACATGGAACCGCGCTCAAGTGTGATACCCACATAGGTACAGGTACTGTAGCCCAGGCTCTTGGGGTTGACATCAAAGCCACTGCCCATGATAACATTTGCCTCTATCAGATGCTGTACACGCTGATGGATGGCTGCACGGGAAACATTACACTCTGCAGCGACATCCTTGAAAGGGATGCGTGCATTCTTTGACAGGATGTTCAGAATTTTCTTGTCAAGATTGTCTATTTTTTCTGTTGTTGCCATATTGGTAATAAACTGTCTAATATTTACAATTTGTAAGCAAAAGTAGGCAATTTTAT
>CACXQL010000062.1 GCA_902769805.1 uncultured Prevotellaceae bacterium
GTACAATAGGGCCAAGGCGCATGTCTTCAGAGCTAAACTACTATATGCGAACACTAAATGCACATATAATTATCACCCAAATTGACGCAGAACCGAAATGCGTAAAAAAATATCGGTCTCAAAGACCAATAGATATGCATACATATTCGTGTGACAGGCACCCCTCACTGGTTCTAAAGCCTTCTATCACTTGTCGCAGTATCTCGAACGCCTCTTTCTAAAGGCTCCTATACCCCCATTGGAGATACTGGAATACCCCCCTAACAGATACTGGAGCAAGTGATAGAAGATACTCCGATAAAATGGGGTGCATAAACATCCAAAAGTGATATGAATGTATATGCAGAAAAGCAGTCCAATTTTTGGGGTGCACCTTATATGGTGGAGGAGGTGTTTTTTGATGAAAAACTATTTTTTCATCACTTTTTTCTTGTCCTTTTCGAACTTCGTTCAAATTGGAGGGTACCTCCAAACCTCATCTGTCCTTTTCTTTGGCGCAAAGAAAAGAACTAAAAGAAACATCCACCACCCACAACCCCTCCTATATGAGGGGCTAAAACTCGTCGTTGCGCACACGCAACTTCCTCCTATGTTTTTGTACGGCGGGACGACGCCGTGTTTATTTATTATATAAAAACTCACGCCGGACCTTTGATGGTCCGAGCGTACCTTAATGTAAGAGCGACGAGTAGGAGCGGTTGGCCCCTTTTATGTAAAAGGGGAAGCATGGGATATAGAATTTTCTTTTGGTTCTGTTTCTTTTTGAAAAGAAATAGAATATAAACCCTTTTTTGGTTCTTTCTGGAGAAAAAAGAACATTGAACGAAGTTCGAAAAAAATCTTTGTTTCGTTTCTCTCTTAGAGAAATGAAATAAAAAGAGGGAACTCATGAAGTTCCCTCTTCTATTCGAAAAGATTACGTTTAATTACTTCTTCTCTTCTGCCTTAGGCTCTGCTGGAGCTTGCGGAGCTGCTGGAGCCTTGGGCTCTGCTGCAGGTTTAGGGGCTACAGGTTTCTTTGCAGAAGCCTTTTTGGCTGGAGCTTTCTTCGGTGCAGCCTTTTTTGTTGCAGGCTTTTCCTCTTCAGCAGCCTCATACTTCTCCAGACGGGCACGCAGGCGAGTGATTTCCTCGTCCTTATACTCAATCTCATCACCCTGATTGCGGATGGTAGTCAACAAGGCATTCAACTCCTCATTGTCAATCTCCGCAGGATAAAGGGCATTCACTCTGTTGATGAAGTCACCAAGGATATTCATATAGTTGGTGAAAGCATCAAACGGACCGCTATAGATACCACGATCCAAACCAACATTCGATGGCTTGGTGGTCATAAAGCGGAAGTTGTTAGATGCCTGCAGGTAGTCCCAGTCCTGGTTGATACGAGGGTCATTGGCGATACGTACACGATCGGCAACACTATAGAGTTTGTTGAATGCCTCACGCTGCATAGCATTACCCAACCAGCAGGATACGTCACGCTCTTCATCAACCCATGACAAGGTATCGGGAACATCCAGGTTACTTACACTCTTCACCTTCATGCATATCTCCGTCGGCGTAGAGAACGTAATACCTTTCTCTTTCGCACAAGCAGGCAGTGCTTTCAGGAAGTCAAGGATATTGCTGGACAATGGCTGGGCGATACCCAGTGCCGACAACTCCATGAAGATATTGATAATCTGCTCCTCTTCCGGAAGACGGGCAATACGATCAATATATGCGTCTGCAAACAAAGGATAGCCTTCCCAGTCGGCATTGTTGAAACGCAAGGAGATATCATCAGAAAACTCCACGTCACGCAGCAACAGTTTCAGGTTGGGGGCAATATTACAGTTATAGACATAGTGAGGAGACTTCCAGCCCAGCACATGCTTGGCACCCTCCGTCAACATACCCTTGAAGCCCATGGCAGCTACCTGTCCGCCAATATCATCACTATAGATCAAAGAAGAGTTACGAAGCACAGTCGGCTTCTTACCGAAATACTCCTCCATCTTCTGACACTGTTTCTTCACATCCAGTGCGAAGGTCTCTTCATTGGCAAGGGATGACAAACCATGAGAATATGGCTCGGCAAGGAACTCCACGCAACCTGTGTTATTCAGTTCCTGCAGTTTCTCCAATACCTGCGGAGCATGCATCTCCAACTGTTCGATACCCACACCTGATAATGAGAAGGCAACCTTGAATGCCTTGCCGTTATCACGTATCATGTCACCGATAGCATTCAATGCCGGCATATAACTGCGCTCTGCAATATCGCTGATACTACGCTCGTTCTCATAATCATCATAATAGTAATGATCGGTACCGATATCGAAGAAACGATAACGCTTCAGATGAATAATCTGATGTATCTCGAAATATAAACAAATTGTTTTCATAATTATCAATTTTCAATTATCAATTTTCAATTAAATTCACTGTTCCCAACCAAGGGTTCTCTTATAGAGGGTGGCAATCCATGCACCTACTTTCTCCCATGTAATCTGGTCAACCTCCTTCTTTCCTTCTTCCTTCAGATACTGGAAGAGAGAGTCGTTGGCACAGATGCTATAGATGGCATCGGCAAGTGCGTGAATATCCCAATAGTCAACCTTAATACAGTTGTTCAGAATCTCCGCACATCCCGACTGTTTTGAGATAATCGACGGAGTGCCACACTGCATCGCCTCCAGCGGGGAGATACCGAATGGCTCAGAGACAGAAGGCATCACATAGACATCGGAATCCTTCAGACACTCATAGACCTGTTTGCCACGCATGAATCCTGGGAAGTGGAAGCGGTCGGCAATGCCTCGCTCAGCAGCCAGATAAATCATCGCATCCATCATATCACCAGAGCCTGCCATACAGAAACGCACGTTACGTGTACGACGGATAACCATATTGGCAGCCTCCACAAAATACTCAGGACCTTTCTGCATGGTGATACGTCCGAGGAAGGTCACCACCTTATCCTTACCTGTATGATCAGGACGAGGAATTGCCTGATACTCATCTGGAAGCGGATAGACGGCATTATGTACTGTATAGCACTTACGAGGATCCTGATGATACTGATGGATCACCGTCTGGCGAGTCAGTTCAGACACACACATGATACAGTCTGCCCAGTCCATACCGTTCTTCTCAATAGAATACACCGTCGGGTTGACCTTACCGCGAGAACGGTCGAAGTCTGTGGCATGCACATGGATACACAAGGGTTTACCACTTACCTGCTTGGCATGAATTCCAGCCGGATAAGTCAACCAGTCATGTGCGTGAATGATATCGAAATCGAAGGTACGCGCCACCACACCTGCAATAATCGAGTAGTTGTTAATCTCCTCATGCAGATTACCCGGATAGCCGCCTGCAAACTCCATCGCACCCAGGTCATTGACATGCATGTAGTTGAAGTCTGCATAGATATGGTCACGCAATCTGAAATACAAATCCGGATCCATGATATTACCCACACGGTCACGGACATAGTCATAACTGACATCACGCCATGCAATAGGCACGGCATTCATAGCAACGATATTGCAAGCATTACGCTCCTCGTCACCAAAAGGTTTCGGCAGACAGAGCGTGATATCCATATCCCCCTGGGCATGAAGTCCCTGTGAGATACCATAGTTAGCAGTGGCAAGTCCACCGAATACGTGAGGAGGATACTCCCATCCAAACATTAGTACTTTCATAGTCTTCTCCTCCTATTTTACTTTTGATAAGTATATTTCTCCAACAACTTCAACGTACGCAGAATCTCAGCGACATTCATGGCAAACGCCATCGCGCCGCGTCCATGGAAGGGCGGGTTGCCATCGAACAACTCACTGATGGTTCCCAATGCGTGATAGTTGACCTCATCCTCATAGCCTACCATCTGACGCTCTACAAAACTCAGACGAGTACGTTTATAGAGTTTCAGGCAAGCCTCCATATAGAATCCACCCAACCACGGCCATGCGGTTCCTTGGTGGTATGCATAGTCACGTTGTGTCTGTGGTCCGACATACATCGGATTATAACCTCCACTCTTCGGAGAGAGAGAACGCAGTCCCTTCGGAGTCAGCAACTCACGGGTGCAGACATCCAGGACACTCTTCTTCTGCTCCTGCGACAACGGTGAGTAATCAAAGGCAACGGGGAAGATCATGTTCGGACGAACACTCCAGTCCATCATATTGCCATCCACATAATCCAACAAGTAACCATATTCATTGAGGAAAGTCTCCACGAAGGACTGTTTGCAAAGCTCCGCACGCTTCTCCAAGTTCTCGGCAAATTTCTTGTTACCGAACTCTGCCTCTAAGGAAGCACAGAACTTCAGCGCATTATACCAAAGAGCATTGAACTCCACGATATAGCCAGAACGAGGAACTACTGGACGACCGTTTGCCGTAGAGTTCATCCATGTTATTGCTTTGTCACGGCCATTGGCGAAAAGGAGTCCGTTGTCATCCAGACGCATGATGGAATTACCACCCTCGATGATATACTCTACGATGTCACGGACCAGTTTGCCATACATCTTATATCCTTGTTCCTTACCAGCATCCTTGGCATACTGTTGGATAGCCCATACTGCCCACAGGGGGACATCTGGCTGTTCTATCTCGTAGATCTTCACTGACAGGGGTTTGTCTTCCATAAACTCACGAAGTCCTCTCTCTGCCGTCTTCATCACCAGCTCAAAATAGTCACGCTCACCAATAGCAAGCGTCAGACCAGGAAGGGCGATGAACGTATCACGGGCACGAGCCTTAAACCAAGGATAGCCAGCCAACAGGTAGCGGTCGTCATTCTTCTGACGGTTATGGAACTGATGGGCTGCCGTTACCAGACAATGATAGAAATTATCACGAGGAACACGGTCTGCCACTTCCTCATCAAAGAGTTTCTTCAACGTATTGGTCTTGATGGCAGAAGTAGACGCGGAGAAGACAATAGTCTCACCTTTCTTGATATTCATCTCGAAATAGCCAGGAACGTAAAGGTCTTCATTGGAAGCATATCCACGTTCTTGTTCTTTCGGATACTCCACGCCACGATACCAGTCGGGCTGGAAGATAAACTCATTCTTCTTATTAAACTGCATGTAGAGATCAGGGTAGCCTGCATACATACATGTCTTGATACCATTGTCCACGGGATGGTATTCACGAGATGCCGTTGAGTTCTCATGTGTGAACTGACGAACGGAACGGAAAGCAAGGAATGGGCGGAAACGCAAGGTTGTAGCAGAATGAGCATCCACCAGCGTATAACGAATCAAGATGCGGTCTTCATAATGCTGAAACACCACTTCTTTTTTTAACAACACGCCACCAACACGATATAATGTGGTAGGCACTACATCACAAGTAAACTCTCGGATATACTTGTGACCTTTCGGGCTGAAATTATTTCCCTGGTATTTATGAAGTCCGAGGTTGAATTCCGCGCCATGCTGAATCACGGTACAATCGAGTGACGATAATAACACGTGGTTATCATCATCGAGTTCTGGAACAGGAACCACCAGCAGTCCGTGATACTTGCGTGTGTTACAATCCACAAGCGTCGAACTACTATAGGCACCTGAACGGTTTGTTCGAAGAAATTCACGACGGAGAGACTCCTCCAGGTTAGTCATTACAGCTTTTTCTAATCGCAAATAACTCATAGTCCTATTATAAGGTTTTAGTTTCTAGATTTATATTCGGTTTTCAAAAGTACACAATTTCACTGTGATAACAAAATAAAAAAACATTTTTTTGCGAATTCATACTATTTTTTCTTCCATATAGAACATTTTCCGAATATCCTTGGACAGTTAGTCAGGTATTAGGAAGTTGATGACCTCCTGCTCTACATTGACGCGATAAGCCCCCACGGGTGTACCCATCAGTCTGCCGTCAATACTCACCAGGGCATGTTTCGCCTCTTCGACACTCACTTCACGAGTACGATAAGGGTGTACACTACGATGATTCAGAAAGCGTCCTGTAATCAACAGCCAGAGTCCCGCGAAGACCTGTAAAATGCCTGTATGATAGACTACCGACACATCCAGCAGTCCGTTATAGGGTACCGCATTCGGTGTCTGTCCATAGCCTGGACCACTACCAACACACATGGTCATGACCTTACGGTTAATCGTATCTGCGTTGATCTTCACATGCATCTTATAGTCCATCCTATGGAAGATCATCAGGAAGAAAGAGACGATGAATGACAAAGTGCGGGAACCTAACAGCGAGCGAGTCTGACGGCGCATATTCATCACGTCGGCAATCAGACCGATGTTGATACAATTGAGGAAATAACGGTGACACTGCTCTCCTTTCTTATTGGTATAGCGGATACAGCCTAAGTCCACTGGACGGACACGACGTTTGACAAGCCAGTCGACTGTCTGTTCGATGTTTCCTTCCTTGAAGTCCCAATAGCGAGCGAAGTCATTCATCACACCATTGGGAATCACTCCCAACGCAATACTATCACGCACCTGTTTCTCCTCTCTCATCAGACAGTTCACCGCATCATTCAATGCAGAGTCACCTCCCACGACGACAATAGTCTTATAACCGTTATGTATCAGCATGGCAACCAGACGCTCCACGCTGTCAGTCGACTCACTCTGTACGAAGTCATACTGCACTTGACGCTCATTCAGTACGCGTTGAATTTTCTCACGCTGTTTGCTTGAGCGTCCCTTCGGGCAATACAGGATGCCCCACCGATTATTTTGTTCAGAGTCCATAGTTCTTAGTTATTAATTGCATTATTTGTTTCACTTTCTCCTCCATCGGTTGCATCGCCTCTATCCAGTGAATGGTGAAGCCACGTCTTTCCATCCCACGAAACCATGTCATCTGCCGTTTGGCAAACTGATGGATAGCGATCTCCAGCCGTTGGAACATCTCCTCGTAGGTGGTCTTCCCGACCAGATATTCCGTCACGAACTTGTATTCCAGTCCGTAATAAATAAGGTCTTCGGCAGGGATTCCTTCATCCAAGAGTGCCTTCACCTCCTCAACCATACCGCCTTCCAGACGAGCCTTCAACCGTCGTGTGATTTTCTCGCGGCGCTGTTCCCTGTCGATATTCACACCAACAATCAGCGAGGGTATCGGAGGGAGTTCCCTGAGAGGCATCGGATGCTCTATGTTATAGGTCTCTATCTCGATGGCACGGATAGCACGTTGACAGGAGTCTACATCTGTCGTGTTATGCATATTCGAGCCATTCTTCTCCTTTAACGCCATCAGTATCTGAGTCAGTTCTGTAAGGCTCTTGCCTTCCAGTCGTTCGCGTAACTCCTGATTCTGTGGTACAGGTGAGAGTTTATAGCCTTTCAATACTGCCTCGATATACAGTCCCGTTCCTCCGCAGAGTATCGGAGTTTTCCCGTTACCTATTATATTATTATAGGCATCGAAAAAATCCTGCTGATACTGGAATAGGTTATATTTCGTTCCTGGCTCTACGATATCGATTAAATAGTATGGTATATTTCTCTTGTCTCCCGACTCCTGTCTCCCGACCACATATTCCTCCAGGTCTTTCCCTGTTCCGATATCCATCCGACGATATACCTGACGCGAATCTGCAGAGATAATCTCACCGTCAATCTCCTTTGCCAATGCAGCAGCAAGTGGTGTCTTTCCACTTGCCGTCGGACCGAGTATTGTTATCATCTGCTTCATATCGCCTACAAAAATAACAAAAAAAAGCCATCCAGCAACACTGAATGGCTTTTTTATGATGAAATAATGATTATTTCAGTGTTTACTTATTTTACAAAATTACTATTTAAACCCCCAAAGGTAGTGCATACTCATCAAAAACAGGTCGACAGCGAGCGCTGCTGACAATGTCACCTTACCCCATAAAGACACAAAAGCCACCCGACAAAATCGGGTGGCAATTATTTTCGCTAATAGCTAAAAGCTAACTGCAAATAGCTGCTTATTTCAACTCTGCGAGGTACTTAATGGTGCGAACCATCTGAGAAGTGTAAGAGTTCTCATTGTCGTACCAAGCAACAACCTGTACGAGAGAGTTACCGTCACCGATCTTGCTGACCATAGTCTGATTAGCGTCGAACAGAGAACCGAACTTCATACCGATGATGTCGCTGGAAACGAGCTTCTCCTCAGTGTAACCGAAAGACTCGTTGGTAGCAGCCTTCATAGCAGCGTTGATACCCTCAACAGTTACCTCACCCTTAACAACAGCGTGCAGGATAGTGGTAGAACCTGTAGGAGTCGGAACGCGCTGAGCAGCACCGATC
>CACXQL010000063.1 GCA_902769805.1 uncultured Prevotellaceae bacterium
CGCACATCTACAACTTTAATTTGTTAACTAATGTGTTGATTGTCAGATAGATAGTTAAACTTTGTAATATTTGCTCACCACCCAAATTGACGCAGAACCCGGAAATCAAAAAAACACCTAACATCCTAACCCGAGGTGCCTCAATCGCCTTTGTACAAAGGGATTGAAGTGGGTTAGGTGTTGCTCAAACACCTAACCTACACCTACCCTATTCGTCAATTGCTTTCAGGGATAAGAAGGCATTGGAATGAAGGATAGGAGATATTAGTATCCATTTTAGTCCTTTTTCAGGTGTGATAGGTGTGTGTTAGGTGTTTGAGCAACACCTAACCCATCGCAAAGCCCTGTACATCGTGGTTTGAACCCTATTGGGTTAACATGTTAGGTGTTTTTGCAAAATCCTCACAAAAAAGTTTCATTTCCACAAGGCTTGCGAGACAAAAATGCTTGGTTGCAGAGTTTTAAATGACTAACTTCGCAACCAAACTAATTTTTGTGCGATTGTGCGATTATGGAAAAAATTAAAGTAGAAAAACTGGAGTGTCGTTATCCTGCATTGTTTAAAGTAATGTGGCTATCGACTGTCGTATGGATAGTAGTTGGTGTTGTTAACTACTTTGGACATTGGTTACTGCCAGACAAATTGGACGGATTTGGGATGAGTGTTCTTTCCCTATTTACAATCTCCATCTTCATCTGTTTTGGTAAAAGTATAATGAAAATAGTAATTCAGCATGGGATATTGGCAATTGATACTATTACGAAGAAGGTGGCATCGTATGCTTTTCTGGTATCCTTTGCTGTAATGTTGATTATATCTATTTTGGAAATATGTGGAACAACAGACAGTCATACTGATTTCACAAGAAATGGTGGTTCATTATCAATTACGTATGAAGCAGTAACTTCTATTGTCAGAAATATGATTAAAGCAGCTATCATATCCATTGCTGTGGTCGTATTCTATTGGTATGTTAGGATGTGTTTCTTTCTGTTTTCTGGTCGTATAAGGAGATTGGGAATAGAGATATCTATTGCAATAGTATTACTGGCTGTTCTTAAAGTATATATAAACGACGGAATATGGATTAATGCTATTATTGTGTTAATAGCATCGGCATTTTTATATGATATATGGTGTATAGCAGATTTTCAGGAAACACATTTCTCGATGTCACAATTAAAAGGTCTGATAGCTGAAGAAGATTAAAATACAAGTGACTTATGACAGATTACGAATACATTTTGCAACAATGCAGGAAGTATCATTTCACGAAGTGGGATGATGAGGAACTAAGGAATTGGTTTCCCTTTATCGCAATAAATGGCTAAATTCCAAATCCCTTAAGGAGTCAATCTTTAATATCATGTTTAAAGATCAGATTGGTAAGAGGGAGGAGCGAATCAAAAAATTGGAGACAGCGGCCTTGATTTCAGAATTCCAGGATAAACATGGGGGAAATGTGGCTCTTTGTAGAAAAGAATTGCAGGAGCGATATAAGGCTGGTGTAGATCAAGAGCTGATTGCTGAGGCTTTCAAGCAATCTGGTCAGAAAGACCAACAATGGGTTGAATCACAAAAGAAGAAAGTGACAGATGAGCGTCAAGAAAACAAATAGGGCTGCATCTCCCTTGGACTTTGGCTTTGCACATGTGATGCCACAGGCTCCTGATATGGAGAAAGCTGTGCTGGGGGCATTGATGATAGACAAGGATGCCTATCTGGAGGTGTGTGACTTGTTGCGACCAGAGAGTTTCTATGAGCCAAGGAACCAGATGGTGTATGAAGCCATCCAGCAACTCAGCATGGAGAAGAGTCCTGTAGATGTGCTGACAGTGGTGGACAAACTAGAGAAGACAGGAAATCTCAATGAGGTAGGTGGTCCAGGCTATATTGCAGAATTGAGTTCGATGGTAGTCACATCTGCCAATATAGAATATCATGCCAATGTGGTGGCAGAGAAATATCTGTCGCGCCAGATGGCTCACTATGTCAGTATTATCGGAAAGAAAACGTTTGATGAGACCTACGATATCAAGGATGTGATACAGGAAGCAGACAGTCTGCTCCTTGAAATCTCTCAGAAGAGTGTGAAGAAAGACTATTCTGTGTTGGCTCCGATAGTCAATCAGGCAGTAAAAATCGTGGAGGCTGCTTATGCAAACAAAGGAGGACTGACAGGTATCTCGACAGGTTTCTATAAACTCGATGATATGACGTGTGGATGGCAGAAGTCTGATCTGGTAATCATTGCCGGACGACCTGCTATGGGTAAGACGGCTTTTGCCCTCTCGTTGGCGAAGAACATAGCGGTAGATCAGAAGATACCAATGGCTTTCTTCTCACTGGAGATGACGAGTGTGCAACTGGCTAACCGCTTGATGGCGAATAATTGTCAGATTGAAGGACATAAACTGATGAGCGGGCAATTAAAACGCGATGACTGGGACAGACTCGACAAGCATCTGAATAGTCTGTTGGAAGCACCCTTATATATAGATGACACAGAAGGTATTCCTGTGATGGAACTAAGAACGAAGATACGTCGGCTGGTTAAGGAACATCATATCGAGTTGGTGATGGTGGACTATCTGCAATTGATGACTGCCAGCGGTATGAGGTATAATAATCGTCAGGAGGAGATATCGCTGATATCGCGCGCCTTGAAAGGGATGGCAAAGGAGTTTAATATCCCTATCATCGCCTTGAGCCAGTTGAATCGTGGCGTGGATACTCGTGAAGGACCAGAAGGGAAACGTCCACGACTCTCTGACCTTCGAGAGTCTGGAGCCATCGAACAGGATGCGGATATGGTGATATTCCTGCATCGTCCAGAATACTATGGCCTCCCTCAGAGTGAAGATGGGTCGATAGACTATCGTGGAAAGGCAGAGGTGATCATTTCCAAACATCGTAAGGGTGCTGTTGGTATTATCATGATGGACTTTAAAGGGGAATACACGCGCTTTGAGAATCCTGAGGATAATAAGATAGGTCATCGTCCGCCAACAGATGGGGGAGAAATAATAGGTTCATCCATGAATGATATGCCCTTCCCACCACCAACAGACTATAATCCTTTCAATGATAAAGCATGACGATAGAGGAAGTCATAGACAATGCTGTGATGTTGGAACAAACGATAGAGATAGAGTATTGTACCAGAGCTGGCAAGGTATTCACTTGTGAGATATCTGACATCAAATACTCACGCTATTATGGCGGAGGGTATATACAAGCCTATCGTCTGGATATGAGAGAAGAGCGTACTTTCAAAGTCAGTAGAATCCAGAAAGTCAACGGTCATTCTTTCACAAGAATCTACTGGCACCAATTAGGTGATCATTTTAATAGGATTTGAGAAATATTTCGTAACTATGTCCCATAAACAGTGAAGAAGATGAAAATAATATTCCTCGATTTTGATGGCGTAATGGATACTGCATATTACGACCATGTACTTGCCAAGGAAGGGAAACCTAGTAATGACGAATATGGAATAGTCTTTGACCCCAACAGCATCCGAAACTTGAAGTACATAATAGACATGACTGGTGCTGACATTGTTGTGACTTCCTCCTGGAAGTACATGATGAACTATCAGGATTTCTCAATGCAAGGACAGACCCATAATAGTTCTATGCAAAGGTACAGACGCAATAAAGGATGGAAAGAGTTTTTGTATATAAAGGAGAATTGTTTTTTCTCGCAAGGCTTGCGGGGATTTTTATTTCTCAGAAAAATGTTGTACCTTCGCAACGTAAAACAATAAGATATGGGTGAGAAAGAAAAAAACAGGGGTATTTTGGATTTCCCAGGACCGATAGAAGACCAGATGCAGAATATCATTAAGGTGATAGGCGTTGGTGGTGGTGGCTGTAATGCTGTGCGTAATATGTATAGGGAAGGTGTGCAGGGCGTGTCGTTTGCTGTTTGCAACACAGATAGTGCGTCGCTGAAGAGTTCTCCTATTCCAGTGAAGATACAGCTGGGCGAAGGTTTGGGAGCAGGTGGTCGTCCTGAAGTTGGCAAATCAGAGGCCGAGAGTAGTCTTGATATGATAGAAACCTTATTTGACAGTCAGACGAAGATGGTGTTTGTGACTTCTACGATGGGTGGTGGCACTGGTACTGGTGCTGCTCCTGTAGTTGCGCGTGTAGCCAAGGAAAAAGGGTTGCTAACTATAGGTGTAGTGACCATTCCCTTCTATTTTGAACATCGTCGGAAGATTATTAAGGCACTCAAAGGCGTGGATGAACTGCGAAAGAATGTAGATGCCATACTCATCGTGAATAACGAACGCTTATGCGATGTTTATTCGGACACAAGGATATCTTTGAAAGAGGCACTGAGTGAGGCAGACAATGTGTTGAAGAATGCAGTCAAGGGCATCTCGGAGTTGATAACCATCAGTTCAGAGGGAAACATCAATCTTGACTTCCGTGATGTGGAAACGACGATGCGCAATGGTGGTGGCGCAATTATGGCTATTGGAAGAGCCAGTGGTGATCATCGCGTAGAACGTGCTATCATCGATGCACTTGATTCTCCTTTGCTCTATGGAAATGATATCAGTAGGGCTAAGCGTATCTTATTTAATATCTATGCCAGTGATGAACATCCTATCTTGATACCAGAGATGCAGGAAGTGGACGAATTCTTTGACCAACTGGATCCGAATATCGATGTAATATGGGGTACATCTACTGATAACTCTTTAGGTGAGGATGCGAAAGTCATTATCTTGGCTGCAGATATGGATGAAGGACAGAAGGAACCTGCAAAGAAGACACGTGAGGAGGATGACAGTTATTATGAAGAGTTGATAAAGCTGTTGTATAAGCCGATGAAGACAGGACAACCTCCTGTGGAAGAAAAAAAGGAAGAACCTTCTTTTGTGGTGGAACAACCCAAAGAGCCTGAACCAGCCAAAGTGGAAGTGATCGAGAAAAAAGAACCACCTATACAGGATGATGGAAAATCAACAGTATTGGGTAAACTGAATGGTTGGCTGACTAATAAACTCGCAACATTAGCAGAAGAGGAATAGAACACTATGGAACGGACGCCAGAGATGATAGCTGAACAACTCAGGACGTTGGTGGTTGAGTTGCAGGCAGCAGGTCGTCAAGACTTGTTGCTGAAGGCTATCAGTGTGCCCGTCTTGGAACAACTTAGGTTGCAGGCTGCCAAAGGAAGATTAAGTCGTCTGATGATCACTCGGGATTATCGTTTTCTATTGATAGACTTAGATAATAAGGAAATAGAACTGCAACCTGTTCATAAAGCCGTTTATTTATTGTTCCTTGCTCATCCAGAGGGGATTGAGTTCAAGCGATTGAGAGACTATCGTGAGGAACTATTGAAGTACTATATGGCAACAGCGAGGTTGATGGATAAGGAGAAAATCATAGAGAGTGTTGAACACCTTGTCAATCCACTGGACAACGCTATCAACGAAAAATGTTCTCGTATCAAGCGTGTGTTCAATGGACTGATGGACGAATATACAGCTAGTTACTATATCATCAGTGGACACGTAGAGAAACGCATCGCTGGTTCTAACAGGATTTGGTACGAGCGATTGAAAACAATCACACTTCCTCGTGACTTGGTGGTGTGGGAATAAACTAGTTTAAAGTTTAGAGTTGAAAATCGCGATGTACAGGGCATTTGCGGAAGGGCAGACTGTTCTTCTAATTCCTACATCATCAAGAACTTTCTTGATAAAAAAAGGCAGCAACCCGAAAGTTGCCGCCCTATTATCTATATCCGGCTAAAAACTAATAGCTGTCTTGTGTCATAACGGTAATCTTAGAGTAGAATACCGGAATGTTGGAGACGGTTTGGCTGGCATGAACCGGAGAATTGGATATCAGACTATTTATAATCATAGCTGTGTTATATGCCATTTCCTTCAGGCTCTTGTCAATGGTCATGGTCTGCTTACCGTTCTTGATATTAGTCTGCGCCATTTCGGTATTGTCCTGACCTGTGATGACTGGCATATTTGTAATACCTGCTTCCGCCAGAGCCTCAATGACTCCCTGAGCCTGATTGTCAACTGCCGCAAGAACCATATCCGGACACTCACCCGCACCATAGCTGGCAAGACGGTCTTGCATGGCTTTCTTTCCATCGGCAACAGTCCAACTGTCAGACTTCACCTGGTTATATTCCTTCTTGCCACTCTTAACAATAAGTTTTCCGTTGTCAATGTATTTCTTGAGCAGTTCCATAGCTCCTTCATAATAATCCTTGGCGTTGACATCGGTCTCTGGACCCTCAAGGATTTCTATGGTCATGGAAGCGGCTCCTGTAGAATGGAAATGATTGAGAAGGAACAAAGCCTGAGTACGACCGACTTCCTTCGTGTCGGCTGATGAGATATAAGCTATGCGGGGGTTGTCAAGGATAAAGCGGTCATGGCATACTACCTTGACATCGGGATGCTGCTCAAGCAGACCAGACTCATTGATTTTCTTATAGTCAATGGCTGTCAGCACAATATATTTCACTCCGTCATTGATGACATTTCTAAGTTGCTCGACCTGTTGCGCTGCGCCCTCTACAGTCTCTGGAGCAACGTAGAAGGAGGCCTTGAAACCATACACAGCCATAACGGACTCCAAGTTTGACTTGTCTATCGCCCAACGGTCAAGACTGGAAGCGTCTGGAAGCAATACTGCCACTTTCTTCTGATTATTATTATTGTTGTCGTCGTCACTCTTGCTGCACGATGTCAGTCCTGTCATTGTTGCTCCACACATCATGATGGTGGCAAGCAACCAAAAGAATCTGTTTCTCATAATTTGTAATGATTTAATTACTGCTCGCAAAGATACAACAATATTCCGAATTATGCAAGATTTTTTAAACAATTCACTCACTTAGTCAACTCGTCATCACCCTGCCTCGTGACTTAGTGGTGTGGGAGGGAGGTACCCAACTCCCGATAAAGGTCTAAAACTTGTCCGGCAACATCGGTGCCGCGAAAGCGTTGGATGTATTGTTGGCTGGCTCGTATGCGCTGGTCTCTGCCTTCGGCTCCCTTGAGAACGGTGGTGATGGCTGCTGCCATGCCTCTGACATCGTCAGGGTGGACATAGAGGGAATCGGGACCGCCTGCTTCTTCGAGACAGGAACCACTACAGGCAACAACGGGGAGACCTGCGGCAATGGCTTCGATAATAGGGATGCCAAAGCCTTCGTAACGGGAGGGATAGACAAAGGCTTCTGCAAGGTGATAGATGGCGGCAAGGTGGTCGTCAGGGACGCCACTTAGGAGATGAAGCCTGTCACTCTGGGGGAGCGTCTTCGCATAGTCGGTCTGTCTGCCTACGGCGACAAGATGGAGGTCGGAAGGCAGGAATGGCAGGGCATCGACGGCAAGGCGGAGGTTCTTGCGCTGCTCGATGGTGCCTACATTGAGGATGAAGCGGTCGGGCAGGTGGTAGCGCTGGCGGACATCTGCTATGAGTTGAGGGTCCACAGCATCGGAGAAACGTGGTGCATAACTCTGATAGATGACACGGATGCGTTCGTCACTGATGCCTCCTAATTCCATGATGTCTTGTTTGGTGCGCTCCGAGATAGCGATGATAAGGTCGGCTTCCTTTAAGGTCTGACGGAATTTCCACTCGTAGAGTTTGGTGTCTATCCAGTGATAGTATTCAGGATGACGCATGAAGATGAGGTCGTGGATGGTGACAATACCTTTGATACCTGCCTTGCGGAGTCCGATGGGTAGTTCGCCAGAGAGTCCGTGGTATATCTGTACACCGTCGCGCTGGAGGTCTTTGACGATGCCGTAGCTGCGCCAGAGACAGCGAGGGACGAGGAAGGAGCGAGGAGGGAGAAAATTGAAAGTTGAAAATTGAAAATTGAAAATTGACGAGGAACGACCTTCGACCTTCAACCTTTGACCTTCGACCTTTGATCTTTGACCTTTGACCTTCAACCTTTGACCTTTGACCTTTGACCTTTGACCTTCGACCTTCAACCTTCGACCTTCTTGTGGGTAGCGGAACTGGGTACCCTCGATGATCTGGTTACGCAGGTCGTCCCTGCCCTTGTCGGGGGCATAGAGGAGGTACTGCATATCAGGGTCGTGACGACGCAGCAGGTCGTTCACCAGTGTGCGTCCGTAACTGCCTAACCCTGTGCCGTTGCGCACGATGCGCTTCGCGTCAAAACCAATAATCATTTTTGAGTGGATAGTGGAGCGTTTTTATCTACAAAGTCGGAGAAGGTGGAGAATGCCTGTCCTTCTTTCTTGAGCATGATGATGAGGTTACGCAACCGCTCCATCATCTCGTGTCCGCTATGGTTCCTGATGATGAAGGGCATCTTGAACTCAGGATGTTCTTTCAGGTCATAGAACTCCCAGGGATGAAAGTAGGTCACGAAATAACCGTCATGCTTCAGGGTGCGGCGTACCAGTTTGTGGTACAGTCCTTCTGGCAGGTTATGCAGTGACAGCCAGAACAGGGGGAAACGGAACCAGGGGGTCACAGACGCAGGTATCTGCATCACCTTGTCTTTCATAAACCACGTGCGAGGTGCTGTCAGGTGCATATACCGTCCAGGGATGAAGGCAGGGTTCAGCGAGGAGTTATAGGTGTAGCCTACGCGTGCTATCTCACTGTCGCTGACAGGGAACATACGAGGTTGACGGTAGCCATAGACCTTGCGTTCTGTGATACGTTCCACAATCTCCTTCGACTGGGCGAAGTCCGTCTCCTTGGGTCGCCAGTGATCCACACCATGACACGCCACCTCATGACCCTCGTTCATGATGCGCTGCATCGTCTCTGGGGCATGGAGGGCGAAGTTTCCTGTGCAGAAAAAGGTCGCCTTTACACCTTGTTCCTTCAGTACGTCCAGGATGCGGTTGGTCCCCTCCATAGAGACTCTCATCCCCTCTTCCAATGAGAAGTCGACCCCATGTTCACGGGGTACGTCAAACTCTTCTGTGTCAAAACTCAATAGTATCATTTATGTCATTACTCTTTATTTGGTTTTTCTTTTTTTACGAAGACGAATCGCAGGATCGTAAACTGTACGATCATCGCTACCAGCATGACCAACGGTGGGGCGATGAGGCGGTGGACTCCCAGCCAGAGGATAATGGATGGCAGCGGCTATCACACCGTTGATACAGAAGCGGATGAACTGACCTGTTCCCTGCTTCTTCCTCATCATCTCAAGAGCCTTCGATAACAT
>CACXQL010000064.1 GCA_902769805.1 uncultured Prevotellaceae bacterium
AGGGCCATATAGGCAAGACGCTCGCCCACCTTCTGCTTCTCTGCCGGATGTATCTGGTCACGCTCCCAAGGTTCTACAAGGTCTATGGTACATACTATTCCACTGTTGGGAATCAATGTTGCTGCCCTTTTCTGACTATCACGAAAGCGCCCTGCACTGTCACTATCCCCATAACCAGCCCATGGAGCTATCTGCACGAAATAGAATGGCAGTTGCTCAGCCGTACACCCCATGTCGCTGCGCCACACCTCCACCATATTCCTAAGACGTTCGGCATAAGTTTGATCTTTGCCTACATTGGCCTCACCCTGATACCATAGGATGCCACGCACGGTGTAGTGGCGAACGGGATGAAACATACCGTTATACATCACCAATGGCGTGTAGTATTCCCACCACTTGCCATTCCAACCGTCTTTCAACTGCTGCTCCAGATGGATGTCGGGATATCCGTCCAGTAGTTCACGGGGCGACCACCCCTCCACACTGGCACCACCCCATGCACATGATACAATGCCTACGGGCACTTGCAACGTACGAGTCAGCATCTTGGCAAAGAACCAGCCTGTAGCACTCATCCAGGGAGCCGTGTCGGGCGATGGTACCTGCCATTGTCCTTTTACCGATTCTTGCGGGGTGACCGCCCCGGTTTTGGGAATGATCACCATACGGATGCGTCCGCCCCACTCGCCACTGGTGGTAATCTCTTCGTTGGAATGGTTGACAGGGCAGTTCCAAAAACCATTGAGCGGCATCTCCATATTGCTCTGTCCGCTACACAGCCACACCTCGCCGATAAGCACATCGCTGAGCGTCACCGATTCGCAGCCCTCCTCGCTGAAGGTCAACGTATGCGGTGTAAACGAAGACGCAGGCGTGGCAATGGTCAGCATCCAGGTACTGTCGGCTGACACCTGAGTCGTGGAGGCCACACTCATCCAGTCGCCCAGTACGGACACTATGCCGTTGGGCGTCGCCTTACCCCACACGCGGACTTCGGTCTGCTGCTGTAACACCATGTGCGAACTTATTTGCTCAGGTAGTACAATGGCAGTCGCTGACTGTTGGCAACACCACAGCAGCGACAGCAAACTTAAAGCTTTAACCCGAATCTTCATTTCACTATATCTTTTAACATAAGCACATTACTTGAACGAATCATCTCGGTGAAGTAGACGGCATTCTTCTCGCCTGGTGCCGGTCCGAAGTACTCATGCTTAGCATTTCGCCAGACAAGGAAGTAGCAGATAGGATACTTGTCTATCTGGGGCTTCAACACGCGGGTCCACCACGTAGGGTCAGGCAAGTTTTTCAGTCCGCACTCAGTCAGGGCAAGCAACTTATGATGTTGATTGCAGAAGGCTGTCATCGTCGTCAGGTCGGCATTCAGGTCGCGTACGAAGTCCTGCTCAGTACCCCATTGGTATGCATCAATGCCCACCAGATCTACACGGTCGTCACCAGGATAGGTATTGAAGTCCGATGGCTTGATGCCGAGGTTAGGACTCCATGACCACACCAGATTATCAAAACCCTCGCTGATCAGATAGTCCTGCAGCATGCACCACAAGGCGCGATATTCCTTGGGGGTACATTGCTTTGCTCCCCACCAGAACCATCCACCGTTGTTCTCATGCCACGGACGGAAGATGACAGGTATAGGTCGCCCATGGCCATCTCTCAGTGTCCGCAGGAAGTTGCGAACGTTCTTCATCCAAGACAGGAACTTGCGGTGCTGCATACCACCGGGCAAGATGCTCTGTACGGTAGTCGTGTCCTGATTGTCCCAAGCCGTACCACCTGTATAGGGATTGCGCGGATGCCACGACAAGGTGACGATGCCGCCTCGAAGGTGGTGGGCAATGAGTTCTTCACGGATGCGGGTGAAGGGCACTGAGTCCAGATTCTTCTCGTCACCCATCTCTATGCCGCCAAGGTCGAACCCCATGACGGCAGGATAGTCACCCGATGCTTCCTTTGTATCACTGCGGCCCCGTTCCCACTCCCACGTCAGACCGTAGAAGGGATCGTCCTGATGACCAAACATATAGCCACGTCGCTGCAACTGCTGCAAGCGCTCCATGAGCTGCAGGCGTTGCGTCTGGGCAGATAATGGCTGCGCCAGAGCAACCATAGACAATAGCAATATGATGTATTTCTTCATAACCTTATATGAGTTCAATAACCTTATTTGATTTCAAACACGCGACTGGCATAGTCCTCCCACAGGGGAACCTCGATGCCTACTTCCATGAGGAACCGACCTGTAAACTGCTTACCGCTAAGCTGACAAGGTTTCTGGTTCACACGTACATTCTTCTCAGTAACGGTATAGGTCTGATCAGCCTTCAATCCAGCCAGACGGATTCGGGGAAGCAGTTGGTTATAGTAGTTTTCTGTCTTATAGACAAACAAGGCTGCCTGCGACTGGGTGTCGTCCACATACATGAGCGAAGCCACACCCATCTTTTGATAGGGAGAAATCAGACGATAGAGGTTGCCTGTCTGTACCACATTGCGAAGCTCCTTATAGTCATTGAAACACGCAGTACACTGCTGTCGCTCCTCATCGGTCATATCTTTAGGTTGCAACTCAATACCCAAACGACCAGACATCGCTACGTCGCAACGGAACTTAACAGGAATCACGCGACCGCCTGTATTCCAATAAGGACAGTGGTTGATGTGTGCTGCCATAGCATTGGCTGGGAAGAACAGACTAGTCCCCCACTGGATGTAGACACGCTGCAGTGCATCAGTATTATCGGATACCCAGAACTCATCAAAGTAAGGCAGCAGACCGTAGTTGGCCCGACCACCCCCTGAGGCACAGTCCTGAATGACCACATGAGGATATTTCTGACGAATACGCTGCAATACTTTGAGCAGTCCGAGATGATAGTCAACATAGAGGTTCGACTGTTTCTGCATAGACAGATAGAGAGAGCCGCAGTTTTGAATGGAAGCATTAGCATCCCACTTCAGATAGGCAATCTCAGGATAACGGGTCAAGAGCTCGTCTACGATTCCAAAAGCAAAATCCTGCACTTTTGGATTGGTCATATCCAAGACCAACTGTGTACCGCCACGACCCAGTCTCAGCTCCCTACCCTTCGTCTGTAGGACCCACTCAGGATGTTTTTCAAAGAGCTCACTTTTTGTGTTAACGGCTTCAGGCTCAATCCAAATACCTAGTTTTATCCCTCTCTGCTTAGCAGCCTCCACCAAAGCCTTCAGACCATTAGGCAGTTTCTTCTTGTCAACGACCCAATCACCCAAGGTTGAGGAGTCATTATTCCTTTGGTACTTGTCACCAAACCAACCGTCATCCATGACAAACAATTCGCCACCCAACCGGGCGATGTCGTCCATCATCTGCACCATCCGTTCCTCATTGATGTCGAAATAGAGTCCTTCCCATGAGTTCAATAGGATATCGCCGGTATTCATCCCGCGGTGGAGCATACCCTCCGTACGTGCCCATCGATGGAAGTTCCGACTCACGCCACCCATACCCTCATTGGAATAAGTAAAAGCGAGATGTGGTGTCGCAAAGACCTCTTTCGGATCCAGAACATATTCCGACGACTGCGGATCAATACCAGCATAGAGATGATGCTCCTTCTTGTTATTGGTATTGATACGTATCTCATAGTTGCCGCTCCAGCAGAGAGCAGCTCCGATAGTACGTCCACTGTTCTCCTTTGGCTCACCGTCAAGTGAGAGCATGATTTCCGGTGCATCACAATGGGCATTACGGGCACCGTCGGTATTTCTAATAACCTGAACACCCGGGGTCAAAGGCTCCTGAGTGATTCCCGCCTCAGCACACCAGTCTCCATGAAGGTGAGTCAGCCACACCTGCTCTCGGCGAAGCGTCAGATGTCCGGAATCATAGCGCTTCAAGGTGATGGCGCTCTTCTCCTGATGGAGGATCTCCGTCCACATCTCAATGATATCCACCCGATGATAGGCTTTGAAACAAACCTTCACGGTCACGGGAAGTAGTTTGTCCTGCATCGTAAACACATGGACACTGGCACTGCCCTCATCCTGTAGAGTATAATCCTTCACCATCAGTTCCAGGTTCTGGTCACCATTGGCATGGCGTACCTGAATGGCAGGCAGATGAATCATGTCTACTGTACCGAATGCTGGCAGGGCGGGGAAATTGAAGTCATCGCCGGCATCCCTCAGTTCTTTCAGACTGGCAGCCTTCGCACCATAATAATCCATGCGCAGGTCCTCACCTTCTTGGGCATGTAGAATCATGACGGTGTTGGGTGTGCTCACCGTAACCTCTCCATTCCATGCATGGAGGGATGTGTTCAAAAGGAGCATGGCTCCGATAACAAACAATTTCTTTTTCATCGTTTCAGGTTATCAAACGTTATTATTTCTGATAATACTTCTTTCCGTTTAGGATGACAATACCCTTATAGGCACCATCCACCTGCTGACCAGCGAGGTTGTAGATGACACCATGATTGGTCATTTCCGTGTTTTCAATTTTGTTGATGGAAGTGGCAGACGCTTTCGTAACCGTTATCTTTACAAGGTTGTAAGCCTGTCCGCGCATAACAACACCACGCTCTGCAATCTCTGTCGCAATCTGACTGCTCTCCACTGTATAGGTTATTACGTTATCGGAGAAAGTGGTCGCAAGGTCTGTCCAGTCCCAATTGTTACCTGCTTTGTAGGTAACGACATACTGTGGACTCTCATACGTCGTCGTGGTGTAGAACTTAAGAGCATCACCTTCTTTCAGACCTGTGAAACAGGTTGCCGCCACCTCATACTGTGTACCGGGAGCTTCAGTGGGATTCCATGAAATCGGTTCATTACCCTCCCATACCGTCTGTTCGCCTACAGGCTGAGGAGTATCCTCACTCTCGATGGTCACTTTGACCAGATTGTAGGCCTGTCCGCGCACAACAACGCCGCGCTCAGCAATCTCCGTCGCTATCTGACTGTTCTCCACCGTATAAGTAATCACGTTATCGGAGAAAGTGGTCGTCAGGTCTGTCCACTCCCAACCGCTACCAGCCTTATAGGTAACGACATACTGTGGACTCTCATACGTCGTCGTGGTGTAGAACTGAATAACATCACCTTCTTTCAAACCTGTGAAGCAAGAGGCAGGCACCTCATACTGTGAACCGGGAACCTCATCAGGATTCCACGAGATAGGTTCGTTACCTTCCCATACTGTCGTTACTGTAGCGAAGGCAGAAGGAACTGCCATCACCATCATCATCAGTGTAAAAAACTTTTTCATAATCTCTTGTATTTGATAAATAATATTGTTAATGAACTCAACTTCTGCAAAGATAGGGCAACTTAGCGGCATGGACTGACACTAAATTGCCCCATGCTAACACTTTAGCAAAATACGACGTTATTTTTTCTCTATTCGGAAATTACCGAGACAGAAATCCACATCCATTGCGACCTTCGGTTGGAAGATGATACGGAAGATTTGCCAACTGCCGGGTTTACTGATTCCCTTAGTTGCCATGTCTGCCAGCGGTAGTGTTACAGTCTGCCAGTCACCATAGGTATTGATGCCAGCTCCGTCACCGATATTCCAATTGTAGCTATTACCCCAGTTAAAGGCGAACTCCAGATGAGTGTCGGGTGAGAGCGGGAAATTCTTGGCATTCTGCACCTCAAATTTCAGAACATAGTCGTCAAGATTACTCAGGTCGCCTTCTACTTCTACCATATTGCGCACAATATCGATTGTATTCCAACTCCATGCAGAATAAGAGCCAGTAAAGTGAAGATGCTTATATCCCAACGATGCGGTGGTATTCCATACACTTCCGTCATCCTCGATGGTAAGGTGATTCTTCAACGGACCATCAATATTCAATTCCGCATCTTCAAAATCACCATATAGCAGATGGGTAGTAGGACGATAGGAAAGCGTTGCCGTATGTCCGTTGCCTTCTGCATCTTCCCAAGAGAGAACAATTTTGCTATTGTCGGTCGTTTCCTCAGGAACAGTAAACGTCATACTCTTGGAGGTCACCTCACTGACTGGAAGGACAGTACCGTTCATACTTACTTTCGACGTATGACCGAAGTCATAGATATCGAAATTCCTACCCATAACAGTCACTGGCTGTCCTGGGGTCTTGAACTCACAGTCCAGACCTGTTACCATCAAATCAGGGAATGGAATCAGGAAGTCGTATGTTGCCGTACCCTGTCCTGTCGTATATTCTATCTGGTTGACATGCTCCATGGAAAGGGTGTTCGGAATCTGCACGATAGCCTTGGTAGACATGGTATATACATTACTCATGTCACATTCCACGGTATTGAACTTCACACTCTGCACATCGTTCAGGTTCATACCGACAATGATGACAGTCTGTTCCAGGTCTCCCTGAGTGATGGGTGTCGTCAATTGGGTATCGCTAACATCATAGACACCTGTGATGACGGGTGCCCCCGCATTCGGGATATCCTCTGCAGCGATATAGCCTTCTTGATATTTCACGATGTCATTACAGCTGGTGATCAGCGCCTGACACAGGCAACCAACAAGACAGGTGAAAAGCAGTTGTTTGATATTATTCGTCGTCATAACTAAACACATTTTCTTCATTTTACAATCACGGTTAATTCCATCCCGGGTTATTACTGTCAATGGCCTTATTGGTGTTGATCTCAGCCACAGGAATCGGGAAAAGCAGGTTACGTTCCTGACGGGTTTTCAGCACACCGGCATCATCACTTCCACCAATGGCATTCATGGCCTGCAGGTAGATACCCCAACGGATAAGGTCCCAGCGACGGTCAGCCTCACAAGCGAACTCCTTGGCACGTTCTTCGATGATGGCAGAACGGCGTTTCACCTGTGTGTCGAGTGCCCCGTCACCAGTGAGTGATGCCTCTACGGCATGGGAGCGCCTACGAACATGATTCAGATAGTCAATGGCATCATCTGGATGTCCGAGTTCATTCTGTGCCTCAGCATAGATGAGCAGTACGTCAGCATAACGTAGGAAAGGCCAGTTGGCATCGGCGTTGGCAATCGAATTATTAGTGACATCCATATACTTGGTGGTGAATGCCAGACATTGGGCATCTTGTGCATAGTAGTAATTCACACCATCGGCATAGATACCTGTCGGACTTCCCACAGCCTGACCGTTCAAGTCATACCCCGTAGCCATGATACAGTATTCGTTGGTCTGGGGGTAGTAGAATCCAGAGTTGGATTCTCGCTGTGTCTTAACGCGCCAACGGTGCTTCACACCCTTTGTGATACGATAGTCATCATGGTCAAAGAGGTCGTACCAGTGACGGGTACATCCTACCCATCCACCTTCTTGAATAAAGTCACTACCCATTTCTGTCAAGTAGCCCTCATACTGCTGGTGTACAGACACCTTATAGACAGCATCGCCACTGACGGTACACAAGGAGAACATAAACTCCGGTGCATGGCAGTTGACTTTCTTCCACAAGTCGTCATAGTCGAGCAGTTCATAACTGCCATAATTACCTTTGATCACATCCTCTGCCCAGTCAGCTGCTTTCTGATAAAGCGCCAGTGCGTCCATCTGCTCATATCCACTGACGGCCGATTTCTGGAAGTTCATGGTTTGAAGAGGCGCATACGTACGGTTGTCGTCACTCCCGATGTAGGGATTACCTGTTCGTACAGTAATCACCGTACCTGCCGGCATGGCGGCTGCAGCTGCTGTCGCATAGACCTTGGCCAGTAGTCCGGCAGCAGAACCGGCACAGGCATGACCTGCCAGATATCTACTGTCTGTATTCTTGTACATCAACTGGGAAGCTTCTTCCAGGTTTTCGATGATATAAGCATAGACTTCTGCCACCGGTCGTCTGGGTTGCTGATAGTCCGAGGTCTCTTCTTCCGGTTGAATAGGCAGATCACCATAGGCACGTACCATCAGGAAGTAAGC
>CACXQL010000065.1 GCA_902769805.1 uncultured Prevotellaceae bacterium
AAATGCAAGGAACTTCACCGCCTTGTTGCCAATGGCGAGCATACCATGGGGCTTGGTGGAGTCGAAATAGATACTGTCTCCCTCTTCCAGAACAATGGTTTTGCCGCCGATATAGAGTTCCATCGAGCCTTCAAGTACGAGGTTGAACTCCTGACCGGGATGCGTGTTCTTGTAGATAGTACGGACTCCTGGCTTCGGCTCAACGGTAACGATGAAGACATCTGCCTTGTGATTGACAAAGCCACCTACCAGACTCTGGTATTTGTATGCCTTCGTTCGCTCGATGGACAGCCCTTGTCCTTTACGTGTCACGTAGTATGACTTCATGTGTGGTGATTCGGCAAAAATCAACTCCTCCGTAGATACTCCGTATTTACGTGCTATCTTCATCAGGTTGGAGATGGTGATATCCATCTCGCCAGCCTCTATCTTTTCGTACTTCTCCGTTGAGATACCGATGGTTTCTGCCATCTCACTCACAGGAATGTCAAGAACGTCACGCAGTCCGCGTAACCTTTCTCCGATTTGTCTTAGTTGCTCATCCATATCTTTCAACTTTAAACTATCAACTTCCATCTCACTTCGCTCCTGCCTTCAATCCACGGATGACAGCAGAGGTGAATCCTGCATGCTCCATCTCGTTAAGCCCTTTAATAGTGACACCGCCAGGGGTTGTCACCAAGTCAATGGCTTCCTCTGGATGAAGACCAGTGGACGACAGGAGCTTGACAGCTCCCTTGACTGTCTGCATGACAATCTTCTTGGCATCGTCAGCCTTGAAGCCAAGTTCTACTCCACCTTCTGAGGCAGCACGGATATAACGCATTGCATAGGCAATACCGCAAGAGGCTAATGTGGTTCCTGCGGCAAGATGCTGCTCGTCAGTGAACAGAACACGCCCCACCTCATTGAAGATGCTCTTGATGGTCTGGATATGTTCTGCTGATGCGCCAACAGGGACGGCAAAGGTCATAGAAGCCTTCTGGGCGATGGCGATATTGGGTATTATCAGGAACAAAGGGGGGCATTCAGGGAGCCACTCCTTGATCTGGGCAGAGGAAACTCCTGCTGCTATCACGATGAGTATCTGTTTCTGAGGATTCAAGACCTCTTTGATACCTGACAATACTTTTTCTACCAGCCAAGGCTTGACACAGACACAGACGATGTCGGCATCCTGTGCTGCCATCTGATTGTCTGTGGTTACAGACACTCCTTGATGAGCAAACTTCTCTACGACTTCCAGGGAAGGGTCTGCTACTGTGATATCTTCATTCTTGAAGAACTCTCCACTGATAAGTCCTTCTACTGTGGCACCACCCATGGCACCTGCGCCAATCATTGCAATCTTCATAATATCGCTAGTATTTTATTCAGTTTCTCAATAAATAGGTCTGCCTCTGCCTTGCTCAGACAAAGCGGTGGCAACAGACGCAGGATGTTCGTTCCTGCACAACCAGTAAAACAATGTTCCTGATAGATCAAAGGCTGGCGGACATCTTTATGGGGAATATCCAAGTCTATACCAATCATCAAGCCACGGCCACGGATGTCCGTGATGTGTGTAGATGTACCACAACGGCAGATAGAACGCAACCTCTCCATCAGGTATTCACCCACCTCTTGGGCATTCTCCACCAGATGTTCTTTCTCAAAGATGTCAAGAACGGCAAGAGCAGCAGCGCATGCCAGATGATTGCCTCCAAACGTCGTTCCTAACTGTCCATAGACGGGCTGAAAGTCTGGGGAGATGAGTACGGCGCCCATAGGGAATCCATTGGCAATACCTTTTGCCACGGTGATGATGTCTGGCTTGATATCCAGCCACTGGTGAGCGAAGAACTTTCCGCTTCTGCCATAGCCGCATTGTATCTCATCACAGATGAATACCGTGTTATGTTGTTTACAGAGTTTCTGTAATCCCTGTGCGAATTCCTTTGTGGCGAGTTTGATACCTCCTACGCCTTGGATACACTCTAAGATGACGGCACAGACATCGCCCTTCTGTAACTCTGTCTCCCAGGCGGGCAGGTCGTTCATTGGTAGATAGGTGACGTGCCCGTTGTTGTTGATAGGTGCAATGATCTTCGGATTATTCGTGACCTCAACGGCAAGACTGGTTCTGCCGTGGAAGGCTTTCTCTGCAGAGAGCACGCGAGTACGCCCGTTGGTAAACGAGGCGAGCTTCAAGGCGTTCTCATTCGCCTCGGCTCCACTGTTGATTAGAAACAACTGATAGTCGTCGTAACCGCTGATCCTTCCCAGACGTTCTGCCAGTTCCGCCTGTAGCTTGTTAATGACGGAGTTGGAGTAGAACCCTATCTTGTTCAGTTGTTCTGTCACCTTATTAATATAATGGGGGTGGGAATGACCCACGCTGATGACGGCATGACCACCATACAGGTCAAGATACTCCTGACCTTTGTCGTCCCAAACCTTACAGCCCTGTCCTTTTACAATGTTCACGTCGAACAGGGGATATACGTCAAATAGTTTCATCTTTAGAATGCGCTTGCTTTTAATTTCAGTCCGGCAGTCTCGTCAATACCGAACAGGATATTCATATTCTGTACTGCCTGTCCCACGGCTCCCTTCAACAGGTTGTCGATAGCAGAGGTGACGAGCAGTTTGTTGCCGTATTTCTCCACATGTACCAGTGCCTTATTGGTATTCACCACCTGCTTGAGGTCTATTGACTTGTCACTATAGTGGGTGAAGGCAGCATCCTTGTAGAACTCCTTGTATGCCTCGATGATGTCTTCCTCTGGCGCTGGTGTCTTGATGATGGCTGTACAGAAAATACCACGAGCGAAATCACCACGATAGGGGATGAAGTCGATATCGGCATCGAGATAGCCTTGTACTTGCTTGATACTCTGTTTAATCTCTGCAAGATGCTGATGAGTGAAGGGCTTGTAGATGCTCAGGTTGTTGTTGCGCCATGAGAAATGGGTCGTGGCTCCAGGCTTCTGCCCTGCACCTGTAGAACCTGTGATAGCATTTACGACAACATCTTCTTTCAACAAGTTCAGGTTGGCGGCAGGTAATAATGCTACTTGTATACATGTGGCAAAGCAACCAGGGTTGGCAATATGCAGTGCCTTCGCAATCTCCTCCTTGTTGATCTCAGGCAGTCCATAGACGAAGTTATAATTCTTCACTCTTAACTCTTCACTCTTCACTCTAAAATCCTGTGCCAGATCGATAATCTTTACGTTGGCAGGGATAGTATGCTCTTTCAGGAACGCCTCACTCTTCCCATGTCCAAAGCAGAAGAAGACGACATCCACTTGGTCGAAGGGCATCTGGTCTGTAAACCGCAAGTCGGTGTCTCCTATCAATCCTTCATGCACGTCCGATACCAGGTTGCCTGCGTTACTCTCTGAGTTGGCGAAGACAATCTCTGCCTCTGGATGATTCAGTAGCAAGCGGATGAGTTCTCCACCTGTATAGCCTGCTGCACCTAATATACCGACTTTAATCATCTCTTCTCGTCTTTATGGATGCCATAATATACTCTCAGCGGCGTACTTGATACCTTGATGAAGCCTTTCGCCTCGTCGGCAGTCCATCCCGTCTGGGTCTCACCATACTCGCCAAGCTTGCTCTTCGTGAGGTCGTTGGCAGAGTCGATACCTACCGTCTCGAAGCCATAGGGACGGAGTTTCAGGATGGCAGTACCTGTCACATTCCTTTGTGAAGAGGTCAGCATCGCCTCGATGTCGGGCATCACCGGCTCTAAATACTGACTCTCATGAAGGAACATACCATACCAGTTGGCTACTTGGTCCTTCCAATATTGCTGCCACTTTGACAACGTCGACTTCTCCAGCAGGCGGTGTGCCTCGATGATCAGTTTAGGGGCTGCAGCTTCGAAACCGACACGGCCCTTGATGCCGATGATGGTATCACCCACGTTGGCATCACGACCGATGGCGTAGGAGGCTCCAATCTCCTCAATCTTCTGAATGGCCTTCACCTTGTCGTCGAACTTCTCGTCGTTGACGGCTACAATCTCACCCTTCTCAAACTGAATCTTCAGCAGCGACTCCTGCTCTTTGGCAGTGACATGCTTCAGATAAGCATCTTCAGGCAGTCCCTGCGTGGGGTCAAGTAGTTCTCCGCCACAGATACTGGTGCCCCAGATACCTACATTATAGGAATACTTCAGTTTGGTGAAGTCAGCGAAGAATCCATGCTCGTTCAGATAGTCCACCTCTTCCTTGCGCGTCAGTTTCTTGTCGCGTGTCAACGTGATAATCTCCACACCAGGAGCCATCACGAGGAAGGTCATATCGAAACGGATCTGGTCATTGCCTGCACCAGTCGAGCCGTGTGCGATAGCATCAGCACCGATCTCTTTCGCATAACGGGCAATGGCAATAGCCTGGAAGATACGCTCTGACGATACGGAGATGGGATAACAGTTGTTACGGAGTACGTTGCCGAAGATCATATACTTCAGCGACTTCTCGTAATACTCATGGGTCACGTCAAGGGTCACGTAGGCTTTAGCACCTAACTTGAAGGCGTTCTCCTCGTTCTTCTTTAACTGTTCCTCACTGAATCCACCTGTGTTCGCACAGGCTGCATAGACATCCCAGCCGTCCTGAGTCAACTTCATAACGGTATAGGAGGTGTCGAGTCCTCCTGAAAATGCGACTACTACTTTCTTGTTTGCCATATTTCTTACTTTCTTACCTTTTTACTTTCTTACTTTCTTACCTTTTTACTTTTCATCCAGTGCCTTGATGCGCTCAATGACTTCCTCAGGAATCTTTGCAGGAAGATGCTCCTCTGGGTCATAGAGCATCGCCGTACAGATACAGTATTTCCTGCCTGTGCGATGCAGCACGTCCACATTGACACAACCCTCACAGCCTCGCCAGAATGCTTCGTCATCTGTCAGGTCGGCAAAGGTCACGGGCTGATAGCCTAACTCTGTGTTCATCTTCATGACGGCGGCTCCACTGGTCAACGAGAAAATCTTCGCATGAGGCCAGCGAGTCCGCGCCAACGAGAATGTCATATCTTTGATTTTCTTAGCCACGCCCAACCCTCTGAAATCGGGATGGACTATGAGTCCGCTGGTCGTCACATATTGCTTGTTGCCCCAGGTCTCGATATAACTGAAGCCTGCGAAACGGTTCTCACTGAGCGCAATGACAGCCTTCGCCTCCTTCATCTTCGTGGCGAGATATTCGTGGGTACGCTTGGCAATACCCGTTCCACGTACTTTGGCAGCGTCGGCAATGGTCTGCAGGATGGTGTCTACATAGACCTCATGCTCAGGACCCGCAACGACGACTTCTATTTTTTCTTTTTCCATTTCTAACTATGAACTCTTAACTGATGCTATCACTTCATATTTGGAACGACCTCACTCAGTGCTTCAATCACTTCTTCCTTGCTTACACCTTGTTTGATGACAATGAAGATGGTGTCGTCGCCAGCAATGGTGCCGATGATTTCTTCTATATGGTTGTTGTCAATATTGTATGCGATGCTGCTGGCATAGCCTGGACGCGTCTTGATGACTCCCATGTTACCAGAGAAGTTGATGCTGACGAATCCTGGAACTTGCATCATCTCACGGATACTATGGGGCGTGCTGATACGCTTGTACATCGTGTCGTTGGGTAATACATAGACGTAATTGCCACGCATCGAGGCTGCTTTGGCTACCTTCAACTGCTTCAGGTCACGACTCAGCGTGGCTTGCGTCAATTGAAAACCTTCCTTCTTCAATGCTGCCAGTAACTCGTCCTGACTGCCTAGCTCCTGACTGGAAATAATCATCCTCAGTGCTTCCAATCGGTCATTCTTTACTTTCATGCTTGGTATATTTATTCAAATTGCGGTGCAAAATTATACAATATTCTGCATATTCCCAAATGTTTTACGAATAATTTTTCCACTATAACGCTACAGGCATGGGGACATTGACCATCTGTACAGGTTTCTTTCAGGTCAGCAGCGTCCGTTGCTGACTTTGACAGCGACCGCCATCAATATCAGCAGCGCCCGCTGCTAATAACAGCAGCGCCCGCTGCTATCCCGATAAGAAAGCCTCTTTCACCTCGAATGAGCCAACCTTTCCCCCTGTTACAACGGCTCTTTTCCCCCTATATCATGCCTTATGAATAGATCTTTCATGGTAGAAAAAACTCAAGATTCTCTTGGTTTTTTGCTCACTTAATCGTACCTTTGACCTTCAGTCTTAGGTAGGCTGCACTACCTTTGAGACGATGTCTCGAAGGTACTCACGTTCGAAAAAACTCAAGATTCTCTTGGTTTTTTGCTCACTTAATCGTACCTTTGCACCATTATTCACTTTTAAATTCAGATGATTATGAGTACAGGTAATGTAAGACCGGCTGACATGGAGAGAATAACAACTCCCGCCTTGGCCCAGAAATACATTGAGGAACAGATCAAGGAACTGAGAGAACAGATTGGCGACAAGAAGGTGCTGCTGGCTCTTTCAGGCGGTGTTGACTCTTCAGTAGTGGCTGCACTGCTGATTAAGGCTGTGGGTAAGCAGTTGGTATCAGTGCATGTGAATCATGGACTGCTGCGTAAGGGCGAGCCCGAACAGGTGGTTCGTGTGTTCCGCGATGAGCTGAACGCTAACTTGGTGTATGTGGATGCTACAGACCGCTTCCTTGACAAACTGGCTGGTGTGGCTGATCCCGAACAGAAACGTAAGATTATCGGTGCTGAGTTTATCCGCGTATTTGAAGAGGAGGCTCGCAAACTGGAAGGTATCAGCTTCTTGGCTCAGGGTACTATCTATCCTGATATCGTAGAGTCAGGTCCTGTGAAGTCACACCATAATGTGGGTGGACTGCCTGAGGATATGCAGTTTGAACTGGTAGAGCCGATAAAGTTGTTGTTTAAGGACGAGGTTCGTGTAGTTGGTAAGGAACTGGGATTGCCTGATAATATGGTATATCGTCAGCCGTTCCCTGGTCCTGGTCTGGGCGTTCGATGCACTGGTGCTATCACACGTGACCGTCTGGAGGCATTGCGTGAGAGTGATGCTATCCTGCGTGAAGAGTTTGCTAAGAACGGCTTGGAGGGTAAGGTATGGCAGTATTTCACCATCGTACCTGATTATAAGTCGACTGGCGTGAGGGACGACAAGCGCAGCTGGGACTGGCCCGTGATTATTCGTGCCGTGAATACGCGTGATGCTATGACTGCCACCATCGAGGAGATTCCTTATGAGTTGCTGCATCATATCACAAAGCGAATCATTACGGAGGTTCCTGGAGTGAATAGGGTGTTGTATGACCTGACTCCAAAACCAACAGGTACAATTGAGTGGGAGTAACTATATATATAATAAGGTATATAGGACTCGGGCGGTTGACATAAATCAACTGCCCGAACTTTTTTCGCGTTTTAATGAAAATTTTTCGCAAAAATATTTGGTAGTTCAGAAAAAAGTCGTACCTTTGCATCCGCTTTCGCGTTTTTTGAGCGTGGAAGTTGATGAAGAAAGAGTTCTTTGAAAGAATTACATAAAACAGAGAAGTAGTAGTACAAGAAGCTGAATACCAGTCTTATGATTGGTGTTCTGGGTAAAACAAAAAAGAACTGTCAATGAATAATTGAAAGGTGCTAACAAACCCATTTATCTTAAGACTACCGGATAAACGAGCGTATGCGTTCTGTGACAGTGACAATCCTTTATTGGATGAGAATATAGTATATACAGTGGAGAGTTTGATCCTGG
>CACXQL010000066.1 GCA_902769805.1 uncultured Prevotellaceae bacterium
TGTACAATAGGGCCAAGGCGCATGTCTTCAGAGCTAAACTACTATATGCGAACACTAAATGCACATATAATTATCACCCAAATTGACGCAGAACCAGAATTTCGCAAAAACATCTAACATCCTAACCCGAGGTACCGCAATCGCCCTTGTACAAAGGGATTGAAGCGGGTTAGGTGTTGCTCAAACACCTAACCAACACCTACCCTGTTCGTCAATTGCTTTCAGGGATAAGAAGGTATTGGAATGAAGGATGAGAGGTATTCGAATCAATTTTTGTCATTCAGATGTGATAGGTGTTTGATAGGTGTTTAGCAAACACCTAACACATCGCAAACGCCCTGAGCATCGTGGTTTGAGCCCTGTTGTGATAGGTTGTTAGGTGTTTTTGAATTCGTATGACAGGCGCCCCTCATTGTTACTAATGCCTTCTATCACTTGTGCTAAAGCCTTCTATGGGGGTATAACAGGCTTTAGTAACAACGTTAGAAGGCTTTAGAATACCCCCCTAACAGATACTGAAGCAAGTGATGGGAGGCACTCTTAGCGGGAATGCAAGTGATAGGCGGAACTTTTCGCATAGATAGCCCGTACCTATCCCCCCGATACCCCCAAGCAAACGCCCCGATAGGCGGCACCTATCGGTTAGATAAGTGGCGGCTAACTCAGAAACAGAAAGCCCTGCGAACATTGTTCACAGGGCTTCTCTGTAGCGGGACCCAGGATTGAACTGGGGACCTCATGATTATGAATCATGCGCTCTAACCAGCTGAGCTATCCCGCCATCAATGCAGTAAATGCACTTGATTTCTCGAAATCGCCTGCAAAGGTAATACAAACTTTTCAATTGGCAAAACTTTTTTCTAAAAAAGAAGAAAAATCTTTGTTTTATATTCGCGCCCCACAAAAAAAAGAAGTTTTTCTTTGTTTATTTCTCATTTAATTGTATCTTTGCAACAGAGTAAAGTAACAACCTGTTTGGATATGCATAAAAACGTTCTAAAGAAGGAATACCCCTTGTCGGCAAAGTCACCTAAGATTGTATGGGACATGATCAGCAATGCCGCTGGACTGCAGAAATGGATTGCAGATGTAGTGATTGAGGGAGAGGGCACGATGACCTTCACGTGGGGACACCCGTGGACGGAGCGTGACACAAAAGTATCGAGGATCCTGGAAATAGAGAAATATAGTCATATCAAGATGAAATGGGACTACCAGGAGGACGACCCTGATGCCTATTGGGAGATGCGCATTGAGCAGAGCGAGCTTACAGGAAACCTGAACCTGTTGATTACAGACTATGCCGACGCTGAGGATATTGACGACTTGAACGGTTTATGGGACTCTAACATGGAGAGACTTCATCAGGTAAGCGGCTTCCTCTTGTAAGCCAGTATCACATTAATGTTTCGCATCAAGAGATTAGACATATTTATTATCAAGCAGTTCGGACTGCTCTTCATTGGAACATTCTTCATCTGCCAGTTTGTGCTGATGATGCAGTTCCTGTGGCGATATGTCGACGAACTGATTGGTAAAGGACTCTCACTGGAGGTGATGGCACAGTTCTTCTGGTATATGGGACTGATGCTGATGCCGCAGGCATTTCCCCTTGCCATCCTGCTCAGTTCACTCATCGCCTACGGAAACCTCGGAGAGAGCTCTGAGCTGACAGCCATCAAGTCGGCAGGCATCTCCATGCTGCAGTCCATGCGCTCACTGATTATCATCGTCGTCATCATCTCGGGTATTTCCTTTTATTTTCAGGAGGTCATCGGTCCCCAGGCATATATCTCCTTCCGCCAGCTGTTGATATCCATGCAGCAGAAGAATCCTGAGGTGGAGATTCCCGAGGGCATCTTCTACGACGGCATCAGCGGCTCGAACATCTACGTACAGAAGAAAGACATGAATACGGGAATGCTCTACGGCATCATGATCTACCGCATGAACGGCGGCTATGACGACGCAGCGGTCATCCTCGCAGACTCTGGACGCATGCAGACAACGGAAGAGAAGAAACACCTGTTGCTGACACTCTATAGCGGCGAGTGGTTTGAGAATATGCGCTCGCAGGATGTGGCAGGTCCTGCCAACATACCCTATCGCCGTGAGACCTTCTCAGATAAGCGCATCGTCCTCGACTTCGACGGGGGCTTCAATATGCAGGAAGCCGGTTGGATAGCCAGTGACGCGCGTTCGAAGAGCATGGGAAAAATCCTGCACGACCTCGACTCCATCCGTGAGTTCAACGACTCTGTAGGACACCAGTTCTATCACGAGGCACGTACCATCATCTTCAATGTCCCGTCCCTTGAGAAGAAAGACTCCCTCAAGGTTGTCGCCGACGTGAACGACGATGTCATCAACTTCGACTCCGCCTATGCAAAGCTGTCGCCGGAGGCAAAGCAGCGTGTCATGACATACGCCGTCAACGATGTCCATACGGCAACCAGTGACTTACAGTTCAAGGCTGACTACTCCGATGCCCTAAACCATAACGACCGTGTACACATGATAGAAGCCATCAACAAGGTGACGCTGTCGCTCTCCTGTCTGATCTTCTTCTTCATCGGCGCACCCTTAGGCGCCATCATCCGCAAGGGAGGACTCGGCGTACCTGTCATCATCTCCGTATTGGTATTCATCATCTACTACATCTTAGAGAATTCCGGTATGAGAATGGCACGTGACAACATCTGGACGGTATGGTTCGGAAAACTCCTGGGAACCTGTGTCCTGACACCTGTCGCCGTCTTCTTCACCTATAAGGCGAACAACGACTCCGTGGTATTCAATATCGACCTTTACAAACAGGTATTGTACAACATGCTCGGTCTGCGGAGCAAGCGACATGTCAACAGCAAGGAAGTCATCATCGAAGATCCTATATATGCCGCAGACTCCTATCATCTGCTACGCATCAGTCAGGAGATCGCGCAATACAGCGCAGAGCACCAGCTGCTGCACCTGCCCAATCCTATTAAGGTGTTCTTCCGACCTGGTGACGACCAGACCATCCGACGTATCAGCGACGAATTGGAAGAGACAATCGAGGACCTGTCGAATACCAGAGACAGAAATATCCTGAGTTACCTCAACCACTACCCCATCGTTGCCACCCATGCCCATACCAGACCTTTCCGTCAGAAATGGCTTAACATCGTTACAGGACTGGTGCTGCCGGCAGGTCTTTTCTTCTATTTGAGGATGTGCCGCTTCCGACTCCGACTGCGCAATGACCTGAATACGATTACCCAGACTAACACACAGGTGGTACAGCGTATCTCGGAGATTACGACACCCAACGTACCCGTCACGTTGGAAGAGTTACAGAAGATGCCGCTCATCATCGAGCTCATCAATCATAATAATAAATAATGTATATATTATAGACTATGGAGAGTGTCAAACTCAATACAATCGAAGAAGCATTAGAAGATTTCCGTCAGGGAAAGTTTGTCATTGTCGTGGATGACGAGGACCGCGAGAACGAGGGAGACCTCATCTGCGCGGCAGAGAAAATCACCCCAGAGATGGTGAACTTCATGCTTAAGAACGCACGAGGACTGCTTTGTGCGCCCATTACCATCAGTCGCAGTCAGGAACTGGACCTGCCGCATCAGGTAGAGGATAATACCTCTCTGTTAGGAACCCCCTTCACTGTCACCATCGACAAGATAGAAGGATGCACCACAGGAGTCTCTGCCCATGACCGTGCCGCCACTATCCGCGCCCTCGCCGACCCGTCCTCCACACCTAAGACCTTCGGACGACCCGGGCATGTCAACCCTCTCTATGCACAAGACAACGGTGTCTTGCGCAGAAGCGGACATACAGAGGCTGCCATCGACCTCTGCAAGCTCTCCGGACTTTATCCAGCAGGGGCGCTGATGGAGATTATGAACGACGACGGCACGATGGCACGGATGCCTGAGCTGCTTACCTTTGCCCAGGAGCAGGACTTGAAGATCATCACTATCAAAGACCTCATTGCCTACCGGCTCCAGAAGGAGTCACTGATAGAAGTCGGCGAGGAGGTGGAGATGCCTACTGACTACGGACATTTCCGTCTCATCCCCTTCAGACAGAAAAGCAATGGACTGGAGCACATGGCACTCATCAAAGGGGAATGGAAAGAAGACGAACCCATACTGGTACGCGTCCACTCCTCCTGTATGACTGGCGACATCCTCGGTTCCAAGCGTTGTGACTGCGGGGAACAGCTGCATAAGGCTATGCAGGCTATTGAGAAAGAAGGCAAGGGCGTGGTCATCTATATGCAGCAGGAAGGACGCGGAATCGGACTGATGAACAAGATTGCTGCCTACAAGTTACAGGAAGAGGGTCTCGATACCGTTGACGCGAATGTGCACCTCGGCTTCAAGCCCGACGAGCGCGACTACGGATGCGGTGCCCAGATGCTCCGCCATCTCGGTATCCATAAGATGCGCCTGTTGACTAACAACCCCGTAAAACGTGTCGGCTTGGAGGCATACGGACTGGAAATAGTGGAGAACGTGCCCATTGAGGTCACCCCCAACCCCTACAACCTGCGTTATCTGGAAACGAAGAAAAACAGGATGGGACACACGCTCCATCTGAAATAAAGGTAAAAAAGTAAAAAAACAAAAGCAAAAAGTGTCGCTTTTCTTCGTTTAAAAGGAAGAAAATGATTACTTTTGCAGCCAATTACAAACACTAATGAACAAATATGGCACAATTATCTGACCGTTTGCAACGACTGGCACCCTCTGCCACACTTGCCATGTCACAGAAAAGCTCTGAGATGAAGGCACAAGGTATCGACGTCATCAATATGAGTGTCGGCGAGCCTGACTTCAACACCCCTGACCATATCAAGGACGCTGCAAAGAAAGCCGTAGACGATAATTTCTCCAGATACTCACCCGTACCAGGATACCCCGAATTGCGCAAGGCGATTGTCGCCAAGCTCAAGAAAGAGAACGGACTCGACTACAGCATCAACGAGATTCTTGTATCCAATGGTGCCAAACAGAGTGTATGCAATACTGTCATGGCACTCGTCAACCCTGGCGATGAAGTCATTATCCCTGCCCCCTACTGGGTCAGCTATCCGCAGATGGTCCTGCTGGCTGGCGGTACTCCCGTCATCGTCGAGGCAGGTTTTGAGCAGAACTTCAAGATGACACCAGAACAACTGGAGGCTGCCATCACGCCCAAGACCCGCCTGCTCATCCTCTGCTCTCCAAGTAATCCGACAGGAAGTGTGTATAGCAAGGCAGAACTGGAGGGACTTGCCGAAGTCATCAAGCGACACGACGACCTTTTCGTCCTTGCAGACGAGATATACGAGCATATCAATTACGTGGGAAAGCATGAGAGTATCGCACAGTTCCCACAGATGAAGGAACGCAGCATCATCGTCAATGGAGTGAGCAAGGCTTATGCCATGACAGGATGGCGCATCGGATATATCGCAGCCCCCGAATGGATTGTCAAAGGCTGTAACAAACTGCAAGGTCAGTACACCAGCGGTCCCTGCTCTGTCAGCCAGAAGGCTGCAGAGTTCGCCTATACGGCAAGTCAGGAATGCGTGGAAGAGATGCGCAAGGCTTTCGAGCGTCGCCGTGACCTGATTGTCAGACTTGCCAAGGACATCCCAGGGCTCGAAGTCAATGTCCCTGAAGGAGCCTTCTACCTGTTCCCCAAGTGCAGTAGCTTCTATGGCAAGAAGAGTGCGGATGACGGTTTCCCTGTAAACAATAGTACCGACCTCGCCATGTATCTGTTAGAGAAAGGACATGTCGCAACTGTCGGCGGAGATGCTTTTGGTGATCCCGACTGCTTCCGCATGAGCTATGCGACAAGTGATGAGAATATCATCGAAGCAATGCGTCGTATCAAGGTCGCATTGGGCAATCTTAGATAAATTTCGCCCATTAGATAGTTAAAATATTTTAAATGGGCGATTTGTCCGCCGTAAATTGTTATCTTTGCCAGACATATAACAAACTTAATTATATTTAATAACTAAAATTTTAAACTTTCAAAATTATGGCAACTACACAAAAAGCAGCCCCCGCTAAGAAGAGCCAGGGCTTTCAGGGAGTAAAAGGAGCATTCTGGATTATCGTTGTATGCTTCATTCTCGCAGTATTGTTCTTCAAGTATTTCCTTGGTAATAGCGACCACATCGGTCCTAACGGCGAGGTTATCGACGGTAACATGTGGGGTACTATCTATAAAGGTGGTATCGTTGTGCCCGTGATCTTGACTCTGTTGTTCACTGTGCTCGCTCTTTCTATCGAGCGTGGTCTGGCTCTCCGTACCGCTTTTGGTAAGGGTAAGCTTCCCCAGTTCGTTTCTAACATCAAGGCAGCTCTGAACGCTAACGATTTCGCAAAGGCTCAGGATCTCTGCGAGAAGCAGCGTGGTACTGTTGCTAACGTTGTTGGCGCATCTCTCCGTGCATACAAGGAGATGGAAGGTATCAGTGGTATCAAGAAAGCCCAGAAGATTGCTAAGATCCAGCAGGCTCACGAAGAGGCTACTCAGCTGGAGATGCCTACTCTGACCATGAATATGCCTATCATCGCTACTATCGTTACTCTGGGTACACTGACCGCTCTGTTCGGAACCGTTGTAGGTATGATCCGTTCATTCGCAGCTCTTGCCGCTGGTGGTGGTGCTGACTCACAGGCTCTGTCACTCGGTATTTCTGAGGCCCTGGTTAACACGGCATCAGGTATCTTGACATCTTGGGTAGCCGTTGTTGCTTACAACTACTACACTAACAAGATCGACAAGCTGACATTTGCCCTCGACGAGGTTGGTTATTCAATTGCTCAGACATACGAAGCTAACCACACAGAAGAGGCTTAATTTTTGCTAACCCTTTAATATTTTATCACTATGGGTAAAGTAAAAATTAAGAAAAGCGACATCTGGATAGACATGACTCCAATGTCTGACGTGATGGTGCTTTTGCTGACCTTCTTCATGATGACATCTACGTTCGTGAAGAATGAGCCGGTAAAGGTAAACACACCACAGTCGGCAGCGAAGATCAAGGTTCCAGAGAACAATGTTCTGAACATCACCATCAACCCACAGGGTAAGGTGTTCATGAGCATGGACAATGTGAACTATCTGAAAGCTACCATGCTGGGAATGACAGACAAGTGGGGTGTATCCCTCACTCCAGCACAGCAACAGAGGTTCTTGGAGGAGACACAGTTTGGTGTGCCCATGGATAAGTTAACCCAGTATCTCTCCCTTCCTCAGAGTAAGATGGCAGAGGCACTGGCTACACAAGGAATTCCCACCGACTCTATTGAGAACGGAGACGGTACGAAAGGTAAGAGTGAGTTCCAGATGTGGGTAGACGAGGCTATGAACTCCGGAGACGACATGAAGATCTGTATCAAGGCTGACTCCAAGACACCTTACAAGGTGATTAAGACTGTCATGGCAGAGCTTCGCTCTATGGATCAGAACCGTTATCAGTTGATTACATCGTTTAAAGAAACGGAGGATTAAGGAATGGCTAAACAAAAAGCAAGTAAGCAGAAAAAGATGAATGTCCGCGTCGACTTCACGCCGATGGTG
>CACXQL010000067.1 GCA_902769805.1 uncultured Prevotellaceae bacterium
TTCGACGAGGTTATTGGCTTAGACGGACAGATAGGCGAGTATGCCGTGATTGCTAAGCGTAAAGGCACTACCTGGTATGTCGCCGCCATGACCAACTGGACAGCACGTGACCTCACCATCACGTTCCCCATGCTCACAGAGGGTACACATCAGGCAGAGGTCTTCGCTGACGGTGTCAATGCCGACCGCGATGCCAACGACTACACAAAGACACTTCAGACAATAAAGAGAGGTGACACACTGAAAATACACCTCGCTCCTGGTGGTGGATGGAGTGCAATCATCAAATAAACAATAGAAAACAATAAAGCCTGAGCAACTGCCCAGGCTTTATTGTAATTTATCAGCGTACCTTTGTGAACTCCATCTTATCACCATCATCATCAAGAACGAGTCTGGTGGTTGTCAGTTCCTTGATGATTAAATCACCACTTTGGGGAAGTTCTTTAACCACTTCAGGTTTCATGCCGGCAAGGGCTTCCTCCATCATCTTCTGGACAGTATCCTTGAGTTCCGGTTTCTCCTTAATCACCTTTTCCATTTCAGGTGTGAACTTCATCTTGTCAATATTCAGTTTCACCTTGTCTTTATTCATATTGATGGTGAGTTTCTTGTCAGTCTGGGTGTATGTTCCTGGAAGTTGGAAGGATACCGTAAACTCACCTACTTCGTTGTCATTAGCCACCACAACAGCCTTCATAGTGAGATTGGGTTTGTTGAAAATAAAATAAAGATCTATTGCAGTACCTTCATCATCGTCCATTTTACTAACCCATGTACCATCGAGACTCTGTGCCTGCATTGCTACAGTAGCAATCAGTGAGAATACGAAGAAAAAAAAACTTTTTGTCATGCTTTTAGTCTATTGAATAATTATGAGCCTCTTGTCGGATTCGAACCAACGACCCCGAGATTACAAATCACGTGCTCTGGCCAACTGAGCTAAAGAGGCAGGTGGGCAAGCTGACTGTATCGCGCCGCTACAACCAAGTACCTTTGCTACGTTCCCGTCCTGGAGGATTCCGAGGGAGCTGGCCGTACAGGACTTGCCCATCGCTCACTTGCACGACATTTGCCCGGTTTTGCGGCTGCAAAGTTACTAACTTTTTTCAGAATACCCAAATAAAATTTGGTTTTCTTCTCACTTATTTGTAATTTTGAGGAGAAACCTCGAAGGTTCTCACGCTCGAAAAAACTCAAGATTTTCTTGGTTTTTTGCTCACTAAATCGTACCTTTGCACTCGAATATGACACCACAGGAATACATACAACTGAAAGCATTCGCTCGACAGGACGGTGTGCTACTCGCTTTGTTGTGGACAGGAAGTCTTTATTGTTACATCCAAGGACTGACGCACCCCATACTGAGTATCGTATCCCTGTTGATGATTGCTGCATCGCCTTTCTTTGCGGCAAGTCGGTTGCGTCATTTCCGTGACTACGGACGGGAAGGTATCATCTCCTTCTCACGCAGTTATGCCTATACCATTTTAATCTTCTTCTATGCCGGCGTTCTGTTTGCCATAGCCATCTATGTCTATTTCGCTTTCCTCGACAAAGGGTTCTTTATGAGTAAGATCATGGAGGTATTCAGTTCGCCTGAAGGCAGAAAGGCGCTACAGGCATACGGTCTCGAGGGACAGATGGAAGAGAATCTTAAATTCCTGACGGAGTTGCGCCCGATAGATTTTGCCCTGAATATGTTGACTATCAACATTATCACGGGTTTCTTCCTCGGCGTACCTATCGCTGCTATTATGCAAAGGACAAAAAGTTGATAACTGAAAGAATTATGGATATATCAGTAGTTATACCTTTATACAACGAGGACGAGTCGTTGCCTGAACTCTACGACTGGATAGAACGTGTGATGGCACAGAACGCCTTCTCGTTTGAAGTCATCTTTGTCAATGACGGTTCCACTGACCACTCTTGGGATGTTATTACAGAACTGGCAGCACGCTCAGAGCATGTGAAGGGTATCAAGTTCCGTCGCAACTATGGCAAGAGCCCTGCCCTCTATTGTGGATTCAAGGAAGCTCAGGGTGATGTTGTCATCACGATGGATGCCGACCTGCAAGACTCTCCCGATGAGATTCCTGAGTTATACCGCATGATCAAGGAAGAGAAATACGACTTGGTGAGCGGCTACAAGCAGAAACGTCACGACCCGCTGTCGAAGACGCTGCCCACCAAGCTCTTCAACGCCACAGCGCGTAAGGTCAGCGGCATTAAGAACCTGCACGACTTCAACTGCGGACTGAAAGCCTATCGTCGTGAGGTTGTCAAGAATATCGAGGTCTTTGGTGAGATGCACCGTTTCATCCCCTACCTTGCCAAGAACGCTGGTTTTGACAAGATTGGTGAGAAGGTAGTACATCATCAGAAGCGCCAGTACGGCAAGTCGAAGTTCATGGGTTGGAACCGTTTCGTCAACGGCTATCTCGACCTGATGACACTATGGTTCCTCGGTTCCTTTGGCAAGAAGCCCATGCATGTCTTTGGCTTCTTAGGCACTATCGTATTCATCATCGGTTTCCTCGCTGCATCCTTCTTGGGAGCACAGAAAGCGTGGGCACTTTACAACCATGTCCCCATGCGACTGATTACTGACTCACCCTATTTCTATGTCGCCCTGACGATGATGATGATTGGTACGCAACTGTTCCTTGCAGGATTTCTGGGCGACCTTATCAGCCGAAACAGTGCAGGACGTAATGACTATCAGATAGAGGAGGAAATCAGATGCGGAAAATAGTCGTTCTGCTGTTGACAGTGATATTGATTGGGGCTTGCACCTCTATCGACTGCCCCGTACAGAACTTTGTAGGTACCAACTACGCTATCAAGAACAATAACAGAAAGTCCAATCCACTGGATACAGACACACTCTGGATATGGAGCACAAGGGCTGACGGTGCAGACACCATATTACTGAATGGTCTGTCTGGCGACAATGAGACTTTCACGCTACCTATCAGTTATACCAAACCCGAAGACGTGTTGTACACATTGCTGAAGGACACTCTCGGTAACAGCTGGTTAGACACTATCCATGTCCAGAAGACAGACTTCCAGCATTTTGAGTCAGTAGACTGTCAGGTCGCCTTTTTCCACGAAATCAAAGCCGTTACCATCACGGAGCATGCCTTCGACTCCATCGTGATTAAAAACTCACATGTAAACTATGACCCCACGTACGATCATATCTACTTATATCTCAAGGCTGATCGTTAGTATCGCCCTGCTGGTGTCACTGCCCACGGCGAGTCAGGCACAGCTGAAGATGTTCCGCATCGAGAAGGACTCCATTCCTTTGTTCAGGGGATTCTCCGTCTCGTTCGACCTCGTCAGTCCTGCGATGCTGATACTTACTGACCACGGAGGATACGAGGGTGCGTTGCGACTGAACCTGCACGACCAGTGGTTTCCCGTCGTAGAAGTGGGTATCGGTAAGGCAAATCACAAGGACGACAAAGTGACGGGCATTAACTATAAGACCACAGCCCCCTACTTCCGTATCGGTGTTGACCTGAACCTGATGAAGAACAAGCACCAGCCCAACCGTCTGTATGGCGGCCTGCGCTATGCCTTCACCTCCTATAAAGTAGATATCACACGCCCCGACCTTACAGATCCTGTATGGGGATGGGAAGCTAACTTCATCGCAGAGGGAATGAAATGTAATATGCACTGGTTTGAGGTGGTATTCGGTATTGATGCCAAGATCTTCGGTCCCCTGCACTTAGGATGGAACGTACGCTATAAACGTCGCATCGCCCATAAGGACGGTGATGTCGGAAACACATGGTATGTACCAGGCTTCGGCACCAATGACAAAGACCAGATTGCTGCTAACTTCAATGTCATCATTGATATATAATGATATAACGTCAAACGTTATAACGTAATAACAACATAACTAAAACTATGGAAGCTAAACGAAAGAAACAGTTGATGTGGCAGGTTCCTTTCCTCCTGCTGCTCATCATTGGCACCATCCTTATCATCCGTCAACAGCGATCCATGCCCTATCAGACGGACAAGGGTGGTATCTTCGGCACTTTCTATACTGTGACCTATCAATCGGACAAGAACCTCCAAAAAGAGATAGAGGCGGAACTGATGAAAGTTGATTCTGCCTTGTCGATGTTCAACGAACAATCTATCATCTCACATATTAACCGTGAAAAAGGCGGAAAAGCCAATGAGATGTTCATGGAGGTGTTCAACAAGGCAATGGAGGTTTCCAAAGAGACAGATGGTGCCTTCGATATCACAGTGGCTCCACTGGTTAATGCGTGGGGGTTTGGCTTTAAGAATGGAGAGATGCCCACTCGCCAACAAATAGATTCCATTCGCCATTTCATCGGATGGAAGAAGGTGACTGCGGAGGGGATGAATATCAAGAAGAGCGACCGTCGTGTGATGCTCGACTGTTCCGCGATTGCCAAAGGCTATGGCGTGGATATGGTGGCGCGTCTGTTAAAGAAGAAGGGCATCACTAACTATATGGTAGAGATTGGCGGTGAGGTGATTACCAGCGGTATCAATCCCAGAAGAGTACCTTGGAGAATTGCCGTCATCAAACCTACTGACGACACGCTGTCTGTGAGCAATGAGCATCAGGCAGTACTTAACGTGACAGACAAAGCGATGGCGACCAGTGGCAACTACCGTCGATTCTATTACAAGGGCGGTAAGCGCTATGCCCATACCATCGACCCAAAGACGGGTTATCCTGTACAGCATAACATCCTCTCTGCCACCGTATTAGCTGCCGACTGCACCACTGCTGATGCCTATGCCACCTCGTTCATGGTAATGGGACTTGAGAAGGCGAAAGCCATCCTCGAGAAACATCCGGAACTGATGGCGTATATCATCTATAACGACAAGGATAATCATTCGGCTGTCTGGTTTACACCTTCCCTCAAAGATAAAATAGAAGAATAATGCCATCACTCCATCTCTATGACAAGCTGTTGCAGTTCACACTCTTCCAGGGTATGAGCCATGCTGACTTGATGGAGGTGGTGACACATACCAAGATCGGTTTCCATAAGTTTCCTGCAGGTAAACGACTTGTCGTCGTGGGAGAGCCATATACCCGTCTGGCTTTCCTCATCAATGGGACGGTCAAAGCAGAATGCTTTGCCGACAACCACGCCTATCGGGTCACTGAAAGACTCGCAGCACCATATCTTCCAGAACCAGAGCGACTCTTTGGCATCCATCAACAGTATAAATACACCTATACCGCCCTGACGGATGTCAACCTTATCACCATCGACAAGCAGGAGGCGATGCTTCTGTTGGAGACTCAGCTGGTATTCCGCTTGAACATGCTCAACCTCATGGCGACAGAGACACAAAGACTGGCACACCACCCTTGGCGCACCAGTCCAAAGTCATTGCGTGAACGCATGATCCATTTCTTCTTCGCTCACTGCCAGTATCCAGCAGGACCTAAGACATTCCATATCCTCATGCAACAACTCGCAGACAACCTCAACGACAGTCGCCTGGACGTCTCAAAAGTCCTCAACCAGTTACAAAAGGAAGGACTCCTCTCTCTCCATCGCGGACGCATCGAGATTCCCATGATTGAGCGGTTACTGATGTAAATCTGGTTCTGAATATTATCTAATTCTCCCATAGTTGGTTCGAACATTTTAAATGATGACATTATTGGACGAAACTAACTTCAATCATCGACCAACTTCGATATAACGTTATCCCGATATCTCGTTATAACGATTCTTTATTTGATATTCCGCGTCCCATTACACTGCGGATAGCCTGAACAACTCCAGAACTCCTTACCAGAGTTCATGCCTTTCTTCGCCATGCGTTTAATCATGGGTTTGCCGCATATAGGGCATTTAGGTGCGTCATCTTGTCGGCTTTGTTCCGTGCGATGGGCAAGACGTTCTGCCGTCAGCGCCTCAGTGAATCCACCTTCTTCACGAAATATTGTCAATTGATTTTCTATTTGTTTACCAAGCATCAAGATGAGACGGTTGCAGAGAACCAATATACAATTGGCAACTATCATGGAATTGTCTGAAAGCAACCAAGCATCAAAACGATGTTTCTGATTCAAGATATGGATACTACTCTGATACAGAACATCATCTTGATATTTAGGCTTATCTAACCGAATATTAACCACTTTAGCATATTCTGCTGAATGTATCGACCAAGGTGTCTGCTCATGACTAAGCATCCAGTTCAGGTAATCGTTGGCAAGTTCGGCAAGTGTAGCACGAGCCACATCTGTCAGTTTCATCTCTGTTTCTTTTGAGGTTGAGTGGCGTGAATTGCCCTCAGCAATATTGGCAGGGGCTGAGCGTGCTGCCTGTGTCATTTGATCATATTGACGTCCACAAGGGTCGTTCGTGTGATTAAGAAAACGGGTGCAGAAGTTCTGTGTCGCCAATTGTATCACGTTGGCCATCACCCATGTGTCTAACCAATAGTAGCCGAATTTTGTAATTTGCATTTTATAGTATGATAAATAATAAAACTATGTTGATTCTCAAAATCGTCTGCAAAGATACAATATTTATTTCAACTCACCAAACGCAAAAGAGCATGAACAAGAAGAATCCCCTTCTATCATCGACCAAAGGGAAGGAAATAACAAAAATTTAACTCACGCAATAGTAAGCCAGGATTTTTGTTATAAGAAAAAGGTGGCAGTTGAAACTGCCACCTTTATTATCACGATTCTTGGTTTACTTCATCAACACCTTACGACCATTGATAATATATACACCCTTACCTAGTGTCTTTACCTGTCGGCCATTCAAATCATAGTACTTCAATCCTTCAACTTTCGAATTCTTCAATTCTTCGATGCCCGAAGGATCGCTGCCAGCGTACTCCTGCCAAGACCAACCGTTATCAGTGTAATAAGGTTTCCAGCCTTTCGCCTTCGCAGTAGCTATCTGCGTTGAAGTCATCACATTGCCCTCGTTTTCATACCAAATGACATACATATAGGCATAACTTACATTCGGCAGACTATTCACGAGTGCATCCATATTACTTCCTTTTATCTTATTTTGGTAGCAGTACAATTCTGTAAGTGCAGTGCATCCCGACACATCGAGAGAGGTCAGCTGGTTATTGGAGCACTCCAAAGTTTCCAGCGCAGTGCATCCCGACACATCGAGAGAAGTCAGCTGGTTGTTGGAGCACCTTAAATATTCCAGCGCCATGTTCATCGACACGTCGAAAGAAGTCAGCTGGTTGTTGGAGCAGTCCAACGATGTTAGTGACGTGTTCTTCGACATGTCAAGAGAGGTCAGTTGATTGTTGGAGCAGGAAAATCCTGTTAGCGCTGTAAAGAACTCTATACCTTTGAGACTTTTGATATCTTTCCCATCTACAGCCATACTTGTAATCCCCACAATCTCTTCATCTGTAATCACACCATCCCAACCAAAGTCCCATTTGAGCAGGTAGCTGCGGAAATTCGCATCTGGGAAATTATCCTTGTTGATTAATAAACCACTAACGCTGCCAGCGTACTCCTGCCAAGACCAACCATTATCAGTATAATAAGGCGTCCAGCCCTTCTCCTTCGCAGCAGCCACCTGAGTTATTGTCATCACGTTGCCCTCGGCTTCGTTTTTATATATAACATTCATATCACCATTACTTACATTGGGCAGGCTCTTCACGAATGCATCCATACCACTATCCTTGATCTGGTTGCTGGAGCAGTCCAAATTTGTCAGCGCCATGCATCCCGACACGTTGAGAGAGGTCAGCAGGTTGTTAAAGCAGGACAATTCTGTCAGCGCTATGCATCCCGACATATCGAGCTTGGTTAGTTGATTGTTTCGACATAACAACACTTCTAGCGCCGTGCATCCAGATACATCGAGAGAGGTCAGTTGGTTGTAGCTGCAGTTCAATACTTTCAGTGCCGTGTTCTTCGACACATCGAGTGACGTTAGTTGATTGCTAGAGCAGTGTAGATCTTCCAGCGCCGTAAAGAATTCAATACCTTTGAGACTTGCGATACCTGAGCCAACTGCGTCTGCAGCGATACTTGTAATCCCTTCAATCTCATCATCCGTAATCATACCGTCTTTGCCGTAGTTATGCCAGAGCAGCCAGTTGCGGAAATTTTGATCCGGGAAGTTCGTCTCGTTAATTACTACGTCAGCCCTTGTCTGCATCATGCCAAGCAGGGCAACCAATGTTAGAAGTAAAGTTCTTAATTTCATAGTCGTAATGTTTTAAATTAATTAGTCATTAGTGTCCCGTTAAAATGGGACGAGTTTAAATATTAATCAAATAGTCCCAGAATGAGGGGACAAAATTGATCTTTGACATCGTTGAAATTAGTTT
>CACXQL010000068.1 GCA_902769805.1 uncultured Prevotellaceae bacterium
CGCTTTAATATATTTAACCTCGTAAACACCTGATTTACAAAGCAAATCATCTCAAAATTATTTCACGGTATTTCAATTTTTGAATCCCAAACGGATCACCAAGAATAGTCCGCAAGAAGTTGAACGTCAACAACTTGCGGATTATTCTTTTTCTCATAACCACACGAAAGAAGGTTAATAACTAAATAAACTATTTAAAATTCTTTAAAAACTAATCCTTTTAGTTGTATATAACGAAAACTTTTAGTTACTTTGCATTCAGATATTGATTATTGACGCAAATAACGAGTTTAAACCAACAACTAAAAAGGTTATGAAGAAACTGACTAACAAGGAAAAGGAAATCATGGACTTGTATTGGAAGTACGGTCCCATGTTCGTTCGTGAATTGCAGGAGCATTACGACGAGCCGCGTCCTCACTTCAATACGCTTTCCACCATTGTGCGTATTCTGGAGCGCGAGGGATTTCTGGATCATAAGCAGTTCGGCAATACCTACCAGTACTTTCCGCTGATAACGGAGGCGGAGTATGGCAGGAAATCGATAGCAGGTATTATCAAGAACTATTTTGGCGATTCCTACCTCTCTGCTGTATCCTCGTTTGTCAAGGAAGAGAAAATCAGCGTTGACGAACTGCGCGAACTCATCAACGAAATAGAAAACCAACAATCCTAAGAACTTATGACCGACTTTCTGATATACGACCTCAAGGTGTCGGTGCTCATCATCGTATTCTACATGTTCTACCGCTTGATGCTCGCTCGCGAGACATTCCACCGTGTCAACCGCATCGTGCTACTTTCCACAGCAGTGCTGTCCTTCGTATTGCCTCTCTGCGTTATCACGATGCACGAAACGGTGACTATGCAAACCGTTCCTACGGTTGAGGTGGGCGATATGCAGATGCAGGTTGTGGCAGACGAAGAGGTGCCCTTGTGGCAATCCATCCTGCCCGTCTTATATATAATAGGTGTGGCGGTCGTCGTGATGCATTCCCTCTGGTCTATTCTGAAAGTCGTATCACTCATTAAACATTGCGAACAGCATCCCTTGGATGATGGTATCACCCTCTGTGTGACCAGTAACGCCGAGGTGGCTCCATTCAGTTGGATGCGCTATATCGTGATGAATCGCAGCGACTATGAGGCACAAAATGATGCCATACTCGCACATGAACGCGGACACATCCGTCTCCGACACTCGTATGATGTGCTCCTCGTAGACCTTCTCACTGCCCTCCAATGGTTCAATCCAGCCATGTGGATGCTGCGCCAAGACTTGCGCGCTATCCACGAATACGAGGCCGACGGTGCAGTACTCTCTCAAGGGATTAACGCGCGTCAATATCAATATCTGTTAATCTCGAAAGCCGCAAGCATTGGCGGGTACTCCATTGCAAACGGTATCAGTCACAGTACCCTCAAAAATCGTATTCATATGATGTTACATAAGAAATCCTCCAACAGCCATCTTTTGAAACTGTTAGCACTTGTACCCATCGTGGGTATTACTCTTGCTATCAATGCAGAAAAAGTACAGGATATTGTTTATACTCCTGCCAACAATGTTCCAGACGTTGTGACAACAGCTACCGAACAAGCCCCCGCAGTTCAAGAAGACACGAAGACTTACACCATTCGTGGTGTCGTGAAAGATAAAGAGAAGAAAGACCCCATCGTGGGAGCCGTTATCAGGGTCAATGGCTCTAAAAAAGGTACCGTGACCGACAGGAATGGCGAGTTCTCACTGAAAGCGAAGAAAGGCGATCGGATAGAGGTGATGTATGTGGGCTATGCCAGTGGATCAATTGTTATCAACGATCCGCAAACCAAGTATGACCTTCGGTTGCAAAAAGACGGTAGCGATGCATCCAACACCAATGACAAGGCGTTCGATGTCGTTGAGCAGATGCCAGAATTCCCAGGTGGACAGATAGCCATGCTCGACTTTTTAAGCAAGAACATTCGTTATCCTGAGGCAGCTCATAAGGCTGGCATCCAGGGAAGAGTCGTAGCAACCTTTGTCGTTGAGAAAGACGGCAGCATCTCAAATGCTAAAGTCATGAGAAGCATTGATCCCTTGTTGGATGCCGAGGCTCTGCGCGTCATCAACTCCATGCCCAACTGGATTCCTGGTAAGCAAGATGGCAAACCCGTAGCTGTGAAATACACTGTTCCTGTTTCGTTCAAACTCGACGGTACAACGAAGACTCCTGAAGAGAAATACATTCTGGAGATTGACGGCAAGGAAGTTGACAATTCCGAAATAGCCAACATTCCATCTGGTACTATTGCCAATATGGAGATTGTGAAAGGTGAGAACGGTCAACCCAAACGTATCAAGATTACTACAAAGAAAAAGCAATAACACTCTCTCGATTGATCATGAAAAGCAGATCAAGCATGCTGACCCTCGTCCTTCTGATGGTTCTCCCATTGGCGGCGAGGGCCATTGTCCACAAGACATTCACCGTTAATGTGAGTGTTGATTCCGCTATTGCCAGCATTCCACAGAAAATTTATCTCGTATCAAGGATAGAGCGTGAATTCCAACTACACGATTCCCTTGCCATTGATTCACTGCACAGAAAAGGTACCATGCACGGGACCATGCCTTACGAGTACAATGTCAATTTGATGTTTGCCCGACGGGGACCAGGTTCGGTACCTTTGATAGTGAAAAATGGCGATAGTCTTAGCATTCATATTGGTGACGAAGACGATGGCTTCCGTTTCCGTTTGGTAGATAAGGTTGAGAATTCACCCTCCACTCTGGAATTTATTCGGTGGCAAACCTTGAATGACAGTCTTCAAGAGAAGCAGCGAGCACTTCGAATGGCGATGAATCGCTATGGCATCGCTGACAACGAGCTCGATTCGCTGAAGAAAGAATATCGTGCCCTGTCTGAAGCATCATGGTGGCGAAGGTACGATTTCACACTGACGGGCAACAGCCCTTATTGCGTCGTGGAAGAGGCTTCCGTCATTTTATCCTATGCCAAGAGTCGCTACTCCTGGAATGATGCCCCCTATACGATGGCTGATGCCGACAAGATGATGAATCATCTGATTAGGAAGTTTCCTGACTACCCACCGATGCAGGCACTGGCTAACGATAGCACTTTAGGCGATGGCTATACTTCTGCTCGCAGTTTCGATTTCTATGCCATAGAACTGCGCAGACTCAGTAGTCGGTTCAAGGATCAGACTGCTGACAGCACTTATTGTCCTTTGAAAGTAGGTGAATACCTGAATATCTATGTTGGAGAAACTAACCTGAATAACTACCGAGGCAAATATGTTTTGGTTGATTTCTGGGCTTCGTGGTGCGAACCCTGTCTGGTAGAAATTCCTAATATCAAGTTGATGGCACAGATGTTTGCCGATGATTTAGATGTGCTGCTTGTATCAATGGATAAGACATCAAAGGCTTGGTGGCAGGCTACCAAGAAATATGATTTCCGTACGAAGACAAGAGAACAAACCGACAAGCCCTTCACACTCCATCATTTTAGGGCATACAATGACAAAACAGGTCAGATGTGGCCAGGAGTTAAAAAATTGGGCATCAAAACTATTCCACATAATTACCTGGTAGATCGCTCAGGACGCATCATCGCCAAGAATATCAGTATCCCTTTGGCTATTGATAAACTTAAATCGTTATTAGATAAGGAGAAACAACCATGAAGAAATTGCTGCTTGTATTATTCACGTTTCATTTTTCACTCTTTATTTCTGCTCAGACGGACAGTCTTCGTACCATATCCCGTTATTGGACTGAGCGTGGCTATTATGCGCGCAGTATTGCTGCCCTTCGTCAGATTCCTCAAGATTCGTTGACACTTGACGATATGCAACAGCATTATCTTTGTCTCAGTAGCATGGGTCAAGAAGACTCGCTCATTTACTGGGCTGAGAAAATCCTGAAGAGCGACCCCTACTGTGTACCTGTTATTCTCGATTACACTAAACGACTCAATAAGGGAATAAAAACAGAGATGGGCAAACTGACTCTTCCAGAACGTGTGATAGATATTTGCAAACAATACAAACAACGCGATTCTACCCACATTCTGGTCAATCGCCAATTGGCTGACGCCTATTATAATATGGGGAACTACGAGCGTGCCCTGTCTGAACTGAACCAATTAACGGCAACGGGGGACTCCTGTTTTAACACCTTATACACCCTCGGCTTGACCTATCAGCGCATGGGTGACGATAATACTGCATACGACTATCTCTATCGTGCCTATCAGAAAAATGACCAGCACCCCTACTGTTTGTTTATACTCGGCATCGTGTGCAATAAGATAGGCTTTGGTGCAGAGGCTTTGGGTTATCTCGATGAAGCCAAGAAACTCATGATACCTGACAGCCGCACGCTCTATCGACTTCACCGCGAGTTAGCGGAAGCATTCAATCAGAAGAACGAGGCCGATTTCCGTTTGCAGGAATTAGAAGAGTGTCTCCGTTATTGTGATGATAGTGAACGCCCCCTATTGGATTACGATATGGGACAATGCTACGTGGCACTCAAACAACATAACAAAGCTCAGCAACATCTTCAAAAGTTTCTCGAAGCCACTCAAAACAGAGAGTACAACGACAATATCAAATACAAGCGACAGCGTGCCGAACAGATGTTACGCATGATGATGTGGTAGAGCCTCACAGCATCTTGACAAGCTCTTCCAACCAGTGCTGATCAACTTCATTGAAGGTGTTCAAATCCTTGCTGTCGATGTCGAGGACAGCTTTGACATTGCCGTCAGTGTCGAAAACGGGAACGACGATTTCTGAACGCGAGAGACTGCTACAGGCTATGTGATCAGGAAACGCCTCGACATCTGGCACAACCACCGACTCTGCTCGTTGCCAAGCTGTACCGCAGACACCACGCCCATAACCGATGTGCATACAAGCCACTGGACCTTGGAAGGGTCCCAACACCAGTTCCTCACCTTTTACTATATAAAACCCTGTCCAGAAAAAGCCCATTGTCTCATGGATAGCAGCACACACATTGGCCATGACAGCCACTTCATCCGTCTCGCCAGCAATCAAAGACCTGACCTGTTCAGTCAGTAATCTGTATTTCTCTTCTTTCTCCATCATCACTTATTCAGATTTCCGTTTGTCAAATTGTAGGAAAAGTCCCGCGAGGATGGTTCCGCTGATACTATGCCATGCACAGGAGATGGCACAAGGCAGGACAGCAAGGGGTTGTGCTGCAAAGAATGTTCCTGCGAGAACAGTGGCAAGACCTGCATTCTGCATACCCACCTCTATGGAGATAGTACGCTTCTTTGCCGTGTTAAAACGAGCCAAGCGCCCTGACATCCAACCCATCAGATAACCCAGCGTGTTATGACAGAATACCACGGCAAAGGTCCATAGGAACAGTATCAAGCCACGCGCTACCAAGTCATCGTGAACAGTGGAGATAACACCTCCCACAATACAGGCAAGACAGATGACACTCAGTCCAGGCATCAGCGACTGGATAGTCGGGAAACACTCTTTCTTGGAATAAGTATAATTAAGGAAACAGCCCAGTCCCACAGGGATAATCGTCACGATGAGGATATTAAGAAACATGCCGATAGTGTCTATCTCTATGATCTGCCCTGCCGTCAGCTCCATGAGCAATGGTGTCATCACTGGGGCAAGCAGGGTGGACGCACATGTCATCCCCACCGAGAATGCCACATCACCATGACAAAGATACGACATGATATTACTTGACACACCGCCTGGGCAACAGCCTACCAACAGAATACCCAAGGCAAGAGCAGGCTCCAAATGGAACACATATACCAACAGGTAGGCGACACAGGGCATGATGATAAACTGCGCACAGGCTCCGATGAAGATATCCAACGGACGCTTTGCCAGGATACGGAAGTCCTGTGTCGTCAACGTGAGTCCCATGGTAAGCATGATAATACCAAGAATCACTGTCTGTGTGTTACCCCTCACCCAGTTGAAGGCATCAGGTACGAAAAAGGTAAACACGGCGACGGCTATCACCGTGAGCGACGCATTGGCGGCAAGCCAACGACTGATATTCTGGAAGACACTTATTTTCATAACGGGTGCAAAGGTACAAAAAAGTTCATAATTCATAGTTTAAAGTTCATAATAATTTTGTACCTTTGCAGCCATAAAATAAAAAGAGAAAGAAATGGCAGAAAAAAAATTCAAGAGAACAACTGTGACCTCGGCACTGCCCTATGCCAATGGCGGTGTACATATCGGTCACTTGGCAGGCGTGTATGTGCCTGCCGATATCTATGTAAGATATTTGAGACTGAAGAAAGAGGATGTATTGTTTATCGGCGGCTCCGACGAACATGGTGTACCTATCACTGTTCGTGCCCGTAAAGAAGGTATCACTCCACAGGATGTGGTAGACCGCTATCATAAGATGATTAAAGACTCCTTCGAAGAGTTCGGTATCTCGTTCGATATCTATAGTCGTACGACCAGTGAGACCCACCACAAATTTGCAGCCGAGTGGTTCCGCAAGCTCTATGACGAGGGTAAGTTGGTAGAAGAGACTACCGCCCAACTCTATGACGAAGAAGCAAAACAGTTCCTTGCCGACCGTTATGTGACTGGCGAATGTCCCTACTGTCATAACGAGGGAGCCTATGGAGACCAGTGTGAGAAATGCGGGCGTGACCTCTCACCTACGGAGTTGATTAATCCGAAGTCAACCATCAGCGGTTCTACCCCTGTGCTGAAAGAAACCAAGAACTGGTATCTGCCCCTGAACGAGTATCAGGAGTGGTTGAAGCAGTGGATTCTCGAGGAGCATAAGGAGTGGCGACCGAATGTATATGGACAGTGTAAGTCATGGCTCGATATGGACCTGCAGCCCCGTGCGATGACACGTGACTTAGACTGGGGTATCCCTGTTCCCATCGAAGGAGTAGAAGGTAAAGTGCTTTATGTCTGGTTTGATGCGCCTATCGGTTATGTATCAAACACTGTTGAGCTCTGTGAGAAAGAACCAGAGAAATGGGGTCCTTGGCAGAAATGGTGGCAGGACGATGACACCCGTCTGGTACACTTCATCGGCAAAGACAATATCGTGTTCCACTGCATCATCTTCCCTACGATGATGAAAGCGCACGGTAAGTATATCATGCCTGACAACGTACCTGCCAACGAGTTCCTGAACTTAGAGAACGATAAGATTTCCACTTCCCGTAACTGGGCGGTATGGTTGCATGAATATCTCGTTGACATGCCTGGCAAACAAGATGTGTTGCGCTATGTACTCACTGCCAATGCTCCTGAGACCAAAGACAATAATTTCACTTGGAAGGACTTCCAAGACCGTAACAACAACGAGCTCGTTGCTGTTTATGGCAATTTCGTGAACCGTGCCTTACAGCTTACCAAGAAATACTGGAATGGTCTCGTACCTGCCTGCGGCGA
>CACXQL010000069.1 GCA_902769805.1 uncultured Prevotellaceae bacterium
AACTGGTGGATACCATCAGACAAATTATGGAGGAGATGCCATGAACAACAGACTATATGGAAACCTGATCTTCGAACTCTCGAAGGAAGGACGTAAGGGTTATTCCCTGCCCAAGAACCGCTTTGGCAATTATGAGATACCTGCAAGCATGCAACGCCAGGAGCCTGCTGAGTTGCCGGAATGTGACGAGATGACGGTGGTGCGTCATTACACAAACCTCTCAGCCAACAATTTCGGCGTAGATAATGGATTCTATCCTCTGGGTTCGTGTACAATGAAATATAATCCAAAGATTAATGAAGAAATGGCAGCACTGCCACAATTCACTAACCTGCATCCCTTGCAGCCTGCTGAGACAACGCGGGGTGCCTTGGCGGTATGTACTTTGGTAAAGAAAGCGCTCTGTGAACTGACAGGCCTGGCGGCATTTACCCTTAAGCCCTTTGCTGGTGCTCATGGAGAACTGACGGGCTTGATGGTTATCCGAGGCTATCATGAGTCACGGAGTGACGATGCACGTACAAAAGTTATTGTCCCTGACTCGGCACACGGCACTAATCCTGCCTCTGCTGCAGTCTGCGGACTGGAGATCTTAGAGGTGAAGTCAACAAAAGATGGTCTAGTAGACTTAGAGGATCTGGAGAAACTAGTTGCTATAGAGGGACCCAATATCGCCGCCATGATGATGACTAACCCTAATACGCTTGGTCTCTTCGAACGGGATATCCCACATATCGCCAAGATGATTCACGACTGTGGCGGACTGATGTATTACGATGGGGCTAACCTTAACCCGATGCTCGGTGCCTGTCGTCCTGGTGACATGGGCTTCGACGTGATGCACATCAACCTGCACAAGACATTCTCTACTCCTCATGGTGGTGGCGGACCTGGTAGCGGACCGGTAGGTGTCCGCAAGGGACTGGAGTCTTTCCTGCCCTTCGTCAGTCCTTATGAGAGTGGTAACTTCGCTGTGGTGATGCGTGCCTATGCCTATATTCTCAGTCTTGGTAAGGAGAATGTCAAGATGGTGGGACCGCTTGCCACATTGAACGCCAACTACATTAAAGAGTGTCTGAAGGATGTCTATGAACTGCCCATCGATGGATTGTGTAAACATGAGTTCGTCTTCGACGGACTGAAAGATAAGTCGACAGGTGTCACCACGATGGATGTAGCGAAGCGGTTACTTGACTACGGTTATCATGCACCTACTATCTACTTCCCTCTGCTCTTCCATGAGAGTCTGATGATAGAGCCGACAGAAAACGAGTCGAAGGATACCATCGATGCTTTTATTGCCGTGATGCGTAAGATAGCGGAAGAGGCAAAGACGGATCCCGAATTGGTGAAGTCTGCTCCTCATCATACGCCGATTGGTCGTGTGGATGATGTCCTCGCTGCCAAGCATCCTATTACCACTTATAAACAAATGATCAATGACAACAACTGATCTGATTATCATAGGTGCAGGTCCTGGCGGTTACCATGCTGCCGAGTATGCGGCAAAGAGTGGACTACAGGTCGTGATCATCGAAAAGGAGGAGGTGGGAGGCACCTGTCTGAATCGCGGATGTATCCCAACGAAGACCTATGTGCATAGTGCCACTTTTGTGGAAGCACGTGAGCGCATGGTTACGGTAGTTCCCCAGCTCCGTCAAGGGGTTGAGGGCATCCTTTCGCATCCCAATATCACCCTTGTTCGCGGCACAGCCTCTTTTGTTGATAGTGGTACTGTATGTTGTGATGCCATTGCAACACACGAAACGTTTACTGCTAAAAATATTATTATCGCCACGGGCTCTGAGACAAAATGGTTACCCATAACAGGATGTGACGATTCAAGAGTTGTAGATTCTACAGGTCTGTTGAACTTTGAGACTCTTCCTAAGCGTCTTGCCATCATCGGTGCTGGCGTTATCGGCATGGAGTTTGCTTCGGTATTCCAACGCTTTGGTTCAGAAGTGACGATAATAGAATATCTAAAAGAATGTCTTCCTGCCCTGGATAGCGATATCGCCAAGCGCCTGCGTAAGTTGTTAGAGAAACGAGGTATCACTTTCAAGATGAAGACTGCTGTTGAGAACATCGCAGATATTGATGCTGATATCGTTCTGATGGCAACAGGCAGAAAACCACGTGTTCAGGAAGACTTTGCTAAGGCGGGCATAGTGTACGATGACCGCAAGGGTATCACTGTTAATGATAATTTTGAGACCACTGTCAAGGGTATTTATGCCATTGGAGATGTGAATGGCAGACAGATGCTTGCCCATGCCGCTGAGATGCAGGCGAGGAGAGTCGTCAACCATATTCTCGGGAAGGCTGACGGCATCCGCTTCGACATCATGCCTGCTGCTATCTTCACAGAACCTGAGGCAGCGTGCGTAGGACCTTCTGAAGATCAATTAAAAGAACAAGGCATTGATTACCAGTGCAAGAAATCCTTCTGGCGTGCCAACGGCAAGGCACAGGCGATGGGGGAGACAGAGGGAATGCTCAAACTCTTCTCCGACACTGCAAGTGGTCGCATTCTTGGCTGTCATGCCTATGGTGCACATGCCGCTGATATAGTACAGGAAGTAAGCGTTCTCATGTGCAAGAACACTACGCTTGCTGAGTTATATGATATGACGCACATACATCCTACTCTTAGTGAGATACTAATTTCTCCTACAAACTGAGTTTCGTAGTGAACTCGAAAGTGAAGGGACGGATAAATGTTCCTGACATCACATAATTCTTATAAGGTGTGGAATCGGTAATCAGGTCGGCAGCAGGGATGGTGCCGCTGGCACCTTTTTGGTTGAGGATGTTCACGACGTTGGCAGAGAAACTCACATGGCGGTTGAGTTTATAATCTACCCCTCCGAAGGTCTCCCAACGTCCGTTGAAATATAAAGAGTTTGTTTTGTTGATATACTGTTTGCTGAAATAGCGCACACTCAGCCATACACGCCATTTGCCGAAGCGATAAGAGGGTTCTATTTCCAGTTCGGTCTTCGAGAGGGCTGTGATAGTCTTGTCGGTAAAGTCATACTCCTCTGTCACACCATCGCTGAAGGTGGGGGTAATCTTGAAGTTCTTATACTTGGGGCTGCGGATGGTGAACATCACATGGATATTTAACCCTTTTATCGGGGTGATGATGGCATCAGTCAACCATCCGAGAGTTGCCATATCGTAATAGAAAGGAATGGTGAACGACTCGGTCATTCCTGCTTTCATGTCACCTGCGTCTTTGGTCAGTACATGACTGAAGTTAGGACGCTCCTGCGAGTTCTTCATGGTGATATAGGTTATCTGAGAGGTAAGGTCTATCCAATCATTCTTCCAATAGATGCCGCCTCGGAAATAATTGGTGGTCATACTTTTCTGTGAGGGATAATTGTAAGGACCGTAATGGAACAGTTGGGTGTGGATGGCGGCAGATGAGTACTCTGTCTGTAAGCCAAACCCTGAGAGCAGGGCATAGCGCGCACTCCCAATAAACGCATAGTTGAAGTGGTTGTCGCTGAAATGATTCTTCACCACGCCTGGCTCAACTAAACTCCAACCCGCATGACGGGCATTATCCTTACAGACATCGTTGGCAGCGATGCCCCGCACGTTCAGATATTCTATCCTTGCACCTGCATAGAGCCACAGACGATTAGAGACATTCCACTCATCGGAAACTAATCCGAACAACTTATGCTCGTGACCATCATAGAATTCGGCATAGGAGTTGTAGGAATAACCATCATTACCGTTGAACAGCAGCATCTTCGGGTCTTTCTTTGCCTCGTGGGCAAACAGATACATAGAGGTGCTGACACCTCCAGCATTGAGCCAGTAGTCAATCTCAGCACGCCAACTATGGCGTTGGTTCTTGGATTTGCCAGTCAGTGCGGCATTGGTCATCCAGGAATGTTCGAAACCGTCGAAATGCAACATTCTTCGTGTCTGTACCTTACCGATAAACTCTTTCCCGTCCTCATAGGTGTATCTACCACCTGCTAGTGCATCGCTCACTCCCATCATGGCACCATTGGCACGCAGGGTATGTCCGTGCTTGAACTTGCTATGGACAGAGAGTTTCAAACCACTGTCCCACTGATAGTCCAAGACGAAGTTCACATTATGAATCTTACTTGTATTTGCATCATCATTGTCCTGTTCCGTCATCTTTCCCGTCTCTATGTCAAGGTACCTTAATATCTTGTTAGCGGGGCGGTACTGGTCGATGCCTAACTTAAAACCGTCATACTCCTCCACGCTGCCGTCACCCACAAAGATGAAAGGTCCGTAATTCTCTATAAGTTCTCTGAAATGTGAGTATTGGTAGATGAGTCCTGCCTTACCACGTCCTTCATTCCATGTCTTTGAGATAGCAGCCTTATAGAAGTGCGCACTCTCTTGCAGGCGGGAGATATCCAAATGGTTGCTCCCTGGATCGAAGTTCTGGTAGGTACTGATGCTGAGACCCCATCCCTTTCCGATAGGAGTAGAGATGTTCGCATCAATCATGTGGCGCCCATGATGGTTGAAGGTGTAGTTCAGTTTTCCTTCAAGACTGTCACCTGCTAACTTCGATTTGCTTTCGACACTGTAAGTGATGACACCATACTTCAATACCATATCCTGTGGCCCCATGGTCTGCACAGACTCATGACTCACACCACTATGCCATGACTTATAGGGGTAAACTTGATAGTTATAGTAGGACACAGGCAGACCGTCCTCAAAAATATAGGCATAGCCGGAGATGGGAAGTCCCAGGGATATCTGACGAGGCTGTGAGGCAGAAGCCGCATTCATCAATACATTTCTGTTACTGGCACCCGAAGTGGTCTTCGTGGTGTCAGTAACAGTTTCCTGGGCCATAGCACCTATAGTTATCGTGATGCTTAAAAGCGTAGATATTAACGCTTTTAGGTATGTCATAAGCAGCGGACAGTCGTGGCGACTGAATGATTATTTAATAAGGTTGCCGAGAATATCGCGGGTGAGCTCTCTCGTAGCAGAACGAGTGGCGGCACTGGTAGCGTTCTTTGCTACGCGACCTGTGACAGAAGTCCTTGACTTGGTCTTCTTACCCGTGATTTTATCGCTGACATAAGTACCGAGGATAGCAGCAAATGTCGATGTAATAGCAGTTATGACGGCTTTGAGCACTTTACTGAAGATACCTGGCTTTTTCTTTTCTTCCTTCTTGCCCTTCTCGTCTTCCTTTTCAGCCTCGGCAATCTCGTTGGCCTCTGCTTCTGCCAAGGCTTTCTCCTCAGCCTCTTTTAATAATACCTCAAAGGCACTCTCACGATCAACAGGTGTATCGTATTTGCCATAGATGCGACTCTGCTTGATGATATCCATACGCTGTCCCTCTGTGATAGCTCCAATCTGAGAGAGAGGGAAGAGAACTTTCGCACGTTCGACGATAGAGGGAGCACCTTTCTCGTCAAGGAAACTTACTAACGCTTCACCTGTCTCGAGGTTCATGATAGCCTCGTCGGTCTTGAACTCAGGATTGGCACGGAAGGTATCAGCTGCTGTCTTAACCGCCTTCTGGTCTTTAGGTGTATAGGCACGGAGGGCATGTTGTACACGGTTACCTAACTGTCCGAGGATGTTTTCTGGAATGTCCGAAGGACTCTGAGTAATGAAATAGATACCTACACCCTTCGAACGGATGAGTCGGATGACCTGCTCAATCTTGTCGAGCAAAGCTTTCGACGTATCTGTGAAAAGCATGTGAGCCTCGTCGAAGAAGAACACGAGTTTGGGCAGGGGAAGATCACCTACTTCTGGTAGCGTTGTATAAAGCTCAGAGAGCAACCACAACAGATAAGTGGAGTAGAGTTTGGGCTGTAGCATCAGTTTGTCGGCAGCCAACACGCTCATTACACCCTTACCAGAGGCATCGCATTGCAAGAGGTCATAGATGTCAAATGATGGTTCTCCAAAGAACTTGTCAGCCCCCTGACTCTCCAACTGCAACAAGGCACGTTGGATGGCTCCGATGGTGACAGCAGAGATATTGCCATATTTCGTGGTGTAGTCTTTCGCATGTTTAGAAACCCAGTCAAGCATCGAACGCAGGTCCTTGATATCGATGAGCAACAATCCGCGCTCATCCGCGATACGGAACACGATGTTCAGAACACCATCCTGTGTCTCGTTGAGTTGCATCAGGCGACTGAGCAGCTGAGGTCCCATTTGTGAGATGGTGGCACGCATGGGGTGTCCCTGTTCGCCAAAGACATCGTAGAAACGGACAGGGCATGACTGGAACTCAGGGTTCTCGATACCGAACTCAGGAAGTCGCTTCTCGATAAAGCCACTCATCTTACCAACCTGAGAGATTCCACTGAGGTCACCTTTCATATCTGCCATGAAACAGGGAACGCCTGCCTGACAGAAAGTCTCTGCCATCACTTGCAGCGTGACGGTTTTACCTGTACCTGTAGCTCCTGCAATGAGTCCATGACGGTTAGCCATCTTACCTTGGATACTAAGTGCGCCCTTAGCGCAATGGGCGATATACAGCCCGCGTTCTTTGTCTAACATAGTTTGTAGGTTTATTAATGATAGTGCAAAGATAGGAAAAATTTCTCATTTCGAGAGAACTTTTTCCTATCTTTTTGCAAAAAGATGGGCAAACAGGGTTCAGAGACGACTCTTCTCGTCGTTTCCGGCACCAGTTCCCTTATACTTCGAACGGGTGGCATTGAAGTTATAGCTCAGCGTTAGTCCCACGCACTGCGTATATGTGTAGTAACTCTGGGCAGTCAGACCTATTTCGTAGTATGTGGTCACTTTATTCTTGCTTGTACGGAAGATATCGTTGGCATAAAGTGAAGCCGTCAGTCGACCATCCCAGAAGGTTTTCATCACGCGAGCGCCCATACTATAATTACTGCCACGATACATGAATGCCCAGTGGTTGCTACCAGTATAGTCGACTTGTAACAGCGCTTTGGTGGTGGGATTGATAACGAACCAACTCTGCAAATGGAAACTG
>CACXQL010000070.1 GCA_902769805.1 uncultured Prevotellaceae bacterium
GCTTGAGCTTGGGGTTTTCAAGATTTCATCACCCCTTCGATATAAGCCATAATAACGTTTACAGCTTCATCCTCCGACAGATCATCCATTGAGATAACTCAGCCAGTTTCTGTCCTACTGTACGACCAGCGCTTCCTACTTCACGGTTAATCGTAATGACAAACTTCTCGTTTTTCTTCATTGTTATCGTTTTATAACAGACTGCAAAGGTACAAAAAAATGGAATATCAAATCATTTTCTTCTTACAAATCCAGACTTTGACACAATTATTGCAAGACTTTGGCACGATTGTTACCAAGCATTGGTATGATTGTTACCAAGCATTGGTATGATTGTTACCAAGCATTGGTATAATTGTTACCAGGCATTGGTATGATTGTTACCAAGCATTGGTATGATTGTTACCAAGCTTTCAAAGGGGGAAAAAATAAAAGAAATTCTTATTTTCTCTTGGATTTTCGCTCGATTTGCACTATCTTTGCAGGTCGATAACAGCCAATAAATTTTATCTACGATATGAAGAAACAATTGAAAAAGGTACTCGTACTGGGATCGGGCGCCCTTAAAATCGGACAGGCAGGTGAGTTTGACTACTCAGGCTCACAGGCACTGAAAGCATTGCGTGAGGAAGGTATCTCTTCCGTGTTGGTAAACCCTAATATTGCCACGATCCAGACATCAGAAGGTATCGCCGACAAGGTGTACTTCCAACCTGTAACCACCCATTTCGTCACAGAGATTATTAAGAAGGAGCGTCCAGACGGCATTCTCCTTGCGTTTGGCGGACAGACCGCATTGAACTGCGGTACTGAACTGTATCAGACAGGTGTCTTGAAGGAATATGGCGTAGAGGTTCTGGGAACCTCTGTAGAGGCTATCATGAATACAGAGGACCGCGACCTCTTTGTAAAGAAACTCGGAGAGGTTGATTTGAAAGTTCCTGTCTCTCATGCCGTAGAGAATATGGAAGACGCTCTGAAGGCTGCCCGTGAGATTGGCTTCCCCATCATGATTCGTTCTGCTTACGCACTGGGCGGTCTGGGCAGTGGTATCTGTCCTGATGAGAAAGCTTTCGTAGAATTAGCAGAGAGTGCCTTCACTTTCGCTCCCCAGATTCTCGTCGAAGAGTCTCTGAAGGGATGGAAAGAAATTGAGTTCGAGTGTATCCGTGATGCCAACGACCGCTGCTTCACAGTAGCTTCCATGGAGAACTTCGACCCCCTCGGCATCCACACTGGTGAGTCTATTGTCGTAGCTCCAACATGCTCATTATCAGAGGAGCAGGTAAAAATGCTACAGGAAATTACAATCAAGTGCGTGAAGCATCTGGGCATCGTCGGAGAGTGCAACATCCAGTTTGCTTTCAATGCTAATACCAACGACTATCGTATCATTGAAATCAACGCTCGTCTGAGCCGTTCCTCTGCCCTCGCCTCCAAAGCAACGGGTTATCCCCTCGCCTTTGTGGCAGCAAAAATCGCTCTTGGATATACTCTCGACCAGATTGGTGAGATGGGTACGACATCTTCTGCTTATGTGGCTCCGAGCCTCGACTACATGATTTGTAAGATTCCACGTTGGGACTTGACGAAGTTCGTAGGAGTGAGCCGTCAGATTGGTTCCTCTATGAAGTCGGTTGGTGAGATTATGTCTATCGGACGCTCGTTCGAAGAGATGATTCAGAAAGGCTTGCGTATGATTGGACAAGGCATGCACGGGTTCGTAGGTAACGACCATACGAAGTTCGACAACCTGGAGGATGCCCTTGCTAATCCTACCGACCTCCGCATCTTCGCCATTGCACAGGCTTTGGAAGAAGGCTATTCCATTGACCATATCGAGGAACTGACGAAGATTGACAAGTGGTTCCTGGAGCGATTGAAGCATATCGTAGACTTGAAGCATCAGTTGATGGAATACAACCAGATAGAAGATCTGCCTACCTCTTTATTATTAGAGGTAAAGCAATGCGGTTTCTCTGACTTCCAGATTGCCCGCTTCGTACTGAAGCCAAAGAGCGGTAATATGGAGAAAGAGAATCTTGCCGTCCGCCAGTATCGTAAGTCAAAGGGGATCCTACCCTCTGTCAAGCGTATTCCGACAGTGGCCTCCGAGCATCCTGAGCTGACAAACTATCTGTATTTCACCTACACACACGAGCCCGCTTTCTCTAAGAAATCGGATATTTCTACATATACCGCCAAGCATGACATCAACTACTATAAAAACGAGAAGTCTGTGATTGTCTTGGGTTCCGGTGCCTATCGTATCGGTTCCTCCGTAGAGTTCGACTGGTGCTCAGTGAATGCTATCAATACGGCACGTAAGTTAGGCTATAAGTCTATCATGATCAACTATAACCCAGAGACTGTTTCTACCGACTATGACATGTGCGACCGTCTGTATTTCGATGAGTTGTCACTGGAACGTGTCCTTGATGTCATCGAACTCGAACAGCCTAAGGGTGTCATCGTCAGCGTAGGTGGACAGATTCCTAACAACCTCGCCATGAAGTTGTATCGTCAGGGCGTTCCTGTATTGGGTACAAGTCCCGTGAATATCGACCGTGCCGAGAACCGCGATAAGTTCTCTGCCATGCTTGACAAACTCGGCATTGACCAGCCGCGTTGGCGTGCCCTCACCTCTTTCGAGGATGTGAAAGAGTTTGTGGAAGAGGTAGGCTATCCCGTATTGGTACGTCCTTCCTATGTGCTTTCTGGTGCCGCTATGAACGTCTGCTATGACGAAGAAGAACTGCATCGCTTCTTAAATATGGCAACTGAGGTCAGCAAAGAATTCCCTGTTGTTGTGTCAAAGTTCATGACAGAGACCAAGGAGATCGAGTTTGATGCTGTTGCCGACAAAGGCGAGGTCGTTGAATACGCTATCTCTGAGCATGTGGAGTATGCCGGTGTCCACTCTGGTGATGCCACCATGGTATTCCCTGCCCAGCACATCTATTTCTCAACCATCCGTCAGATCAAGAAGATTTCCCGTAAGATTGCTGCCGAACTGAACATCTCCGGTCCGTTCAATATCCAGTTCCTGGCTAAGAACCGTGAAGTAAAAGTCATCGAGTGTAACCTCCGTGCTTCCCGTTCGTTCCCCTTCGTATCGAAGATACTGAAGCGTAACTTCATTGAGACGGCAACGAAGATCATGCTGGATGCACCATATCAGAAACCTGAGAAGAGCGAGTTTGATATTGACCGCATCGGTGTAAAAGCATCACAGTTCTCTTTCGCCCGTCTGCAAAATGCCGATCCTGTATTGGGCGTGGATATGAGTTCTACAGGTGAAGTAGGTTGTTTGGGTGACGACCTCAACGAGGCATTGCTCAATGCGCTCATCGCTACTGGATATCGTCTGCCAAAGAAGAGTGTACTTATCTCCAGTGGTGCGGCAAAAGGTAAGGTTAGTCTGTTGGAGCCCGCCCAGCAATTGGTAAAGAAGGGTTACAAGGTATATGCCACTGGCGGTACTGCGAAGTTCTTCAATGAGAACGGTATCGAGGCTACTGCTGTCTGCTGGCCTGACGAAAACGGTGAGAACAACGTGATGGACATGATTGCCAACCACGCTTTCGACCTTATCGTCAACGTACCGAAGAACCATACCAAGCGTGAGTTGACGAATGGTTATCGTATCCGTCGTGGAGCCATTGACCATAACATCCCGCTGATGACCAACGTACGTCTTGCCAAAGCCTTCATCGAGGCATTCACTGCCATGAAGGAAGAGGATATCAAGATCAAGAGTTGGCAGGAGTATAATTCATAGTTTAAAGTTTATAAATAAGAGTTGAAAAATAGATTTTTTATTCCATTTATACTCCTGTGCCTGTTGTTCTCCCTTGGAATACAGGCACAGGAGTCTACTAATGCCCAACAAGCACGAAAGATGTTTGATGAGGCATACCAGATGGTGTTCGGTCCTGAGGGCTCTCAGTTAAGCTATGCCGTGAATATCATCGGTATCTACAAGACGAAGGGTACCATCTGGACGAAAGGTAAGAAGAGTAAGTTCATCGACGAGAAATATATTGCGTGGAACGATGATATCACATACTATCGCTTAGAACGGAAGAAAAAGGCTATTACGGTCTATGATGCCCATTCCGATGAGCGCGATAAATATGCCACCAAATTCAAGTTTTCACCTGACAACTATACTTACAGTATTAAGGATGACTCCCAAAAGGGCTACTATATCACGTTGAAGGCGAAGAAGAATGTCAAGGGGGTCAAGGAGGCGCGTGTACTACTTGACCACCATACTCACTACCCTATCAATGTTCGTGTTAAGGTTGGTATCTTCCACACGACCATCAAAATCAGTAATTTCAAGGTAGGAGGCATCACTGACCAATTGTTCGTCTTCCCGAAATCCCAATATGCAAGCGGCTATAAGTATATCGACAAGCGACAAAACTAAAACTATGAATAAAATTATTATCTTTTCCACACTACTGGTCTTCGGCACAACGGCGAAGGCCCAGGACAAGCTTTATGCTGATGAATTTCCTCTCAGCGATGTGACACTTTTGGATGGTCCGCTGAAGAAGGCTCGGGACTTGAATATCAAGACGTTGTTACAATATGACTGCGATCGTCTGTTGGCTCCCTACCGCAAAGAAGCAGGACTTACGCCCAAGGACAAACCCTATCCCAACTGGGACGGTTTAGACGGACATGTAGGAGGTCACTACCTAACGGCAATGGCTATTAACGCTGCAACAGGAAGCAAAGAATGTCGCCAGCGGATGGAGTACATGATCGGTGAACTGCAACTCTGTGCGGATGCCAATATCAAGAACCATCCCGAATGGGGAAAGGGCTATGTCGGAGGTATGCCTAATAGTGAACGTATCTGGAGTACATTCAAAAAAGGTAACTTCAGCACCTATTTCGGCTCGTGGGCACCTTTCTATAATCTACATAAGATGTACGCAGGTCTGCGCGATGCATGGCTTTATTGTAATAATGAGCAAGCCAAGAGGTTGTTTCTGGGATTCTGCGACTGGGCGATTGACTTGACTGCAGACCTCTCGGATGAGCAAATGGAACAAATGCTCAATAATGAGCATGGAGGCATGAACGAGGTTCTGGCTGATGCCTATGCCATCGCAAAAGACAAGAAATATCTGGATGCTGCCCGTCGTTTCTCCCATCGTCGTCTGCTCACCCCCATGTCACAGCGACAGGACTGCCTCGACAACATGCATGCCAATACGCAAGTGCCGAAAGTAGTCGGCTTTGAGCGCATATCGGAACTAAGCGGAGACGAGACATTCCATAACGCCAGTGCTTTCTTCTGGGATATCGTCACTGGTGAGCGCTCATTGGCATTCGGTGGTGACAGTCGTCGTGAACATTTCCCCAGCAAAGAGGCATGTACGGACTTTATCAATGATATTGACGGACCTGAGAGTTGTAACACCAACAATATGTTGAAACTCACCGAGAATCTGCACCGTCGTAACCCCGAGGCTCGCTTTGCTGACTTCTATGAACTAGCGACATTTAACCATATTCTTTCTACGCAACATCCTGAACATGGCGGTTATGTATATTTCACGCCAGCTCGTCCGCGTCACTATCGTAACTACTCAGCTCCTAACGAGGCGATGTGGTGCTGTGTAGGAACAGGTATGGAGAACCATGGCAAATACGGACAGTTCATCTATACAAAGAAAGCTAACAGTTTGTTTGTCAATCTCTATGTCGCCTCTGAGCTCAATTGGAAGGAGAAGAACATCCAACTTCGACAGGAAACAGCTTTCCCTTATAGCGAGGCAAGCCGTATTATCATCACACAGGGAAAGGGGCAGTTTGCGCTACAAGTTCGTTATCCCGGATGGGTAAAACCTGGTGAATTCTCTGTTAAGGTAAATGGAAAGCCCATTACTATCATTACAGGTCCATCGTCTTATGTGACTATTGACCGTCAATGGAAGAAAGGAGATTATGTAGACATTAGTTTCCCGATGTATAATAGTATCAAATACCTACCCAACGTACCGCAATATATTGCACTCATGCATGGTCCTATCCTGCTTGGTATGAAGACAGGTACAGAGGATATGGCACATCTCGTGGCAGACGACAGTCGTTTCGGTCAATATGCCAGTGGGAAAAAGTTACCTGTCAATGAGGCTCCAATTCTCATCAACAACAATATCGAGAGCATTGCCAATCAATTACAGCCCATAGCAGGAAAGCCTCTTCATTTCACACTTATGACGAAAATGGAGAATGCTATACGCAACGAGATTCAGCCATTCTTTGAGATTCATGACTCACGCTATATGATGTATTGGCTGGCACTCTCAGAGTCTAACTACAAAGGCTATCTGGATGATTTGGCAAAAGCAGAGCGCGACCGTCAGGCATTGGAAGCTCGTACCGTGGATAAGGTACAACCTGGTGAACAGCAACCAGAGACTGATCACAAGATGGAAACAGACCGCTCACAAGTAGGTAACTCTAACGATGTTTTCTTCCGCGATGCCAGCGACGGTCATTATTTCAGTTATCTGATGCAGACTGGCGGTCATGTAGACCTTAGCCTGCGACTCAAATACTGGGGCGTGGGTGAATGGAAGACACATGAGTTTGATATCTTCGTCGATGACGTTCATGTAAAGGAGATTAACAATACTGGCAAGTATCGCATCTCAGAATTTAAGTATGAAACGTACCCTATTCCTGCTGAATTGCTGAAAGACAAAAAACAAGTTCGTGTAAAATTTGTGGCTAAGCCTCACAAGCAGATTGGAGAAATTTACGAAGTAAGATTGGTAAAGAACTGATAATACAAAAGTTACCAATACAAAGAAGCCCTGCTATCATGTGATAACAGGGCTTCTGCCATGAAAAGTGGCGGCCTCCTACTCTCCCGCATTGCATTGCAGTACCATCGGCGCAG
>CACXQL010000071.1 GCA_902769805.1 uncultured Prevotellaceae bacterium
TTCTCATGGGATCCTAACGAGAGTTTCCAGACCACAGAGAACAAGAGCGAGGGCTCCAAGGCAGAGTCGCTGATGATCGCCGGTCTCTTCGTAGTGACAGCAAAAGAGTATGTCGAGCTGTGCAAGAAACTCTCAGAGAACCCCAAGAACTCTGAGTACTCCGAGGAAGCGAAGCGTATGCAAGCCGCCATCGACGCTATGATTACCGCCGTGAAGAAAGACGGATGGGATGGTGAGTGGTATCTTCGTGCCTACGACTTCTTCGGCAATAAGATCGGCTCCCACGAGTGTGAGGAGGCGAAGATCTTCATTGAGAGCCAGGGCTGGTGTACGATGGCACAGATCGGTGCCGAGGACTGCAAGAAATACCTGGAGTGCGAGCATGGTATGGTGCTTAACAACCCTGCCTTCTCCAAGTATATCTATGAATATGGTGAGATCTCCAGTTATCCGGAGGGCTACAAGGAAAATGCCGGTATCTTCTGCCATAATAATCCTTGGGTCATCATTGGCGAGTGTATCGCCGGACGCGGTAACGACGCATGGAGCCACTATGCAAAAATTCTCCCATCTTACGTGGAGGAGAAATATCAGACGTTACATAAGGTAGAGCCGTATGTGAACTGCCAGATGGTAGCCGGTAAAGATGCTGCCAAACCTGGTGAGGGTAAGAATTCATGGCTCACTGGTACTGCTGCCTGGATGTGGCTGACCGTCAGTCAGTATATTTTGGGTGTGAAACCTCAGTACGATGGGTTACAGATTGACCCCTGTCTGCCGACGACAGCTAAGGAGTACACCATCCAACGTAAGTTCCGTGATGCTGAGTACACCATCACTGTCAAGAACCCTGACGGCAAAGAGTCTGGTGTCAAGCAGGTGGTAGTAGACGGAAAGTCCATCGAGGGTAACATCATCCCCTACTCTGCTGGCAAACATACTGTTGAGGTAACGATGTAACTCTCGTCTCAACCATCAAAAAGAGCCTCGCATGGTCCACTGACCTAGCGAGGCTTCCTCATTTTCATCGGGGTTATGCATCATATAACTTAACTATTGGCAAAGATAAGAGGATAATTCTTATATTGCTTCCCATTTTCACAAAATCTGTTCTCATATTCACAAAATCTGACATAAGATGTGCTGTCGTGATTGTTTCATGACTATTTAAGACAATACTACTCAATAAATCTTAATATTGAATCACCCTGAAGGATGCAGGAAATATCTGCAAAAACTTGGAATATTCAGAATTAATGATTACTTTTGTGCCCGTTAAACACTTAACCGTAATGTCCTATGATGTACCAGCTACTCACATCACTGCCACTGATGACCTGTACTTTCTTCACAGTGTACATCGCCCTAGAACTGTGCAACAAAGAGTTGCGAGAACTGCCAGCCCTGCTCAACTATATGATAGCGACAACAGTGCTTTATGCAGGACATTTCGCTTTCTTCAACCATGCCAGCTTCATCCCTGTCACGGATACACTCTATCTGACAGCCAACCTCGCCGTCTATCCCTTATACCTTATATATATATTACGACTGACAGGGAGAAACAGACCCTACCATGATCTCCTGCTGTTGCCTACAGCCATCGGAGCCATCGCCTGCGGCATCACCTATTCGCTGATGTCCACAGAGGAAACCAACCTGTTTGTCGATATCTACCTCTACCACAACCAAACGGAAGGACTCGCAGGGCTTGCCTTGACACAGGCATGGATACACATCATCTGCAGATTGGTATTTGCTATTGAGGTTATCATGACTGTCGTCATCGGTTTCCATCTTATCCGCAGATACGACTATCAAGTAGATCAGTTCTATGCCGACACAGACGACAAATCGATGCATAGTATTCGCACCATCCTTCTCATTGTTCTAATAGCTTCTGTCATGTCACTGATAGCAAGCATTATAGGACGCTACCGCTTTATGGACTCCCAATGGTTCCTTGCATTCCCTTCCCTGGGTTTCACAATTCTGCTGTATACCATAGCCTATGTCGGATTACATCGCCATTTCTCTTATCGTGACATGCTCACAGAGCAAGCTGTTATCGATGACAAGATGCTGGAGAACAAGAGAATGCCGGCACAGGAGAGTCTTACAGAGCGTATCGACCAACTGATGAAAGACAAACAGGTGTTTTTACAGCCCAACTTCAAATTGGAGAATCTTGCCCAACAACTGCAGACCAACCGCACCTATGTCTATCAGGCGATTAACCAGCAGATGGGCATGACATTCAATGAACTCATTAACCGCCAACGCGTCATCTACGCTAAAGAACTCATGGAAAAACACCCTGAACTGTCAATGAACGATGTGGCCATCCGCTCTGGCTTTGCCTCTCTCAGTTCTTTTTATCGTAACTTGAAAAAATACAGATAAGACGACAGAATGACGGAATAGAATGCCATTTTGTCGGTTTTACATTATTCGGCATATTGTTTGTCCGCTTGTCAGCAGAAACAATTTAAAGAATAGGAGGACAAACTATGACATTAGACAAATTCACTATCAAAGCGCAGGAAGCAGTACAAGAGGCTGTAAATACTGCGCAGCGTAATGGTCAACAGACCATAGAGCCGACACACCTGCTGGCTGGTGTGATGGCAAAGGCAAAGGATGTCGTGAACTTTCTGTTTCAGAAACTCGGCATCAACGGTCAGCAAATAGAGTTGCTCATACAACAGGAATTGCAACACCTGCCTCGTGTACAGGGTGGCGAGCCATATCTATCAAGCAATACAAACAAGGTATTACTCAAGGCACAGGACTACGCCCAGAAGATGGGTGACGAGTTCGTCAGTGTGGAGCCCCTGTTGCTTGCCCTGTTGACTGACGGAGATACTGCTGGACGTATCCTGAAGGATGCAGGTATTACGGAGAAAGACCTTCGTACCGCCATCAATGAGTTGCGACAAGGACAGAAGGTACAGTCACAGTCGGCTGATGACAACTACCAGAGCTTGGAGAAGTACGCAAAGAATCTGGTAAGCCTTGCCCGTCAAGGCAAACTCGACCCTGTCATCGGACGTGACGATGAGATACGTCGTGTACTACAAATTCTATCACGCCGTACCAAGAACAACCCTATCTTAATTGGTGAACCTGGTACAGGAAAGACTGCTATCGTAGAAGGCCTGGCAGGACGTATCGTCCGTGGCGATGTTCCAGAAAACCTGAAAGACAAACAACTCTACTCTTTGGATATGGGTGCGCTGGTGGCTGGTGCGAAATACAAAGGCGAGTTTGAGGAGCGTCTGAAGAGCGTCATCAATGAGGTAACGAAAAGCGAAGGACGTATCATTCTCTTTATCGATGAGATTCATACACTGGTTGGTGCCGGCGGTGGTGAAGGGGCAATGGATGCCGCCAATATTCTGAAACCAGCCTTGGCTCGTGGAGAACTGCGCGCCATCGGTGCAACAACACTGAATGAATATCAGAAATACTTCGAGAAGGACAAGGCTTTGGAACGAAGATTCCAGACTGTGATGGTAGATGAGCCTGATGAAATGAGTGCTATCTCTATTCTGAGGGGATTGAAAGAACGTTACGAAAACCACCATAAGGTACGTATCCAAGATGATGCCTGTATCGCTGCCGTTCAACTCTCTGAGCGATATATCTCCGAGCGTTTCCTACCCGACAAGGCAATTGACTTAATGGATGAAGCTGCCGCAAAGTTGCGTATGGAACGCGACAGTGTTCCTGAGGAACTTGACGAGATTACCCGCCGGTTAGCTCAATTGGAGATTGAGCGAGAGGCTATTAAACGAGAAGGAGATGAGCCAAAGATTGCCCAATTGGACAAAGACATTGCAGAACTCCGTGAGCAGGAGCAACAATATCGTGCTAAATGGGAAGGTGAACGCCAACTGGTGAACAAGATTCAACAGGACAAGCAAGAGATAGAGCAACTGAAATACGAGGCAGAACGTGCGGAGCGTGAAGGTGATTATGGTAGAGTCGCTGAAATACGCTACTCCAAGCTCAAGGTTTTAGAGGATGATATCAAGAATATCCAGCAGCAACTTGCCTCTGCACAAGACGGTAATGCAATGGTACGCGAAGAGGTTACCGCTGATGATATCGCAGAGGTCGTCAGCCGTTGGACAGGCATCCCCGTCACCCGCATGATGCAGAGTGAGCGAGAGAAGTTATTACATTTGGAAGAAGAATTGCACAAACGTGTCATCGGACAGGATGAAGCTATTGTTGCCGTCAGTGATGCCGTACGACGCAGTCGTGCAGGACTACAAGATCCAAAGCGTCCTATCGCCTCATTTATCTTCCTTGGCACCACAGGTGTCGGTAAAACCGAACTGGCAAAAGCGCTTGCTGAATACCTCTTCAACGATGAGACTATGATGACACGTATCGATATGAGCGAGTATCAGGAGAAGCATACCGTCAGTCGATTGGTAGGTGCTCCCCCGGGATATGTAGGTTATGACGAAGGTGGTCAGTTGACGGAGGCTGTACGACGCAAGCCTTACTCTGTTGTGCTCTTCGATGAAATAGAGAAGGCACACCCTGATGTGTTCAACATCCTGCTGCAAGTATTGGATGACGGACGACTGACAGACAACAAGGGACGGACAGCGAACTTCAAGAACACCATCATCATCATGACATCCAATGCTACCCGTGAGCAATTGAAGATGACGATGCGACCAGAGTTCCTCAACCGTATCGACGAAATCATCACCTTCCAGCAATTGACTCAGGAACAAATTGCCGACGTGGTTCGTCTGCAGATGAGGAGACTGACTAATATGCTGGAACCGCAGGGAATCCAATTGCAGATAACGGATGCCGCAATCAAGTACCTTGCTCAAGAGGGCTATGATCCTGACTTTGGTGCTCGACCTGTCAAACGCGCCATCCAACATTTGGTACTCAACGACTTGTCACGCAAGATTCTTGCCGATGAAGTCGACCGCAGTAAGCCGATTATCATCGACGAGTTTGGTGAAGGATTGATTTTCAGGAACTAACAAAAGGAAAAGAGATAAAGCATCAATGCTTTATCACTTTTTTTATTTCTCCTCGCGCGTTCCTAATTATATATATAGGACCGAGGTCAAATAATATCTCAGCCTTTCCTTCCGTCTTCCGTTCCCAGATGCCTGTTGGCTCTTCTATAAATGTAAACGAGGCGACACCACCTGTCACTTCCATATTCCAGATAGGTTTGTTCATGAATTTAGTGCCATCGATATTCTCATGAAGCAGTGAAGCCGCAGGCTTAGAAAGATTAGTCAAAGAGTCGTTTTCTCCATAAGGATAAGTCCACTCAACTGCATCCTTTCTGGAATAAGAGGTTATATTATTAGCAGGGATAATCGTATATCTCTTATGAGAGGGTTTATTAGGCAAGCCATTTTCCCATACATCCTCATCATAGTCAATATGGAAGATGACAATGCCACTACCAGGCAAATACTGGTCCCATCCAGTCTGTTGACGGTTCTCCACAATATAGTACTCGTTGGCATAACCGTCATTACGTATCAGGTATGCCTGCGACTGTTCCTCAAGACTTCCGAGGTCATTAATAACGGTAGGCTCTGACAGCTCTGTTATATCAAGCCAACCCATTAACATACGCTCATGAGCGGAATAACCAGGAGGACAATAGCCGCCACCATTATAGTTACCATCGTCCATCAAGTCCCAAGCCCCAACATAACGGGTGCCACTGTTATAGAAATCCGGAAATCCGAAGCAATGACTGTACTCATGACAGATAGTACCGAAGGAGGCGTAGGAACCACCTATCTCCTCTATCGCGCAGTAGCTGTCAACCAGATAGTCCTTGTCACCATAGTTCACTTTCACAGGATCACAATATACGTCTGGCTGATGGTCCTTCAAATGCTCACTGAGCCACCATTGGTGTGGCCAGATACTATTCTTACCACCACCATCATTCATACCCTCTCCTGCATAGACTATAAGCAACTGATTGACATAGCCCATGATATCCTGTACAAGATACTGGGAATTATCGTCATTATCAGCGGGATCATCATATCTCATGTCCCAACTACGGTACTTCTCACAATTCTCGCTTAGTTGTACATACTGTAAATCAAACGTTAAATTGAGTTGGGAATAACTTTGAGCGAAGAAATAGTCATGAACGGAACCCTTATAAGGTGCCTCCGTAAGATTCTTTGTGTTGAAAATCTTATCCCACAGTTCCATTGTTGTCGTCTCATCATCCTTAAATGATCTGTCGGCGAAAGCAACCAAGATTACCAACTGACGACGGTCACCAATATAAGGATTCACCTCACTGGTACGTCTCGCTGAACGGAGCCGTGTCGACTTCTGTACATTCTTAGCCGAATGATTGACTGGACGGCAACTCCGTATACGGACATCACCTTCTGCTGTTGCCGTCATCAAAAAGAACAACAGTCCCATCATCAGGACAAAACATCTACTTAGCATTTCTGTAAATCTGTTTATGAGTCTTACCATTAGATTCCTTCATAATATATACTTGACCCGACTGAGGCTTAGAGACTCGTCGTCCTTGTAAGTCATACACGTTCTTATTCGAGCCATCCTTTCGGACGGTATTTATTCCAGATGGTTCCACAATCATAAATGTGATTGTCGCGGAACCAATAAAACAACGTGTACCAGTGATTATCACTTTCCCTTCTCCTACATTGATATTGTCCTCATAGGTTACCTTGTAGTTACTCGGGTCAACCAAGACATCATCGCCATAGGTAACAGACGTGACTTCAGGTTCTTTCTCCATACCATCATATTCGTAGGTAGTAGTCTCCAGCGTTATCACGGGATAATTCTCTGGCTTCTCGAAATCTGTACAGTGATGGAAATCAACTGTTATCTGATAGCCGTATCCTTCCTCATAAGGATAGGTGTATTTCGTGATCTCACTGGGGTCAGCAGACGCATCGACAGCTGTAACCTCTACTTCTTCTACTGGTTCCGTGGTTCCACTAATGTTACGTACAATACGAATATCTTTCGCCTCTACATAGAAACCTTTGTTGGGCTCGACGGTAAGTGTCTTCTTACCTTCCGTCGCTACTATCGATTTGCTGACACTACCCCCGTCTTTGCTTTCCTCACCTTCTACCAACAACTTCGTGACCTCATTAAACTCAAACGAGACCACGCCATCATCAGTCATATGAATATTGGTGATCGGTTTCGACAATAATTTCTCGCCTGCCGTATTCTCCGTATTCATCTGAGAAGCAGGAACAGACGAATTGGTCAACTCACAGTTCTCTCCAAAAGGATAGGACGACGTACTCAGATGTAGTTTGTTCATCCTCTCGGAGTTAATAATATACTTGTTTTTCGTACCCAGTTCCTCTTCCCACGCAGAGAATTCCTTATTATCAGCATGTACCAACTTATATCGGAAGCTCGATTCAGAAGAGAAACTATTCACTCTATTATTCCGCCATGCATTATCCTGATAGTTTACATAATAGATGACCAGTCCCTGGCCTGGTATTCCTGCATCCCATTCTTTCCACTGACGGTTCTCCAAAAGGAGATACTCGTTATCGGTATGCTTAATCTGGTAAACAGGACCACCTTCCGAGACGGGTTTCATGTCTGTGATAGTAACTGCTTCTGTCAGTTCTATAGGTGTCAGCCAGCCCAGCAGCATCTTCTCCAATGGAGAGTAACTGGGCGGGCACCAGCCCCAGTTCGTGAAATTTCCACCATCCATCAAGTCCCATTCGTCAACAGAAGTATAAGGATAAGACGTGGAACCAACTGGATAGATATCAGGAAGTCCAAAACAATGGGAGAACTCATGACAGATAGTACCTATACCACAGGAAATGGGGGTTGACGTAGGCCATATCTCAGCACTGGCAGAATATCTGGATATCTTCTTACCGTCAGGGGTCTTCAAAGCAGTAAACGAACTGGTATTGGGCCAGAGATATCCATACGTTGTTTTATAATTACCTCCAAAGCCGGCATAGACATAGACAACTTGATCCACCTGCCCGTCATCATTCCAGTCGTATTGGGAAAAATCAATCTCCGGATGATCTTCCAGGAAAAGTGTTGTAGCCTCTGACATAGCATCAGCCCCGTAGTATCTTGTCTTACTGGTAGGGTTCTCAATAGGACATGCCTTGGTACTCACCTTATAGGGACCATAGACATCAAACTCCAAGTTAAAAAGTCCGCCGGACTGAGTGCGAAAATAGTCGGTAACACATCCTGCACCATGTCCTTCGTTATAGCCTGACTCATTGAAAATACGGTTATAGAAATCCAGCGTATGATCCTCCAAAAAGTCATTGTCTGAGAAAGAGAACAGAATTACCAACTGCCTATATGTCTTATCAGCATCCCATTCCGTTTTAATTGCAGGCAGGCGACGTGTAGCTCGATGGGAGTCCGTCGTACTGCCAGAGATATCAGGCAAACAATCACCTTTTATGATTATCAACTCCTCCCCCTGTGCCATTGTGCACAGAGGTAGGAGTATCAACATCATTCCATGTAAGAGTATTCTCTTCATATATAATTATTTGGCATTCGGACACCAGGGTTTCAACGTCTTGAAGAAGTCATTGCCCTTGTCATCCACAAGGATAAAGGCTGGGAAGTCTTCTACCTCAATCTTCCAGATAGCCTCCATACCGAGTTCCGGATACTCTACACACTCGATACTCTTGATAGAGCTCTGGGAGAGTACCGCAGCGACACCTCCGATAGTACCGAGGTAGAAACCACCATGCTTCTTGCATGCCTCCGTCACGACATCACTACGGTTACCTTTGGCTATCATTACAAGTGATGCCCCGTTGTCCTGGAACTCATCCACGTATGGATCCATACGGTTGGCTGTGGTGGGCCCCATCGAACCACAAGGATAGCCCTCTGGTGTCTTGGCAGGTCCAGCATAGAGTACAGGATATTTCTTGAAGTAGTCAGGCATACCCTCACCGGCATCCAGACGAGCCTTTAGTTTAGCGTGTGCGATATCTCGGGCAACGATGATAGTACCCTTCAGGTTGACGCGAGTACTAACAGGGTATTTGCTCAGTTCCTTACGAACAGCATCGATACCCTCGTTCAAGTCAATCTCAATACCCTTGCCACCTTCACCTGGGCGACGAAGCTCCTCAGGAATCAGTTCTGTGGGGTTCGCATCCATCTTCTCCAACCAAAGACCATCAGCATTAATCTTTGCCTTGATATTTCTGTCTGCAGAACAAGATACACCCATACCGATAGGACAGCTTGCGCCATGACGAGGCAGACGGATCACGCGGATATCATGAGCCAGATACTTACCACCGAACTGAGCACCCAGTCCAATCTTATGAGCCTCATCGAGGAGCTTGTTCTCCAAGTCGATATCACGGAAGGCACGTCCCGTCTCATCACCTGTGGTAGGCAGATTGTCGTAATACTTAATAGAGGCAAGTTTCACGGTCAACAGATTCTTTTCAGCAGAAGTACCACCAATCACGAAAGCGATATGGTAAGGAGGACATGCAGCAGTACCCAGTGATTTCATCTTCTCTACGAGGAACGGAATGAGTGTACCCTCGTTCTGGATAGTTGCCTTGGTCATCGGATAGAAATAGGTCTTATTGGCAGAGCCACCACCCTTTGCCACCATCACGAACTTATACTCAGCACCCTCTGTTGCCTCAATATCAATCTGGGCAGGGAGGTTGCAACGAGTATTCACTTCATCGTACATATTCAATGGAGCATTCTGCGAGTAGCGCAAGTTATCTTGGGTAAAGGTATTGAACACGCCCAGACTCAGTGCCTCTTCATCCTCAAAGCCCGTCCACACCTGTTGTCCCTTCTCACCATGGATAATGGCAGTACCTGTATCCTGACAGAAAGGAAGAATACCTTTGGCAGCCACCTCGGCATTACGCAGGAACTGCAGGGCTACGTATTTATCATTCTCACTGGCTTCTGGGTCTGTAAGAATCTTCGCTACTTGCTCGTTATGCTCACGGCGCAGCATGAACTCCACGTCGTGGAAAGCCTGCTGAGCTAACAGCGTCAGTGCCTCTTTCGATACCTTTACAATCTGTTTACCTTCAAACTCGGCGGTCGTTACGCCTTCTTTACTCAACAAGCGGTACTCCGTCTTGTCTTCGCCCACCTGGAACATCGGGGCATACTTGAATTCTGGTGTTGTTGCCATAGTAATCGTATTTATTTAGTTATTAATATCCAAAAACTTCTTCTATTGTCAGACGCCTGATGGGACCAATCTTCTCCAATGCCTTCATATCGAGTTCTTTCTCATCACCTAAGATGATATAGCGATACGGTTTATTCGCCATGTTCGCCTTCTCAAAGTTGACGATATCCTGAAGAGTTACCTTAGCCAGATTCTTGTATATCAACTCATTGGTACTGATATCAAGTCCTAACTTCTGAGCATTGAGATAAGCAAAGAAGATTCCAGTCTTCGTAGTACGTCCACTGACAAGGCGCTTGGTGACAGCGTCCTTGGCAATCTGGAAAGCAGTCTCACTGGCAGGCATCTCATTGAGGATCTCATTGAAATGAGTGATACAATCCGTCATCTTATCGTTTTGAGTAATGATATGGGTTACCACAGACTCCTTACGGTCTTTCCATTCGGGTTGGAAATAATAGGCATAAGCATTATATGCCAGTCCACGTGCCTCACGCATCTCTTGGAATACCACACCGTTCATACCGCCACCGAAGTACTCGTTGAATACCTCTTGCACGGCAGCCTCATCGGGATTCCAGCTACGACCCTCGTTATGATACATACGCATATAGATATTCTTGGCATCATAAGGTGCAATCCATACTTCATTCTTATTGGCAATCTGATCAAGATAAGGTTTATTCTCAGGAATATCAGCCAACTGCTTGGCTGTGTTATGAACATTGTCAACAACACCCGTTATCTCGTTCTCTGCCATCGGACCATAATAAGCTACACGATGTTTCAAGCCACTAAGACCTTTCAGTAAGTCTATCAACACCTGAGGATTGGTATTCTTCAACTGTTGCTCGCTCATCACGTCACGATAACGGTTTCGTTCTCCTGCTGTGGCATAGTAATACAGATAACCAAAATAGCCCCCCTGATTCTTCTTGGCATCATCACGTCCCTTCATAACCAGGTTCACCATATTGTCATAAGCCTCTTGGTCAACCTTCGCATGCTGCAACAGATCTTCTAACAGAGCAAGAGACAAGGAAACAGAGATATTCTCAGGACCGACATTCACATTCCAGTCACATGCCAACTCATAGAACTTCTGACGAAGATCAGCGGCGGTCAGCTTATCTGTACCCAGATACTTGATATAGTCTGCAGCGATGTCGTAGCGATTATCTGCGCTCTGTCCGAAGTCGTAGTAGAATATCAAATTAAACAAACCGTTATCGTTGTTCTTCACATAGTAAAGTGGCAACTGCTTCTTGGTCTTCAGCGCTGTCATATCTTTCTTGAAGTCTACGAACTTGGGTTGAATAGGCTCTACCTTTGCATTCTGGATATCCTTCACGAACTGACTCATCTGGTCACGATTCGTAGGAATCGGTGTGATAGCCGGTTTGTCTATCTTCTTCTGCGTAGTATCAATACCCTGCTTCTTGTAGACGACAATATAACCATCGGTAAAGAACTTGTTGGCAAAATCAACAATCTCTTGTTTGGTAATCTTCGAGAGACGGTCGATCTTACCTACTTCCTGTTGCCAGTCTACCTCATTGATGAAGGCATCCACAAACATATCGGCACGTCCCTCATTACTCTCCAATATCTGATAATGACGACGCTTCTTGTTGTTGATAATACTGGGAAGCAGGTTATCAGGGAATTCGCCTTTCTTCAGTTTATCGATTTCACCCAGCATCAATGTCTTGACCTCATCAAGACTCTGTCCCTGCTTTGGAGTACCCATCAGTAGGAAACCACCATGATCGTGCATCAGTTGAGTACCACCACTGGCTCGCTGTACTTTCATCGTCTGATTCAGATTCAGGTCAAAGAGTCCGGCACGTCCATTGCTCAACACATCCTCCATCAGTTCGAGTGTATCAGCCTGCAAAGAGTTAGCCTGCTCAGCCCGCCATGCAACCCATATCTGTTCTGCCTCCTGACCAATAACGGTTGTATCTCTTGGGGTTGTCAGTGGGGGTAATGCAGGGAATACAGGTTGACGTACATCGACACCTGGCTGCCATCCGGAGAAATACTGGTCGATAATTGCAATGGTCTTATCAAAGTCCAAGTCACCAGCCATACAGATAGCCACATTATTTGGCCGGTACCACTTATTGAAATAGTTCTTGATATTCGTGATAGATGGATTCTTCAAGTGCTCCTGTGTTCCGATAGTAGTCTGGAGTCCATAGGGATGATTCGGCCACAACATCTTACTGGCTGTAGCAAAGAGTTTGCGCATGTCACTTGTCAGACCGATGTTATACTCCTCATATACAGCTTCGAGTTCCGTATGGAAGCCACGAATCACCATATTCTGGAAACGGTCGCTCTGTATCTTTGCCCAGTTCTCTATCTCATTTGAAGGGATATTCTCAGTATAGCAGGTCACATCGTTCGAGGTATAGGCATTTGTACCCTCGGCACCAATGGCAGCCATCAACTTGTCGTACTCATTAGGAATGAAATACTGGGCAGCCACCTGCGACACACTGTCTATCTCATGATAGGCTTGTTTACGGGCAAGAGAGTCGGTCAACAGACGATACTTCTCATAACGCTGCTCTATCTCAGCCAACAAAGGAGCCTCTGCAATAGGATTGTTCGTACCAAACTGTTTGGTACCCTTGAACATCAGATGCTCCAGATAATGTGCCAGACCTGTCGTTTCCGCAGGGTCGTTCTTTGAACCTGTGCGTACGGCGATATAGGTTTGGATACGTGGTTTCTCTTTGTTGACACTGAGATACACCTTCAGTCCGTTGTCCAACGTGTAGATACGTGTCTTTGTCAAGTCTCCATTGAATGTCTGATACTTGTAGTCCTTTGCCTGCACACTCAGTCCGAGTACAACGAGGCACGCTGTCAGTAGAATCTTAATCTTCATAATCTATTTCGTGATCTAATTTTGATATAAAGTCATCGAACACCTCCTGTTCCACGTCTCCCATGGCAAATTCCTTCTCCGCATCCTTACGGATTTCAGCAATCCAAGCACGACGGGCACGTACATAATCCTCACGGATCCGCTGCATATCCGGCTCCGTCAATTCCTCTAACCCATAATAGTCGAGTATCATCCGATAGGTCCATGTCCACTGATATTCGCGATAGTGTTGGTCGATATCCTTGAAACGATTCAGGATATCCTTCACGCTTTCTACGTTTCCGTTCTTGATATCGTCTACGAGACGCTGCTCTTCAGAGGCAGGCAACAGTAATCCAGAAAGGTCATTCCAATCGCCTTCTCCTATGGTAGAGGCAGGCTTACCTAAGAAGCCACCCTTGACGGCACGTTTCAACACTGCACCCATATAGATACGCAGGGCGATATCATAGTATTTGATACCCTTACGCAGGGAAGACGCATTGATGATATACTCCTGGAAATTATAAGAGGACACGTTGTTACCACCGGCCTGACGCAGTGCCTCCAGAATTTTCTTACCCTGTACAATCTCTCCTACGGTAAAGGGAGACAACCAGTCGAAGTTGATGATACTCTTACGACTGCTTGGCGCTCTTCTGTCACGCTTGGGCCATTTCTTGATGTCACGATACAGACCTACCGTTGTGATGTTACGTCCAGGCACGATATACATCGTCTCACCGTATGCCAACAGGTAGGCAAAGGGCAGACAGCGCATATCGGGGTGGTTCATCAATTTGCCGAAGCAGACAGAGAAGGCACCGATCTTCGCAGGCATCAGCACATAGGCACCACTCGCGGTCTTAGAGCCACGCTCCAAGATACCATAGTGCATCGGTCCCATCTTATAGGCATGGTTCGAGAAGTTGGTGTTCGAGCCTGCGTTATAGAACGAGAACTCGCCACCTATCAACAGACTCGACTTATGGTGTGACGCGGAGAAAGGACCGCAGAAGGCAGCACATGCCTCACCATTCGCCATAAAGGAGTTAGCGAAGAACACACTCGCCTCTGCAGTGAAGCCGTTGGTGATCTGACAAGCCTCTCCTACGAAGCAGTCCTGCATCTTCACAGAGTTAGTGATGCTACAACCGTTGGAGATGATGGAGTTCTCACAGATAACACCTGTCCCGATATATACCGAGGCATCTTTTGACGACATTATCGTACAGTCACTCAGACGTGACGCTCCATTGATCTCGCAGTCATCTTTCACGACAGTATTGGTAATCTCCTTGGTATTGATGATCTTCACCCCATTGCCTATCGTTCCACGTTCTGGCAGGGTGAAGCGGATCTCCTCATTAATCAGTCTTGTGATATTATCCCTTAGGTTCTTGTCCTTGAAATATTTCACCATCAAGGCAGCCAATTGTGAGTTCAGGTCATGGAAGAGTATCACATTACCGTCACCCATCTCGTTGAGCACTGACACAATATGCCCTTCACCATAGGTGGCACCTTCGGTAGTCTCTAAGGTACAGATATTGGAGATATAGCAGTCGTCTCCTATCGTATAGTTGTTGATGAAGTTACCCACCTTCTCTATCAGACAGTCGTTACCCACTGTCACATTACGCAGGGTAGCGTCATTGATACCAGCATGCTTGGTGAAGCCCTTAGTTACCTCCACCTGTTTGTCAAACGAACCCAAGCGGATGTCGCCATAGAACACTACTCGATGGAAACCGTAAGGTTTGAAAGTCTCTGCCACCATCACGCATTCCCAGTTCTCTGCCCAACAACTATTGCGCTCGAGCACATCAATTTCCTCTTGTGTCAAATGTCTATAATCTCTCATAAGTATATGTGTTGTGTAAGTTATTCTTCTATGTTGTACAGGAAGTCGTTATACGGATATTTCTGCACATGGAGTTCCCGCACCTTATTATACAGCACCTCGCGCAACTCGTCGATATTCTCCTTATTCTTAGCAGAGATAAACAGGCAGTCCAAATACTGACTCCCGACTCCTGACTCCTGACTCCTCATCTTCGCCATCCATGTCTTCTTCAACTCCTCCAGTGAGATATTCTCCTTGGTAGGTGCCGTGAGGTCGTCCTCATCCTGAGGAATCCATGTATAGGCATCAATCTTATTGAATACCAGCATCGAGGGCTTGTCTGCACAGCCTAAATCGGCAAGGGTCTTCTCCACGACACTGATTTGTTCCTCGAAATCAGGATGCGATATATCCACCACATGCACCAACAGGTCTGCCTCACGCACCTCATCAAGGGTCGACTTAAACGACTCTACGAGATCGGAAGGCAGCTTACGGATAAATCCTACGGTATCGGCAAGGAGGAAGGGCAGGTTGTCAATGACCATCTTGCGTACTGTGGTATCAAGGGTGGCAAAGAGTTTATTCTCTGCAAACACCTCACTCTTGGCAAGCAGGTTCATCATCGTCGACTTACCCACATTGGTATAGCCAACCAACGCTACACGAATCAGTCTTCCGCGATTCTTGCGCTGTGTCGTCTTCTGCTTGTCAATCTCCAGGAGTCGTTGTTTTAAGAGTGTGATACGTTGCAGGATGATACGACGATCCATCTCCAACTGTGTCTCACCAGGACCACGCAGTCCCACACTACCCTTTCCGCCACCAGAACCGGAGCCACCTCCCTGGCGCTCCAAGTGGGTCCAAAGACGTTGCAGACGAGGAAGCATATAGCGATACTGCGCCAACTCTACCTGTGTCTTTGCCTCTGCCGTCTGGGCACGCATGGCAAAGATATCAAGAATCAACGAGGTGCGGTCGAGGATCTTTACCTTCAGTTCCGCCTCGATATTACGCATTTGCTTTGCCGACAGCTCATCGTCAAAGATGACCATACCCACGGGCTGTGTCTCACCTGTAGGATCATCGTCTGCGGCTTCTTCCTGCTGCTTGATATATTGTCTGATCTCCTCGAGCTTTCCCTTTCCCACATAAGTCACCTGACTCGGCCCCTGTACCTTCTGCGTGAATCGCTTCACAGTAACAGCACCTGCCGTGTCTGCAAGGAATTCCAACTCGTCGAGATATTCCTTGGTCTTTGCCTCATCCTGCTCTTGTGTGATCAGTCCCACAAGTACAGCAGTCTCAGCCTTGACTTCGGAAATCACAAATTCTTTCATAGATATCTATATATTCTCTGCAAAGATACAAAAAAAAAGAATATTACATATTAATTTTGTGATTATTTTACTATCTTTGCAGCGCAAACAGACACAACTTAATTTATAAACTTATGAGAGTAATTATCGAATCCGACTACCAGAAAATGTCGCAATGGGCTGCTGAGCACGTCATTGAGCGTATCAATGCTTTCCAACCCACCAAGGAGAAACCCTTTGTTTTAGGTCTGCCTACAGGTTCATCCCCAGAAGGAATGTATGCCTGCCTGGTAAAAGCGAACAAAGAGGGTCGCGTGTCCTTCAAGAATGTCCTGACCTTCAATATGGACGAGTATGTCAACCTGCCAGAGGATCATCCTGAGAGCTACCACTCTTTCATGGCACGTAACTTGTTCGACCATATCGACTGCCCCAAAGAGAACATCCATATCCTCAATGGCAATGCCAAGGACCTCGCTGCCGAGTGTGCCCATTACGAGGAGATGATCAAGGAGGCTGGCGGCATCGACCTGTTCATCGGTGGTATCGGTCCTGACGGACATATCGCTTTCAACGAGCCTTATTCCTCTCTGACCAGCCGTACCCGTGTGAAGACACTGACTACCGACACGATTATTGCCAACTCTCGTTTCTTCGATAATGACGTAAACAAGGTGCCTAAGCTCGCCCTGACTGTGGGTGTCGGTACTGTGATGGATGCCAAGGAGGTAATGATTCTCGTCAATGGACACCACAAGGCACGTGCTTTGAAGGCTGCCATCGAGGGTGCTGTCACACATGAGTGGACCATCTCCGCTCTTCAGATGCACCAGCATGGCATCATCGTTGCCGA
>CACXQL010000072.1 GCA_902769805.1 uncultured Prevotellaceae bacterium
ATTCTGATCGGTGAGATTGCCAGTCGTAAGAAAGAGAGAGAGACCATGGAGTTCCATGCCGTCAAGAAGGACGACAAGACAGCACATATCTTCTCCGTCGACTTCTCGGTGATGAAGCGTGACAAGAGCGGTAATCCCACTGTCCTCATCGGTGCTACCACCGAGATTACGGAAGAGCGCCTGCGCCAACAACAGCAGAAGGACACGATGCTGCGCTACCAGTATATCTTCAACTCTGCCCTGGTCGACACAGTGTCATACGACGAACACGGTTTCATTGATGACATGAACGACAAGTCCATCAAGGGTATCGGTGGTGATATCCAGCGTATCATCGACAGTCACATCCCCGTTCAGGATGTCATCGGAGAACCAGACCTCTCCCTCGACGATCTGGACTATACATACCTGACGCAGATATTCAAGTCACCTGATGACAATCGCACACTCAACCGTATCCTGCAACGGGATGAGATGTATTATGAGCTACAGCTGGTACCCGTCCGTGACGATGACGGTCGTCTGCTGGGTATCTACGGCACAGGGCGTGACGTCACGGAGTTAGCCAAGACCTACTCCAGTCTTCAGAAGAATATCATCAAACTGCAAGAGGCTACCAACGAACTGCAGGACTATATACGTAATATCGACTATGTGATGAAGAACGGCGGTGTGCGTATCGTTGACTATTCCCCCGACACCCATACGCTGACGGTATACAGCGAGATAGAGAAGATTCAGTACCAGCTGACACAGACACGCCTGCTGTCACTGACCGCCGAGGAGTCGAAGAACGCCGTCCAGCGCATCATGAACACCATGGACAGCTTCACTCAGCAGCCCGTGAAAGCCGTCATCAAGACCACCATCCGCATCAAGGGGAACAAACCGCTATGCCTGGTTTTCTCCTTCGTGCCGGTCACCAACGACAGCGGACAGGTCACCAACTATTTCGGCATGTGCCGTGACATCAGCGACATCAAAGCCACCGAGGAACTACTGGCACTGGAGACCAAGAAGGCACAAGAGGTGGAGGAGGTGAAAAATGCCTTCCTGCATAATATGTGCTACGAGATCCGTACTCCCCTCAACTCCGTGGTTGGCTTCGCCGAGCTCATTGAGCAAAACAACAATAGTGAGGACGAGCAGTTCTTCGTCGAGGAAATCAAGAAGAACTCCCGCAGTCTGCTGAACCTCGTTAACAACATCCTCTATCTGTCACGCCTTGATGCCGGCATGATAGAGATCAAGCCCAAGCCCATCGACTTCCCCATCTTCTTCGATGAACGCTGTCAGACAGTATGGACGAACAGCCAGCAGCCTGCCATTGAGTTTATCGTGGAGAAGCCTTATGAACATCTCACACTCAATATTGACCTGACCCAAATGGGCATCATCATCGACCAGATCATCTCCAACGCTGTGCGGCATACCAACTCAGGTCATGTACGGGCCCGCTTCGACTATAACGGTGAAGACCTCACGATTGCCATCCAGGACACAGGCTGCGGCATCCCTGAAGACCAGACAAGAAAGATTTTCGAGCGCTTTGTCACCACCGACAGTAACAACAGCGGACTGGGACTGGTCATCTGCCAGGAGATCGTCAAGCTGATGGGAGGTAAGATACGCTTGAAGTCCGAGGTCGGCAAAGGTACCATCGTATGGATTATCATCCCCTGCAGTACCGGCGACATCATAAAGGTATTAGAGTAAAGTCCTATCATTGAATAACGAAAAATAAAGACGCATGATACGAGATACGTTACAAAATATGAAAAGGTCCCTGATATTACTCCTCAGCCTTTTCGCCCTGTGGCACTCCCTCTCCGCCGACAATCAGTTCGGATATACCAAGGAGAAACCGCTGGTTATTGTATGCGACTGGGACTTCCGCCCCTTTGAGTTCATTAACGCCGAGGGACAGCCTGCCGGATATAACGTCGACGTACTTAACCTGATTCTCGACCAACTCAATATTCCCCATCAGTTCGTCATGCAGGAATGGCATGTCGCTACTAAAATGTTCCAGAAACGGGAGGCAGACCTCATACACGCTCTGTACGCCTTCTATAAAGATGACCCCTACGTGTCAACCCACAAGTATATCAACTACTACAACCTGAAGGTGGCACGCCGCACGGATACCAGTCCGCTGAACCAGCTTAACAAGCTCCAACCCAAAGACACGCTGCTCCTAAAAGAGGACGACTATGCGGCAATGGTTCTTGCACAAAGAGACACACATCCGTTTGCTATTGAGTACCACTCACCGAAGGATGCCTTGACGAGCATCACCCAAGGCAGGTACAAATACTTCATCTGGGGTGAGATACCCCTAAATCATAAGATCCAGGAGCTTGGACTCGACAATATCGTCCTCGATGATATAGACATCCCGTCAGGTGAACTGCGGATTATCGGTTACAACAAAGACCTGATCAGCATCATTGATGACCAGTACACACGTTTGGAACAGGCTGGCGAGCTGCAGGAAATCTATGACCGCTGGTTCCATCCGGAGCGTATCCATGACGACACCTCCCCCGTGGCACTCTATATCCTCGCAGGACTGTTCCTGGCAACCGTCGCCGTGCTGTCGCTCATAAGGATTGTACGCCAGAGGGTCAGCCTGTCAGTACAGGAGAGCTCTGACCTGGGACAGATGATGAACCAGGTTCTTAACATGGGTGACTACTTCGTGGTGGAGTGGGACTTCAAAAACAATATGCTACGCAACAAATACGGGGATATGGTACCACAGGGCGGAATGTCACCAGAGGAGTTCCTCAAGCGCATGCCCGAAGAGGATGGCAGGCAGCTGCACGAACTCAACGAACAGCTTGCATCCGGTATCATCAACCACTTCGAGATGACCCTCAGACTCAATCTGGGCACCAGTGAGTCACCATGCTGGAGGACCTTCTACGGCAATGCCATCGCCGAAAGGGAAAACAGCATCGGCAGCCTGTCGCCAGGGAAGCTGCTCTATATTGTCTATACCACGAAGGACATCACTGACGAGCTTAACGAGAACCAACGCATTAAGACCGTCACAAACAAATACAAGAAGATGTTCGACACCAACCTCATCGCGATGTCCTTCTACGATGTCAACGGCAAGCTCCTCGACATCAACCAGAAGATGCATGAGTTCTGCCAGATAACTGACAGGAACGAGCAGTACTTCCGTACCACCTCGCTCTTCGACTTCTCAAACCTCAAAGGTGTCTATCTGCCCGGTTCCCGTGAGATCTTACATACCTGTCAGCATATCTACGAGCCGCAAATGGGAATAGACAAATATACTGAGTTCCGCATCCGTCCCGTGATAAACGACAATGATGAGTTGGTATTCTATATCGTCACCAACCGTGACATCACCGCCGAGCGTAACATCTATCTGGGACAGCGAGAGCACGACCGCCAGCTGCACACCATCAACAAGGCTGCCATACACTACGAAGAACAGCTCTGCTACCTGTTGAAGGAGAGTAAGATGTATATCTGGCACTATCTCCCGGAGAAGAATATCGTCAACATGTCACGCACTACCGGACAGACAGAATTCACGGAGACTATTGAGGAATATGTGGAGACCATCAGTCCACAAGCCCGCGAGAAAGGCATGGCAGAGATACGCAGTGCCATACAACAGGGCAAGCCATACAACACGATCCTGCCCTTCGAGCATACACTCTTCGATAGCGAGCCTACATGGTACTCCATCTCCGGCATCCCTATCTTCAATAAAGACGGACAACTCACGGAGTATTTCGGACTCTCGCGTAATATCACCGACCTCATGGAGGCACAGGAGAAGCTACGCATTGAGACGGCACGTGCTGAGGACTCCGGACGACTCAAGGCTGCCTTCCTCGCCAATATGACACACGAGATACGCACACCTCTCAATGCCATCGTCGGATTCTCTGACTTACTGTCTACGGTTGGCGATGCCAGCGAGAAACAGGAGTTCATACGCATCATCCGTAATAACTGTGACATGCTCCTCCGGCTCATCAGCGATATCCTCGAGGTCTCCGACATCGACTCACGACCCCTTGCCATCAAACCCACTGACGTGGACTTCGCACAGACCTTCAATGACATCTGCCAGACCATCGAGCAACGCATACAGAAGCCTGATGTCCAGTTCATCAAAGACAATCCCTATCAGGTCTTTAACACACGCCTTGACAAAGGACGTATCCAGCAGATCATCACCAACTTCGTGACTAATGCTATCAAGTACACTGAGAAGGGACATATCAAGGTGGGATACCGCTACTGCGAGCACAACAGTCAACAACTCGGTCTTTACATCTACTGCGAAGATACCGGTGTCGGTATCCCCAAGGAGAAACAAGCCTCTGTCTTCGAGCGTTTTGTCAAACTGAATGAGTTCGTTCAGGGAACGGGTCTGGGACTGGCTATCAGCAAGAGTATTGTAGAGCGTTGCGGTGGCACTATCGGTGTCACCAGTGAGGGTCCGGGGCACGGCTCCACTTTCTGGTGCTGGATTCCCTGTGAACATAATAAAGAATAAAGGTTAAAGAGTTCTATGGAAGTTATACAAAGTTTTACGATTGATCATACTCATTTGAAGCCGGGTATCTATGTTTCACGCGAGGATAAAGGCTTCACCACGTTCGACCTGCGTATCACGGAACCTAATCAGGAACCTGCTGTGGCTCCTGCCGCCATGCATAGTCTGGAACACCTGATGGCGACTTGGTTCCGCAACAGTGAGGCGAAAGAAGATGTAGTATATGTAGGTCCTATGGGATGCCTCACGGGCATGTATATCATCATGAAAGACTACGGGTCGGAGACCGAAGGTCGGGAATCGGGAACATATACCGTAGAAGATATGCGTCGCCTGACTATCAAATGTCTTCAGTGGATTCTCGAACAGTCGGAAGTACCTGCTACACAACCTGAGTCCTGTGGCAACTACCTGCTTCACGACCTGCCCATGTGCAAATGGGAAAGTGCCCGCTATCTCAACCGCCTGCAACATGATTTTCACTGCGAGTACACCAAACTTCAGGTTACCCTTGACGACGGTAAAGTCTTTGCCGACGCATAAAGGACATCTTTTAAGAAACAATGATATTACTAGTAACTAAAAATGTGAGATATGCAAAAGAAAGAATTATTGCCAATTGGTACGATATTGGATAGTGGTATACGAAAGTATGAGATTCAAGATGTGTTAGGTCAAGGTGGTTTTGGAATAACCTATCTTGCCAAATCAGACATTCTTGTAGATAATATCCCTATTATGGCAATGTTTGCCATTAAGGAGCACTACATATCTACCATGAATGAACGAAATGGAACGTCTGTAAGAATCTCTAACGAAAACAACAGAGAGGAAGTCAAAGAAAGTATTGAAAGCTTTATCATTGAGGCCAACCGTCTTAATAAGTTAAGTCTGAATCACCCAGGCATAGTGCGTGTCAATGAAAGTTTTAAAGCCAATGATACTGCCTATTATGTGATGGAATATATTAAAGGCGACAGCCTAAGGAAATATGTCAAAGAATCATATCCAAAAGGATTATCTGAAAAAGATGCCTTACAACTATTCAAACCAATAGCCGAAACGATTAATTATCTGCACCAAAACAATGTCACCCATTTAGACATCAAGCCAGACAATATCTTGATTCGTGAAAACGGGCAACCTGTCCTTATTGATTTTGGTCTTTCAAAACATTACAATTC
>CACXQL010000073.1 GCA_902769805.1 uncultured Prevotellaceae bacterium
ACGAACTCCTTACCTAACTCACCACTTCCCAGTAATAGAATCTTCTTCATAATCAGTATTTGTTTTGTTATTATCTGTTAGCATACATATTATCGTAGTATTTCTGGTAATCGCCAGAGGTTACATTATCCAGCCACTCCTGATTATCGAGATACCAGCGGACGGTTTTCTCAATACCCTCCTCAAACTGCAACGAAGGTTCCCATCCGAGTTCCTTCTGTAACTTGGTACTATCGATGGCATAACGTAAATCATGTCCGGCACGGTCGGTCACGAAAGTTATAAGGTCCATATCTGCACCTTCCGGACGTCCTAACAATCTGTCAACAGTATTGATAACCACCTTGATGATATCGATATTCTTCCACTCATTGAAGCCACCGATATTGTAAGTCTCGGCTATCATTCCCTGATGGAAGATCAGGTCGATGGCACGGGCATGGTCCTCTACAAACAGCCAGTCGCGCACGTTCTCACCCTTGCCATAAACTGGTAACGGTTTACGATGACGGATATTGTTGATGAACAAAGGTATCAGTTTCTCAGGGAACTGATAAGGTCCGTAGTTGTTCGAGCAGTTCGTTACGATGACAGGCATACCATAGGTATCATGATAGGCACGGACGAAATGGTCGCTTGATGCTTTGGCTGCACTATAAGGAGAGTGTGGATTATACTTCGTGGTCTCCAAGAAGAACTTGTCACCGTATGCCAAGTGATGCTCTGACGAGGATGCCGTTGTAGTGAAAGGCGGCTCAATACCCTCTGGGTGTGTCAACTCCAGGGCACCATATACCTCATCGGTAGAGATATGATAGAAGCGTTTGCCTTCATAACGCTCAGGCAGAGACTCCCAATAAAGTTTTGCTGCCTGGAGCAGCGACAGTGTTCCCATCACATTGGTCTTGGCAAAGGTAAAGGGGTCTTTGATACTTCTGTCCACATGACTCTCGGCAGCCAGGTGGATGATACCGTCCACCTTCTTGTCCTGCATCAGCTTATAGAAGGCATCGAAGTCACAGATATCCATCTTCACAAACTCATAGTTGGGCTTGTCCTCGATATCCTTGAGGTTAGCCAGATTACCCGCATACGTCAACTTGTCGAGGTTGATGATGTGATAATCAGGATACTTGTTCACAAACAGGCGCACCACATGGCTTCCGATAAAGCCTGCGCCACCAGTAATTACAATTGTTCGTTTCATATCTATTTGTTTTTTTATTATTTTCCTAATGTAATAACTTCACAGTCACTGAATTTATTGCCCTCGATAGTCAGGCGGACAAGCGTCCTTTCCTTGTGCCATCCCTGCAAGCCAGCGGCACCTGGATTGATATGCAGCAGATTGAGCGTTTTGTCATACTTCACCTTCAATATATGCGAGTGACCTGCGATAAAGAGTTGAGGCGGATTGGCATAGAGCATCGAGCGCACGCTGTAGTCGTAGTTGCCGGGATAGCCGCCGATATGCTTGATGAGCACGTCGACATCCTCACACTTGAAACGGTTCAGTTCGCGATACATCAAGCGCAGGTCGCCGCCATCACAGTTGCCGCAGACGGCACGGAACGGGCGGAAATCCTCAAACTTCTCCGCCACCTCCACACTGCCAATGTCGCCGGCATGCCATATCTCGTCGCAAGGTTCAAAGTAGTGCAGGTACTTCTCGTCCCAGTAACTGTGCGTATCGCTGATGATTCCTATTTTCTTCATAGTCCGAATTTCTTTCTGACAAAGTCGGCAATCAGTTTCTCCGTCTCCACCATACCCAACACACTGGAGTCCACACAGAGGTCATACGATTCTGCATGCCCCCATTTCTTACCAGTATAGTAATTATAATATGCCGCCCTCTTTCCCTCTGCCTGCAAGACAATACGCTTTGCCTCCTGGGGTGTCACCTTCTGCTTGTTCAGGATCTGTTCCACGCGATACCACATCGAGGCAGTGATGAATACATTCACCACGTTGTCAAAGTCACGCAGTACATAATCGGCACAACGCCCCACAAAGACACAAGAACCTTGTTGCGCTGCCTTGCGGATAGCATCGCTTTGAAACTTAAACAGACTGTCTGGCGAGAAATTACTGGTATAGATACCATTGTCACTCAGGAAAGGGACATACTGACGGAGCAGACCTTTGAAGAAACCACGCTGTTCATCATTCTGTTCAAATACTTTCTCACTGAAGCCACTCTCCTTGGCGGCAAGATTGAGAATCTCCTTGTCATAATACTTGGCATTGAAATCCATGGCAAGCATACGGGCGATATCATGTCCGCCACTGCCTAACTGTCTTCCGACATTGATAATAATATGCTTATTTTCCATTCCTCTTGAGTTTATTCATATACCATATTAATAACGGAATCGTCATCGAAAAAGAGCCGAAGTCACTCGCCGGCATCGAATACCACACACCATCCAGATCCCAGAACAGAGGGAACACATACGCCATCGGCAACAACAGGATCAGCTGGCGCGACAATGACAGGAAGATAGCCACCTTTACCTTACCGATACACTGGAAGAAGTTGGTGATGACAGCCTGAGAGCCCACGACGAAGAACACCATCATGTCTATCTGAATGCCTCGAGCGGCAAGATTGATCAGCGTCTGGTCCGTGGTGAAGATACGGGCAATCTGACTCGGGAAGAGCATCGAGAGCCCCCAGCCTATCAACAGGATCGTTGTTGCAGTGGCTATCGTCAGCCACAGACATCGGAACATACGATTGTAATTCTCCGCTCCGAAGTTATAGCCTACGATAGGCTGCATACCCTGAATCACACCCATCACGAACATGAAGAACATCATCACCACGGAATTGGCAATGGAATAGGCTCCCACTGCCATGTCACCGCCATAGCGCACAAACTGGTTGTTCATAAAGATGACGATGACACAGCTTGTGACATTCATCAGGAAGGGAGAGATACCTATCGAGATGATGTTACGCACCAATGCCATCCGGAGCCTGTAGATTCCTCTCTCCAGATGCAGCAGTTCCTTTTTGTCGGAGAATATCCACAACTGCCAGCACATCGCCATCGTCTGTGATGTCACAGTGGCAAGGGCGGCACCTTTGATGCCCCACCGGAACCACCATACAAAGGTGATGAGCAGCACGACATTCATCGCCACCGTGAAGAGTGTCGCATACATCGCATGACGGGGCTTGCCAGCGGCACGGAGTACTGCATTCATACCGAAATACATGTGTGTCACCATATTACCCAAGAGGATAATGATCATGAACTCACGCGCATAAGGCAATGTCACATCGGAAGCCCCGAAGAAACGCAGGATAGGGTCAAGGAAGATGAGACAGACCACCATGAAGAGAAAACCGATGATCAGGTTGAGCGTCACCGTATTTCCCAACAACCGTTGTGCCCTTTTATAGTCACGCTGTCCTAACTTCACGGATATACATGTCGAGGCACCCACTCCCACCGCAGCGCCGAAGGCTGCACTTAAGTTCATAAAGGGGAAGGTGATGCCCAGACCTGCTATTGCCTCCGGACCCACAATCTGCCCGATAAAGGCACGGTCGAGTATGTTATAGAGACTCGCTGCCGACATCGCAACGATGGCTGGCAGGGCATATTGCATCAACAATCGCCCCACAGGTTTCGTCCCTAATTCCAGTGCTGCTTGCTTATTATCCATAATATGCTGCAAAATTAAGTAAAAAACTTCATTCCGCCAAAGAAAACAAAGATATTGTTGTAAAACAAAAAGACAGGAACGAAAACGCTCCTGTCCACTTAGTGACTTTCTGTATTTCTTTACTTCTTCAATATGATATTGATAGTCGTCTGCACATCGTTGACATCCACTACACCGTCACCATCCACGTCACCTTTGATGCCGCGAATATCAATGTCCTGCTTGGCAATGTCAGAGTCCTGATAGCCATCCTTGCTGGCATATACCTGCACGGTATAGGATGAACCTACCTCAACATCATTACCTGTATTGTCTGTTTTCGATGGAGGGGTAATAGTATAGTGATAAGTGACATCTGATGTTTCGCACTCGAAATGTAACTTGCCTCCCTTGAAACTGATGGTCGGAGTGGCGCATTTATCTAATTCCGGTGTCTCCCCACTGATGGCTACTACTTCCTTGAAGCCACTCCAAGGGGCTGTTGTCCTATATAGATTCACTGATGAGGAAGGAACATGAAGCGTTACATATTCTATAAGAGAACCATCAAAGGCGTCACTTTCTGTAGTAGGAACAGACTCCGCATAGCAGTAAACATCCGTCAGCTCTGCACAATTTGCAAAGGCAGTAGTACCAATAAATTGAATTCCATTACCAATGGTGACAGAGGTCAGATCATCGCAGTTAGAGAACGCACCATCTTCAATGCTTGTCACGCTGTTGGGAATCTCGATGGAGGTCAGACCACTGCAATCCTCGAACGCATAAGTTCCAATGCTTGTCACGCTGTTGGGAATCTCGATGGAGGTCAGACCACTGCAATACGAGAACGCAGCACTTCCAATGCTCGTCACACTGTTCGGAATAGTGACGGAGGTCAGACCACCGCAATATTGGAACGCAGATTCTCCAATGCTCGTCACGCTGTTGGGAATCTCGATGGAGGTCAGACCACTGCATTTATAGAACGCATAACCTCCGATGCTCGTTACGCTGTTGGGAATGGTGATGGAGGTCAGACCAGTGCAATCCCAGAACGCATATACTCCAATACTCGTCACACTGTTGGGAATAGTGACGGAGGTCAGACCACTGCAACCAGAGAACGCATAATCTCCAATGCTCGTCACGCTGTTGGGAATCTCAACGGAGGTCAGACCACTGCAACCACGGAACGCATCATTTCCAATGCTCGTCACGCTGTTGGGAATGGTGACGGAGGTCAGACCACTGCAACCAGAGAACGCATAATCGCCAATGTTCGTCACGCTGTTGGGAATCTCGATGGAGGTCAGACTACCGCAACCATAGAACGCCCTATCTCCAATGCTCGTCACGCTGTAAGTGACATCATTATACTCAACTGTCTCTGGAATAGTAATAGTACCAGAATAGTAGCCGGATGGTTTTTTGGTTACCTCAGCTTGCTTTATTTTGGATATTAAGTTGTAATAGATGCCGTCAATCTCTACAGCAGCTGCACTTGCCACCAACGGCAGCAATAAGGAGATGAACAGTAGTAATTGTTTCTTCATGATTCTATTAATTTTTAGTTTAACTTCAATTGTACTTGCAAAGATAGATTTTTTTCCTTAAACCTCCAAGTTATCAGAGAGGTATTTTGTCTTAACGTCTATGGGAAGCGACATAAAGTCCTATCGGAGAAAATGGAATAATACTATCGTAATAGGGGAAAGTGCCGTTGTTACAGGGGGAAGGGCAGGGACTTTCATGGTGAAAGTGGCGTTGTTATCGGTATAGCGGCGGACGGTGCTGTTATTAGCAGCGGCCGCTGCTAATATCGTCAGCGGTCGCTGTCAATGTCAGCAGCGTACGCTGTTGACCTGAAAGAACACTTAGTCTACGACAGTTTCTATGCGAAAGGATGGCAGGCATATGGAGATGGTGTCTCGAAAATTTGGTCATCTCAGGTTTTTATTGTATCTTCGCAGCGTTAAAGGAAAAGTGATGCACAGACTACTCTCCATATTCATGCTGTCTGTCGACAGTCAGGCTCAGGAGCGTACCAAGAAAGTGCGCAACAAGGAGTGTCCGTCGTATATCTACCGTGTGACACTTCGCGACAAGCTGGGCTCTCCCTATTCGCTTGACCACCCTACCCGTTTCCTCTCCAAACGCTCCATAAAACGACGGAGGAAGCAGGGACTGTCTGTAGACTCTACAGATCTGCCCGTCACACCCAGGTATATACGACAGATTGAGTCCTTGAAAGCGAAGATTGTCGGAACGAGCAGATGGAATAATACCGTACTGGTACAACAGACGTGCAGGATGGTATGGCAAGCCCCTGACTCTATCGTGCCGACAGCCTTCAAGACGAAATACATCGATTCATTCAACTCATGGGACTCCATTCCAGATACGCCCTATGGTCGTGCCGACACACAGATCAGGACACTCAACGGACATCGCTTGCATGACATCGGATATATGGGTGAGGGCATGATGATTGCCATACTCGACGGAGGCTTCAAGAATGTCAACCGCATTCCTGCCTTCGCAAAGGTTGCCATTGAGGGCTCCAGGGACTTCGTCTATCCCGCCTCATCGTCTATCTATGACGAGACAGACCATGGCACAAAGGTGCTGTCGACGATGACGATGCGCCAGCCATTCTACTATATAGGCACTGCCCCGAAGGCAAGCTACTGGCTATTACGATGTGAGGACAGTCAGACAGAACAGGAGGTAGAGGAAGACTACTGGGTGATGGCTGCGGAGTTTGCAGACTCTGCGGGCTGTGACCTCATCAACTCGTCGTTAGGCTATAACACATACGACAAGGGACACAAGCCCTATCAGCCCTGGCAACTGGACGGACATACAGCCTTTATCAGCCGCTCCGCTTCCTTATTAGCGAGCAAAGGAATGATTCTTGTCATCTCGGCAGGGAATACTGGTATGGACCCCTGGAAGAAGCTGACCTTCCCTGCAGATGCAGAGGACTGTCTGACAGTAGGTGCCGTCACTGACCTGTTAACCCATGCTCCCTTCAGTGCCGTAGGACCTACTCAGGACGGACGTGTCAAGCCTGATGTCGTAGCCATCGGCAGTCCTGCCATCATCGTTACAGGTACTGGTTCCATCGTAAAGGATATCGGAACCTCTTTTGCCTCTCCCATCATCTGTGGATTGACGGCATGCCTGTGGCAGGCTTTCCCGGACAAGACAGCAAGGGAGATGATGGAACTGATTCGTCAGACGGGTAATAACAAAGAGCATCCCGACAATCTAACAGGTTATGGCGTGCCTAACTTCTGGCGTGCCTACATGATTGGGAGGATGAAGAGAGAGGAGAGTGTGAGAGAATGAGTGAGAAACGATATACCCTGCAACTTCTCAATGCCCTCGTACGTGAGGCGATAGAGATAGAACTGCCTGATGAGTATTGGGTAGAGGCGGAGCTGTCGGAATGCAGGGAGAGCCGAGGACACTGTTATATGGAACTCGTGGAGAAAGACGAGGCATCACATACGCCCATCGCACGTGCCTCCGCTAAATGCTGGAAACAGACATGGACGATGCTACAGCCGTATTTCGAGCGTACCACAGGACAGACGCTGCATGCAGGCATGAAGGTACTGCTGAAGGTTTACGCCCAGTTCCATGAGGCTTTCGGCTTCTCTTGGATTGTCACGGACATCGACCCGACATTCACGTTAGGGGATATGGCGCAACGCCGTCAGGAGATTATCCGGAAACTGAAGGAAGAGGGTGTCTATGACCTGCAACGAGAGCTTGCCATCCCCCGTTTCTGTCAGCATATTGCCGTTATCTCCGCAGAGACGGCAGCAGGCTATGGGGATTTCTGTCGTCAACTCATGGAGAACGACTACGGTCTGCAGTTCTATCCTACCCTTTTCCCTGCCATCATGCAGGGCGAGCAAGTGGAACAGAGTGTGATAGCAGCCCTGAACAGTATTCACGAACGGATAGACGATTTCGATGTGGTAGTGATTATCCGAGGCGGTGGCTCGACAAGTGACATGAGCGGTTTCGACACGCTGGCATTAGCGGAAAATGTCGCTAACTTCCCTTTGCCAATCATTACAGGCATCGGACACGACAGGGACGAGTGTGTGTTGGATATGGTGTCGAATATGAGAGTGAAGACGCCAACAGCGGCAGCAGCCTTCCTCGTTGACCATCTTGCAGACACGCTTCAACACCTGAATGACCTCCAGCAACGTATCTCGTTCATTCTCACGATGTTTAAGACGAACATAGAACACCAGCTGGAACAGCGATATGAGCGTATCTGTCATGCCTTCCGACAACGTATCATCCAAGAACGGCATCATCTGGAACTCGCAGAACAGAAAGTGCTGTCGTTCGACCCTTCCCTGTTGCTCAAACGAGGCTACAGCATCACCCTGCACCAAGGAAAGGTGGTACGTGACCCACAACAACTGAAAGAAGGCGATGAGATAGAAACAAGAGTTGAGAAAGGAAAAATACATTCAAAAGTCATATATGGAAGAGAATCTGAAGTATGAGGAGGCGATGGCACAGATAGAGGCTATCGTCCACAAGATGGAGAATAACGAACTGGATATAGACGAACTCGCTGCACAGTTGAAGACTGCACAGCGACTTATTAAGTTCTGCAAGGACAAACTGACTAAGACAGAGGAAGAACTCTCAAAGATACAAGCCGAACAGGCTTAATCGTTTATAGGAACAAACCGAAAGAGAGGGAATGGAACTGCGGTCCCTGATTGGTCTTCAGGACACTCATGGGTGAATATTTGAAATACATACCCATACCTTTATAGGTAAGCATGCCCATGAAGTCGACGGTCACAGGACGATAGTCGAAATCCTTGATACTAATATCCATATCCTCATTACCTAACTCATAACTGGTATTGATACGTCCACGGAGATTAAAGTTGACGACAGGACCTAATGTCAACTTAAACTTACTATTACGTCCAAAACGCTGGGCAAACATAACAGGGACGGAGAGACTGAATATCGCGATACGGGAGGAACGATGACTGGCACCCTCTGGATAGTCGGCAAGTCCGACAACCTGGTGATGGGGATACTCTATGGTGTAAGAATCGGGAATCATGTCAAACTGCCTGTCTGTTGACAATCCGTACCTTCGCCAGTTCACCCAAAGACCTGTTGAGTAAGTCTGCGTAGATCTCTTCGGAGTATAGGTGTAACGCAAGCCAAGGATCCACTCCATTGACTTAAAGGGAGCGAAGCCATAGCCATCAGGAACATTCGTGGGAGTCCCGACACCAATACCCAGGTCCAGGACTATACCATGAGGGCTGTCACAGTCGTCATAGTCGTCCTCTTGAGCATAAGCAACAGCCACACACATCATCGCCATCATCATCATTATTTTTCTCATCGCCATATCTCTTTTAATTACTACATTTTTGAAATTCAGTTACAAAGATAAGCATTTTTCTTGCAATTTTCTTGCACAAGCTCATTATTTTATGTACTTTTGCAGCAATTAAATTGAAAAAGCATTAAAATTATTACGATATGAAAGACTTAGACTGGGGAAACCTGTCGTTCGGTTATATGAAGACCGACTACAACGTACGCTGTTACTATCGTGACGGCAAATGGGGCGAGATAGAAGTATGCTCCGACGAGTATCTGAACCTGCACATGGCAGCCACCTGTCTGCACTACGGACAGGAGGCTTTCGAAGGACTGAAGGCTTATCGCTGCAAAGATGGTAAGGTACGCATCTTCCGTGTGGAGGAGAATGCGGCACGTCTGCAATCCACCTGTCGTGGCATCCTGATGCCAGAACTTCCTACGGAGCGTTTCATAGAGATGGTGAAGAAGGTGGTACGCCTCAACCAGGAGTGGATTCCCACCTATGAGAGTGGTGCTACCCTGTATATCCGTCCGTTGCTTATCGGAACAAGTGCACAGGTGGGTGTTCACCCTGCCAAGGAATATTGTTTCCTTATCTTCGTCACCCCTGTAGGTCCATACTTCAAAGGCGGATTCTCCAGCAATCCTTATGTGATTGTACGTGACTACGACCGCAGTGCTCCTCTCGGTACTGGT
>CACXQL010000074.1 GCA_902769805.1 uncultured Prevotellaceae bacterium
GCAGGTACGGCAACGGTTACCGTCACAGGTAAGAACAACTTCACGGGTACTGCCTCTACCACCTTCGAGATTGAGAAGAAGGCTGTCAACAGCAGCATGATCACACTCAGTCAGGAGAACTTCAACTATACGGGTGAACTGCAGAAGCCTACGGTGACTGTCAGTGACAAGAACGGTGACACTGAGCGTATCACTGCCGATGACTATACACTCACGAACGACGGTGGTATAGAGGTAGGCAACTACAAGGTGAAGATTGTCGGCAAGCGCAACTACAAGGGTGAGGCCGAGAAGCAGTACAGTATCTGGGAGAAGGATGCTGTCATCAACCACTTCACGATTACGTTGGGAGAAGCCAGTGTGGAGTATGACGGAACGGAGAAGAAACCCTCTGTTACCGTGAAGGACGGCGACAAGAAACTGGAGGCTGAGACTGACTATACCGTTGTGTTCAGTGATAATACGAATGCAGGTACGGCAACAGTCACTGTCACAGGTAAAGGTAACTATACCGGTACACGCAATACAACCTTCGAGATTACCAAGAAGCCTTTGACGGCTGCAATGATTACCGTTTCCGGCTATACGACAGCTGACGGCTTCATTTATAATGGCAAGAACCAGACTCCTACGGTAGTAGTGAGAGACGGAACAGCCCTGAAGGCGAGTGACTATGTCATCACGAACAACGGTGGTGTGAACCAAGGTACTTATCATGCCATCATAACAGCGACGGGCAACTACAGCGGAGAGTTCGACTATCCGTATGTTATCGCCAAAAGGAGTATTGAGGGGGCTAAGGTGACGCTCTACGAACTGGAGAGCTATGTCTATGACGGCAAAGCCAAGAAACCTGGTGTGAAGGAGGTTGCCTTCGGTGAAGATGTGATACCGACGGCTGGCTATGCGGTGGCTTACTCGAATAACACGGATGCCGGTACGGCTAGCGTCACCGTTACAGGACAAGGCAACTACACGGGTACGCTGACGACGGAATTCACCATTGAGCGCCAGTCACTGACGGCTGATATGATTATTCTCAGCAATGAGGAGTATGTCTATAACGGTGCCACTCAGAAACCCGTCGTCGTCCTGATGAACGGTGGTACGGAAATGGTACTGGATACCGACTACACACTGACCAACGAGGGAGGTGTCTCTGTAGGCGTGTATGATGTCATTGCCAACGGTAAGGGCAATTACAACGGTATGGCTACCAAACAGTTCAGCATCATCTCCAAGGGTATCGGTTCGTTCGATGTAACGCTGAGTACAGAACAGGTGGTCTATACGGGTAGTGAGCATCGTCCTACCGTCACCGTGAAAGACGGTGATAAGACGTTGACACCAGGAAGCGAGTTTTCTGTCAGCTATACGGATAATACGAATGCAGGTACGGCCACAGTGACGATTACCGGTCAGGGCGAGTATAGCGGTACGACGACGAAGACCTTCATCATCAAGCCGAAACCTCTCACAGAGGATATGGTCTTCTTGAGCAGTACGTCATATACCTATAACACACTGCAACAGAAGCCTACTGTCACTGTCAGCGACCAGTCCTTCCTCACTGCCAATGACTATACCCTGACAAATGACGGTGGTATTAATCATGGCGACTATGATGTGGTAGTGATTGGTAGGAACAACTATACGGGTGTAATTACCAAGCAGTTTACCATCAAGCCATTGAGTATCGAGACTGCGAAAGTGGTGCTCTATGAGATGGCAAGCTATGTCTATGACGGAACGGCAAAGAATCCTGGTGTTCGCGAGGTAGCGATTAGTTCGACGATTGTTCCTACCAGCAGTTATACCGTCGAGATATCTCCCAACGTCAATGTGGGTACAGTCACTGTTACCGTGACTGGTAAGGAGAACTTCACGGGTACGGCTTCAACGACCTTCGAGATTACCCCCAAGCCGATTACGGACAATATGGTGATTCTAAGCGAAGAGGTGTTCTATTATAACGGAGAACTGCAACGGCCTGACGTTGAGGTGAAGGACGGCGAGAATACACTGGTAGAAGAGACGGACTACACCATCGTCAATGAAGGTGGTACGGAAGTAGGCAGCTATGAGGTGAAGGTCACTGGTCTGGGCAACTATACCAGTGAGGTCATCAAGACGTATGTGATAGAGCGTTCAGACTTCTCTGTCGATATCACAGCTACCGACGAGGAACAGAAAGAGTTCGCCGTCTCGCTCATTGTCTCACTGATTGACGAGGAAAACAACAATATCAGGGTTAAAGGTGTCAAGATTCCAGAGTCTGAGAAGGACAAGGAGATTGATCTTACCATACCTGCTAACTGCACCGTTGATGAAGTGACCTATACTATCACCGAAATTGCCGCCTACGCCTTTGAGGATGCAGAGCATCTGCAGAACCTCTATCTGCCTGATACGGAAGAGGCCCTCACTATCGGCGACAATGCCATTCCCGCAACAACGACGATACATACGTCGCTGGCACTGCTCGACGACTATGCCCTGATGCCGTCGTTGGGTGCTAACTTCAGAAACGACAAGGTGATGACGACGGTAAAGGCCAAGAACCAATACTGGACCTTCTCGAGTGGCGTGGATGTCTACGTTCCTGAGAACATAACCGTCTTCACCGTTCAGGAGCGTACCACCACGACAGTAGCCATCGTAGAACTGACGTCAACAGAACTGAATGTCAGCGGCGTCAGCGTCATCAAGTCCAATAACGGCGTCCTCTTGTCTGGCAACAGTGACACCTCATACGATATCGTGGCTTGTCCACGACGGATGAGCAGTGGTACGTTCATCAGTACGGACGACCATAAGGACTATGGTGAGGAGAACTGTCTGGAGCCAGTCATTGAGGCTACACACTACGAGAATGACTACTATATCCTGAAAGATAATAAGTTCTGCAGCATCAAACTGGAAGACGAAGCGGTGAAAGTGCCTGCCGGTAAGGCGGTGCTGCATCTGCCTGCCGTCGCTCAGGGAAGAAGCTATAGCACCGTCCTGGATGTCATCAATGAGGGAACGACGAGTGTAAGTGAAGAGGTAAAAGTGAATAGTGAAAAATTTGCTACCGCCGATTGGTACGACCTGAACGGTCGCAAGATAGAGGGACGTCCTGTAAAGAAGGGCGTGTATATCGTGAATGGTAAAAAGGTCGTGATTAAATGAGAGGCAGACTGACCATATTACTCGTTGTGTTACTAACCTCTTGGGGAAAGGTGACAGCGCAGGGACAAAGCGAAGTGTTTCGTCCCCACTGGTACCTGTTGCCTCAAGTTGGCGTCAACTGGGTGGAGGGCGAAGCAAGTTTCAGCAAACAGCTCTCCCCTGCTGCCGCCTTGTATGGAGGCTACCAGATGACACCTCTTTGGGGTGTACGGGCTGGTATCTCCGGCTGGGAAGCGCACAACTGGCAGGCACATCCCAAGGCTAAATATAAATGGAACTACATACAGCCTCAGGTCGATGTTACCCTCTCTTTGTCGAACCTGTTGAGTAGTTGGAAACCTCGCAGGCGACTGAACGCTTATGTCTTCTTAGGTGTAGGGATGGCTTTCGCCTTCAATAACGATGAGGCAAATAAACTGCATGAGGAAGGTGGTAACTTTGAGAAACTATGGACAGGCAGTAAGAGTATGTTTGCCGCACGTGGTGGTGTCGGTGCTGATTACCGACTCTCCAACCGTCTGTCAATAAGTGTGGAGGCGGTAGCGAATATGCTGCCAGAAGACTTCAACTCGAAGATTGGTAAAGGAAAGGGCATTGACTGGCAGATAGGACTGATGGCCGGTGTGAAGATTGCATTGGGAAAGACCAGCAGACTCATCGTCGTAGAAGAGCCTCAGCCTATCGAGCAACAACCAGAAGCAACCCCCATCGTGACTGAACCAGTGGTGGAGACACCTGTTGTCGCTGATACCATCCAAGAGACTCCCCCACCCGTTGAGGAGAAGAAAGAGTCAGCGACACCTACAGAAGTATTCTTCTGCATCAACCAATATCGTATTCTGCAACCTCAACGTCAACAACTGAATCCGCTCATCGACTATCTGAAAGCACATCCTGAAACGATAGTAGACATAAAAGGTTACGCTGACAGGAATACAGGTACGAGGAAGATAAACAAAAGCATCTCCTGGCTACGGGCACGAGCGGTAAGTAACTATCTCCTAGAGAATGGCATCCCCTATGAACGGATGACCATCCAAGGACTAGGTGACGAGATACAGCCTAAACAGAGAAATAAAGACAACAGATTGGTCATTTGTATTGTGAACGAATAAATATATGTATTATGAATAATAAAACACTCCTTAAAGTGCTTTTCCCAGCTCTTCTGCTGATGATGGCATGTAGTGACTATCAGGACGACATCAACAGACAAGGTGAACGACTTGACTCACTGGAAAACGACCTGAATGGTATTGTCAAACAGTTGCAGTCACTGGTTTTTGTCCCAGAGTATAGTAACGGCTTCATCCGCGTGGACGGAACAACACCGATGACATTACGCTATCGGGTGGAACCGAAGAAACTTGCCACGGCACTGGCGACCAATAGTCAACAACTGCGATTCGACAGCAAGACAAATGCTTCGAGTCCCTCGCTGAGCATCTCTAATGTGCAGGGAGACGCCACAGCAGGTGTGATAACAATGACGGCGACACCCAGTAGTGGCTTCGAGTATGACGGCGACTATGCCTTCGCCCTTGTCTTCAGCGACGGCATATTGTCCTTTACCAGTACCTATACGCCAGTCTTCGTTGTGACTCATCCTACTGCTGTAGACATCACGTGTGCAAACATGACAGACCTCACCCAACAGCAAATGGTAGGCACTTCTGTGCAGTTACTGGCCAGTTTCACTCCCATCTACACAACAGAAACCAATGTGACGTGGAGTACCAGTGATGAAGCGGTGGCCCTGATAGACGATCATGGCATGGTGACATTCATGAGAAGTGGAACGGTGAATATTACTGTGGCATCTGTCGATAATTCTGAAATAACCCATAGCATTACTATCAAGGTGACTGGTGATGACTTCCCTGTGGATCCCAGCGAAAATACAGGACAAAACGAAGCAGAATAGCATGGCCAAACCGATAATGTAAAATATTTTCGGCATTTCAAAAGAAACTATTAAACATATACCAAGTACCTCATAATATTGACTCGAGTCAATTCGTGATTTGGCTCGAGCCAATTCGTCTTTTGACTCGAGTCAAATGATTAAGTGAATCTAGACCCTGAATTGCACTTTGAGAAAATTGTCAAGAATTACGACCTATTATGCCGGCTTCACGCTGGACCGCAGGTTGACGAAGCGCGGCGAAAATGGCGGTCTGGTAATCACGGTACGTAAAGATGCGAAACTCCACCTCAGCAATGGCACACTGAAAGGCGGCTGGGGCGGTGCGCCGAATTCTTCGACGACTTCGACTTCACTACCCTTCCCTAAGCAAAATTAGCATTTTGCAAGCACCTCTATAAAATAATAGGGAATTTTCTTGGTCATTTCAAGAATTTTCCCTATTTTTGCATTAACAAAGTAACAAAATGTTAGTTTAACAAATAAAAAACCTTAAAACTATGAACGTAGAGAAGATTATGCAGGACCTGGAGAAGAAGCATCCAGGTGAGATCCATCAAGGACGTGTACAACCAACATCCTGAGTTTGAGAAAGCCAAGATAGTGGAGCGTATCGTGGAACCCGAGCGCATCATTACTTTCCGTGTGCCTTGGGTTGACGATAAAGGTGAGGTACAGGTGAACATCGGCTATCGCGTGCAGTTCAACAGTGCTATCGGTCCGTATAAGGGCGGTCTGCGTTTCCACGCATCTGTCAACCTCAGTATCCTGAAGTTCTTGGGCTTCGAACAGACTTTCAAGAATGCGCTGACCACACTGCCTATGGGTGGTGGCAAGGGCGGTAGCGACTTCTCACCACGCGGCAAGAGCGATGCGGAGATTATGCGTTTCTGCCAAGCTTTCATGTGGGAACTCTATAAGTGACATCGGTGTCGGTGGTCGTGAGATAGGCTATCTGTTCGGTATGTACAAAAAGCTCACTAGCGAATTCCATGGTGCCACACTGACGGGTAAGGGTATTGAATGGGGCGGCAGCATCCTGCGCCCTGAGGCAACAGGTTATGGCGCCCTCTATTTCGTTCATCAGATGTTGCAGACCCATGGACATGACATAAAAGGTAAGACGGTGGCGCTTTCTGGTTTCGGTAATGTGGCATGGGGAGCAGCCAAGAAGGCTACAGAACTGGGAGCAAAGGTGATTACCATTTCAGGACCTGACGGTTATATCTACGACCCT
>CACXQL010000075.1 GCA_902769805.1 uncultured Prevotellaceae bacterium
AATCTGGCAGGTGAGAATCATGTTAAATTGCCAAAAGACGAATGTGGATGGTCTGAGGATATAGATGTTGACAAATATCCGGAGGTGTATTGGGCAGACTTTAACTCAGCAGATAGAAAGAGTCCGATTGAGACAACCCACGCGCTCTATGCCTTGGAGGTGAAGATGGCAGATGCCTATCGTGAGATGACGACTATTAAACATGCTCAAGGTGAGTTGCGTGCCGGCTATGGCACAGCCATCCTCAGTACTATCCAGAACCTTTGGTCTGTTGTCAACGAGGTTCGTTGCGCTACTCCGTTCAGTGTGCCTGAAGCCGTGGCTAAATATATGGCAGAGCGTATTCATGAGCGAATCAAGCAATATTTCAATGGAACTGTACCAAGTAACGGTATGAACGTGACAGAAGTGTCTTTCGAAACAATGACCAACTTGATCACACACTTCACTTCCGACACGGCATGGCCTACTACGGCAGACAAAAGACCTGATGCACCTTATTATGAATCAATTAAGGGTACAAAGTTGGTTGACTTCCCCCAGAAGAGCTATCGTGTTCCTGTTGGTTCTACTCACTATCTGTTCGATAAAGACAAGAAGCAGTTCTACTATGTCAAGAACTACAATACCAGTGCTGTGGGTGACGCTACAGGATTTACAGTAGAGAGTTACTATTATCCTCCCGAACTGCTTTATTTCGGTAACAGCCCTCTCCGCATCTCCAATCAGGAACATAAGCCTGAAGGTTATCCTGATGGTGTAGCCAACTGGGATGATGATAAAAACTGGGATACTTCCTCTTGGACAAAGAATAGCCATGTCACCTCAGCCACACAGAGTGTCGCTATGGTGAACGATATCAACTATGGAACATCCTTGCTGAAGACCACTGTCAGCTTTGGTTCTTCTATTTTGAGAGATAATAACCACGCTATCCAGAAGGTTAAGGATCCCTCTATTACTGAAGAAGATGAGCCCGACAAGAGAATTACAGCCGACGCAGGTCTCTTCCAGTTGAATGGCGTTATCATCGGTGGTCAGTGGAAACAGGTAGGATGGAACTTCCTTCCAAAAGGCGACAAGCAGGGTTATGTTTACGACTGCGATATTGCCAGTCCTGATATTCCTACATCAACACCTAACTACACATTGGTGTTTGATAACTACAATGCCCTGATGGCAAAACAGGACAAGGTGTATGTTGCACTGGAGTTAATCAATAACGGTGAAATGTTCTTCGGCGAGCACGGAATGATTCCACATGGTGGAATTTTCTATCTGATTGGTGAACTTGACCCGAACAAGGCAGGACTGGAGAAACCGACATGGCCCCAACACCATCCTCTGCCTCCGTATAATGCCGATGGCTCATCGATTGAGACAGCTCGCGTGTTTATGCAAGACTATATGACTACTGCCAATTTCGTGATTGGCGAGAACTCCCTGAAACATGCCTATATGACAGTGCCCGACCTCCGCTATAGCGCCCTGACACTGGGTATGTCGGTGGATATCAACTGGTCGACAGGTATCGACTTCGGTGATGTCATCTTAGGAGGCGACGGCGCTAATAATACAGGAAACTAATTATAAAGAATGAATTTGAGAAGATATATCTACGGAATAGGACTGTTGCTTTTAGTCAGTCTGCTGACAGGTTGTTCAAAGTTTATTGACGACGACCTGAGCGACTGTCCTCCTGGCCCTAATCCACCAGTGCCGCCGGTAGAGGATGAGTATGAGTTGAATTATGAACTTCGATTGGTGACGAACATCACCACGGAAATTAATACTCAGCTCGACACGGAGACGGAAGCCTACGTGGCTGATGCCTTGCGTTCTCATCTGAGTACAATCTTCACAGACTATGCCCGTGATGTGGACCTCTCCTTCTATGATACAGATAACGACAAAGAGCGTCTGTACCATGAGAATCCAACGATGAATGCCAGCGAGAAGAGCTATACTATCAATTTGCCGAAACGTGAGTATATGCATCTTGCCGCAGCTAACCTCAAGGATAATAAGGTGGTGGCACTGACGGGCGATGAGCGTAGCCTGACATCCCAACTCGCGACAGTCTCTACCGACGAGGAAACTATCGATTCCCATACCACAGGACTCTTCACGGCTCGTCAGTCGATGAGGGTGCTGGAGAATGTGGATCAGACTTTCCATGTCAAGCTTTATATGGCCAACTGTGCGGAAGCTCTTGTGATAGAACCGCGCGGACATACCGTCAAGGACATCAAGGTATTTGCCACAGGCTTTGCCAGCCAGTTCCATATTAGCGACAGCGTCTATACATTTGCAGAGAAATCGCCTGTTGTCCGTAGCGTGAAAGTGGAGACAGGAGGCGAAGACCTGTGTTTCTGTGCTGTCAACTTCCCTTCAAAGGACGAAGAGGGCATGCGTACAGTCATTGAGACCGATTTCGATGAGACAGATTTGGGCGAGACATGCTGGCAGTTCATTGTCTATGTGACGTGTGAAGACGGTACTATCACGCAGACCATATTAAGTATCCCAGAACCTCTGAATGCCGGACAGTTCAGGATTATCAAGGGTTACATCGGTGACCAAGGTGAAATCAAGACAAATGACCAAATGGTCGGTGTGAGTGTGAAAATCGATTGGAATGATGGAGGCACCCACAATGTTGATCTATAATAAATAAGGTATTATGAAGAAGTATTACATCATCCTCCTGTTGACAAGTTTGTACGCGATATTGACTTCGTGTACTAGCCATGATGATGTAATCGCTGAACCAGAAGACGGCGTCTATCAGTTCGACTTGGTGATCAGTGTTGCTCGTCAGAATGGGATGCGTATGGCCAACGAGGTGATACAGGCAGAGAATCAACCGTTTAGAGGCTTGCAAAGTCTGACGGCTATTCCTTATATTACCAATGGTCCTGTAACAGCTAATGACGAAGCGAAGACATCAACTTTCACCAGAGCCGTTATCAATAGGATTGATATAGATGGTGGCTATCACTATTATCTCGTGGTCAACTGTTCCTTTGCCAAGCATACCAATCACTTGTTGGTCTATGCACAGGCTTCAACAGTGCCTGGGATGGAGACAGATACCCAGAATGGAAAATTGGTAGCGACGTTGTCAGAAACAGCAAATCAGAAGCCTTCGGCTTTCTCCTTCAGTCTGCAGTCCATTCGTGAAACGGAAGAATCGCACGCAGAAGCTAAGGCACTGGCTGAATATATGACGACTATTGCCAACACTCCTGGTTGGAGCACGACGACGAATTCCGTATTGCGTGCGTATTATTCTAGCTTTATCCATGCTAATGCGGATGGTAATGGCTTGATGGCGGGTTCTGCAGCTAATGTGAAGGCATACGTGGCAGCCCTTAAGACACAGCTACAAACGGTTAGCAATTCTCTGAGTACGGCGATTATTGCCAATATTGATAACCAAAGCAGTATTGCGGATAATACCTACCCGTCATCGTTGGGACTTCCTGACGGTTCTACTGCTCTTCGCTGGAATGACGGCGCTTTCACGGTTCGTACAACGACTACCCCGCTGGACAATATCAATAATGTTACCCGCTATACCTATCCCGCAGAATTATGGTATTATGCCAATAGTGCTATCCGTACATCCAGGGATGAAGTGTCAAAGACCACTTACGAGAGTACGTACTGGGACGAATTGTTGAGTCATTATTATACAACGGGATCTGAAGTGACCAGTGAGACGAAGTCGGTTGCCATTGCCGATCCGTTGCAATATGGAGTAGGGCGTTTACAGGTATCCTTGAGTCCTATCACGGGAACCTTGAACGACTCGAAGGGAGCTGTGGTTAATTATGGTGATGCCTCGAAGTTGCCCCTGACAGCAGTGCTTATAGGAGGTCAGCATACCGTGGGCTTCGATTTCAAGCCTGTTGGAGAACCGAGTGATGTGGATGCCCGTTTCATTTACGATCCCATTGTGGGAAGTGCTGATGCCAGTGGCGTTTATACCGTGAACACCTTGGTGCTCCAGTCGTACGACAACGAGAAGGTACCTGTCATCCTGGAGTTCCAGAACAATTCCGGACAGCAGTTCGCTGGCAAGGACGGTATCGTCTATCCTGGTACGAAATTCTACCTGATAGCACAAATAGATCCTGCAGGTAAGGGCGAAGGTGTTTACGCCAATCGCGTGTTTACCCAAGACTATACCACGAAGATGACGATGAAGGTCACTTCGTTGGAGAATGCTTACTCCTGTATGCCCGACCTGTTGCAGCCTCGTCTGGAAGTCGGAGTGGAAGTACAGACACAGTGGATCCAGTCAACAACGACGATAGTGAAGCTGTGAGAAATGAAAAAAGAAAATAGAGAATGAGATTGAGAATACATATTAGCGGTTTGCTGTTGGCCATCAGCTGTTGGCTATTAGCTGTAGGTTGTAGTTCTTCCGATGAAACGGGAGGAAAGCAGACCACAGTTCTGACAGTCTATGTGTACTCACCGGCCCGTCCGATGCTCATCCGTTCATCCGTAGGTCCTGTTGATGCTTCCGCAGCAGAAACAGAAATCAATAAAATACAGATATGGATTTTCGAGAGCAGTAGTGGGCGCAAGGTCGGTTATTTATATTCGGATGAGACCTCTCTCTTGAATACGAGTGAGGGTGCGACATATCAGATGATTGTTGACGACGACTTCGCCCAGCATAAACCCGATGTGGATGTCTATGT
>CACXQL010000076.1 GCA_902769805.1 uncultured Prevotellaceae bacterium
TGACAGAATTGGGCAATAACGAGGCATCAGCAGTGTTATAGGTCAATGTCTTGCCTTGTTGCGGAATGAGATATTCCTCGGTAGGCATCATGCCGGCATTCAACGTGATATCTTTAATTGTCAGAGCTGGTGCCCCCACCGTATTGGCAAAGACAAAACGCACTTTTGACACGGCACGCTCCAGCCTTACTGTGGCAAGATTGCTGGTAGTTCCCACACGTAACACAGGGGTTTCTCCTATCACTGGTTGTGACGTCAAAGCACCAGCCATGGGAAGACCGTCATTTGGTACCAGTGTCGTAGGCGATGTCAGTCCGAAAATAGTCTCAGGGATTGTTGCGTTGAGAATATCGTCACGACTACTGTTTCCATCGAGTTTACTATCGGATGCATAACCGTCTGCAGGGATATTCGCAAGGACATAGACATCCACATCGGGTTTGTTCTGAGCAAACTCATCACTGACAGGAAGTTGGTAGACTGCGCCTTCACCGACATTCAGTTGTGCAATTTCCTTTGTATCCAAATATGCTACCTTCTCGTTTTTTCCATTCTTGAACACCCATATCTGCAGTCTCGTAATCTTCCTGGAGAATATACATAGATGGTCAGCACAGTAGGCTGCGGATTCCTTGGCTGGTCGTCACCAGAAGAACTGCAGGCTACAGCCAATAGCAAAAAGCTAATCGCTAACAGCCACATCCTAATATGTATTCCTTTTTTCTTCATGCGTACCTTATTATATTATAGCTTCACTGTTGTCGGGGTAGACTGAATCCATTTTGTCACCACCTGTACACCAATCTCCAAGCGTGGCTCCAGTAAATCAGGGATGCAGGTATAGGCATTTTCCTTAGAACTCACTGTCATATTTGCCGTCGTGGTGAAATCCTGTGTGAATACACGTCCAGCACAAGTTCCCTCTCCCATTCCGGCAGGATCAAGATAAGCCACTAAGTAGAACTTCGTACCCGGATAGACGATGCCGTCCTGGCCTGTGAACTGGCTACCGTTGTTCTGAAACTCCAGAACGACAGGCACTTTTTCTCCATCATACGACTGGAGCACCAATGTATTCGTTTCCGTGCCACTCACTACTTTGTCATAGATGAAACGAGCATCCACATCGCTTTTGGGCACTTTGGGCAGGAAGTCAAAACCAACAGGATGCTGACCACCGATAATTACTGCTGTCAATGGACAATCTGCCACAGCTGCTGTCAGTACAGTACGTAAACGAGCGACTCCATACTGCAAGGGGTTATTTACAGCCACTGACTTTGTATTAACTGCAACATCCTGCTGATCATAATGGCTCAACACAGTTGTCCAGTTCTCAGTCTCATAAGCAGTTCGTCCTATCTCCTTCGTTGAGGTTTTGATAGCACTATTGACATAATACCAAAGTTCGGCAGGATATGTGTATCGACTGACATTATTGATATTATCAAGTGTCGTTGTTGTGGTACGAACGGAGAATTGGTTTCCCAAGCCTTCTCCCGACCAACGTAATGCCGCAGCACCGTCGGGGAGTCCGAGGGAACTTGGATATTGATTCTGCAAACAAGCCACATTATCAATATCGCCAATGGCCGTTTTTATCGCCTCACTCAATTCATCAGTTCCCAACTGACTTTTGAGTTTGTTGACATGTTCCTTGACATAAGCAGCAGACCCAGCCAGCAATCCTGTCTCATCGGAGTTTGCTTTGATAAAGTCCAGATAGAGCTGGTGCAAGGAAGCATCTGTCGTCGTACTCCACCCTTCCGTTTTGGCAATCGTCGTCAGATAGTCGGCTAAGGCCTGCGCCTCAGTATTCGCATCGTTTGTTTCGCAAATGGACAGCAAGTTAAAATTGATGTCAGTAGGTTTAATGTATTTTTCTCCAACTCCTGTTACAAATTTGCCATTTTGGTCATTTTTTGTTTTACCAGTAATAGAAGCAGCCTGTCCATAAACCAGTACACGGTTGGCGGTTTCCCTCATGGAACAACGTGCAAAATAATAGAATTTCTCATTGTCAGAGCGAGACACCTTGTTGGTCTCAGAACCCTTAACAACAGATATCAACGGGAAGTCATCAATGGTCACGGGATTCGCCTCACTGGTACAGAAAGGTATCACATACAAATTCTGAATACCTCTGAAAGTCTCGTTAGCCTGTACGACCTCGTCAGCCATACGCATATTTTTCTGAGTTCCTACGCTGAGTATAAACTCATACTCCTTCTCTTCCGTTTGCTCAGACATACCATTATCCGTTGCGCACGATATAAATACCACACACAAGCTGAATAGCCAATAGATTATGTTATGTCTCATCATACCTTAATTATTATTAGAGTTCTAAATATCAATATCATGTTGTCCGCCATCTTTCCAGTCGAGTGTCACGCTGACTCCAACTTCCGTATCATCTGTGCACACATCGCCATCATCACCGAAATATCCTTTGATGATTTTCAACTGACCAGCTGACAAAGTTTCTCTCACATTCAAAATGGTCTCAGTGATTGTTCCGTCGAGTTTGGTAACATAGCAACGGAACTGCCAAAAAGTCTTGTCCGACGTTTCTTCGTCAAAATCAGTCTCTATGACTGTCCTCATCTCATCTTTATCCGCAGAGGGGAAATTGACGGAACAGAAACAGAGGTCACTACCATCCGTATCCAGTTTTATGGTACGAACAATAGGCGAGGTTTCTGCAAATGCGTAGGTACTGTCATTGACATGGAACTGGTTGGCAAAGCCCGTGGCATACACCTTGATATCCTTGAAATCGTGGCCACGGGGGTCTATGACGAGGGCAGCAGCGCAGTTAGCCATATATAGTTTGACATGGAACGTCTGGTCGACATTCTCAAGCACTTTCATTGTCTGACGTGCGGTGAAGAGTCCTGTGCTTTGGGAATCGATGGTATCTTGCTTTTCCGACATCAAGACCAACTGAGATGTTGGGCATCGATCGTCACCAGACAAGCCCGCAACATTATTACCCTTCAAGTTGGCAACAGCGAGATGCATGTACTCGCGCATCGGCAAATAGAGAGTATAGCTCCGCTCACTGGCGTTCATATCATGCTGGTCATGACTCAGCCTTTCCTGATTGTTCTCCGTGTCGTAGAACGAGAGATCTACATCACGAGCATAGTCAGTGAAGATATTTTCAAGATGAGTACGCAGGGCATTGGCGACATTGACTTCTGTCTCCGTTGTGAGCTGTGTGTTGATTTCTGTTGTAATATTGGTCACTAAGCGTAACTCATAGTTCAATTCATAATCTTCCTCTGTCGGCGGTTCCGGCGGATTAGGGCCAGGAGGCGGACAGTCGCTCAGATCGTCGTCAATGGTCGAACATGCCATGGGCAGCAAAACTACCCATAGCATGACGATATATCTCCACGTTCTCTTCATTACACGCATTAAATTTCCACGTTAAATTCTAGACCAGGTTGCCATTCAAGATTGACAGAGAGTCCTAACTCCATCAATGGGACACGAAGATCGGGCAGTCCTTTCGTTGCCGTGCCAAGTCCATCACTATTATTTGGAGTAGCAGTTCCCTTTTTGATGGTGAAGTTAGCGATGGTCTTAAAGTCCTGGGTGAAAATACGATCCTTAGCAGCAGCGGCGACAGCAGCATCTTTGTTAGTGGCCTCACTTGGCTTCAGTGTACCTAACAGATAGAATGTTGCACCATTCGGAATAATCTCACCGTCAGCTCCAACGAAGTCCGGACAATTATTGACAAACTCCAAAGCGATATTAACAGTCTTCTCGTCGTCTGTCTCACCCGTCTGCAACACTAACGTATAATTAGTTGTAGTTGGCTGCTCTCTCTTCACAGTCATACTTGCAGCAGTAGTACCACTCATTGCCTTGTCATAGATGGTATATGCCGCTGTTCCTTTGGGGACATAGTTCCAGCCTACTGACTTCTGGCTACCTATCAGAATACCTGTCAACTGGAAGCCATTTGTCACGTCAACCTCATTACCTGCATAATCATAATACTTATTGGCATCACCTGCTGCCAACAGTCCATTGACCTTGGTATCCAGACGAGCCACGCCATACTGCACCTGATTGGTTATGGCAACAGAGCGTGTATCAGCAGTCACTGCAGAGCCATTGTACAAACCCAAGATGGCGTTCCATGTTTTATCACTATAGTTAGGCGACTGCACGTTATTAGACACTTTCAATGGACTGTTCACAAAATACTGCAAGTTAGCAGGATAGACATAACTGTCCAGAGATGCAACATTCATTGATGAATAACTCATTGTCTCAACTGTCTTGAACTCCTCGTCGGTAGCATCATAACTGACACGCACAGCACCATCAGGAAGATTCACACTTGCAGGATAACCTTTATAGGCATCTTTCAATGTCACTGCTGTCGTTATATTACTTGTAACGGTCGCATTAACATAAGTGTCAAGTGCCGTCCTAATGGCTATTGCCATAGCATATCCGTCAGGAACAGTTGCTTGTGCTGCTGGGGTGGAAAGACCATCCAGGTTCATATAGAGTTCTTTGAAAACCCATTCTATGTTCTTGGAGGAGCCTGTCGTTATTTTCTTAAAGTTATTCCATAATCCGTTGATGGTAGCACTCTGTCCTGCTGTTACCTTCTTGAACTTTGGCTGAGTATTATCTGATAATTTGATTGTAGGAGTGGCATTTGCCACAGCATTCAAAGCTGCAACCAGATTGGTACCAACAGTCTTTCCTGCATTGATAGCTGTTTTTTCAGCATCGGTTCCGTCTCCGTAGATCTTTACTGGGGTAAACTCTACGGAAGAAAGAGTCGGTTTGACTCCCTCTGTGAGGCCAGTGACAGTCAGGGCACCAAACTTGAATTTGTCAGCTGCGCTTTGAATGGGCGTTCCTGCTTCATTATCCACTGCCTTTCCATAGAACAGGAAATTACTCGTTCCTATTTCAAGGTTTACATCAGCATATACCTTTGAGTTACTATTCTCGTTATCAAAGGCAGTAAGAGCCGATAGGGCTAATAGATTCGCATTAGCGGTAGCGTTAGCAGTTACGCCAGTTGCTGCAGCAGTTCCTAATGAATATGGCACCAACTTAATGTTGTCAATACCACGGAAACCACTCTCCTGCACTGTAGTCGAAGCCATGCGCATCTT
>CACXQL010000077.1 GCA_902769805.1 uncultured Prevotellaceae bacterium
CGAACTGGCGATGGCACTCTGTAGCCAAGAAGAGTACTCACCGGGTTGTCCGCCCACCATAACGGTCTTTTTGAACGGGTCGATGACAGTATAGGTGACCTCGATGCCCTCTGCTGTCGTGGCAGTGAAGAAGTTGCCGGCAATGAAGGTGTTGTCAATATGGTTGAAGTGCTTCCACCCTTCGGCGTTGGCAAAGTCCGTCTCTAATGACTGTCCTACCAGCAATGTGGCGTTGGCGTAAGTCTCGTTATCGAAGGCATCTGCAGCGATGTCGTAGGCTGCGTGTGCCATACATTGTACTGTCGTCAGTGCCGTACAACCGCTGAATGCCTGACTCTCAATACCTGAAATGTTGTCTTCAATGCATACCTCAGTCAACCCAGCGCAGTCTTTGAAGGCATTGGTAGCAATGCCAGTGACGCTATAGGCATCTGCAAATAGGGGAATGGTCACCTTGCCTTCTGCCGTTGATGACAATGCAGCATGGGTACCGTCGCCAACTACCGCCGTAAAGTCTTCGTGACTGGTAATCCTGAACGTCAGTTCCTTGCCTTCTGCAGTCTGGCATACAAATGTCTCTGTCGTCTCTGGATAAACCTTGCCTTCGACGATTCTCTTGAACTCCTTCCAGTAGTCGGCACGCTGATAGGCCTCCTTGCAGCCGACAGGCACATGGAGCGTTGCATTGGCTCTGTTGCTGAAGAAGAAATAGGTAAGTGGCAACGGCTGTTCCACCTCGACATCCACATAGGTAAGCTGGTTGCAATCCTGGAAATTCCATTCTCCGAGCGTGGTGACACTTCGTGGAATCTTGATGGCTGTCATACTGTTGTTATAGAAAGCTTGTTCTTCTATCGTGGTAACATGGTCTGGAATGTTGACGGATGCTAATTGCGTACAGCTTGTGAAGGCATAATTGCCAATCTTAACAATGCTCTCTGGCAAGGTGACAGCAGTGACCTTGGAACAGTATTGAAAAGCTTTAGGGGCAATCTCGACAATAGTACATTTCCGCACCTGTGACGGCAGGGTAACAGTTCCTTTTGTCGATGAACTAATGGCACTGCCTGTGCCGTTGCCTACCTTTACCGTCCTCGCCTCGGCATCTATGATGGTGTAGGTGACGTTCACGCCCTCGATGGTCTTCTCCTGGAAGCTGGTCAGACCTGTAATATCGGGAAGAGGCGAGGTGATGTTTGTGAAGTGCTTCCACCCTTCAGCTTGAGCAAAGGCATCTTCCAGATGCTCGTCGTTGACGTAGAGGACTGACTGCTGGTAGATATTTGTCGAGAAAGCATTGGCATCGATGTCGTAGGGTGTTGCTGCCAGACAGACGATGGTGTCGGGTAGTGTCGTACCTCCAGCGGCACCCTCCATGATACCAGTGATATCGTCGGGGATAACAATCTTCTTCAGCCCAGCGCAGTCCTTAAAGGCGTTAGTGGTGATGGTGGGACAGGTATAGTCACCTGCTGTGGCGGGGATGGTAATGATACCTTCCGTCCCAGTGGCTATGGCGGCATGAGTGCCGTCGCCCACCTGTGCCGTCAGCTCGTAGGGGTCGAGAATCTTGATGGTCAGGTCAACGTCCTCAGCAGTCTTCGTAGTGAATGTCTCCGTCCCCAAGGGATACATCTCCTTGATAGCCGCGAAACTGCTCCATTCCGTAGCAGCCTCGTAGTCGGAACGCTTTCCAATGGGCACATACAGTGTCTGCTTAGGACTGAAGGCGCCACTGGTGCATGATGGTATATTATCGGAGAATATATATACACGGCAGTCGCTATTCATCTTATTGAAGGCTTTGTCACCTATGGCAGGAGCTCCATTCAGGATGACGCGCTTCACATTTGAACAGTTTTGGTAAGCCCCCTCGCCGATGTCCGTTATCCATGCAGGAATGTTGATTTCAGTGAGGTCTTTGATGCCTGCAAAGGCTTTGGCTCCTATCTGGTTGACACTAGTGGGGATGACAGTGTTCTTGCTGCCTAAAATAATCGTGTTGGTGGCGGTGTGGATGAGTGCGTTACAGTCATCACGGGTGTCATAGTAGGGGTTACCTGCCTCAACGCACAGGGTTCCCAAACCACTGCATGAGATAAAAGCTCCCTCGTCGAGGGTCTCCAAGGTAGAGGGCAGCATCAGGTCACCAAGTCCACTGCACCCTCGGAATGCCTCCTTTCCTATTGCTGTCACACCCTTGGGAATGTTAAGGCTGGTCAGGTTGCGGCAGTCCCAGAACGCCCACTGCTCGATGATTTGTAGTGCTGCAGGCATGTTGATGGATGTCAAGTTGACGCAGCTACTGAATGCCTCGTGACTTATCTTGGTGATGGCATTAGGAAGTCGGACGGACGTAATCTTGGTACATTCCGTAAAAGCTTCTGTACCAATCTCTGTCACTTTGTAGCCATTGACATAGTCGGGGATGGTGACATGTCCTTCTGTGTTTTTGTCCAAGGCACGATAGGTGTTTGGATCGTCTCGAAGGGCCCTATAGTCTTCAACTTCTACATGTTTCTTGGTGGCATCAATGACGGTATAGGCTATCTCAATGCCTTCGGGATTGACAGCCAGAAAAGTGTCCCATTGTGCATAGTTGCCGGGGTTCACCTGTAGGAACGAGTTCCAGCCCTCTAAGACCTCATAGCGGGGACGCAGGTCTTCGGGAATGTACAGGTAGCCGTTGGTATAGACGGACGTGGGGAAGGCTGTGGTTGGGAATGCCATGGGGTAGTCGTAGTTGGCAGTGACGGCAGAGATGCCCGTACAGCCCTCGAAGGCATTAGCAGCTATGCTGGTCACCTTGTAGCCTTTGGCAAAAGTCGGCATGTTGATATTGCCTCCGTATGACGTGCTGATGGCAGGTCGAGTACCGCTTCCCAGTTGTACTGTCAAATCTGTGGCTGATGTTACCTTGAACTCCCATTCCAGTCCCGTCTTGTCCGTCCATGTGAATACCTCGCCCTCGGCGTAAGGTTCTCGAATCTCCGTGAAATTATTCCATGGAACGGTGGCACGATAGGTCTCGACGCTCCCAGCTGGCACAAAGACAGTGATGTGCTGATAGCTCTCGTAGTATCGGCTATAGAACTCTGAACAGAAGGCCTTCTCGTGAGTCTCCGGCGGTGTGACGCTATTAAGGAAAAGACCTGAGACTGAAGGGACGAAGATGAAAGCCTCAGAGCCTATCTTAGTGATGGTGGATGGCAGCTTGACACTCTTGACGTTGGAGCTGGAGATCCATTTAACGGGTATCTCTGTCGCACAGTCAGGCACGATAATCTCCTCTATGCTTTCACAACTGACGAAGCTCGTCTCATAGCTTATGAGGGTTGAAGGCAGGTTGAACCTCCGAAGTGAACCATTCTGATAGAAACAGTGACCAAGGTGTTCCAGTCCTTCGGGGAGGAACACCTCTGTGATACCGCTGCGCCAAAAGAAGGCACCAAGGTATATCTCAGTCACGCGGTAACCGTTGACTTCAGCAGGGATGGTTAGTGGACCTGTCGCATCAGTCTCGATGGCAACCTCATAACCATAGCCAGAGCTGGTCTCCGCACCGACACGAACGGTCTTCTCTGCTTCACTAATTACTTGGTATAACACACTGATGCCCTCTATGCTATTGGCATAGAACGTGTCGCCATCCTTGGCGGATAATAAACTAGGGGTTAGTAACAAGAACAAGAGAAGTCTTTTCATATTTCTTTAATTACTGGTTTCATATACATCAAATAAATGGTAAAGATGATTTCTGAAGGAATGCGAAATAATCCCTATTCCAAGATCTCCTGGATATGATACAGCGGACGTCGCTTCACCTCTGTATAGATCTTACCGAGGTACCTGTGATACCTAAGGAGATAAGGATAAAGCCACCCACCAGCCAGATAGAGAGTCACCACGGCATCCGCCCATTCCTTAGCTGTCATCATACCAGCCATGATAGCATTCTGGTGCCCTACGTTACGGGCGAGGTTGATGCCTCTCACGAAACGGTTCTTCTCATGGAGTTCTCGGATGATGTCCCATGTGTGATCGCGGCTGCCATCATTGACAAACACCATCATACTATCGTCCGAGATGAGTCCTTCATCAATCATCCGCTCGAAGAGTGCCGTCAGACGCTCTATGGAATGGCGAAGTACCTCTTCTTCGTTATAACAGGGGGAAACAGTTGCAAGTTTTACCATC
>CACXQL010000078.1 GCA_902769805.1 uncultured Prevotellaceae bacterium
CACTATCTTCTGTCCTCCTATCGGACATGTGCAGAAGGGTGGTGACTATCGTGAGTCATGGCAACCTTATAAGATTAGTGATGAGGCTCTCAAACAGGCGCAGAACATGGCGGACCAGGTGACGAAGGCACTCACAGGCTATGGTATCTGGGGCGTAGAGTTCTTCCTGACACGTCAGGGTGAGGTCATCTTCTCGGAGTTGAGTCCTCGTCCACACGATACTGGCATGGTGACCTTAGGTCATACCACTAACCTTTCTGAGTTTGAACTCCATTTCCGTGCTGTGATGGGATTGCCTATTGCCGGTATCCATCTGGAGCATGCAGGAGCCAGTGCTGTCATCCTCTCACCAGAGGAGAAGCATGGACCACTGGACTATAACTTTGTAGAGGCTCTGAAAGAAGACCGTACCCGTATCCGTATCTTCGGCAAGCCTGAGGCTCATAAGGGTCGCCGCATGGGTGTAGTCCTCTGCTATGGTGAGTTAGGCGACGATGTCAATGCTTTGCGTGACAAGGCAAAGCGTCTTGCCAAGACCGTATTAGGGACGGATCCTTATATGAAGAAATGATAGGACGACTGATTGATTTGCCCAAACACATCGACCCTCGTGGCAACCTGACGGTGGCAGAGCAGTTGGAAAACGTGCCTTTTGATATTGCACGTGTCTACTGGACCTATGATGTGCCATCGGGGGAACGGCGTGGGGGGCATGCTCATCGGACATGTCAAGAGATTATCGTGGCTGTGAGTGGGTCGTTTGATGTGACACTGGATGATGGACGGGGTCACAAGGAGATCCATCATTTGAACCACCCTTGGCAGGGACTCTATATAGGTACAGGCATATGGCGTACACTGGAAGATTTCTCCAGTGGCGCCGTCTGCTTGGTACTTGCCTCCGAGCTCTTCGATGAGGAGGAGTATATTTATGACTATGACGAGTTCCTGCAAATAACGAGTAATGTTTGAGATAGTCAGATATACAGCGGATAAGGTCGAAGAATGGGATGCGTTCGTGAGGCAGTCGAAGAACGGAACATTCCTCTTCTTCCGACAGTACATGGACTATCATTCCGACCGCTTCCATGACCATTCGCTGATGATCTATCGGAAAAGTCGACTCTACGCCCTGCTTCCTGCCAACGAGCAAGACAATACTTTCTCGTCACATCAGGGTTTGACCTATGGCGGACTTGTGATGGGCCAGCATTGCCGGGCAGCCGAGATACGTGATGTGTTCTCTTTATTGAACAGCTATCTTGTCTCACAGGGTTTCCAGCGTGTTGTCTATAAGCATATTCCTTGGATATATCCGATATTGCCATCAGAGGAAGACTTGTTCGCATTGACGAATGTAAGTCATGCCCAACTGCGTACTCGTGATATTGCTTCTGTCGTGTTCCTGCGTCGTCCCTTGTCTTTATCCACACTACGTAAGCGTGGTATTAAGAAAGCGCGGAAGAGTGGATTCATTGTCGAGGAGAGTACTGATTTCGAGACTTATTGGCAACTGTTAGAGGAGACACTGCGGACTCGTCATCATGCCGTTCCCGTCCATAGCTTGTCAGAGATGCTGTTATTACATTCGAGGTTTCCGCAACAGATTCGCCTCTTCGTCGTTAAGGATGGTCAGCAGGTCATAGGTGGAACCGTGCTATACCTTACATCTCATGTCGCTAAAACACAGTATATCGCTACCAATGCAAAGGGGCGGTCTTGTGGCGCCTTAGATGAGTTGTTCTATCATCTCCTGCTTAAATTCCAGCAGGATGGTTATGACTATTTTGATTTCGGTACTTCTAACCTAGTGGAAAACGACGACCTAAATGATAGTCTCATTTTCCAAAAGGAGGGGTTTGGAGCTCGTGCTGTTTGTTACGATACTTACGAATGGACGCTATGATCAAGTACTTGGACTTAAAACGGGTGAATACTCCCTACGAGGAGGAGATGCGGAAGGCTATGGCTGATGTGTTTCAGAGTGGATGGTATCTCAAAGGAGAGGCTACACGACGGTTTGAGGAGCATTATGCTGACTACATCGGCACTCGCTACTGCATAGGTTGTGGTAACGGACTTGATGCGCTGACTCTGATATTCCGTGCCTATAAGGAGATGGGGGTGATGCAGGAGGGTGACGAGGTCATCGTACCTGCTAACACGTATATTGCCTCTATCCTTGCCATTACTGAGAATAATCTCAAACCGGTGTTGGTGGAGCCGGATATCCATACCCTTCAGATTGACGATAACCTTATTGAGCAAGCTATTACCTCCCGGACTAAAGCTATTATGATAGTCCATCTCTATGGTCGTTGTGCATACACGGAGAGGATAGGGGATATCTGTCGTCAGCATAACTTGAAACTCATAGAAGATAATGCCCAAGCGCATGGCTGCAATTTTCAATTTTCAACTCTCAACTCTCAATTAAAAAAGACGGGGGCGCTTGGCGATGCCGCAGGTCACAGTTTCTATCCCACGAAGAACCTCGGTGCCTTTGGTGATGCTGGTGCTGTGACTACTGACGATGAGGAGTTGGCAGACATCATACGTGCTCTTGGTAATTACGGTTCAGCCCGTCATTATGTGTTTGACTATGTCGGACGAAACTCGCGTATTGACGAGTTACAGGCAGCTATCCTTGATGCTAAACTGAAATGTTTGGACGAGACAAATGCCAAGCGCAAGGAGATAGCTTCCTTATATATTAATAAGGTATACCATCCGTTGATTGTGATACCGCAGTCAGACAGGGATAGTGTGTGGCATATCTTTCCTGTGTTGTGTGAGCGTCGTGATGAGTTACAGTCATACCTGAAGGCGCATGGGGTAGAGACAGAGATTCACTATCCTGTACCTCCTCATCATCAGAAGTGCTATGCCGAATGGAAAGGATTGTCATTCCCTGTCACAGAACGCATCCATCGGGAGGAACTGAGTATCCCATGCCATCCTGCCATGACTCAAGAAGAGGTTGCCACCGTCATCCGTCTCCTCAATGCTTTTTAGGGCATCAGTAGGATGGTGACGCTTCGAGCAGCTTGGGCTCCCATCACTAAGACTTGTGCGATGTCTGCTGTCTTGGATGGACCGCTGATGAAAGTGCCATAGCCATCGTACTCCTTATCGAACGTTATGCGCTTGTATGCCTCGTGCATGTTATTCACAATCTCATGCTTTGGCAACAGAATAACCAGGTTCTCAGAGATAAAACAGACAGCTTTCTCCTTCATTTGCTGAGGAATCCAGATGCATCCGTTCTCAGCCACTCCAAACATACCACGAATGACGCCCACGTCCGTACCGTTCAAGTCGCGTGCTCGTCCTACAGTATCTGGGTTGCGAGTGGCAATCGTCACTTCAGGAAGATTGGAGGCAATCTCTTTGGCATCGGGATATATCTCTTGAATGATGCTGTCAACTGTCCTGTCGCCTTTTACTTCAATGACATGTCCGCCCACACTCTCACTCATGGCAATAAACTGTACCAAAGGGTCTGCATAGGTAATAGCCTTGATATCACTCAGGTCGGGCATGTCAAATTTCTCTCTGACATTAGCCCTGTATTTCTTCAATATATCTTCTTTGCTTGCCATAACTTTTACTTTTTTTACCTTCTAACCTTTTTACCTTTCCAAATCTTTGATTTGTTCGTGGAATGGTTTCTTGGGGAATTTCATCATGTCGTGCCCTTCAGCCCAAGGGTTCAGTCCACAGTTCATGATAGGCGAGGGGATAAGGTTTGCCCAATGTGCCATCGAGGTTCCCATATTGTATAGTGCGGGGTTGCCGTAGAGGACAGACATGGCACGGCACATGAGCTTCTTCTGTGGATTAGCTGTTCCGAACGAATCCAGTTGCTGACGCCAGAGATAGATCTGATCGCCTAAGTTTACCTTCACAGGACAGACTGTCTGGCAA
>CACXQL010000079.1 GCA_902769805.1 uncultured Prevotellaceae bacterium
CCACCAGTAATAACTATTGTTCGTTTCATATATCTTGAATTTAATGTTTTCCTAATGTTATAACTTCACAATCACTAAATTTATTGCCTTCAATGGTCAATCTTACAAGCGTACGCTCCTTGTGCCAACCTTGCAAACCAGCAGCACCAGGATTGATGTGTAGTAGATTGAGCGTCTTATCGAATTTCACCTTTAATATATGTGAATGTCCAGCAATGAACAGTTGAGGCGGAGATGTATAGATCTGTCTGCGAATGGAATAGTCATAGTTACCAGGATAACCTCCGATATGTTTCATTAGAACATCCACATCCTCACATTTCCAGCGCAGAATCTCAGGATACATTAATCTGAGGTCACCCCCATCACAATTGCCGCAGACAGCACGAAGAGGACGGATATCTGCCAGTTTCTCTGCTACCTCCAAAGAGCCGATATCACCCGCATGCCATATCTCATCGCACGATTCAAAATACGTACGATAGCGCTCATCCCAGTAAGCATGGGTGTCACTGATAATACCTATTTTCTTCATGATAGCTTTTTCCTGATAAACGATGCAATAATCTTTGCAGACCCCTCATATCCCAAGATACTAGAATCGATACAAAGGTCATAACTCTCGGCCGCTCCCCATTTCTTTCCCGTGAAGAAATTATAATAGGAAGCACGCTGTCCTTCGGCATGTAAGATTATCCGCTTGGCCTGCTGAGGAGTAACAGACTGATACTCCAAAATCCGGTCGATACGTGTACGCATGGAAGCCGTGATGAAAACATTCACAACATTGGGGAAATCACGGAGTACATAATCGGCACACCTTCCCAAGAAAACACAGCTACTTTGCTCCGCTGCTTTACGAATGGCATCACTCTGGAATTGGAACAGGCTCTCCTGAGAGAAGTTCGACTTGTACAAACTACCCCCGTTAAAATGAGGAGTCTGAATGTTCAACAATGACCTGAAGAATCCTTTCCGCTCATCGTTTTGCTCGAAGAACTTCTCCGAATAGCCACTTTCCTTCGCAGCCATATTCAGGATCTCTCGGTCATAGTACTTCGCACCGAATTCGTCAGCCAGCAACTTTCCTATCTCCCGACCGCCGGCACCCAACTGCCGTCCGACACAGATTAAAACCTTCTTATCTTGCATACTTCTTAAATTTTCTCATATACCACATCATGACCAATATGGTGATCACAAACGCACAGAAATCACTGGCAGGCATTGATATCCACACACCATCCAAATCCCAATACAGGGGGAACAAGTAGGCCATCGGCAATAACATCAACAACTGACGTGAGAGCGAGAGGAATATACTGATTCTCACCTTACCGATACACTGAAAGAAATTGGTAATCACCGCCTGTGATCCGATAATTGGGAATACTGTCGGGTCAGCAGTAAAGATGCGTGCTATCTGATAAGGGAACAACATAGAGAAAGCCCACCCTACGAGCAATATTCCTGTCGCTGTGGCGATAGCCAGTCCTAAGCAGCGAAGCATACGGTCGTATTTCTCCGCACCATAATTATAACCTGCAATAGGTTGCATACCTTGATTGACTCCTATGACAAACATAAAGAACATGATGGCGAGAGAGTTCGCTATAGAATACGCTCCCACTGCCATATCTCCACCATATCGCACGAACTGGTTATTCATAAAGATGACGATGACGCACGCTGTAGCATTCATGAGGAAAGGTGATACACCAATGGCAATTACATTCCGCACCAGATCCATACGCAAATGATAGATTCCTCGTCGGAAATGGAGCAATTCCTTGGGATTGGAAAAAAGCCACAGTTGCCAACAGAGGGCCATCGCCTGAGAAGTGAAAGGCCACCACCAGAACGATGTTCATCCCTACTGTAAATAGTGTGGCATACATCGCATGACGGGGTTTACCAGCAGCTCTCAATACCGCATTCAACCCGAAATACATATGAGTGATCATGTTTCCCAGAAGGATAATAATCATAAACTCACGGGCATACGGAAGGGTTGCATCCGACGCGCCAAAGAAACGCAGAATGGGATCAAGGAAAATCAAGCTGATAACCATGAAAAGGAATCCGACGATCAAGTTGAGTGTCACCGTATTTCCCAACAGGTTCTCGGCACGCTTATAATCACGCTGTCCCAAACGTACACTGATACATGTTGACGATCCGATGCCTATCGCTGCACCAAATGCCACACTCAGGTTCATAAGAGGAAACGTAATACCCAGACCGGCAATGGCTTCTGGTCCCACCAACTGACCGATCATAGCACGGTCAATGATATTATAGAGCGAAGAAGCCGTCATTGCCACAATAGCGGGCAGGGCATACTGCCAAAGTAGCGTGCCTACAGGTTTGGTTCCCAGTTCCAGTGCCGATTGTTGACGACTTGCTGACATATCTCACAGAAATAACGGGACAAAGATACGAATATTTCCCGATACTGCCAAATATTCAGACAAACTGCTTTTGTTTCATCATTTTTTATTACCTTTGCAGACGTTATGCTAAAAACCTTCAGAATAGAGCTCTGTATCGGGCTACTCCTTTGTGTCTGCCTACAATTGGCAGGAAAGACGGACAAGATGTCGCGAATCAAATATCCGGGAGGCAAGTGTTATGTCTATCGTTATACCTTACGCGATAAGGCAGGGACACCCTACCGGCTTGACCATCCTCAGCGTTGGCTCTCGCGTGAATCCATTGAGCGACGCAAGCGTCAGCATCTCTCGTTGGACTCCACTGACCTGCCTGTCAGTCCTCTTTATCTGAACCAGTTTCACCTTCCTGCCAAAGAAGCACGCATAACAGGCACCACGATTGTGGGTACAAGCCGTTGGAATAACACCGTACTGGTACGTTCACAAGACACTACCCTACTCAACCGTTTTGCTCACCTCGACTGTGTGAAGAGCGCCCATTGCGTATGGACTTCACCTGATTCCATTGAACGAAGAATCATGCCTCCCAAATGCAGAGACGAATGGAACAGGTGGGACAGTATCAAGACAGAATACTACGGCAACACCAAACAACAGCTAGAAAGTCTGCGAGGCATCCAGATGCATAATATCGGATACAAAGGAAAAGGGATGACGATTGCCATCCTTGACGGTGGATTCCAGAATGCGGATAAGATTCCTTGGTTCAGACAGGTACAGATAGAAGGGGTGAAGGATTTTGTCTATCCCAACTCTCCGAATATCTACAATGAGACAGATCACGGCACGAAAGTATTTTCCGCAATGGCCGTCAACGAGCCGTATGTCTATATCGGTTCTGCACCCGAGGCTTCCTACTGGCTGCTGCGTTGCGAAGACCAGCAGACGGAGCAGGAGATAGAAGAGGACTATTGGGCGATGGCCGCAGAATTCGCCGACTCTGCCGGTGTTGACATCATCAATTCCTCATTAGGCTATTATGAATACGACCGTCATTACGGAGATCATCATCTCAGCGACCTTGACGGTACCACAGCCCTGATTAGCCGTACGGCATCGATGTTAGCCCGTAAAGGTATGATCCTCGTTAACTCTGCAGGCAACACGGGAATGGGAAGCTGGAAGAAAATCACGTTTCCCGCTGACGCTCAAGAGATTATTAGTGTAGGAGCACTGACGCAAGAGATGAAAAGTGCTCCCTTCAGTGCCGTCGGTCCGACACAAGACGGACGAGTGAAACCGGATATCATGGCGATAGGCAGTCCCGCCACACTGATTTCTAGTCGCGGAACGGTCACCAGAGACATGGGTACATCATTCTCCACTCCTATCGTCTGCGGACTCGTAGCCTGTCTGTGGCAGGCACTACCCCACAAGTCAGCACTGGACATCATCAACCTCGTCCGTTCATGTGGCGACAACCATCATACTCCTAATAACATCTATGGATATGGCACACCCAATTTTTGGCGAGCATATATGATAGGAAGACTGGAATGACAGAAGCACGACATACGCTTTACGAACTGAACCAGCTTGTTCGAGAGACACTGGAAACAGAGATGCCCGATGAATATTGGGTAGAGGCAGAACTGTCGGAATGCAGGGAGTCGCGCGGTCACTGCTATCTCGAACTGATTCAGAAAGAAGAGAAGACCAACACCCCTATCGCCCGTGCTTCGGCCAAATGCTGGGCTAACAGCTGGACCGTCATCCGTCCTTATTTCGAGCGAACGGCCGGTCAGGCGCTCCATGCCGGAATGAAAGTGTTGCTGAAGGTGTATCCTCAGTTCCATGAGGCTTTCGGGTTCTCGTGGATTGTTACCGACATCGACCCCACCTACACGATAGGCGACTCAGCCCGTCGTCGACAGGAGATTATCCGTCAACTGAAGGAGGAAGGTGTGTTCGACCTGCAACGCGAGTTATCGCTGCCACTGTTCGCACAACGCATCGCCGTGATTACCAGTGAGACGGCAGCAGGCTACGGCGACTTTCTCAATCAGCTACAACAAAACGAATACGGTTTCTGTTTCGAGGTGACGCTCTTTCCTGCTATCATGCAGGGAGAACAGGTGGAGCAGAGTGTCATCAATGCCCTGAATCAGATTCACGCTGAGATGTCGGACAACAACGATGTATTCGATGTCGTAGTGATGATTCGCGGTGGAGGAGCTACCAGCGATATGTCGGGTTTCGACACTTTGGCACTGGCAGAGAACGTAGCCAATTTCCCCATTCCGATCATCACGGGTATCGGTCATGAGCGCGATGAGTGCATTCTCGATATGATCAGTCACACGAGGATGAAGACTCCTACCGCAGCAGCAGCGTTCCTTATCAGCCATCTCGCCGAGACCGACGACCTACTCAACGATATACAGAACAGGATGGTACGACTGGTGAAGGAACGACTCACCACTCATCAGCTCCGATTGGCTGCCCTCTCGGAACGTGTCCCCTCTCTGTTCTCGGTCGTGAAGGCCCGTCAAGAGGCTCACCTCGACCAACTCTTCGCCCGACTGCAGACACAGTTGCAGACAACACTCGTTCAACAGACTCACCGTCTGGAGTTGCTTGCCCAACGGACAGTCTCGCTCGACCCCATACTCCTGCTCCGTCGAGGATACAGTATCACCCTCCATCACGGAAAGGTAGTCAGTGACCCTTCACAACTCCATGAGGGCGACGAGATAGAGACGCGGCTGGAGAAAGGTACTGTCAAATCAATAGTAAAATAGTATATAGATTAAAACCATTATCATTTATAGAACACCATGAACGAAGCCCCACAAGTAAAATACGAAGACGCTGTCCGTGAACTGGAACAGATTGTCCATCAGATGGAGAACAATGAGTTCGACATCGACCAGTTGTCGGAGAAACTCAAACGTGCGCAGATGCTCATCAAACTGTGTAAGGATAAACTCACCCAAACGGATGAGGAAATCAAGAAGATTCTCGACAAGGATTAATTTTTCCTACTTTTTGTTGCTAATAAGAACGAAAATGACTACTTTTGCAGCAATTTAACACGAAAGAACATTTGGGGCGAAATCGAAGTATGCTCCGACGAGTATCTGAAACTACACATGGCTGCAACCTGTCTGCACTATGGTCAGGAGGCGTTCGAAGGCCTGAAGGCTTATCGTTGCAAGGACGGTAAGGTGCGCATTTTCCGTGTGGAGGAGAATGCTGCTCGCTTGCAGTCCACTTGTCGCGGTATTCTGATGCCTGAATTGCCTACTGAGCGTTTCGTGGAAATGGTGAAGAAAGTGGTACGCCTGAACCAGGAGTGGATTCCTACCTACGAGAGCGGAGCAACACTGTATATCCGTCCGCTGCTCATCGGAACGAGTGCTCAGGTGGGTGTACACCCCGCCAAGGAATACTGCTTCCTGATTGCTCGGTACAGGTAAGTATAAGGTGGGTGGCAACTATGCCGCTTCGCTCTTCGCCAACAACCTGGCTCACGAGAAAGGATATGCCTGCGAGTTCTATCTGGATGCCAAAGAGAAAAAATACATTGACGAGTGCGGTGCCGCCAACTTCTTCGGTATTAAGAACAACACCTACGTCACTCCAAAGTCAACCTCTATCCTACCCTCCATCACCAACAAGTCGCTGATGCAGGTAGCAGAGGATTTAGGACTGAAGGTGGAACGCCGTCCTATTCCTGAAGAAGAGTTGGAAACATTCGAAGAGGCAGGTGCTTGTGGAACAGCCGCTGTTATCTCGCCTATCTCATACATCGACGATCTGGAGACGGGTAAGCGCTACGACTTTGGCGAGAAGCCAGGTCCTATCTCCAAGAAGCTCTTCGATACCTTGCGCGGCATCCAGTATGGTGAAATTGAAGACAAACACGGTTGGACTACTGTCGTTATAGAGTAAAAGAAAGCAATATCAACTTTATAAAAACTTAGCTTTATGGGTAAAAATCAATCTTACAAAAATCGCGCCCTTGCTTCATTGGAAGGCAAGTGGTCTAATGGTATCATTGCAACCATCATTTTCTTGCTGATTACCGGTTGCGTAGGTCAAGGAGCAACAACTGTCTTTGACGGTGTGACGGGTTATGGAATCTCTGGATTCTGGACTTTACTCTGTCTGCCTTTAGGATGGGGCTTCACCATATTCTTCTTACGACTCATCCGCAACGAGGATATTGCCTACGAGCGTCTGTTTGACGGATACAAAGACTTTATCCGTATCTTCTTGGCTGGATTCTTGGTAAACATCTGCGTTCTCATTGGATTCATCTTGCTGATTGTTCCTGGCATCATCCTGCTCTTGATGTTCTCACAGACTGAATACATTCTGAAAGACAACAAGGAGATGAGTGCTACCGATGCTATGAAGAAGAGTGCTGAGATGATGCAGGGACACAAGAAGGAACTGTTCTGGCTATTGCTGAGCTTCATCGGTTGGTTCATTCTTGCCATCCTCTCCTTCGGCTTCGGCTTTATTTTCCTGGAGCCTTACTTCGAAACAACAATGTCTCATTACTATGAGGATTTGAAAGCAGAGAATGCATGAGTAAAGGAAAGCTGGCGAAATTCGCCGACATGGAAACTTACGAGAACGTGTTCCAGTACCCCTATTCGGTGGTGGAACACGTTCCGTTTGAAATGCGAGGCCACTGGCACGAGCAGTATTTCGACAACGATAATCCGATCATCTTGGAGTTGGGCTGCGGCAAGGGTGAGTACACCGTCGAGCTGGCAAAGCGATACCCCGACCGCAACTTCATCGGTGTGGATATCAAGGGGGCCCGTATGTGGACGG
>CACXQL010000080.1 GCA_902769805.1 uncultured Prevotellaceae bacterium
TGAAATCAGTGTTAAAGAAATCATCAAACATTGTTGGGAACCAACCATTGCTTTTCATTAATCCGTTCAACATAATCAATACCTCCTAATTATACTTTTGGTTTAACTTATTTGTTCTTGATCACCTCCGCTTTCGCTTCAGCTTTCACTTATAGATAAGCAAAGTACATGCCTACGGAACAAATCCGTGCCAGAATGACAATCGCGAAAGTCAATCTGGCACGGAATTTAAACTCGCTTAAACTATGCTGACAGTTTATTAAACTCGTTTAAACATTCATTTCCTCCAAGTCATCTTGATATGTGGAATACCGTCGAGCATGAAGGTGTCGGATGACTGTTTGAAGCCAACGCTCTCATAGAAGCCCTTGGCATACTCCTGTGCCTCAATGTCTATGAGCGTTGCGTCGAAATGCTCAATGGCTGTTATGCTTTCACACCAATAATCGTGGCATTCGATGGTTTCATACGATGAATCTCTGTCTGGATGAAGCCAGCATCATCAAGCATTGTCTTCAATTCCTCTGGCGAATAGGCAGTCATGCCTTCTACCACGTTTGTCCACATGGAATCACCATCAACAACCTCTACCATGATGGCGAACTTACCACCTTGTTTCAGTACACGACGCACCTCTTGCAGACAGTCAGGCAGGTTCGGCCAGAAATAGACTGTCTCAACGGCTGTCACAAGGTCGAACTTTCCATCTTCGTAGGGTAACTTCTCAGCAGAACCTTGACAAACGAACACCTGCTTGTCGAGTACGTCGGCATTCACTTTCTTTGCTTTTGCCACACTCTCATCAGAGATATCTATGCCATAGACCTGTGCATCTTTACTCCGCTTCAGCAATCGCCTTAGTGTAGCTCCGCCACCGCAGCCGATGTCAAGCATCGTCCAGCCATCTTGGATATCCACTATTTTCAATCCCCAGTTTGTCAATGGGGCATGACAGAGGTTCATAAACTTAAGCATCGCACGTCCCATCCGTCCTTGTGGACAGGCACAGTTGGTAAATAGTTTTTTGTGAGTCCCATACCTTATTAAATACCTTTTATGAATGTTATACCTGTGATTTTGATTGCAAAGGTATGGTAAATAAATAAGGTGTGCAATACCTAAAACGCAGTGTTTTAAGCGTTGCACACCAGAAAACTCCTACATTAATACCGCAAAGTTACGATTGTGATACTATTTCTATCAGTTCTTCCATCCTGTCAATGATATAATCGGCACCAGCATCCATTAGTTCTTCTCTGGTCCCATTACCCCAAGTCACGCCACAAGTCTTTGTCCCAGCATTGGTTCCCATCAGGATATCTACAGCCATATCTCCGACGACAAGAGTCTCACTTGCCTTAAACTGCATGTCAGCCAGTATCTTTAGCACAGGCTCTGGGTTTGGTTTTGCTTCCCTCACGTCGTCCGCCCCTATCAAGTATGAGAGGTTTTCGGCGATACCTATATTGTGCGACAACTCTATGAGGGATTTGTGCGAACGCGACGAGGCGACAGTCAGTATGAATCCCCTACCCTTCAACACCTCCAAGGTCTTGACGACACCAGGAAAGGTTTCCGGCTTGGTTGTCTGTAGATTCTCGCTAAAGATTCTACGGTAGGTCTCTGCGCATTTGGAAATGAATTCGTCCGAGACATCAGGAAAGAGCTCCCTGAAGCATCCTGCTAACGGTAGCCCTATAGTAGACGCACACTCTGCGTCGGTGCGGCTCGGCAGTTTCAGTTCCTTGATGGTCATCTGCATGGTACCCACGATAGTCCGTCGAGTATCACCCAATGTACCGTCGAAATCGAAGATAATCAGTTTGACGGGGACATTAAAATTCGACAGCATCTGTTCAGCCAACGGCACATACCAGTCTCGAACTTCTTCTGCCGTGGGGGTATGATTGCCAGGAAAATGGAATGACCTGTTGTAATACTTCAGAAAGAGTGGCTCAAAATGAGCCAGTGTGTCTTTTTCACCAAACAAGCCCCAGACTTGGTCTTTAAAGTCTTTATTGGTATTGTCAAACTGAACAGCCTCCATCTCAGCAAACTCTTCTATCAGGGTTTCGTCAATCACAAAGTTCTGTTTTCCGTCAGTCCTTGGTGACTTATACTGATGCTCACCTATACGTTGCTTCAAGAACTCCGTCATCAGGAAATGTGGATTACCCAGCAGTGCGGGAATACCTACTACAGGTGCCACCATTTGGGCATAGAATGCCCCACAGCTATTGCCAACCAAGAGATCTGGTTTTTCTCGTTCTATCAGCTCACGGATAAAAAAGACTGCCTTCTTAGGGTGTATCGGTAAGTCTGGCGAAATGACTTCAGCACGACCCTCGAATGCCTCGCGTAAAGCCACAGCAGGTACACACTGTCCACTGGCAAAGAATCCGTGAAGGAATAATATCTTCTTCATTTCTCTTTTTCCTGCAAATATACAAAAAAATCCCATTCCAACTTAATTCTTTCCAAAAAAAAACTTTCCTTTTGCATTTCTCTCGTTTTTTTGTAATTTTGCAGCCAAGAACAACAAAACGATAATGATGATAAGGAAAGCGGAAAAAAGAGATATCCCTGGTTTGATGAGACTTCTTCATCAAGTGGGAGCAGTACACAGTGGTATCAGACCAGACTTATATAAAGCCAATACGACCAAATACAACGAGCAGGAACTGGAAGAACTCCTCGAAGATGACGACAAACCCATTTTTGTATATGACGACGGAGAGGTGATAGGACATGCCTTCTGCCAAATCACAGAGGTCAAAAACCACAGACTGTTGCAAGATATCAAGACACTGTATGTTGACGACATCTGTGTTGACGAGGTGGTACGAGGCAGACACATAGGACAAGCTTTATACGAATATGTCCGTGATTATGCGAAGTCTATCGATTGTTATAACATCATTCTCAATGTCTGGGAAGGCAACGACCCCGCATATAGCTTTTACAAGAGCATGGGGATGAAAGTACAAAAAACGGGAATGGAAACTATTTTGTAGGAGGATAGTCGTGACCTGATGTCTGGCACGGTAATTATAAAGGGCTAACCTCACGGCCAGCCCCTCGTTACTAAACTAAACAAATACTTTATAATAATAATACACCTGTGATTACAAGTTAGGGGACACCTGTGCCAACCAGGTTTCAATGCGGATGTCCGTCTTGTCATCCTCATTGATGTCATCAAGGGGAAGACCGATGAACTTACCATTGATTACGGCCTCAGAATCATCAAAGGTATAGCCATCAGTGGCTACACTGCCAATGAAGTGGGCACCGCTGTCCTTGATTCCGTTATACAGCTCTCCCATTCCGCCTACGAAGGTATCACTGTATGTCGCACAGTCACCACAACCGAAGATAGCAATGGTCTTACCCTTGAGGTCTGAACTTTGGAGTGTCTTCAGGCCGTCATACCAGTCGTCCTGCAACTCACCAGCCCCCCATGTCGAGGTGCCGAGAATCAGGTTCTGATGGTTGGTGATAATATCAGCTGTAAGATCCTGTACGTTCACTGCCTCACAGCCCAGTTTCGAGGCAATCTTCTCTGCGATGGCCTCACAGGTTCCTGTCGAGGAACCATAGATAACAATTGTTGCGTTCATGATTAAAGTATTCTCATTACTGTCCACTAAAAATTGCTAAGCGTTCTTTGAAATGATTGAAATATAGTTAGTTACAGAGATTTTTAGGGTGCGACGATTTGATTTTGTAT
>CACXQL010000081.1 GCA_902769805.1 uncultured Prevotellaceae bacterium
TCACCATGGAAGTTACCAGCGAAGCAATGACCATCCTCACCGATAGGTGTCCATTCGCCTGTGTGGTTGACATTCGTATGCAGGATGAACTCCAGGTTCCGGCAGTCTCTTACATGCTCGTTGAGTTCACTCTTACTGAGGTCGTAGAGCGCCTTGAGCTGTGAGGCACCATTGGTCGCATCATTAATATATATCTTGGAGTTACGTTTCACAGCAGCGTTGTCCACATAGTAATGATGTTCGGTATCATCCAGCACCTTCTTCAGGTCGTGGTAGTTTGCCACACTCAACGGTACATGGTTCGAATAAGTCTTGCCCAGATAGGTCTTGGCATAGTAAGCGACAAAGTAACCGTTCTGATACCAATAAAGAGGATCGAAGTTAGGCGAGTACTCTATACCATTGATATGGCTCTCTGCGTCTCTTTCGTTCTGGAAAATTTCCCATCCACCACCAGTAATCTCGTAGGCACCAGGTGTTACGACTGGTTCACGCAGAGCCACGTTGTCACCAGGCAGGATGAGTTGTGGCACCTTGATATCCTCCACTAACGGTATACCGCTCTTGAAGGTAAGGTGAATGTTCACCACATGACGCTCACTCTGAGGCGTGATATTACCTAAAGCATCGCTCTCCTCATAGTCATACTGATAGATGACAGTGATAATCTTCTCTGTCGAGAGATCGAAGATGTCAGAGTTGCGCGATACATAGAGTGTCGATACCTCGGTAGGTGCTATGCCATGGATGGTGAAGTTTGTCTGTTTGTTGACAAGACTGTTATAGGTATCATCATTGATAACAACGCCCAAAGGCACCTCGCCAGTAGTGTATGACGTACCACCAGAGACTCCAGAGGCTGGCGTCACATCAGTAGTACCAGTATATGGCTCACGACAATAATAGTAAGTACCAGTTTCATCAAATGTGAGTTTTGTGACATAGCCTTTATCCGTATCACCAAGACTTTCATAGACTGAAGATGAGATGGTAGCACCTACGGCGTATGGGGTATTGCCAATCTGGAAGGACGTGTTCACCACATAGTATGTGGCGTCTTCGTCATTTACCACAATACCCGAATAGTGACGTTTCTCGTTGGGCAGTGCCTCATACTCCTGGCGTGTGTATTCTTTTCCAGGAACTAATTCAGGATCGCTGCCATTATATGTAGCCGTATAATCGACAGGCCTGTCTATAGAGTAACCAGCCTTGTTTTGCTCAGCTTCGTCCTTCGTGGTAGCTCCATCGTACTGATATTTCTTGCCTGCAGTACCACTATAATTGGGATCAATGAGCAGGTCGAAGGCATCATAGTTGAAGGTGAACTGCTGACGGTCTGTATCCGACATAGAGCTCCATGCCTCCAGACCACGATAGTTAGTGTTACCTTGGTAATAGTTGCCGCCATAGAGACCTGCAGTGGTACAATAGTAAGCAGGCACGATATCGGACTTGATGTCCTCACGAATAGCCAGCAGCTGTGTCAGATTCTTCTTTTGCTCAGCTGACAAGCCAGACAGTTGCTCAGGGGTCAAGTCACTTATCTTCGTGACATTTTCTGCTGCAGGAAGAATCGCTTTAATGTCATTGGTGACACCACTGATATAGTCGTTCTTCTCTGCTAACGACATCTTGCTGCCCTGATAGATATAATCCGTTGCATCCAATTGAATGGTTCTGGTACAGATATAGGCAGGAGAGGAGTTGCCATCGGTAAGTCCGTAGTTTGTCCTTTCCGTTGCCGAGATAACAGCACCAGGATTGAAGCGACGAGTGGAAGTGCCATCTGTGACATTCACTGCACTGGTAATGACGTAAGCATCTTCAAAAGATGCCTGACCTTCTGCAGGAATGACCTCTGAATGGGTATCTACAACACTCTGATATGTTTCATAAACACTCTGCGAGATGACGTCGCTCTCCTTGTACTCTCGCTGTCCAAGCAGACCACCATTACCAGTAAGTCTGTATGTAGGACCATTGTTATAACCATCATCATGAGTCTGCTTCTTGTCTGTCTGTGGACCAGAGTACGTGGTATACCAAATATCCCATGGTGTAGGATTATTCACTTTATAGGTCAACATATAACCTGTGTCGTGGCTCAGATTATTGCTGGAACGGAAGAAGTAGTCGAAGCCCTTGTCATCATCCGACATGTACTCATCATTATCGTTCTTGAATGTAACGACAACGCCGTTGTCAACCGCTTTCTTCAGGGCATTATAGGAACCCACTTCAGTTCCATCCTCCTTACCAGGCAACAGCACCGTACCCTCTGGGTATTCGGTATCTCCCACCTTACAGTCGCCAATGGTGACATAGGTCGCTGGCACGAAGAGGTTCTTCTCTGACTGACTGAGCAGGTAATAATCCCAGTAACTGATAGGATCATTCTTATAGTAGGTCACATCGTTGATGACAAGTTTCTGACCATCAGCCAATGGGTTACCTGATGAAGCATAATAAGCGTAGTAGTTAGGCTGCACATTAAGCAGTTTCATCGTGCCATGCGATGCTGCCGTGATAGTCAACGGAATCTCTACCTGTTCACTATAGGCATTGGGAGCTCCAGTATAGGCGGAGATATATTGGTCATAGACATATACTGAACCTTGGATGTACCAGTAGTGGGCAGGCACGGCACCACCCGGAGCTACCGTTCCTTTATACTTACCACTGATGTTATAGCAGTCGTCAATGATGGTCTGCGTGCTATGCACGAAGTTACCGCTGGACTGCCATTCGTCCTTGCTTGCATCATCGGTCGTGTAAATAAAATCCTTCTGGGTAACAGCACCAGTGTTCTGGTCGGTGATGGTAGTATGCGTCTTGCCCGATGGACTACGCTTGCCATGTTCGTTCTTAGCATAGACGAAGCCACCGCCTATACCCGTCTGCACATTAATCAGGTCGAGTTCTACAACACCCGTGATGTAGCCCCATTCTTTCTCATAAAGGTCGGTGCCGGTGCTTTCCTCTGTGGTCAACTCCAGATAAACACCAGAGGCGAGAGCCACCTTATTATGACTATTACCATTGTTGCGAGTACGATCTGCCTTATGAGCCTCTTTCCACTGCTCGTAAGTAGCTGTGCCATAAGGATAAGTACCACTTGGAGTGACGGCATCCGACTTGTACTTTGCCGCGTCAGTATTGTCTGTGACACGCTTTGTTTCATTGAAATCGACATCACTGGTCAGTGCACCAAAGTAGTTCACGATGTTGTAGATACCGAAGTAGTTTCCGTGTAAGGCACGATCCGTACCAGTATCACCACCGATAACAGATTCTTTCTTGTTCAACGACACCTCACGGACACGGTTGATGGTATAGTTAGTATAGTCAGCTATCTCAGGAACGCGGTCCTGGGCACCCTGCATCACCATACGACTACCGAACACACCACAGAAGTCAGCACGCTGGATGGTATTCATCGGTCGACCGGCATAGACAGGCAGTACACCATTCTCTAACCAATACACACTTGATATCTTTCCGTCAGCATCAAGAACACCTTGAGTGTTTGTTCCGTGCTCAAACAAGGATATGATTTCCAATGCCGACAATGTAGATGCCTTAGAATTGGGATTACCTGGGTCTTTGGGATGATATGTCGTTCCGTCATCGTCATCATATTGTTCAATAGTGATTTCCTTATCAATGCTATAATAGTCTGTACCATAGTTAGTGATGTTCAATCCACGGTAGCCATCTACGAAAGTCAGGTTACCATCACCGTACAGACCACCCACATGGTTGGTACCCAAGGTGATAAGGTCACGGTGGTAGACATCATGGATAGAGGCAGTAGCATTACCAAAGATAGAGGTGGCATTAGCAAACACCTTATCGGAACCTGACGAGGTGTTACCACCTGCAAAGACAGCATTATGAATGGTAATACCCTTGGTGTCCAGGTTCCCCCATTGACCTGAATTCTTATTCCCTAAAGTATTAAGGTAAGCTGTAGGAACATAATCACCCACATTATAATCCTTACCATCGTAATTAATCGTACCACTTAAGACACGGGCATGCGGTTCTATCAGTACTTTGCAGTCCTCGGTGAGAATCTTCTCGCCACCGTCTGTTTTCCATGTTCCGTTTTCATATTTATAAAAGCACAAAGCGCCGTCTGTATTTTCATAAGCACTATAGACATAACCGATATCACCACCGCCGAAGACATTACCATTACCGTTGGCAAGTTCTGCATTAGTTCCTACCTCACCACCGTGAATATCGACCTCAGTCTGTCCGAAGACATAACCATCAGAATAAAGTTTACCTCCCTCACCGAGGTTGTTATATCCACGACCACCGCCAAAGACGTTGCGATGTACGTAACCGCCATAGAGTTTCACATTGGTCTTTCCTGCCTTGTAGATACCTTGCAGGGTTCTTATAGAGTTTTTTTCACCAGACACTACAATAACACCACGTCCGACTGCTGCAATCTCTCCACCACCAAAGAGAGAGTTTCGCACATGACCGCTGTACATCGTTACATTCGTTCTGTCAACGCTACTGTTATCGACGTAACCACCACCAAAGATATTACCACTATCCTTCAAGCGATAGGTACCATCACCCGACCATGTCTCATCGTGTAACTTCTCCTGATAATAGCCGCCGCCATCAGTAATACCGATAAGCTCTGCTCCAGGGTCAGCACTCGCTTGGTCAACGAAATAACGATAACCGATATAGCCCTTGTTCAATGTGATGTTTGTCGTTCCAAACACGGCACCACCCTCACCACCACCATAGGCATTACGCTCGATGGCAGGAATACCGTTGACAAACGAAGTACCATCGAGGTCACCGATGACAACATGGGTCTCACCAGGAATATCGTTTGTGGTTGCATCACTGATAGTACCCGTATGGTATCCCACTGCACCTGCCCATCCGCCACCATAGACGTTACGACAGGTACCGCCCTTGATATAGGCATTGGCAGA
>CACXQL010000082.1 GCA_902769805.1 uncultured Prevotellaceae bacterium
TGCTTATGCAGCCCCCGATTTCAGCGGACGCCGATACTGTGAGGCCCGTGTGTGGAGCTTCTTCAATCGTTTTGCCGATGATTTCTCGGCTTATGTGCCTTATGCTGAAGGAAAAGAAGATAATACGACGCCTATGCCGTTATGGATTATTCCCAACAAGCAGGTAACCCTGCAGGACTTGCGTGCTGCGATGCGTGATCATTATGAGGGAACACCGTTTGCGCTCGATTCAGACATTGGTGGCGGTATCTTCGCCATGCCTTATCGTCCTGCTCCACTCTCGTTCAAGGTCGATGAGCAGGAAGCATTCAACGAACGTCCAACCTCAACGGTGCAGACAGCATGGTCGTTTATTTCGCAGATGCGCTCATGGCTGCCTCGTGAGGTGGGCGGCTGCTTCTGGTTTGGCAATGATGACGGCAATATGGTAGCCTATACCCCTATGTATAATTGTATGACGCGTTTGCCCAAGTGCTATTCCGGAGAGGGTGCTGATGATGTGACCTTTTCGATGGACAATGCCTTCTGGGTGTGCAACTGGGTGAGCAACATGATCTATCCGCGTTACTCGATGATGTTCCCGTCGCTGCAGGAGGTACGCGACTCGCTAGAGGCATCGTATGACAAATGTCAAGCAGAGATAGAACGTCAGGCTACGGCACTACCGGTACAAGAACGGGTGGAGTTCCTGACAAAATATAGTGTATCGAAGGGTGATGAGATGATTGAACGCTGGAGACAGTTAGCTTATTTCCTTATCGTAAAATATAACGATATGGCGATCAAACCGACAGAAGGCACGCAGTTTAAACGGAGTCCGTACGGAAGAGGAGCCCGGTTGATGCGTCCTGGATATGACAAATCCTTTGCGCGAGAACTGATTCGCCAGACAGGAGACAAGTTCCTGGTGCCGAAAAAGTAGGCGATTGAACGAAATTGAAATGGATCATGGGAATTTTCTCATGATTCATTTTTTATTTCTCCTTTTGACTACTTCTCCTTTTGCTTGTTGAAGTAGATGATAACACCTAAAATGACCAAAATGATCACTGCAATAACATGTAACCAATCCATAGCAATCTATTTTTATTGGTGCAAAAATAACAATAATTCTGCGGCTGTATGATGTGATTTAAGGATTATTAATTAAAAATAATGGGATTTGTTTTGTCGTTACGTTGAATTGGCGTATTTTTGCACTTCATAAGCATAGATATTATGGGTATATTTGGATTTTTTGGAAAAAAGGACAAGGAGACACTGGATAAAGGACTGGAGAAAACCAAGACCAGTGTGCTTGATAAACTGACACGTGCGGTAGCGGGCAAGTCGAAAGTTGATGACGATGTGTTAGACGACTTGGAGGAAGTGCTCATCACCAGTGATGTGGGTGTAGACACTACCTTGAAGATTATTGAACGAATCGAGGCTCGTGTGGCGCGTGATAAATATGTATCTACATCAGAACTCAACGATATCCTTCGTGATGAGATTGCTACATTGTTGGCTGAAAACGAGAAAAATGAGACAGAACAGCCTTCGCAAGGCAACAACGTTCCTTATGTGATTCTTGTTGTCGGGGTGAACGGTGTAGGCAAGACGACCACCATCGGTAAACTTGCATGGCAGTTCAAACAGGCAGGCAAGAAAGTGTATCTCGGTGCAGCGGATACGTTCCGTGCTGCTGCTGTAGAACAGTTATGCATCTGGGGTGAACGGGTAGGAGTGCCTGTCATCAAACAACAGATGGGTAGCGATCCCGCTTCAGTAGCTTTTGATACGTTATCATCGGCCAAGGCCAATGGTGCTGATGTGGTATTGATAGATACGGCAGGACGACTGCATAACAAGGTCGGTCTGATGAATGAGCTGAAGAAAATCAAGGAAGTGATGAAAAAGGTGATTCCTGGTGCCCCAGACGAGGTGATGCTTGTGTTGGACGGCTCTACCGGTCAGAATGCCTTTGAGCAGGCAAAACAGTTTGCGGCTGTGACACAGATTACGTCGCTGGCCATTACAAAACTGGATGGAACAGCTAAAGGTGGCGTTGTGATAGGTATTAGCGACCAGTTGCAAGTACCCGTAAAATATATCGGTCTGGGTGAAGGAATGGAGGATCTTCAGGTATTTGACCGTCGTGAGTTTGTTGACTCCCTGTTTAAGAAATAATCTTTGAAGCATTGAAGACAATAGACTTTATATCGCTCGGTTGTTCAAAGAATCTTGTGGATAGTGAGATGCTGATGGGACTGATGGAAGCCAACGGTTTCCATTGTACTCATGACAGTGACCATCCTCAAGGAGAGATTGTTGTAGTGAATACTTGCGGGTTTATTGCCGATGCCAAGGAAGAGAGTATTAACACTATTCTGGAATTTGTACAGGCGAAAGCAGAGGGTAGAGTAAAGAAAATATTTGTGATGGGCTGTCTCTCAGAACGTTATCTGTCAGATCTTGAAGCAGAGATTCCGGAAGTTGACGGATGGTTTGGTAAGTTCAATTACCGAGAATTGTTGGATGTACTCTGTCGTGAAGAGCATCTTTCAGCCCCTTTGTGTACCAGTACTGTGCAGCGTCATTTGACAACACCTCGTCACTATGCTTATATAAAAATCAGCGAAGGTTGCGATCGTCATTGTGCCTATTGTGCTATTCCCTTGATTACTGGGAAACATCAGAGCCGTCAGATGGATGAGATTCTTGAAGAGGTACGTTCTTTAGTGGCTCATGGAACCAAAGAATTTCAGGTCATTGCACAGGAACTGACCTATTATGGTGTGGATTTGACTGGTAAACAGCAAATCGCTGAACTCATCTCACGGATGGCTGATATTGAGGGTGTGGAGTGGATTCGTTTGCATTATGCCTATCCCACGCATTTTCCATGGGAACTATTACAGGTGATGCGTGAAAAACCGAATGTCTGTAAATATTTGGATATCGCACTCCAGCATATCTCCGACCATATGCTCTCGCGGATGCAGCGACATGTGACGAAAGAAGAAACCTACGAACTGATAAGAAGAATACGTCGCGAGGTGCCAGGTATCCATCTTCGTACTACGCTGATGGTAGGCTTTCCAGGAGAGACCAATGCAGACTTCGATGAATTGGTGGAGTTTGTGAAATGGGCCCGTTTTGAACGGATGGGAGCTTTTGCCTATTCGGAAGAAGAGGGAACCTATTCAGAAAAACATTATGAAGATGATGTGCCGGAAGAGGTAAAACAAGCACGACTAGATAAGCTGATGCGGATACAACAACGTATCAGTGGTGAGTTGGAGGCCGAGAAAGTGGGAAAGATGCTACGTGTCATCATTGACCGCAAGGAAGGTGAATACTATATCGGACGAACGGAGTTCTGCTCCCCAGAGGTAGACCCCGAGGTGCTGATTCCCGTGACGGAAGGTCCATTGATGCTGGGGGAATTCTACCAGGTGAAAGTGACCGATTCGGAAGAATTTGATATATATGGTAAAATAGTAAGACGAGATAACGCATGAACAACAAGGAATTTATCGCAGAGCTTTCGCGACGAACAGGGTATAGGTCAACAGATACCCAAGCGATGGTAAGGCATCTTATTGACGCTATGAGTGAGAAAATGGAACGGATCCTGGTGAATCCCGGTACCCGTCAGCGTATGTTAGTACCTCCCAAACTGGTGTTGGGCTTTAAACCGAATACGGCTTGGAAGGAAAAGGTGAAGTCGACATCCAGGAATGTGTCGATAAGAAGAAAGGAGGAAAGGCCTAATGGAGAAGCGTAGTATACAATCTGTAGCCGAAATTCTGGTGGAGAAGGCAACTGTCACTAAAAAAGCGTCTGTCGGCTTCGCCACGGCCATGTTTGAAGTTATTCAGGAAGGACTTGACCGTGACGGGATAGTGAAAGTCAAGGGACTGGGAACTTTCAAGGTCATTGATGTAGAGGACCGTGAGAGCGTAAATGTAAACACAGGTGAGCGTGTATTGATCAGCGGTCACAGTAAGATTACGTTTACACCCGACACAACAATGAAGGAGTTGGTAAACAGACCGTTCTCGCAGTTTGAAACGGTGATTCTTAATGATGGCGTGTCTTTTGAGGATATGGCTGCCGAACAAGCCGCTGCTGAGGCTGAAGCCTTCCCGGAGTCAAACGCTCCGATAGAAAAGTTCTTCGAGGGAGAAGAGCCAGAAAAAGAGGCTTCGAAAGATCATCATATTGTCGACGAAGAATCGGTTGCTCAAGAGGAGTCTATAGACCCTGAAGAGAATGATGAAACGGTAGAGTTTACTGTTACTGAGGAAGTCCCCACTGTTACTGAAGAAGTAACAATTCCAAAAGAGGAGAAAGCCGATGAACCTGTTGCGATAGAACCCATGATGGCAGAATCGGAAATAAATGAGCCGGTCGTTATAGAAACATCCACGGATAAATCCGTCCTGTGGCTGTTGCCTTTTGTCGTTATATTACTGATAGGTACAACTATGGTAGACAGTCCGTTATCGAGGAGATGGCGATACAGCCTGAGCAACAGGCACTGGTTGTTGAGGACACAATAGCTAATGATACCATCGAAAAGGTCGCTGTTAATCCAACAGCGGTCGTTGACACGACTGAAGTGTCCACACAACAGGAAGTACAGGAACCGGTTGAACCAGTTAAGGTGGAACAGCCCAAACCAGCGGAACAGCCCAAACCAGTGGATCAGCCAAAGAAAGTGGAACAGTCACAAACTTCAGCATTCGATCAATATGAGAAGATGGATTCGCGCGTACGAACGGGCGCATATAAGATCATAGGTACTGCAGAGGTGATTACCGTAAAACCGGGACAGACACTCAAGCGTCTTTCCCGTACCTATTTGGGCGAAGGAATGGAGTGCTATATGGAAGTGTATAATGGGATAAGTGTGGATACCCCTTTGAAAGTCGGGCAACAGATTAAGATTCCGAAGCTCATCACAAAGAAACGATTGAAACAACAACAGAAGAAATAGAAACAACGATTAAAAAAGAATAATATTATGGCAGAATCTATTGATATCCGTGAGTTGAATATCCGGATAGAACAACAAAGTGGATTTGTAACAAACCTGACAT
>CACXQL010000083.1 GCA_902769805.1 uncultured Prevotellaceae bacterium
AGCAGACGGAAGACATACCGCCCTAACAGCACTATGGCGATGAGGTTACATATCGTCAGCAGTGCCATAAAGAAATCGACGATGTTCCATACCAACTCAAAGCTGGCAAGGGCACCAAACATGATCATCAGCCCGCAGGAACAAAGACGATAGAGTGTCAGTACTGTATTATTAGATGTGATGAAACAGATATTCACCTCGCCATAGTAATAGTTGCCGATGATGGTGGAGAAAGCGAAAAGGAAGATGGCAACAGCCACGAATACAGGACCCATACTGCCCACTTCTGATTGTAAGGCTGACTGCGTGAGGGCGATACCATTCAGTTCAGGCACCTGGTAAAGACCACTAATCAATATGATGAATGCCGTACAAGAACATACTAATAAGGTGTCTGTGAAGACACCGAGCGCCTGAATGAGTCCCTGCTTCACAGGATGTGTCGTGAAAGCCGTCGCTGCCGCATTGGGCGCACTGCCCTCACCTGCCTCGTTGGAGAAGAGACCGCGTTTGACACCAATCATAATCGTGAAACCAAGACCACCGCCTGCTACTTGTTCGATACCAAACGCATCCAGCACGATGATTTTCAGTATATGCGGAATCTGCTCAATATTCATCGCGATAATCACCAAAGCAAGAGTCACATAGCCCAATGCCATGATAGGTACTAAGATAGCAGAGAAATGAGCGATACGACGGATACCGCCAAAAACGATAAACATGGCCATAAAAGCCATTGTGCCACCAACCCATGCAGGTGACCAGCCAAAGGCTTCCTGCATGGCACTGCAGATGGTATTTGCCTGAATGGAGTTGTTGGAGAGTCCGAACTGACAGGTGATGAGGATGGCAAACAAGACTGCCATCCAACGCTGGTGCAGACCTTTCTGGATATAATACGCAGGTCCGCCGATAAACGATACTTTATACTTCTCCTTATATAATTGTGCCAAGGTTGATTCCACGAAAGCTGTGGCAGAGCCTATCAAGGCGATGACCCACATCCAGAACACAGCACCAGGACCACCAATGGCGATGGCTGTCGCTACCCCAGCGAGATTTCCTGTTCCTACACGAGTGGAGACACTGACGGCAAAAGCCTGAAACGAAGAGATGTTCTTACTTTTCTTTCCTGCCTGTTGTTCTCCAACCTGTTTTCCTACGGTATCCACGGCAGACTCTGTAAGTAGTCGCAGCATCTCACCCACCATGCGGAACTGTACAAAGCGTGTCTTAAACGTGAACCATAATCCACAACCCACCAAGACTCCTATCAGGAGATAGGTCCATACAGCATCGTTTATTTGTGTGATCAGTTCATTCATATCGGATTATAATAAGGTATTGAATACTGTCTGATAGAATGCCGCCTTCTTCTCGACACTCATCGGGTAGGCTCGTGAGGAACTGGGCATACGATACAGTCGTAAGGTGCGCCCTTCCATATCTACAGACGTGAACGCCCCCACCTTTGGCTCTTCTACTCCTAATTGCTGAGCACAGAGTGTCGTCGCCAACTGTCCTGCCGTGACAATGGTCTTACATTGCGGTAAACGTTGCAGCATCACCTTGATGTCTGTCTGCTCCACCACCTGCAGATCCTTGTCACTGGCAGTATTCTTCGTACGGATAATCTGTGTGCAGGTATCATAGAGGGCGATACCATGCGTTGTGAGGAAGTTCTTGAGTTCGTCCAGACGGTAATGCTTTCCGTCCTCGGCGATGAAGTGTTGCTTGTCGTCAAAGAAACAGATTCCCATGATGCGCCACATATCATTCGTGAAGTTAGGATAGTAGAAAGGCATAGACCATCGCTTCTCTGCAGGAGGGAATGTGCCTAACATCAACAGTTTTGCATTGGCAGGCAGGAATGGCTCGAAGGGATGGTGCTCTATCATATTGGTGTCTTCATACTTATCCATTGCTGCAAAGGTACGACGATGTGCGTAAAAAAACAAGAGAATCTTGAGTTTTTTGTTATTTACTTTGGCAATATCGCCTAATCTTTATACTTTTGTCGCCAGGATATTCAAGCAAGAAAAGAAAGTATGAAGATAATCGTATCAGAGGAGATAGCATCAGTATGTCCAGGATTTGTAGGGGCATGTGTGGATGCGGAGGTAGAGAACACGTCTTTCTCACAGCCACTATGGGATGAGATTCACGAGATGGAGGAACGCTTTCGCAGTGAGCTGACGACGGAGTCGCTGAAGGAACAAAGTGGTATCGCGGCGACACGAAGGGTGTATAAGGCTTGCGGCAAAGACCCCTCACGCTATCGTCCTGCCTCGGAGGCACTGATACGACGGATGCTGCAGGGCAAGGAGTTATATCAGATCAACACGTTGGTGGACCTCATCAACCTTGCGTCTATTGCCTATGGGTATAGTATCGGGGGCTTTGACGCAGGAAAGTTCGTGGGTGACACGCTGACTCTTGGCATCGGAAGGGAAGGAGAACCGTATGAGGGCATCGGTCGTGGTATGATAAACATCCACGGACTGCCTGTCTATCGGGATGCGGAAGGTGGGGTAGGAACACCTACCAGTGATCATGAGCGTACGAAGATAACGATGGACACGCGTCATCTCGTCGTACTGATCAACGGCTATGACGGCAAGGCAGAACGTGTGGAGGCCAATGCCCGTTTCATACAGGAGTTGCTACGCAGGTATGCCCATAGCGATGGCGGCTGTTATTTCCTTTATAAATAATGCTAACGTCCTTTCAGTGCCTGCACGTATTTCCATAGCTGGCGATAGAAAGGATGGCGCGTGAGGGTTGGGACATCACCGAGGATGATGACTTTCATGCGGGCACGAGTGATGGCAACATTCATGCGACGGAGGTCACGCAGGAATCCTATCTGGCCTTCATCATTAGAACGCACCATCGAGAGGACGATGATATCACGCTCCTGTCCTTGGAAGCCATCAACGGTATTCACGCTGATCTGACGACGGAAAGGCTTGAAGAACTCTCGTTTCATCAGCAACCTACGGAGATACTGTACCTGGTCGCGATAGGGCGAGATGATACCTACATCGATACGCTCGTCCAGTAGTCGTTGCTTGCCGATGCGCTCGAAATACTGTTGGAGGGTATTCAGTGTCAGTTCTGCCTCTTCTTTGTTGATACGGCCGAAGGACTCTCCGATGAAGGATTCTTTGAAGGATTTCTCTGAGTACTCCGAGTTCTCCGAGTACTCCGAGGGATTAACCCACTCCATCGCTACATCGAGATCGAGGATGCCGCGATACTTTACATTGGGGGCACTCTCTACCTGTCCGTCGTAGAAATAGTTGGAGGAGAAGCGCATGATGTCGTCATTCATGCGGTATTGTATCTTCAACAGCGTCACGGCCTCTGGATGTGTTTCCACAAGTCGCTCCATGAGTGTCTTGCCGAGTCCTGCCTTTAGTGCTGCTATGCTCTTGACGGTAGGAGGCAGCTGACAATGGTCACCTGCGAGGATGATAGGTATCCAGCAGGCTGCCTCTAATGCCTGTGCTGCCTCATCGATAAATAACGTTCCGAACTTCTGTCCGTCCAACAGGCGGTTGGCAGCGCCTACTAATGTGCAGGCGATGACTCGTGCCTCACTGAAGAGCTCGTTGTTGATGCGTATCTCCAGTTCTGTGGCACGACTCTTCAGACTCTCTAACTTCTGATGGAAACTCTCTCCTCTCTTCTCCCTCCTCTTTCCTCTAAGTTCCCGGATGGCCTTACGGATAGCCCATAGATGGGGATAGTCAGGATGCGCCTCGAAGCGCCGCTCATAGGTGAACGACAGCATCTTGTCGTTGACACGGGTAGGATTACCGATACGCAAGACGTTGATGCCTCTGTCAACGAGTTTCTCAGAGATCCAGTCGACAGCCATATTACTCTGCGCACATACCAGCACCTGACTCTCACGCATCAGTGTCTCACGGATGGCTTCTACGAGCGTTGTCGTCTTACCAGTGCCAGGAGGGCCATGGACGATAGCGACATCCTTTGCCCTCAACACCCTATTGACGGCATCCTCCTGCGTAGCGTTCAGATAAGGGAAGTGCATCGGCTGGAAGACAAAAGTCTCCGCAGGACGATGGGAATAGAAGAGGTCGCGCAACTCACCCAGGCGTCCTCTTCCCTTGATGGCACGATCAAGGGCTTCTATCATCAGGCGATAGCTCGTCTCGTCGAAAGAGAGTTGTACGCCTAAGTTCTCCGTATGCTGCAAAGTAACGGAATAGCCTTCGTTAGGCAGGACACATACCATTCTGTCACCATCTACATAACTCACTGTACCAGTGAAGGGCAGGTATTTGATAGTCTGATTATTCTGATTACTCTGAATACTCTGATTATTCTGACAAGAAAAAAACATCACTGTCTTGCCGAACTCGAAGGTATGCTCGATGTCTTGGTCAGCAGTGCGGAACACCTCTATCACCAGTTGGTTGAGGGAGTTGTAATAACTCTTACCCACCTTCAGGGGATACCATGCATCACCCCTTTTGACCTTCCGTTCTATGCCTGTCTCTTCAGTCTGTTTGCGGAATGCCTCCTTCTCTGTCTGATACTCCAGCTGGAGCAGCAGACGCTGTTGCTGTAAAGCCTGTATGGGCGATGTCTGTTGGGTCATATAATATGCAAAGGTACGATGATTTATGTAAAGTACCAAGAAAGAGAGGAGAAAATAATGGGACAGATGCTTCCTGATGGGGGAAGGAGGCGTTATAACAGGGGGAAAGGCAGGCGCTATCAGGGTGAAAGTGGCGTTGTTGTCGGTATAACAGCGGACGGTGCTGTTATTAGCAGCGCCCGCTGCTCTAATATCGACGGCGGTCGCTGTCAAAGTCAGCAGCACTCGCTGCTGACCTTAGAGAAAGTAAGGGGGGAGTGCAGTCGAAAATACTCACGCTCGAGAAAACTCAAATAAAATTTGGTTTTCTTCTCGCTTAATCGTATTTTTGCACAGGAAATGAAGCAGTTGCACCCCTTACATACTGACATTCAGAAGCCGGAACGGTTTACCTATCCCTTCTGCTATGAGCCACATCCGTTGTGCCAGTTGGCAGCAAAGGAGGTGCAGGCATATATCGCCCATCATGCGGAGATCAAAGAGGATGCCGACAGGGGAAAGATGTTTGGGGTATTGGTAGCCTCACCCCCAGCCCCTCTCCTTCAGAGAGGGGAGCTTGTGTTCCTTGCCGCCTATAGCGGATTGCTGGCAGGACGTAACGACTGGGACTATTTCGTGCCTCCTGTCTATGATGCCCAACAGCCTGACGGCTATTTCAAGACCAGGGAGCGTGAGATCTCCGCACTGATAGCTTCCCCTAAGGGGAGGTTGGAGGGGTCTAAGATGTCTCAAGACTTACAGTTGTGGCTGTTCCATCAGTATCAGTTGCTGAACGCACGAGGGGAGACGAAAGACTTGGTGGATATCTGGCAGTCGTATTATAATAGGGAGAAACTGCGTCGTAAGTTTCCACTGCCTCCAGGCGGCACAGGTGACTGTTGTGCCCCGAAGTTGTTACAGTATGCCTATCAGCATCATCTGCATCCTGTCTGTATGGCAGAGTTCTGGTGGGGACAGAGTACGAAGGAAGAGCTGCGGCAGCATCTGAACTATTATCCAGCCTGTCGAGGGAAATGTAAGCCCATCCTCACATGGATGATGGAAGGCTTGGATGTTGACGTAAACCCAGAGACATTGGGATTCCCACATTTAGAGGTCAAGACGATCTATGAGGACCCATCGGTTGGATATGTGGACCTCAGGGTTGCTTCTCGTGGCGAAGTCGTTAGAGGTCTATCGCTCCTTGCAGGAACAGTTTGTGAAACATCAGGTGCGGAAACGGTATGTGGCTATTCTAGAAGATCTAGAAGATCTAGATAATCTAGACCATCTAGACAAAACTGGTACCATCTCTCTTTCTCTCCGCCCAGACCCGATGAACCGTCCGCGTCAGGTGGTAGATCATGAGCATGGTAAACGCGCTGTGACTGACTATGAGTTTCTGAGTGAAAATGTCGTCGCCCTCTATCCCCAGACAGGTCGTACCCACCAGTTGCGCATCCACTGCGCTCATCCTGAAGGACTCGGCAGACCCATCAAGGGTGATGAGCTCTACGGCACCAAGGCCGATCGCCTGTATCTGCATGCCGAACAGATATGGTTCCGTCATCCTATCACTGGCGAGGACATGCACTTCGTCTCGCCCCCTCCCTTTCTTTAAACTTTACACTTTAAACTTTATAAAAGTATGGTTAAGCACATTATTCTCTGGACATTGAATCCAGAACTCTCAGAAGAAGAGAAGAAAGCCGTTAAGGCAGGTATTAAAGCTGGTTTGGAAGGTCTGGTAGGCAAAGTACCAGGACTTTTGGATGTGAAGGTACATATCGACGGCCGCCTGGCTTCGTCGAATGCCGATGTGATGCTCGACAGTACGCTGGAGAGTGAAGAAGCCCTGAAAGGCTATGCCGTTCATCCCGAGCACGTGGCGGTGGCTAACGGCAAGGTAAGACCTTATACCGTGCAGCGTAGCTGCTTGGATTTTGAGATCTGAGACCTGAGACCCTCCTAACCTCCCCTAAGGGGAGGAACATTGATAGGGAATAAAAGAAGAAAGAGGATATGTTTTGCATATCCTCTTTCTTTATTAAGTCTCCCCTGATGGGGAGGTTGGAAGGGTCTCGTTATTTCTTATTCAATGCGAGGTCGATAGCTACGGCGATAGCAACGGTAGCACCTACCATCGGGTTGTTACCAATACCGAGGAAGCCCATCATCTCTACGTGAGCAGGAACAGAAGAAGAACCTGCAAACTGAGCGTCAGAGTGCATACGACCCATCGTGTCAGTCATACCATAAGAGGCAGGACCTGCAGCCATATTATCTGGGTGAAGGGTACGACCAGTACCACCACCTGATGCTACAGAGAAGTAAGGCTTGCCAGCGAGGGTGCGCTCCTTCTTATAAGTACCTGCAACAGGATGCTGGAAACGGGTGGGGTTGGTAGAGTTACCCGTGATGGATACGTCTACGTTCTCTTTCCACAGGATAGCCACGCCCTCACGGACATCGTCAGCACCATAGCACTTTACCTTCAGACGGCTGGGGTTGTTGCCATAAGGAACCTCCTTGACAACCTTCAGCTCAGAGGTGAAG
>CACXQL010000084.1 GCA_902769805.1 uncultured Prevotellaceae bacterium
ACTGGGATTGTCGACATAAATAATCGTCTTTTCCGTCACTGTGGCATTGTTACCACCGCCGAAAGCATAGACGATGGAACCACCCATCACCTCCAAATAGGCTTTGGCGAGTTCTGGTTTACTCAGACCATAATAGGGATTTGGCGTCACCCCGTCACTGAGTTTCTCGGAATCATAATCGTAGGCACCATTACCACCGCCGAAGAGCTGACCGATATATATCTTCTGATTGTCATCAGCCACATGATCACCATCCATCTTAGACGAGATGCGCACAAAAGCATTCCAGCTCTCATCCACCAAATTATCGGTGGCTTTTTCGATTTCTTCTGGAACAGACTTTGTCAGTTCACTATTGTTACCAATGACTCCTGAAACATCATTACCACCATAGACATGATTGATGAGGATATAGTCGGAGGCTTTCTCACCATCAATATGAACGAAAGCATGACCACCAACATCTGCTTTCTGGGCACCACCGAATACACGGTTCAAGTCGCCGGCATAAATGGTAACATTGGTATTGCCTTTTGTATCACCGGCGTTACCGCCGCCGTATATGTTACCACCAATAGTAATCTGTGCCTGCATCAGTGTTGCAGACAAACAAAATAGTAAGATGGTCGTTATTTTGCGCATTTATCTTTCAATTTTCAACTTTCAATTCTCAATTAATAGTTATCGTTGGATTATCCAAATCCGGTTCTGATAACTGGTAGAGGTATGTGGGAGCGACTTTTAAGTTGAGAGTCACCTGCCATCCTCTTTGAGCCTCAAGGTCAGGAAGTTTGTTCGTAGCTTCACAGTTCTTACGTATCAGGTTACCTTTGCTGTCATAGACATCGTAGGTTGTTACAAGAGACAAGGTACTGCTTGCAGATGGTGCAAAGCAACAAACGAAACTGGTCGTCGTGGTCGGAATCTGCTCACCCTCCGTACTCTCAAAGAAGGTGGCAGGAGTCGATTCTCCACCCTGCGATATGAACTCAACTGTAGCTGGATAAGCGTCTGTTGTATTCGGTGTCAGGGTAATAGTAGCTGTCATTGGTGCCGATGAAGTCATCAGTTTCAGCGACTTCAGTTTGATGGTACGTAACTTACTATAGTCAGTATCCACAGTAAAATTAAACTTCACAGATGCGAAGAGATGATCCAGCAACAAGCGGATAAAGTTACCGCTCGTCTTACCTGTGTAGCCGAACTGACCTTGGTCTAAATCACCATCGCTATCCTTGACACCAGTAATGAAGCAGATATCATCAGCACAGACAGTTCCAATATTCGAAAGGGTCAGTGTGGCAACATCTCCACTCTTACTGATGCTTGATGAAATCGGTTCTTTTTTAGGCATAAACCCATAAATCGTATAACTAACACCATTCTCGACTGTGGTCTGCGAATGCCAGTCATGATTACTGTAACTGATGAGTTTCACAGTATTATCTACTGGCTCCCCATTTTTAAGGACATACAAACCAATGACGATATCATGGGCAGGGGTATATTCTGTATAACCTGCAGAAACAGCACTACGAGACAAAGCGTCGTTACTCTGATAAGCAGCGATATATGGCATTATCTGCAAGGGACTACCTGTTGACCGTTGCTGCTCACCAGAACTATCTGAAGAGCAACTCACAGCCAATAGCCAACAGCCAATAGCCAACAACCAGCCATATTTACCAGTTATACACTTCATGATTCTTCTCTTTAGTCGTCCATTCTTTCACATATATCGCCTCCATCTGCAGGAAGCCTCCACCAGCATGGTATGCATAGACAATCCATGTGTGGTTACGACGGAAGTCGCCTGCAGCATCCATCTCGAATATTCCAGTCTGATCTCCACTTTCGCCTATCTGATAAGTAATCATGCCTTTGAGTTTCTTATCTGACTCACGCAGATAGAAAGGACCTATCTTGGTTAATTCCGATTGATCGATGAGATTCTCATACACCTGTGCTTCCTGTCCACCATAGATATAGATAGTAGGATTGGCAACTTCCACTACTTTGTCTTCTGAATCTGTTGCTTCCCATAAAGGGGATACACTGGTGTTATATGCCAATGACTGTGTCTGTTGTATCAGGTATTCGGTATTTGGAATCATTTGCGCATTCAACTGAATATTCTTAATCTTCAGTTCTGGCTCTCCTACCGTATTGGCGAAGACAAAACGTACTTTTGACACGGCGCGCTCCAGTCGTACTGTAGCAATATTACTTGAAGTTCCCACACGTAACACAGGGGCTTCTCCTATCACTGGTTGTGACATCAAAGCACCAGCCATAGGAAGTCCATCATCTGGTACCCGTGTTGTCATAGGCGATGTCAGTCCAAATTTATTCTCAGGGATTGTTGCGCTGAGGATAGCGTCACGGGTACTGTTTCCATCAAGTTTACTATCAAGTGCATAGCCTTCTTTAGGGATATTGGCAAGGACATAGACATCCACATCGGGTTTGCTCTGGGCAAATTCATCACTGACAGGAAGTTGGTAGACAGCACCCTCACCGACATTCAGCTGCGAAGTTTCTTTCGTATCCAGGTAGGCAACCTTCTCGTGTGTTCCATTCGTGAAGACCCATATCTGCAGCCTCGTGATCTTTTTCTCGTCAAAAGATGCATTGACATTGCCGACATCACCTCGAATCAGCATGGGATGCTCTGGAGAGTACACATAGACTGTCAGTGTCGTAGGCTGCTGCTCTCCTGACTCATCAGAGGAGCTGCAGGCTACAGCTAATAGCAAAAAGCTAATAGCGAAAAGCCATTGTCTGATATGTATTCCTTCTCTCTTCACGCGTACCTTATTTATATACTATAGTTTTACCGTTGTTGTTGTCGACTGAATCCATTGGGTCACCACCTGTACACCAATCTCCAAGCGTGGCTCCAACAAATCAGGGATACAGGTATAGGCATTTTCCTTAGAACTCACTGTCATCTGCGCCGTGGTGGTGAAGTCTTGTGTGAAAACACGTCCTGCACAAGCTCCCTCCCCCATTCCTGCTGGATCAAGATAAGCCACTAAATAGAACTTCGTACCCGGATAGACAATGCCATCCTTGCCCGTGAACTGGCTGCCGTTGTTCTGAAACTCCAGGACGACTGGCACTTTTTCGCCGTCATACGACTGGAGCACCAATGTATTCGTTTCCGTGCCGCTTACTACTTTGTCATAGATGAAACGAGCATCCACATCGCTCTTAGGTACTTTGGGCAGGAAGTCAAAACCAACAGTATGCTGACCACCGATAATCACTGCTGTCAACGGGCAATCTGTCACAGCGGTTGTCAGTACGGTATGTAAACGAGCTACTCCATACTGCAAGGGGTTATTGACAGCCACTGACTTTGTA
>CACXQL010000085.1 GCA_902769805.1 uncultured Prevotellaceae bacterium
AACGATTAAAAAAGAATAATATTATGGCAGAATCTATTGATATCCGTGAGTTGAATATCCGGATAGAACAACAAAGTGGATTTGTAACAAACCTGACATCGGGCATGGATCGCGTGATTGTGGGGCAGAAGCATTTGGTAGACTCCCTGCTCATCGGACTATTGAGTGATGGTCATGTCCTATTGGAAGGTGTTCCCGGTTTGGCAAAGACACTGGCTATCAAGACCCTTTCGCAACTGATTGATGCAGGTTACAGTCGTATTCAGTTTACACCCGACCTATTGCCTGCCGACGTAATTGGCACGATGATCTACTCGCAGAAAGACGAGAAGTTCCAGGTGAAGAAGGGTCCTGTGTTTGCCAACTTCGTACTGGCTGATGAAATCAACCGTGCTCCGGCAAAGGTGCAGAGTGCCCTTCTCGAGGCTATGCAGGAGAAACAGGTGACTATTGGTAGTGAGACTTTCCGCCTGCCGAGTCCCTTCTTGGTAATGGCAACACAGAACCCGATAGAGCAGGAGGGAACTTATCCATTGCCAGAGGCACAGGTAGACCGTTTTATGCTTAAGGTGGTCATTGATTATCCCTCGTTGGAAGAAGAGAAGAAGATTATCCGCGAGAATATTGTTGGTGAGATGCCGACAGTAACACCTGTGACTACTGCTGATGAGATTATCAAGGCCCGTAATGTGGTGCGTGAGGTTTACATCGATGAGAAGATTGAGCAATACATTGCCGATATCGTCTTCGCTACCCGCTATCCCGATCGTTATGGCTTGAAGGAGTTGAAAGAGATGATCTCTTTCGGTGGTTCGCCACGTGCCAGCATCAATCTTGCAAAAGCTTCACGTGCCTATGCATTTATCAAACGTCGTGGCTATGTGGTTCCCGAGGATGTGCGTGCTGTGGCTCACGATGTACTGCGCCATCGTATCGGACTTACCTACGAGGCTGAGGCCAGCAATATCACCAGTGAGGAGATTGTATCGAAGATTATTAATAAGGTAGAGGTGCCCTAACCCTAGTAACACTAGTTAAACTAGTCAAACTAGAATATGGAAACAAGCGAAATATTAAAAAAAGTCCGTAAGATAGAGATTAAGGCTCGAGGTCTGAGCTCTAATATCTTCGTAGGTCAATACCATTCGGCATTCAAAGGAAGGGGTATGGCCTTCAGTGAAGTACGTGAGTATCAGTTTGGTGATGATGTGCGTGATATCGATTGGAATGTGACCGCACGATTCCATCGGCCTTATGTCAAAGTGTTCGAAGAAGAGCGTGAATTAACAGTGATGCTACTGATAGATGTCAGTGGATCGCTTGATTTCGGCACCAGTCGACAGATGAAACGCGATATGGTTACGGAGATTGCTGCCACCTTGGCTTTCAGCGCCATTCAGAATAATGATAAAATCGGAGTTATCTTCTTTTCGGACAAGATAGAGAAATATATTCCTCCCAAGAAGGGACGTAAGCATATCCTCTATATCATACGTGAAATGCTCGATTTCCATCCGGAGAGTCACCGTACTGATATGACTGTGCCTGTAGAATTCCTTTCCAGTGTGATGAAACGTCATTGTACGGCATTTGTGCTGAGCGATTTTTACACACGAAGTGATTTCAGTCAGTCGCTGACCATCTGTAACCGTAAACACGATGTGGTGGCTATTCAGGTATATGACCAACGGGCCAAGGAACTGCCTGACGTAGGACTGATGAAGATAGTGGATGCCGAAACCGGCTTTGAGCAGTATATCGACACTGGTTCTAAGAAACTGAGAGAGGCTCATCGGCGGTATTGGCTTACGCGGCAGCGTGGGTTGACCGAAACATTCCGGAAGAGTAATGTAGACTTTGTGAGTATCGCAACGCATGAAGACTTTGTCAAGGCGCTGCTGATTCTGTTTAAACAACGTAGTTGATGAAAAAGAAACTGATATCCATTCTGTTGGCAGTTGTTTGTCTGCCAATGGCCGCTCAGGTGAACGTGGAAGCAAGTATTGACTCCATGCAGATTCTGATTGGTCAACAGACACGTGTCACTGTGACAACAACCTCTCGACAGGATGCGAAAGTGGTGTTCCCATCGTACCGCCCTACAGAATACATCACTTCTGGTGTAGAAGTATTAAATATGTCGGACGTACAGATGAAACCCATCGACAATGGAATGGCCCATTTTGTACGGGTATATACATTGACGTCATTTGACGATTCCCTCTATTATCTTCCTCCATTCTCCGTTCAAGTAAATGGGAAGGAATATAAGAGTAAAAGCCTGGCTCTTAAAGTGTTAACGGTTGAAGTTGATACAATTCATGTAGAACAGTTCTATGGTCCTCGTGAGGTACAGGACAATCCCTTCCTGTGGAGTGAGTGGAGTCCGCTGTTCTGGTTGAGTGTAATGATGCTCCTCCTGTTGACTCTCTGTTATTACCTGTATCTCAGACTGAGGGACAACAAACCCATCATTTCTTCTATCAAACTAGTGAAGCGTCTTCTGCCTCATCAGAAAGCTATGAAGGAGATAGAAACGATTAAAGCGGAGAAATTGGTAAACTCTGAGAATTCTAAGGAGTATTATACCAAACTGACTGACACATTACGTATATACATAGAGGAACGTTATGGCTTCCGTGCTATGGAGATGACCAGTGGTGAGATTATAGAAAGGTTGATGGCTACTCCTGATCAGACCGCTTTGGAGGAGCTACGCCAACTCTTTTCTACTGCTGACTTGGTGAAATTTGCTAAGTATTCCACGCTCATCAATGAAAATGACATGAATCTGGTGAATGCCATCGACTTCATCAACCAGACCAAACAGGAAAATGTACCTTTAGAAGAGCCGAAACCTCAAATGAGTGAGGAAGACCAACGTTCGCAGAAGACCCGTAGGGTATTACGATGGACGATTATCGTCTTGTTGTCGGTAACTGTCCTCGTGCTTGCGTATGTGATATATGGATCATATCAACTTTTAAGTTAGGAAAATGAAATTTGCAAATCAAGAATATCTGTTCCTACTTCTGTTAATCATACCTTATCTGTTATGGTATGTGCTGTACAGGAAAAAGACAGAACCGACCCTACGGATGAGCGATACGTTTGCCTTCCGTTATGCGCCCAAGAGTTGGAAGGTGCGACTGATGCCCTTGCAACTATTGCTCCGTATTCTCGTTTTTGTGCTGGTAGTACTGATACTGGCCCGTCCTCAGACTTCTAATTCATGGAAGAGCAACAAGTATGTTGGCTGAAGACTTGAAGCCCAATCGTATCGAAGCAGCTAAGAATGTGGCTTCAGAGTTTATTGTCGGCCGTCCGAATGATAATATCGGATTGACTATTTTTGCCGGCGAGGCCTTTACCCAATGTCCGATGACCGTTGATCATAGCTCATTGCTCAATCTGCTGCACAATGTCCGTACTGATATCGCAGCCGTTGGATTGATAGAGGACGGAACTGCTATCGGTATGGGACTTGCTAACGCAGTAAGTCGTCTGAAAGACTCGAAAGCCAAGAGCAAGGTCGTCATTCTGCTGACCGACGGAAGCAATAACCGTGGTGACCTGTCGCCGATGACTGCTGCAGAGATAGCCAAGAGCCTGGGTATACGTGTCTATACAATTGGCGTGGGAACGAATAAGACCGCTCCTTATCCGATGCCTGTAGCGGGTGGGGTGCAATATGTGAATATTCCTGTAGAGATTGACAGTAAGACACTTAGTGAGATTGCCGCTGCTACCGATGGCGATTTCTATCGGGCTACTAATACTCGTGAGTTACAACAGATATACAAGGAGATCGACCAACTGGAGAAATCGAAACTGAACGTAAAGAACTTCAGTAAGAAGTATGAGGCCTATCAGCCTTATGCCATCGCCGCTGTTATCCTGCTACTATTGGAGATATTATTACGTGTGACTATTTTCAGGAGGATACCATAATGTTTAGATTTGAAGACCCTATATACTTATATCTTTTGATATTAATTCCTGTATTGGCACTCATACGAATGATGACATACTGGAATCAGAAGAAACGATTGCGTAAGTTTGGTGAACCTGCTTTGTTGAAGGAGCTGATGCCCAATGTATCGCGCTTCCGTCCGCAGGTGAAATTCTGGTTGTTGGAAGCCGCTCTCGCCTTGCTCATCGTTATGCTCGCCCGTCCACAGATGGGCACTCGCATCTCCCACGAGAAGCGTACAGGTATTGAAACGATTATTGCAATGGACATTAGTAACTCTATGTTGGCAGAGGATGTTGCTCCTAGTCGACTGGACCGCAGTAAGATGATGGTAGAGAATCTGGTGGATCATTTCACTAACGATAAGATTGGATTGATTGTCTTTGCCGGTGATGCCTTTGTACAGTTACCTATTACGAGCGATTATGTTTCTGCGAAAATGTTCCTCAGTAATATCGACCCATCGATGATGGGAACACAGGGTACAGACATCGCTGCGGCTATTAATATGGCTATTCATAGCTTTACACAGGAAGAAGGTATTGGTAAG
>CACXQL010000086.1 GCA_902769805.1 uncultured Prevotellaceae bacterium
CGTTTTGCCCAGTTGCCCAATGACAAGAGCATGGAAACCCTGACTCTTGAAGAAGCACTGGAACTGTTCCAGTTGCCTCGTACAGTAGGAACATTCGAAGGTGCTCCTGTAGTGATTGGTGCAGGTCGTTTTGGTCCCTATGTACTCCATCAGAAACAATACACGTCGCTGCCCAAGGGAACCGATCCCATGGCTGTGACACTGGATGAAGCCGTTGCCCTGATTAACGAAAAGCGACAAGCTGAAACACAAAAGCACTTGAAGGCCTTTGATGCCGATGGTAATCTGCAGATTCTGAATGGACGTTATGGTCCATATATTTCGTTTGAAGGCAAAAACTATCGTATTCCAAAAGCCATGCATACCCGTGCAGCAGAGCTGACTTACGATGAGTGCATGAAGATTATCAACACTCCTGCTAAGAAGAAATCATGAAGCGCATCATCCTTGTAGGCTATATGGGGTCTGGCAAGACTACTGTCGGAAAGGCTCTTTCCAAAGAGACTGGCATGATGTTTTACGACCTTGACTGGTATATCGAAAGCAGAATGCGCAAGACGGTGTCGGAGATTTTCGCCGAGCGTGGTGAGGAGGCTTTCCGGAAGTTAGAATACAATATGCTTCATGAAGTGGCTGAATTTGAGGATGTCATCATCAGTTGCGGGGGGGGTACTCCATGCTTCTTTGATAACATGGACTATCTGAACCAGCAAGGTGAGGTTGTGTATTTAAAGGCCAGTCCCGATACGCTCTACAAGCACCTGTTGATGGCGAAGGTGGAACGTCCTTTGCTGAAGGGTAAGAGTCCGGAAGAACTCATCGCATACATTACGGAGCACTTAAAAACCCGTGAACCCTTCTACAGTAAAGCGCGCTATACGCTGGATGTAAACGTGCTTGACGATTATGACAAGATAAAGATATCAGTAACCAAATTACGCGAACTTCTAAAGATATGAAGAAATGGACGATTGAGGACTCCAAGGAGCTCTACAACATCAACGGCTGGGGAACCAGCTACTTCGGTATCAACGACAAAGGTAATGTCTATGTGACTCCTTTCAAGGATGGCACACAGGTTGACCTGCGTGAGGTGATGGATGAACTCTCACTGCGTGACGTACAGTCACCGGTGCTATTGCGTTTCCCGGATATTCTCGACAATCGTATCGAGAAGACTTGGAGCTGTTTCAAGAAAGCCAGCGAGGAGTATGACTACAAAGGTGAGAACTACGTGGTCTATCCCATCAAGGTCAACCAAATGCAGCCAGTTGTAGAGGAGATTATCTCCCATGGTCGTAAGTTCAATCTTGGTCTGGAAGCCGGCTCGAAGCCTGAATTGCATGCCGTTATTGCCATGCAGTGTCAGAGTGACTCTATTATCATCTGTAATGGTTACAAGGACGAGAGCTATATCGAACTCGCTTTGCTTGCCCAGAAGATGGGTAAGGAGATCTTCATTGTCGTGGAGAAGATGAACGAGTTGGAGATTATTGCCCGTGAAGCCAAAAAGCTGAACGTGCGTCCCAATATCGGTATCCGTATCAAACTGGCTTCTTCTGGTTCTGGCAAGTGGGAAGAGAGTGGTGGTGATGCCTCGAAGTTCGGACTGACCAGTGCAGAACTCTTGGAGGCTCTCGAACTGTTGGACAAGAAGGATATGCGTGACTGTCTGCGACTCATTCATTTCCATATAGGTTCTCAGATAACGAAGATACGCCGTATCCAAACCGCTTTGCGCGAGGCATCCCAGTTCTATATCCAGCTTCATAAGATGGGTTATAACGTTGACTTTGTGGATTGTGGAGGTGGACTGGGTGTCGACTATGACGGTACACGCTCTCCTTCGAGTGAGAGTTCTGTCAACTACTCTATCCAGGAGTATGTCAACGACTGTATCTATACGTTTGTAGATGCCGCCAATAAGAATGATTTGCCACATCCGAATATCATTACCGAAAGTGGTCGCTCTTTGGCTGCCCACCATTCCGTTCTTGTAATGGATGTCCTGGAGACTGCTTCACTTCCTGAAATGCCGGAGGAGTTCGAGCCCGATGAGAGCAGTCATCAGTTAGTGAAAGACCTCTATGAGATATGGGATAATCTCTCACCTCGTAATGTGTTGGAGGACTGGCACGATGCAGAACAGATCCGCGAGGAGGTGCTAGATCTTTTCTCACATGGTATCGTTGACCTGAAGACCCGTGCTGAGATAGAGGCGATGTACTGGAGTGTATGCCATGAGATTCATGCCCTAGCCAAGGGCCTGAAACATATCCCTGAGGAACTGATGAAGATTGACAAGCTCCTTGCAGACAAGTATTTCTGCAACTTCTCTCTATTCCAAAGCCTTAGTGACTCATGGGCTATTGACCAGGTATTCCCCATCATGCCTATTCAGCGTCTTGACGAGCGTCCCACCCGTAATGCCACCATTCAGGACATTACCTGTGACAGCGATGGCAAGATTGCCAATTTCACGACAAACTTGCATAACACTCATTCTCTGCCTGTTCATCCGTTGAAGAAGAATGAGACCTACTATCTGGGGGTATTCCTCGTAGGTGCCTATCAGGAGATTTTAGGCGATATGCACAACTTGTTTGGTGACACCACTGCCGTTCATATTTCTGTAAAAGACAATAGTTATCATATTGATCAGATTATCGATGGCGAGACGGTGGCAGAGGTATTGGAGTATGTACAGTACCAGCCTAAGAAACTGGTACGTCAATTGGAAATCTGGGTGGCTAAGAGTGTCAAGCAGGGTAAAATAACCCTCGAGGAGGGTAAGGAGTTCCTTAGCAACTACCGCTCAGGACTATATGGCTATACCTATCTGGAATAAAAGAAAGAAGGCAATGAAGGAAAAACTGACAATTGTAAAGGTTGGAGGAGCTGTAGTCGAGGACGAACTGCAGCTCTCTCAGTTGTTGAATGACTTTTCAGCCATTGAAGGTCGCAAAGTGTTAGTACATGGAGGTGGTCGGAAGGCTACGAAAATGGCAGAGCGTCTTGGATTGGAGACTCAGATGGTCAATGGCAGGCGCATTACTGATGCTGATATGCTCGAGGTGGTGACGATGGTTTATGGCGGATTAGTCAACAAGAACCTTGTAGCACGGCTGCAAGGCTTTGGAGTAAATGCCCTCGGGCTTACAGGTGCCGATGCTAATGTCATCCGTAGCCATAAGCGTCCACTGAAGGATGGAGTCGACTATGGCTTCGT
>CACXQL010000087.1 GCA_902769805.1 uncultured Prevotellaceae bacterium
TACTTGTCCGTTCTCCTGTTCCCACTCGGTGATGACATCCAACCAGAACTCCACGAAATGCAAAGGTCCAGTAAACTCTTCACCGATGGAGTGGATGACATTGGGCTGCCCTTTGAAAGCATCCAACGATTGACGGATATACTGTCGGTGGAGTTCACGGAGGGTAGGATTCGTGATGTCATAGAATAGCGTAGCAGTGAAGATACGCTTGTCGCCCGTGAAGTTTACTGGTTCAAGGAACGGTGTGTGATTGATGTTGTTGGCCGTTCTCCACGGACAGTCTACCCAATGGGCACCAGCCTCCAAGATGTTGTGTTGGAAGTAGTGCTGGTTTTTCAGTAATAGTCCGATAGGTCTAGTCTTCTCTGCAAACTGATGCAGTCGGTAGAAATACCATTTGTTGAGTTGGGTGAGGTCGTATTTTGACATCCCGTCCCATGCGGTATCTATGCCTGTACGGGCGAAGGGCTGTTCGTAGAACGGCGCCCACACATCACCGTTCTTTCTACGGATACGTTCGTGGTCATCGCGTCTGCGGTCGGTCCATAAACCGTAGTTCTGACTGAACAGTAGGGTGTGCTCCCGTTGCATGATGGCTATCACACTGTCCACACGGTCGGTACCGCCTGTCCCTTCCTGATCAGGAACAAAACGGGTCAACGCATATTTTGCCTTCGACATAGCGGCATCGGTAGGACGCCCGTTCCACCATGGTGTCTGATGCTTATTACCTACCAGTAGGGTCTCGTCTTGACAGAGCCAGCCATTGTTGATCGTATACGTAGTTGCAGAACTTACTTCTGACTTTTCATTTTGCAGCGAGAACAGGTGCTTGCCGGGAGTGATGTCTCCCTCAAACTGTGCAGCGTCTATCCACATCTCCATCGTCGTACGGGGTAGGAGTGCTTCCTCAGCCATCTTCATCGCTTCCTCGATGGTGGGTGAACTGCTGGCGTTGGTATTCCGCTCGAGCACACGGCATTGGTCTTTCACCTCATGTCCTAGTCGTTGTCTCAGTTGGTCGGCAAAGAGCGAGTAGGGCTTGACGTGCTCGTTCATCTCTGTATACTCCCCGTTGCCCATCACCTGTCCCCAACAACCGCGAGAGAAGTTTCTGTTAAGACTATCGGGTGAATAACAGAACAGTCCCGATGCTGTACTTTGCCACATCATACTGTTGGCAGTGTTCCATCCAGCACCAAACTTCTCCAGTTCCCAGTTCTTGAATACCAGATCATGACCGTCGATGTTTACGCAGTCGTAGAGCAGTCCGGGTGCCCATGAGCCGATACTGCCGCTGGGCCCCAACGACTCTTTGCTCTCACATTGTACAAAGGCATTAGGGCCAGGTGCTGTATGTCCAACGGCAAAGTCGTTGATGCCTTGCTCTGAGTAACAGCGCTGGAAGAGGGTCTTCTCACCGAAGGTCAGGAAGGTACGTCTCCGGAATCCTCCGATCTCAGACACGGGATGTAAGGACTTACAGTCCTCTACCGTGACTTGACCGGCGCTCTTCTGGATGACCACTGCTGATCCGGCAAAATGACGGAAGTTAACCATTCTTACCCAACAGTCTTCTGCGTCTGCCAGATAAATACCGTTCCAACAATGATCCTCGTCTTTGGGTAATGTCTGTTGGTATTCCGATTCCATCGTTAGGTTTTCCACTCCGCACTCACGGATAAGTCCTGGGTGTTCATAGCGAATCACCTTAGCTCCTCCCCAGCGTTGCTCCAACGTAGAGGTGATAGGAGCATCGAGTGTCAGGATATGGTCCTTGACTGAGGTCACCGTTCGACTCCAGCGGATGTCGATATCTCCGGGATGCCATGCCCAGTAGCCCATCCGTTTGCCACCGCCAAACGACTGACAGTGGAGTGATGCTATCCACTCTTCGGTGGAGGGTCGCCAGATGATGATCCGTTCACCGGCATTCACTTTTCCTTTGACCTGTAGAGTGGTAGAACCAGCTTTGACAAACGTGTCTGCAACCTCCATAGTATCTTTGCCGACGAGGTCGTGTATACCCTCCATGTAGAGTAGGGCACCACGATCGTAGCCAGCCTTTCTGAGGATAGTCTTATCCCTTCCACTACCTCGTAGGATCACTCCACTTGTACGGATATATACGGGATCGTTCAGCGTGTAGATACCTTCTGCCAGTAGGATGGCTCCTCTCAGTCCTGTCTGCTTGTCGGGCTTTTGTTTGCTGACATAGTCGATAGCTTCCTGCAAGCGAGCGGTATTATCCCCCTGTTGTGGGGTGAGATATATCGCTACCTTTGCTGAGGGGATGGAAGTCTCGGAACGATGGTAGCCACAATATGAGTAATCCATCGGTATCTCTTGAGCTACCGATGGAATTACCAATAGTGAGGCTAATAGAATAATAGCCTGTTTCTTCATTATTTCTTGTCGTTTGCTTTTTTCTGTTCTTCGATGCGTTTCATCCAAGCGTCGCGCTCCTTCTTCAGGTCATAACCGCGTGCCGAGAGCCAGTTGTTGGTGCGTCCACGATACTTATCAAACCAAAAGTGCTTGCCTTTAGAGTCGGCTGCATCTAGAGCAAACTCTCGAGCTTCCTTGAGCCAGATAAGTATTTGTTGCTTTTCAAAGTCGCTGAGTGTGGGAATCATATCCTGTGTGGCCTGATAGTCACGCTTCAGTCGACCGAAAGTCATTCCGTCTTTCACAGCATCTATCTGCTCATCGTTGAGGTAGACAGACAATGCTGAGGCTAACTCGAAATGGTGTTTGTACAACTCAGCCTGTAGGCAACTGGAAGTAGCGGTTGGCAATGATATTACGTACCGCACGAGCCTGTTTCTGATCAGTAAGCTGAAGACCGTCGACAATCTTTTGTGCACGTCCCTTGATGTTCTCTACATAGGCAGAGTCGCGCCCTTCGTAGTCGAGCGGTACCAATTGGGCATTGGCTGTCAGGGTCAGCAGCGATATCATCGCTGAAAGCAGTATCTTTTTCATACGTTTACATCAGTTTTCCTTTGGCAGCCAGCGTGTCATAGTTGTTGTTCAGGTTACGCCAGTCTGTCTTGGTATTGGGGTTGATGCCATTGATATACTTCTCGATGTTGGTATAACCATCACCATTGCAGTCCTTCACGGCGTCGGAAGGATCGTTGGGGTTCAGACCATACTGCTTCTCCCACTCGTCGGGCATACCGTCACCATCGGTGTCAACGTAAGGCTCCCAAGCTTTATACTCAGGATAACCACCCATTTGACGAGGATCAGTGATGATACCCTGCTTGTAGGAGTCTTGTGGCAGACGGCGATATTTAAAGGAGCCCTGCTCGTTCATGGACTTTTTATGTAGACCCCACATATCACCATAAGGATTGTCTTTTACCTTCTTTTCATATTTATCAACATAATATGCCTGTCCTGTTCGTACCTCTTCCATGATACGCTGGTCAACGATGTCACGGCAAGGAATAGTAGCACCAGCATTGTCTAATACCCAGTTGAAGGCCTGTTCTGCACCCATGACCTTGACAAAAGGCATCTCAAAAGGTTCATTTGAATGCATCAGAGCCAGTTCCGTTTCATCCATCTCACCATCCTTGTCCGCTGTCTGGATACCACCATTCCAGTTGTCTTTGGTAATTTCAGGGTATCCTTCCATGATGTTACCAACGGCATAGACACGCCCAAATTGTTTGAAGGGGAACAGTCCCTGTGAACGGCTCTCTGCTTTTACTATACGGTGTCCTACCGGTGTGTCTGTTGGAGTCAGAGGACCTGGCTTGTAGTAGTTGTTGATGAAGTTCGACATGGTGGTGAACTCGCCACCGTCGGCCGTACGGTGTACCCAGTTGTAGACTACATTGTTGACGAAGTTGAATACGCCACCCCAGCCAATACTTGGGTTACGACCGGTGTTGTCTGCCCACAGGTTACGCATGAAGGTGGTGTTTTCACCACCGATGGTTGAACCAAAGGCGTGGTTCCATGTGTCAAGAGCCTTGGCAGAGATCGTATTCTGAATGGTTACATTGACAGTAGGCTCCTTACGATTGGGCTTACCATCGTGCATATCAAACATGTGACGATAGAACGAGATGTTCTCGTCCAGTCCCCACTCGCAAGAACAGTGGTCAATCATAATATTACCCACTGGATTTCCACCAAAGGAGTCCTCACGGTTGGTTACCTGTGTCTCGCCACGGCGGAAGCGCATATGGCGTACGATGACGTCATGGGTGTCAACTTGGAATGACTCACCAGCAATGATGACACCATCTCCTGGAGCAGTCTGTCCGGCAATGGTGATATAAGGTGCACGGACATAGATAGGTGACTTCAGACGGATAATACCACTAACGTTAAATACGACGATGCGTGCACCTCCCTGCTCACAGGCCCAACGGAAAGAACCAGGGCCGTCGTCTGCCAATGTCGTCACAGTAAGTACTTTACCTCCACGACCACCAAAGGTGAACATACCACCACCCTCGGCACCAGGGAATGCGGGAATTTTTGCCTGACGAAGATCGTAGGGACGGAATGCCCAGGGCACGTAAGGACGACCTTCCTTTGCCTCCTTGACGACAATTGGGAATGCAACTTCCCATGCGGAGTCGCTATGGGCTTTCCATTGTGCTTTTTTCTCTTTGATGAGTTTAGAGGCCTCATCAGTCAAATCTGGGTATTGAGCAAATACTGACGCACTGACCAACATAGCTACACCCATCAAAATTGTTTTTCTCATCATGATTTGTTATACTCTTAGTTTTGTATTTTACTTTGACTATGAAAAGGACGATAAGTTTAACGGGATGTACCCATTAAAAACATTTTTTAATGTATTGCATTCAGATAGATCTCCAGGTTCGAGAATCCACTCTTGGTGATTTGCCATCCATCGTTCTTGTCCTTGGGATTCAGACCGCTGCTGATCTCATAGTCATCGGGTAGTCCGTCGTTGTCGCTATCAACGAAGGTACTGATGCCGTTCAGGTCGGGCCATCCTTTCATGTTAGGGTCTTCCTTCCTCAGGATGACATCGTTCTGGGAGTTGATAATACCCAATGCCCGTTCCATGCTTCCGTCCTCTTTTTTGCCATAGAACTGTGGTGCGATGATGCCCGCAGCCTCGTCTAGCA
>CACXQL010000088.1 GCA_902769805.1 uncultured Prevotellaceae bacterium
GATGACATCCAACCAGAACTCCACGAAATGCAAAGGTCCAGTAAACTCTTCACCGATGGAGTGGATGACGTTGGGCTGCCCTTTGAAAGCATCCAACGACTGACGGATATACTGTCGGTGGAGTTCACGGAGGGTAGGATTCGTGATGTCATAGAATAGCGTAGCAGTGAAGATACGCTTGTCGCCCGTGAAGTTTACAGGTTCCAGGAATGGGGTGTGATTGATGTTGTTGGCTGTCCTCCACGGACAGTCTACCCAATGGGCACCAGCTTCCAAGATATTGTGCTGGAAGTAGTGTTGGTTCTTGAGTAGCAGTCCGATAGGTCTTGTCTTCTCTGCAAACTGCTGCAGTCGGTAGAAATACCATTTGTTGAGTTGGGTGAGGTCATATTTTGACATCCCATCCCAAGCGGTATCTATGCCTGTACGGGCGAAGGGCTGTTCGTAGAACGGCGCCCACACATCACCGTTCTTTCTACGGATACGTTCGTGGTCATCACGTCTGCGGTCGGTCCATAAACCGTAGTTCTGACTGAACAGTAGGGTGTGCTCCCGTTGCATGATAGCGATGACGCTATCTATACGGTCGGTAGCGCCTGTCCCTTCCTGATCAGGAACAAAACGGGTCAGCGCATATTTTGCTTTCGCCATAGCGGCATCGGTGGGCCGTCCGTTCCACCACGGTGTTTGGTGCTTATTACCTACCAGTAGGGCCTCGTCTTGACAGAGCCAGCCATTGTTGATAGTATACGTAGTTGCAGAACTTACTTCTGATTTTTCATTTTGCAGCGAGAACAGGTGCTTGCCGGGAGTGATGTCTCCCTCAAACTGTGCAGCGTCTATCCACATCTCCATCGTCGTACGGGGTAGGAGCGCTTCCTCAGCCATCTTCATTGCCTCCTCGATGGTGGGTGAACTGCTGGCGTTGGTATTCCGCTCGAGCACACGGCATTGGTCTTTCACCTCATGTCCTAGTCGTTGTCTTAGCTGTTCGGCAAAGAGCGAGTAGGGCTTGACGTGTTCGTTCATCTCTGTGTACTCCCCGTTGCCCATCACTTGTCCCCAACAGCCGCGAGAGAAGTTTCTATTAAGACTATCGGGTGAATAGCAGAATAGTCCCGATGCTGTACTCTGCCACATCATACTGTTGGCAGTGTTCCATCCGGCACCAAACTTCTCCAACTCCCAGTTTTTAAATACGAGATCATGACCGTCGATGTTCACGCAGTCGTAGAGCAGTCCGGGTGCCCATGAGCCGATACTGCCGCTTGGGCCCAATGACTCTTTGCTCTCACACTGCACGAAGGCATTGGGACCAGGTGCTGTATGCCCAACGGCAAAGTCGTTAATGCCCTGCTCTGAATAACACCGTTGGAAGAGGGTTTTCTCACCAAAGGTCAGGAAGGTACGTCTACGGGATCCTCCAATCTCAGACACGGGATGTAATGATTTGCAGTCCTCTACCGTGATTTGGCTGGCACTCTTCTGGATGACCACTGCTGACCCGGCAAAATGACGGAAGTTCACCACCCTTACCCAACAGTCTTCTGCGTCTGCCAGATAAATACCGTTCCAACAGTGATCTTCGTCTTTGGGTAATGTCTGTTGGTACTCCGATTCCATGGTCAGGTTCTCCACTCCGCACTCGCTGATGAGTCCTGGGTGTTCATAGCGAATCACCTTAGCTCCTCCCCAGCGTTGCTCCAATGTAGAGGTGATAGGGGCATCAAGTGTCAGGAGGCGGTTCTTGACAGCAGTCACCGTCCGAGTCCAGCGGATATCGATATCTCCGGGATGCCATGCCCAGTAGCCCATCCGTTTACCACCGCCAAACGACTGGCAATGGAGTGATGCTATCCACTCTTCGGTGGAGGGACGCCAAATCATGATCCGTTCTCCAGCGTTGACCTTTCCTTTGACCTGTAGGGTGGTGGCACCTGCTTTGACAAACGTATCTGTTACCTCCATGGTGTCTTTACCGACGAGGTCGTGTCTACCCTCTATGTAGAGTAGGGCTCCACGATCGTACCCCGCCTTTCTGAGGATGGTCTTATCCCTTCCACTACCCCGTAGGATGACTCCACTCGTGCGGATATATAAAGGCTCGTTCAGTGTGTAGGTTCCTTCTGCCAGTAGGATGGCTCCTCGCAGTCCTGTCTGTTTGTCGGACTTTTGTCTGCTGACATAGTCGATAGCTGACTGCAGTTGAATGGAATTGTCTCCCTGTTGTGGCGTGATATATATCGCCACCTTGGCCGATGGGATGAGTTTCTCAGAACGATGGTAGCCACAATATGAGTAATCCATCGGTATCTCTTGAGCTACCGATGGAATTACCAATAGTGAGGCTAAAAGAATAATAGCCTGTTTCTTCATTATTTCTTGTCGTTTACATTTTTCTGTTCTTCGATGCGTTTCATCCAAGCATCGCGCTCCTTCTTCAGGTCGTAACCGCGTGCCGAGAGCCAGTTGTTGGTGCGTCCACGATACTTATCAAACCAAAAGTGCTTGCCTTTAGAGTCGGCTGCATCTAGAGCAAACTCTCGTGCTTCCTTGAGCCAAATGAGTACTTGTTGCTTTTCAAAGTCGCTGAGTGTGGGAATCATATCCTGTGTTGCCTGATAGTCACGCTTCAGTCGACCGAACGTCATTCCGTCTTTCACAGCATCTATCTGCTCATCGTTGAGGTAGACAGACAATGCTGAGGCTAACTCGAAATGGTGTTTGTACAACTCAGCCTGTAGG
>CACXQL010000089.1 GCA_902769805.1 uncultured Prevotellaceae bacterium
ATCAGGAGTGCCGATGAAACCTCCATCGTAGGCGGCATTAAATTCTGTGGATGCCACATTAGCATTATTACAGCCACCCACCAACTTGTTATATATGATAACATTTTCCGTAAAATTGAGAGCAGTCTTCTTTCCGTCAATCTTCATGCTACCCACATTGCCACCACTGTAAACAGAACCGAAGTAGGAGGTGTATGGGATATATGTGGCAGGATCACCACTAGACTCTTTGGCAAACACAATGCTGGGGATAAGAGGCATGGTGACACCTTCCATGTAGGTGGCGAATGTTTCGGAATTTGTCAGGTCAATAGAGTTGAACTGTGACCCATCGCCTGTTATCGTGGTGTTCCTCATGGTGCGCAATACGCCCTCCTGCGGATGTTCCGCATCCTGTTCATGCGTTTCCACCATGTGCTCGCCATTGTTGCCGAGGAACAAATTATCGACAATAGCGTAGGAGCCTACCTTCAACTCCACCTTGGGGTTGTCCATGCTTGATGACAGTGAGGCACTGTTACCACCGCAATAGACGGAACCGTGAATAATCGTTTTCTTGGCCTCCGTACCCTGCACATAGATAGATACCTGCTCGGCATTTGGACGGTAATCATTGAGAGCCTCCACAGAGGTCTTTCCTGTAGGAATAGTGTAATACAGGTCGCCGTATGTCGGGTCATCTTTTAATTTTGCATTGTCGGTATAAGGATAGGAACCGCCATAGATAGTAGTATAAATACCCACAGCACTACCACCAGAGATACGTCCAGTGATATCATTACCACCATAAACATTGTTGACATGTCCTCCCAAGATACGGGCTCGTGCTGCCATGCCAGCCGGAATATGCAGTTCATGGCCGAAATCGTCTTGAGTGATGGCAGCTGCAGTAACGGGATTACCATTTTCATCTTTCGGTGTGACATCAGCCATACGGCATCCGCCATAGACATTACCAATGATAATACTGGATTCCTCAGGGATTTGAAGCAGCAACCCCTCGGGGCTTGTCATGTCACCCTTGTTACCGCCACTGTAAACGTTTCTTATTTTTCCACTCTTCAGGTTCCACCGTGGACGAATCTTCATCTCTGCAGTATTGTTTCCTCCAAAGAAACTACCAATCTGGAAAGCATCACTGCTCGGATAGGTATATCCAGGATTGAGTCCCATCTTCTCAACCACGCGGTTGTCTTTTGTTATCTGATCAACACCACCGACCTCGATTTCATTAACCACCTTGCTGGGATTGTCGACATAAATAACTGTCTTATCAGTCACTGTGGCATTGTTACCACCACCGAAAGCATAGACTATGGAGCCACCCATCACCTCCAAATAGGCCTTGGCAAGTTCTGGTTTACTCAGACCCTTATAGGGATTTGGTGTCTCACCGTCACTAAGTTTATCAGAATCATAATCGTAGGCACCATTACCACCTCCGAAGAGCTGACCAATATATATTTTCTGATTGTCCTCAGCCACTACATCACCATTCATCTTAGACGAAATGCGCACAAAAGCATTCCAACTCTCATCCACCAAATTGTCGCTGGCTTTTTTGATTTCTTCTGGAACTGACTTTATCAGTTCACTATTGTTACCAATGATTCCTGATACGTCATTACCACCATAAACATGGTTAATAAGAACATAATCGGATGCATGCTCACCATCAATATGGACGAAAGCATGTCCACCAACATCTGCTTTCTGGGCTCCACCAAATACACGGTTCAAGTCGCCAGCATAAACGGTAACATTGGTATTACCTTTAGTATCTCCTGCATTACCGCCGCCGTAGATATTACCATCAATAGTAATCTGTGCCTGCATCAGTGTTGCAGACAAACAAAGTAATAGGATGGTCGTTATTTTGCGCATTTATCTTTCAATTATCAATTGTCAATTAATTGTTATCGTTGGATTATCCAAATCCGGTTCTGATAGCTGATAGAGGTATGTGGGAGACACTTTTAAGTTGAGAGTCACCTGCCATCCTCTTTGAGCCTCAAGGTCAGGAAGTTTGTTTTTAGCTTCACAGTCCTTACGTATCAGGTTGCCTTTGCTGTCATAGACATCATAGGTAGTTACAAGTGTCATGGTATTGCTTGCCGATGGGGCAAAGCAGCAGATAAAATCTGTATTCGTTGTCGGAATCGCCTCGCCGTCCTCACTCTCGAAGAATGTGGCAGTAGAAGCGCCAGCTGATGTTGTGTAAGCTACTGAGGCCGGGTAAGCATCTGTTGTATTTGGTGTCAGGGTGATAGTAGCAGTCACCGGAGCAGTTGTAGTTGACAGTTTCAGCGACTTCAGTTTAATGGTACGCAACTTACTATAGTCAGTATCCACAGTAAAATTAAACTTAACAGATGCGAAGAGGTGGTCCATTAACAAACGGATATAATTCTCATCTTCCTTACCTTTGTAGCCGAACTGACCTTGGAGCAAATCACCTGTCAGATCCTTAACACCTGTAACAAAGCAGATATCATCTGGACAGACAGCATCGATATTAGAAAGCGTCAGCACAACATTTTCACTACTCTGAGTAATACTCGATGAAATCGGGTCTTTTTTAGGCATAAAGCCATAGATGGTATAGTCTGTATTATTCGCTACTGTTGTCTGTGAATGCCATGCACCACTGGTATAACGAAGAAGTTTCACAGAAGGAGTTGCCTCTGGGAGAAGATATAGACCAATAGCAATATCCTGATTGGGGGTATAGGCTGAATAGCCTGCGGATACAGCACGACGCGACAAGACGTCATTACTCTGGTAAGCAGCAATATAAGGCACTACCTGCAAAGTACTACCCGTTGACCGTTGCTGCTCGTCAGAACCGGTACTATCCGATGAACAGCCAACTATCAGCATAAGGCCTACGACCATTAACCAATAACCCTTAATCCGTAAACATCTATCACCAGTTATATATTTCATGACTCTTTTCTTTTGTGGTCCAATCTTTAACATATATAGCCTCCAGTTGCAGGAAACCACCACCTACGTGGTAAGCATAGACTATCCACGTATGGTTACGTCGGAAATCATCTGCAGCATTCATCGCGAAAGTTCCTGTCTGTTCTTCTTTACCTTCTAACTGATAGGTGATTGTACCTGTGAGTTTCTTATCAGACTCACGCAGATAGAAAGGTCCTATTTGGGTCAGAGGAGACTGGTCGATGAGATTTTCATACACCTGTGCCTCCTGTCCAGCATAGAGATAGATGGTGGGATTAGCCACTTGATTCGCCGTGACAGAATTGGGCAATAACGAGGCATCAGCAGTGTTATAGGTCAATGTCTTGCCTTGTTGCGGAATGAGATATTCCTCGGTAGGCATCATGCCGGCAT
>CACXQL010000090.1 GCA_902769805.1 uncultured Prevotellaceae bacterium
CACAAGGTCGGGCTTGTTGATTTCACCAATCTGAGGCACACCACTCTTGAAGTTGATGTGGATGTTCATGATGTGGCGCTCACTCACTGGTGTCACATTAAGACCTGACTCATCGCTCTCGTCGTATTCATAGAGATAGACAACGGTGATAATCTTCTCTGCAGACAGGTCGTTAATATCCGACTCGTTCGAGACATAGAGGGTGCTGACCTCCGTAGGCGATGTGCCATGGACCACAAAGCCCTTCTGGTAGTTACATAAGCTACTATAAGTTCCATCAGAAGTGTAAGTATCATCCGATAACTTATTTCTGTCAGCCGCTATAACAACACCCTGCGGAACGACATCATTTATATCATACGTCTGAGTATTAACATCGGATCCATTCTTCCTGATGGCCGTTGTAATTACCTTCTTACCCTCACCCTTTTCATTGATCTTATAACTGTTACGACAATAGTAATAGGTTATGGGATCATAGACCTGATTATCATCTACCTGCGTCGGGGTACTTGCCTGGTCACTTGAGAAATAAAACTTATCAATGTTTGCCTGTTTTATTGAGCCCAGATTTTCGTAAGTTTCCGAATCTATCTGCTGTCCGACGGTATATGGAACCTCACCATCCATGAAAGTACTACGAACCATATAGTAGTAACCTGGGGCCGTCACAATGATGGGTGAATAGTGACGCTTCTCATTCGGGATGGCCTCATAGGCTTCGCGCGACAGCCAATCACTGGTCGTACTAATTGTAACAGCGGGCCCTGAATTGGGTGTATATGTGATTGACGAAACATTTTGAGAATTATCATCAACATAGCCCACGAACTCTGCCTGATAGTCGATAGCCTGCGCACTTGAGTACACCTTATTTTCATTCGGACCGTCATACTTTACCTTGTTACCATAAGGATCACTGAAGGTAGAATCAATGAGTAGGTCAAGGGCATCATAATTGAAGTCGAAATTCTCACGCTCTTCTGCAGTCATGCTGCACCATGTGTCGATGGCACGATAGGCCTTACCGATCTCGAAATAGATACCACCATATTTACCTTCACTTGTGCAGTAATAGGCATCATCAAGGTAGCTATTCAAGTAGCTCATTGCTTGATCGTCAGTCCACCCTGTGTTCTTGGCTTTCACCTTAGCCTTCAATTCATTGATATCTGCTGTAGTCAGAATTTGACCAGCATACACATAGTCAGTCGTAGTGAATTCCAGGAGGCTGGTGCATACCTTTGCTAGTTCAGTCACTGTAGCCAGCTTTCCTGTCCACAAATCCTCACTTCCATTTTTATATTTCGACATATAAACAGGTGTTCCGGCAGTCAATTCCTGTACCACCTCACCTGAAGCATTCTTCAGCGTATAATCCGTTGTCAGTACATAAGCCTGTTCTACTTGAGCCTGTCCTTCCGTGGATGCCAAATGACTCTTTACATTAGTATTATAATTATTCACCACGCTGCCATAAAGAATGCTTCCCTTATTATACTCCTGCTGGCCGAATACAGTACTATTAACACCAGATTTCAGTGTATAGGTCGGGCCTTCGGTATAATTGTTCTTTCCTGATTCCAACTCATTGTACTGTTTGGTGTTCAGCGCATTGGCCTGTCCAGGGCTAGCGGTCAAGGTGTAGTAGTTGTTCCACACCATGGGATTGTTCACGTCGTAAGTCAGGACGTATCCCGTATTGTGACCCAGGTTATTGGAAGAGCGGAAGAAGTAGTCAAATTTGCCATCAGCTTTCTCTTCATCGCCTTCCATATACTTGATAGTCGGATAAGAGTCCTTTAATGATTTGTATTCCGACTCCAACATCACCCTACCCTTCTTATACTCGGTATCGCCAATCTTACAGTCCTCAGCTACGATATAGGTCTTATCCACAAACTTAGCCTTGTCGCCTTCGCTCAGCAAGTTATAATCCCAATTGCTGATAGCCTGATTCAGCTTGTAAGATACGTTGTTAACCACGAAAACAGAATCGGCATTCTCAGAACCCAACTTGTTACCACCCTTATCATAATAAGCGTAGTAGTTGGGTTGCACATCGCGCAGCGTCATTCTACCATTAGATGCCGCCGTGATGGTAAGTGGTATCTCCTGCTTCTCAGCCGTTGCATTGGCTGATCCTGTGTATGCCGAGATATACTGTTCATAAACATAGATGCTACCCCTGATGAACCAATAGTGGGCAGGCGATGCGACATATTGATCTTTATAGATACCGCCATTGGGATAACAGTCGTCAACAATCTGCTTGGTGTTATGCACAAAGTTACCAGAGGTCTCTATAGCTATAGCCTGAAGACTGTTTGCATCCGACGGACTTGAATAGGTAAACTGGCGATAAGTTTTGGCATGTTCATTGTAACTAAGGAGAGATATCGGATTCACGTTGTCAACCTGACTAGGTTTGCCGTGCTCATTCTTGGCATACACATAGCCACCACCCATACCTGGCATCACATTGATCAGGTCGAGCTCAATGACACCGGTGATATAGCCCCACTTGTCCTCGCCGGCACTCTCTGTCTCCTCTTTCTTGAGTTCCAGATACACACCTGAAGCCAGAGCCACCTTGTTCTGACTGATACCATTGTTACGATACTTGTTTTGAGAACGCTCTAATTTCCATTGATAATAGGTAGTTGTATCATCCTCTTTAATCGCATCAATATTCGTATCTGTCTTACGAACGGCTCTAAATTCCACATCGCTAGTCAGGTTGCCTAAGAATTTCACGGAGTTATAGATACCGAAATAGTTACCATGCTCCTTATCTTCATTTGAAGTGTCACCAGCTGTCGTGGTTCGTCTGTTCAAAGACACCTCATCTACACGGTTGATGGTATAGCTGTTATAATCTACGCCTCCGTTTGCCTGAGGTGCACGGTCAACGGCGCCCTTCATCACCATACGGCTACCGAACACACCGCAGAAGTCAGCACGCTGGATGGTGTTCATCGGGCGACCTGCATAGATACTGGTCACACCTAACAATGTCCAGTTAGCTTTCTCGCCCGTCTTTTCTCCTGTTGTTTCATTTTCTTCTCCATCCATTAAGCTGTATTCGCCCTCCTCTATTTGCTCGTCTTTTTGATAAGACTTTGACCCTGATGTCCAGAAGCTATTTTCTTTCGGAGATCCAGGACTGGACGAATCTGAGGGATTATCGCCAAATCCATTAAATGTGTCAGGAGTGATTTTCTGTCCTTTTCTATAAGATATTTCATGGGTACCCTCGCTATCTGTGTACTTATAGGTATGTAGCTGCTTACTCTCATAATAATCATAGGTATGAGTACTTTTTGCTCCATACTTCAGTTTGTAATAGGCCTGCTGTCTGGGCGTGAGTTGTTCATACTCACTTAACATCATCGTTTTTTTCAGACTATAATAGTCAGTACCATAGTTATCGATGTGTAATTCGCGGAACCCATCTACCAACGTCAGGTTACCATCGCCGTAAAGACCTCCCATCTCTTCTGTTCCCAGAGAGATAAGGTCGAAGTTATAGACATCGCGCAATGAGGCGGCTGCATTACCATGAACAGTCACGGTGTTGGCAAATATCTTATCACTACCCTCCGTGATGTTTCCACCAGCAAAGAGTGAGTTATGAATCACTATACCTCGGGTATCAAGCTTATTCCATATTGCTAAAGCATCTGCATTTGTCCTGCTCTTCAACGTATTCAGTTTCTCTACTGGCACATAATCACCTTTGACATAGGCAGTACCTCCTATCGTGACGCCATCAGCATCAATAACTTTACACTGAGGTTCTACAGCAATCTTACAGTCTTCCGACAGCTTTGAGTTGGCGTCGTAATAATATCCATCTGTGTTGTTCTTCGTACCTGTGGCACTATACACGAATCCCTCGTTACCACCTCCGAAGACATTGCCATAGCCCTTCAACACATTGGTCTCTGTGCCGACCTCACCGCCATAGATATGCACATCGGTGCTACCGAAGACATAGCCCTTCGAGCTCTTATCCATAGTTGCTTTCTCTGCCTCAGTCATATAACCTTCACCACCCCAGTTGTCATAACCTCGGCCTCCACCGAAGACGTCGCGCATCACATGACCATCCCACAGTTCAACATGAGTCCCACCGCCTTTGTAGATAGCTGCGCCATTCATTACTACACCATCATTTTTATATGTCTCAATACTATCTGCATGCACAGTACCACGCCCGATAGGACCGATCTCACCTCCACCATACAGACTGCCACGAACGATACCGCCCATCATGATGACATGTGAACGGTCCACATAACTGTTAGCCACATAACCGCCACCAAAGATGTTTCCACCCTGATCCAGCAGATTGTCGCCTGCAACAGCATCGTCCAGCTCCGGCACATAACGTTCGTCGAAGTCCTCTGTCTGATTGTCGTCATCACCTGATGAATTATAGCGATAGCCAATGTAACCCTTATTCATCTTGACGTAGGCATCGCCATAGATGGCTCCACCCTCACCACCGCCATAGACATTACGGGTGATGGAAGGAATTCCGCTGGTCTGACTGGTGCCGTCGAGGTCACCAACCACCACATGTACTTCTCCATCTTTATCGGAGGTGTTATTATCCACATTACCAATCGCACCTTTATGGTATCCCACGCTACCGCGCCAACCGCCACCATAGACATTACGCACCGTACCACCTTTGATATAGGCATTGGCACTGGCTTTGTAGTTCTCAGCTCCGAAGATATTATAGACTGATCCCGACGTACCGGCTGCATAAATATCCTTTGCAACCGTACCAGGTGTTGTATTTGTTGCCTATGCTTGTCTTTTGTTCATTGGTGAGAACACGATCATCCATCTCTGCTGTCCTTACCAATGGGTTTGTCAGATTGGTGTATTTATTAGCAGCATAGCCTGTTGACAATGTCTCAGCATCATAACCAGAACCTAAAGACCAGGCGGCTTTCCAGTCGGCATCAGAGAGGGCATTAGGATTTAAAGCAATATATTTCTGCGCGCTCTCCGCACTCATCACACTGCCGGCCTCTCCACCGCCATAAACCTCCCAGACATTGGCACCGTTATTCAGGTTAACCTCTGTGTACTCACTCCATGTCAGAGCACCACAACCTGCACCATAGATGGTAGCTGAAGTCATACCATAGGTAGGATGCTTCTGTCTGACACGGGAAGAAATATTGATTTTGCCATATAGGGTACGACGTGCATAGTTGTTTCCTCCGTAGATGGCACCCTTCATCAGTTTGTTAGTGCCAGTTGGGTCACTGATCAGATAGGCGTTTTCACTCTGGGTCAGATAGTTCACGTTGGCCTCATATACATCACAAGGTTTATAAGCACCACTACCGTATGCACCGCCAAAGATACTACCGATCTTGATGGTAGAGCCAAGTGGTACATTCACAACAGTGCGACGGGTGACACCCTCTTCGTAACTACCACCATAGGCTGCACCTATCTTTCCGCGCATCAGATCGATGATAGCAGAGGCTTCGTTGAGATCAAAGGGGGTTTCACCTTTCACGAATGTATCAGCTGCAGGATAGCGCATACCCAGACCGTTAAAGGCACCTGCACCGAAGACCTCGGTATTGGAAAATTTCTCCACATTGTCAGGAATGTCAATCAGCACGTAGCTGTGGTCCTGTCCCTTGTCGCCATCACGGTCTCCTGAGCATCCCTCTCCGGCACCGAAGATCTTTTCTACCGCATTGTTGGCATTCGTGTTCGGTCTGAAATTAACGAAAGTATTGTGCAGATAAGGTTTTTGGGCAACACGATTCACATAGGCAGGATCAGTGTACTTATAATCACCGAAGCAACCACCAAGGATGTTTCTCACCCTACCCTGTGTGTACTCCATATAGGTCGTAGCTTTCTGAACTTGTGCCTGATAGGCAGGGTCCACCATGCTGCTGACAGCATCACGGATACGACCACTGAAGTCTGCATCTCCCAGAATTTTGCCACCCAGGTCATTTCCACCATAGACATGATCTCGGATCCAAGGGAATCCGCCACCATCCTCGTAGGTACCGTCATCCTTCTTCTTACGTCCTATATAGGTCTCGGTATGTCCGAGGATATCAGTTGAAGATACGACCATTACCAAGGTTGATATGTGTGTTGCCGGCAATCACACCTTCGAAAGCGCCACCGTAGATGAACTCACACTCGGCCATGTCAGGGCTGTCGCCCGTAGCTCCTCTCGCCACACCGGGAAGGCTGGCTTCACCGTTCAGGTTAATATAAGTGCTGTACTTGTCATCCGGACCATAACTTCCATCTATCTTCTTGATGCCATATTTCCCATCTGCGTCTTTCTTACCGATGGCACCCATCTCACCGCCACCGAAAATCTGGAACACATAACCCTTGTTCAGGTTAATAGTGGTACTACCCCATATCTCTGAGGCGACACCATAACCGGCACCAAACACATTCAGGGCATCACCGAGCACGTCCATACCCTGCTCAGAGAGGATGACACCCGTATTGCGCTTCGTAATGGTATAGTGTTCCTTCTCAGTATTGTCATATAAAATGTCGCCCTC
>CACXQL010000091.1 GCA_902769805.1 uncultured Prevotellaceae bacterium
AAAGTGCATGTGTTCTGGCATGATGATATAGTCCTGCACTTCAATGAAAGGATAGTGATAGGAAATACTATGAAGCAGTTCATATTCTACCATCTTGCCAATGACAGACAATTCCACCTTAGGAGCATCGGGATGTCCGTCAGGATATTGCAAATCGCCAGTAACACGACCTAACGATTGCGCTTTTCTGTCGCTTATTGTTATTGTGATATGGTAAATACCTGGGTGAGTGTAGTTGTTCCCAGGGCTTCTGCGCTGCATGCTATGTTTTTCCTGTTTATCCATAAACGCGTACAAAGGTAACATTAATTATTGTTACAGCCAAATGAAATTGGATTCATTTGGAACTGCCGCGCAGTTTTTCGCACAAAATAAAAAGGCGTTGTGTGTTGTTATTTAGAAAAAATATCGTATCTTTGCACCCAAGAAAACCCTAATCAAACCTTATGAAGTATTTTTCTCTGTTTTTTGCCTGTGCATTATGTGCCAGCTGCTCGTTAAATCTGCATCCTGAAGATGAGAATGTTCTGACTACTAAGTTTAATAGTACGTGGAATGTTCATGAGGGTGTTGAGCGTAATTTGAATGGTGTTATTACTTATAATGCTCTTCCATGGGGCGGTCTGGTGGCAGATGTAAAGGATAGAAATATGCCTGTGGACTGGACTAACTATGAGTCTATTACCTTTGAGTTTGCTGAGCCGACACAGGTGCCAACGCAAATCATGGTGTCTGACAAGCTGAAGACGATGGGCAAGGCGGGCATCTCGTCACTGACGTGTTATTTTGACGGTCAGGATTTGAAATCGGTCAACGAGGTGGCACTTCAGGCTTCTGACACGAGTGTTCTTAAGGTTAAGAATGTTTTCCTGACGCCAGGCAGAAGTGTTTGGGAGTCTTCGCCAATCTGGGAAGGTGACTGCGCTTTGGGTAACTGGGAGAATGGTTTTGTTGTAAAGCCAGAACAATTTACTTCAGCAACCGAGGGTGATAAGTTAGAGTTTGTCATCAAGACAGACGTCAGTGATCCCGAAAGAGGATACTGGTTGATGAAGACGGTGTATAATAAGACGGAGGATACCCTTGAAGGCAATGACAACGAGCTGAACCAATGGGGCTGCGCCATGATGGGTCAGGCAGCGACGAGCTATCGCATATTGCTTACAGCCAACGATGTCAAGAAACTGCGTGAAAAGGGACTGTTCGTCAATGGCCATTATACCAATGTGAGTCAAGTAAACCTTCTTCGCAGAGAGGTGGCTCCGGCACAATGAGAAGACATTTTACAAACCTAATGATGATATGATTGAACTGAAGAATGAACAGCTGACTATTAAGGTGGCTGAGATGGGAGCAGAGCTCCAGAGTGTGAAGGACAACGAGGGTAGGGAGTATATGTGGCAGGCCGGCGAGAAGTGGCCGAGACATTCGCCTATCTTGTTTCCGATAGTTTGCAGTGTGAATAATGACACCTACGTGGTGGACGGCAAGGAGTACCACTTGCCCCGTCACGGCTTTGCCCGTGATACGGAGTTTACGGTGGTCAGCCAGTCAGACGAGAAGGTGACGCTGGCGTTGCACGACTCGGAGGATACGCTGAAGGTGTACCCCTACCGCTTTAACCTTGCCATCAGCTATCGCTTGGAAGGCAATAAGGTACATGTTATCTGGCATGTGGAGAATACCGATATGCAGGAGATTCATTTCCAGATTGGCGGTCATCCTGCCTTCAACGTGCCTGGCGGTAAGCTGGAGGGTATGATTAAGCTGGACAATGAGGAACCGATGGACTCTCTGAAGAGCTATGCTGACGGTAGCAACGATATGGTGGAGATTCCTTTGGAGGCTGATATGGGTATCTTGGAGCTTAGTGACAACTTCTTCCGCAACGACTCAGTGAAGATTCACAAGTGTCAGACCCACCGCGCCATGCTGATGGATACCAATGGCGAACCGGCTGTAACGGTGGACTACAAGACACCCGTCATCGCTTTCTGGAGTCCATACGGCAAACAGGCTCCCTTTGTATGCATAGAACCTTGGTATGGACTGGGCGACCCCAGAGGCTTCAAGGGCGAGTTCAAGGATAAACCCCTGATGAACCACTTGTTGCCTGGTGCTTCGTTTATGAGCCGTTATACCATAACTATCGGGTAATACAATATTCTGTACGGGCATACGTTATAATAAGGTATGCAGTGGACCGACCGTATTAGACAAGTAAAAATCATACTGGTGATGGCTGCGGTGATAATCGCCGTAGCATCACTTTTGGTATCACATTTCCTGGTACGTGACCTCTCTGTAGAGGAGCGTCACCGCATGGAGGTGTGGGCTCAGGCCCTGCATGCTCTGAACGAGGCAGACGAGACGACGGACCTGTCGCTGGTGTTGAGCGTGATGGAGGGTAACAACACCATCCCCGTCATTGTGATGAACAGCGAAGG
>CACXQL010000092.1 GCA_902769805.1 uncultured Prevotellaceae bacterium
AAAGACGATACTGTGATTTGTATCGGGAATGCGGAGCTACTTGGCATGAGAGGACATATCAACAACAAGACAGGTATCGAAGAACTGTGCAACAAAATGGCGAAAGTCAACAACAGCATCGTCATCCTGTGTGGAAAACGCAATCAAGTGTTGGAGCTTGTAAAAGGTCATGAGAAAGCAAGGGAATGGTTCCAGTATATCTTCCATTTCGAGGACCTTACCCCTGATGCGTTATTTCAGTCTATGGTAGATTATGTCAATACCAGAAACTATCTCCTAGACCCATCTGCAGAGCCGGCATTGAAAGACTATATCAGTCATGCTTATAAGTTGCGTGGTTCCAACTTTAAAAACGCAGCATTCTTAAGAGGTGTCTTTGATAAGGAGATTGTTCCGAGGATTTCTGAGAGAGTGATGAACCAGAATCTTCTCCCAGAGCAGATGGATCTCTGCACCATTATGCCGGAAGACTTGCCTCCGATTAGCCAAACTGATACAGATGCAGCTATTCAGAAGCTGAAATCACTTATCGGCTTGGACGATATCAAGAAACAGATACTGGACCACACGTCTCTTGTCAAGCTCAACACCATCAGGGCAGCGAAGGGCTTGCATAACAGGATGCCACCCATGCACATGGTCTTTACTGGTAATCCTGGGACGGGTAAGACGACTATTGCCAAGTATTTAGGTGAAATATACCATAGTATCGGGGTGTTGTCATCTGGTCATGTTGTGGTCACCGACCGTTCTAAACTGGTAGGCGAATTTATCGGTGATGCGGAGAAGAATACCACGAATGCCATTAACAGCGCAAGTGGCGGCGTCTTGTTTATCGATGAAGCGTACAACCTGTGTACGGAGATAGACAACAAAAGAGACTATGGTATGCGAGTCATAGAGACATTGCTTACGTATCTTGGTTCAGACGATACGGACATGATCGTCATTTTGGCTGGCTATACTGGGGAGATGAACAGGATGTTGGAAGCGAATCCTGGCATGAAGAGTCGTTTCCCATATATCTTCCAGTTTGAGGATTATACCCCCGAACAACTCATGCAGATTGGCAAGAAGGTGCTTGAGGACGAGCACTACACGATGACCAAAGAGGCAGAACGCAAACTTGCCAAATATGTCATCTATGAATATGACCACAAGGATGAGCATTTCGGAAACGGACGTTTTATCACCCGACTGATTACTACGAATATTATTCCGTCACTCAGTCAGCGATTACTGAACAAGCCTGCTGAACAGATTAGTCTTGAGGAGATGACAACCATTGAGGAATGTGATATTCCTGATGTTAAATCCAAGGAATACCAGTTAAAGGATTTGGACGAGACTATTCTGACGGAGTCAATAGAAAAGCTGAATCATTTAACAGGTTTGGAGAATGCAAAGAAAGCACTGAACGATTATGTGGCGATATCACGAATGAGCCATCAGCATAAAACCTTGAAAGTGACACCTCAGAGTCTTTGCTGGAATTTCATCGGCAAAACAGGAACTGGCAAGAGTACGGTAGCAGAAGTTCTTGGTAAGATTCTACAAGGTCTCGGCATCCTGAAACGGGGGCAGACTATCAGTGTCAATGCCGACGAACTGACGGGTAATGATTGTTACAAAGTTCTGGAACGTGTCATCAAAGAGGCGAAAGACGGTCTGTTGTTCTTAGACATGGATGCACCTAATATCAAGAATGTCAATTCAGATCATCTGAGAATGTGGATATTCAATAAACTTCGCGAACTTCATCAGACCACAGCACTGGTCTTTGCCCAGGTCAATGCCTCTGAGGATATGATAGCCCAAAACCTTGCAACCAACGGTGTTGCCGCCTATGACAACTCTATTGTGTTCAATGATTTTTCCGTCTCAGAGTTAACGGAAATCCTTGTCAGCCTGCTGAAGAGTGAATACCAACTGGACATCATGCCCGATGCCAAACAGATAGTCAGCCAATATGTGAAAAGCATCAAGGCGAGTGAGACGAAAGAGTCACCTGTCAATGCCAGAACGATGTTCCATCTCGCCCAGACGATAGCTCATATCACACAGATACGGATGGTAAGAACAGGGAGCGAACGTTCCGTCACGTTAGATGATGTAGCCCACTTCAAATGGGACAAGAGATTACAAAGCAAAGTCGGCTTTGTATAAGGAACACTTCGTTCCAATGATGGCTGTAGAGCAAGGTGTGACGCATATTTATTGAAGCTGTTAGGAAGTGGGAATATAACCTTATAACC
>CACXQL010000093.1 GCA_902769805.1 uncultured Prevotellaceae bacterium
GAATTTACGCAAGTCCGCCTTTCCACCTCCGTTTCTGATAATATGTACGATACACAGATTCTGTAGGGCAAGCGTAGAGGAGATGATGTCCAAGTCGGTAGCTCCTAACTGTGAAAGACTTAACTGGTAGGCCAGTTCTGCATCGTTGGCGAGCATTCTTTCAACATCCCCTAACGTTTTCATTCCCATCAGTTTCAGTGCGGTGAGATACTTCTCATTAGGCATAGGATAGATTTCTGCCTGGTTGAAGGCGGCAATCCGATCTGTCAGTTCATCGAACGGTTTCTTCTCCATATAACTATGCCAAGAGTCTGCGTCAAGAAGTACCTCCTCAAACTGTCCTTCGCGGACCAGTGACTGAATCCTGCGGCGATAGTTGGTGATACCTGTCCTTACACGGCTGAACTCATTATCAGCTAGTTCCAGCAGTCCTGCCAGTCTGCTCAGGTTACGGTGATACTCGAGCGGTGTCTCTATGGCACTCTTGTAGCCGATATCATGTTGGATGACTGACCATACATGTTGCAGGGCCGTGCGCATCTGTAACTCAAACCATATCTTTTTGAATTGGGGCTGCCCAAGCTGATCGCATGTCTCGTCTTTCAATCGGCAGATATAGTGGAGCGAGTTATAGCCAAAACTGTCAAACTGGTGCGCATTACGTTTGTCGATGGAGTTCTTCCAATCGACTTCAAAGGTTGATTCCGCAATAGAGGCTATCTTATCAACATCCTCATTATAGAACGTAATAATTCTCACGCCGAGGATATCCGTGATGTCATTCAGTGTGGCATATTTCATACCTTTACGCCGTAGTTTTCCAGCAAGGCTGTTCTCTGCCTTGATACGTGCCTCAATGCCCATTGTTTCAATCCCACTCTGCTGGATGCTCTCCTTCAGTTTTTGATCAACAACCTCCTTCAGTTGTTTCATAAGAGGGAGCTGTTGGTAGTATTCTTCCATTAGCATCTCGCTATGTGGGTCTAATTGTATCTTTGTCATATTGCTTGATTATTGATTTTCACGATAAAAGTCCAATGCCTCACAAATCTCCTCCCGTGTTGCTATTTGGTTGATTTGGATGCCGCCTATTTTGTCAAGAAGGGTGAAGTTGATAGCATCACCCATATTCTTCTTGTCGTGCGTCATCAGTTCCAATAACTGGGGGTAGTCATTGCAGGTAAAGGGGAATGTTCCGTAGTGTTCATGTATGAACCTTACCGTCGATCGCATTTTGTCTGTGGGGAATCCTACTTTGATGCTACTGAGGTAGAGCTCGCACACGAGTCCGTAGGCTACAGCATATCCATGCAGGATGGGGGTGTGCTGAAGGGCGAACGACTCAAAGGCGTGTCCAATAGTATGTCCCAAGTTCAGCGCTTTTCTGATGCCCTTTTCTGTGGGGTCCTCCTCCACGACAGCCTCTTTGACTTGAACACTCTCTGCCACCATTCTGCTCAGTTCCTGCAGGTTAGGGTGTACGATGTCGAAGTTGAGCAGTTTAGCCCATGTCCGTTCGTTGGATATTAGTCCGTGTTTGAGCATCTCAGCATATCCTGAGAGGATATTCTCTTGGTCCATCGTCTTGAGGAAGCGTGTGTCAATGATGACGAATCGGGCATTGTTGAACACACCAATCTCGTTCTTGAGCCCGTTGAAGTTGATGCCTGTCTTTCCTCCCACGCTGGCATCTACCATTGAGAGTAGGGTGGTCGGGATATTGATATACTGGATGCCCCTCTTGTAAGTGGAAGCGGCAAATCCTCCCAAGTCAGTAACCATTCCCCCACCTAAATTGATGAGCAGGGAGTGACGGGTAGCCCCGCCTGCCTGAAGTTCCTGCCATACGTGCATCAGACTCTCTATGTTTTTATAGGTGTCTGTGGCTCCAATAGTAATCAGGTGGTAGTCTTTGATACAGGAGCATGAGGCTAATAACGGCAGGCAGAGTCTGTGAGTTGTCTCGTCAGTCAATATGAACAGCAGGTCATAATGACAGGATGATACTGCCTGTGACAATGCACTTTTCAACTCGGTGGAGAAGATGATATTCTGTTTTCTGGGTTCCATACTTGATATTTATATCCGTCCTTTGAATGTATAGCCAATTCCCTCGACCGCTGAGCGAACAGATTCTTCTGCTAC
>CACXQL010000094.1 GCA_902769805.1 uncultured Prevotellaceae bacterium
TATCGCCTTCGGACAAAGCGACTCTGCGAGATTCATCAAGTCGAAGCGTTCGTTTGATATCGTCTATACCATCGAGGACAATATCTACAAGCGTAACGAGGTGCAGTTGCAGATTGAAGACATCCAACCGAGCGAGGAATAGATTATAGTGAATAGTGGATAGTTATCAACTAATCCTAAAGAGATACTGGGGCTACGATGATTTCCGTGGGATTCAGCGGGAAATCATCGAGTCGATAGGCAGCGGACACGACACGTTAGGTCTGATGCCGACGGGTGGTGGAAAGTCGATTACGTTCCAAGTGCCGGCATTGGCACAGGAGGGTACTTGTATTGTCATCACCCCTCTGATTGCCCTCATGAAGGATCAGGTGGATAATTTGAGACGCAGGGGCATCCGTGCAGCAGCCATCTATTCAGGACTGACTCGTGAAGAGATTGTCATGACCCTTGAGAACTGCATCTTTGGCGACATCCGTATTCTCTATGTGTCGCCAGAGCGACTTTCCTCTGATCTTTTCCAGACGAAACTACGTCACATGCGTGTGAGTTTCATCACCGTTGACGAGGCACATTGCATCTCGCAATGGGGTTATGATTTCCGTCCGTCGTATTTAGAGATTGCCAAGATTCGCAAATTGGTGCCTAAAGCTCCTGTGCTTGCACTAACGGCTACAGCCACCCCTGCTGTTGTACAGGATATCCAAGAGAAACTTTCTAGTAAAACTAGCCTATCTAGCCCGACTAGGCAGGCTAGGTCGGCTAGCCCTACTAGTTTCAATATTTTTCGAATGTCTTTCGAAAGAAGCAACCTCGCCTATGTCGTGCGGAAAGCCCCTGACAAGCGGGAACAACTGCTACATATTTTGAATAGTATGAAGGGCACAGCCATCGTCTATGCCCGCAGCAGAAAACGTACGAAAGAGTTTGCAGAACTGTTGAATGAGGCAGGCATCACCGCCACTTTCTATCATGCAGGTCTTGACAGTGTGGTAAAAGACGAAAGACAAAGAGACTGGCAACAGGACAAGGTGCGTGTGATGGTGGCAACCAATGCCTTTGGCATGGGTATCGACAAACCTGACGTGAGGCTCGTCATCCAGACTGTCCTGACAGCATAGAGGCTTATTTCCAGGAAGCAGGACGCGCCGGGCGTGACGGTAAGAAGGCCTATGCCGTCTTGCTCTATAACGATGCCGACCATCGCAAACTCGAGAAACGCATCGCCGACACCTTCCCAGAGAAAGACTATATCAAACAGGTGTATGAGCACTTGGCCTATTACTATCAGATCGGTGTGGGCTCAGGATATAACCATACTTTCGAGTTTAATATCGACGAGTTCTGTCATACCTATCACCACTTCCCCATTCAAGTGGATTCTGCTTTGAAGATCCTGAACCGTGCCGGCTATATTGAATATACGGAGGAACAGGATAATCAGGCCAGGGTGATGTTCACCGTGAGCAGGAACGACCTCTACCGTCTGGAAAACAACACCCCCAATGAAGACAAGGTAATTACGGCGTTACTGCGTAATTACGGTGGTCTGTTTACGGACTACAACTATATCGATGAGAGTTTCATTGCCAGTCAGACGGCACTCCAGCCACAACAACTTTACCAAATCTTAAAGAGTCTGAGCCAGCGGCATATCCTGCATTTCATCCCTCAGAAGAAGACCCCTTATATCCGTTATACACAACGACGTGAGGATATGGAACACGTGCAAATAAAGCCCGAGGTGTATGAGGAAAGAAAGGCACAGTTCAGTGAGCGCATCCACAAGATGATAGGCTATGCCACCAACGATGACGTGTGTCGCAGCAAACAGTTGCTTAACTATTTCGGTGAGGAGAGCAACAAAGACTGTGGTCAGTGCGACGTATGTTTGAGTCACAGACCTGAGGGGCTGGTTTCGGAGCCTCGTCTGAATGAAGCGATGGATAGAATCCTCGCCTTATTAAACGACGGGAAGTCCCACCCCATTACAGACTTACGCGACATCCAGTTGCCTACTGACGAACTGGATGCCGCGCTGTCCTATCTGATGAAAGAGGAATATATCTGCCAGGCAGACGGGTTCCTCAGGAAACTCTAAATCGTAATTTTAGAAGTCCAACTTCAACTGGCGCTCATCTATATTGTCATGTTCATGACAATAGCTGCTGCCATCGAAGCAGTGGGTGCAGACCCTACACTTCGGAAGACCGATACTCTCAATCAGATCCTCCAATTTGGCGAACTTCAGTGTGGTGAGTCCCAGGCGCTTGGCAATCTCTGCCACCATACGCTGATATTCAGGAGAATCGGTCTGTGCATACTTCTCGAGATTCTTCTTGTCGTCGCCCTCGAAATCCTTGATGATACGACGGGTAATCAACTCCATATCACTCTTGGAAGAGGTGAAGCCGATGAACGGACAGCCATAGACCAGAGGCGGACAAGAGATGCGGCAGTGAACCTCCTTGGCACCATACTCGAAAAAGGTTCTCACGTTATCCTTCAACTGGGTACCACGTACGATGGAGTCGTCGCAGAACACCACGCGCTGATCCTTCAGCAAAGCAGGGTTTGGAATCAACTTCATCTTTGCCACCAAAGCACGGCGCTCCTGATTTCCAGGTGTGAAAGAGCGGGGCCATGTGGGAGTGTATTTCAGGACGGAACGCTTGTAAGGAACCCCCTTACCTTCGGCATAACCCAAGGCCATACCGACACCAGAGTCAGGTACACCACAGACGCTATCCACCTCTGTCTCATCGTTCTCACCCATCTTCTTACCATTGGCCTCACGCACAGCCTCCACATTGATACCATTATAGTCGGATGCAGGGAAACCATAATATACCCACAGGAAAGAACAGATCTGCTCACGCTTGAAAGGCTCCTGTAGCACTTCCATCGAGTCGGCTGTCAAGAAGACGATCTCACC
>CACXQL010000095.1 GCA_902769805.1 uncultured Prevotellaceae bacterium
CTGTGCTTAGTTGCCATAGAAGTTCCTGCTGACAGCTGGGATGAAGGGAACTACAAGCCTTATAACACTGATGTTGTGCTGGAGAAGACCAACCTGCCCCTCCTGTTTATCGACACCCGCGACAAAGCTGGTCATACCACAGTCATTCATAAAGACTACCGGGTGGCAGTGCGTATGAAGATTATCAGCAATACTGACGGGGTGAACTACGGCGACACGGTGGCACATCCGAATCAGACCATTGACTATGAAGGTTGGGTAGGCATCAAGTACAGAGGTTCAAGCTCGTTTTATGACTCCGACAAGAAACCTTACGGCTTCAGAACCTTGAAAACAGCTGATGTGAACGGAAAGAAAGAGAAGGTGAAACTGCTCGGCATGCCAGAGAGCAACCAATGGGTGCTGCTGGCACCCTATCATGACCGCAGTCTGATTCGCGACCCACTAATGTATCAACTCTCACGCCCCTACTTCGAGTTCACGCCTAAGTGTAAGTTATGCGAGGTCATCCTTGACGGCATCTACTATGGTGTCTATATCCTCTGCGAGAAAGCAAGCAAGTGCGAGAACCGCATGAACTTTACTGACCCAGGCGACATCGGCGACGAACTGACTGGCGACTATATGGTAGAGATAGACCGTGATAATGAGCCACACTTCGTATTGAAAAACAAGATGTACGACCATGATATCTGCGCAAAGTATAACTTCCCTGAGTACGAGGAGATGACAAGCGAGCAGATGGCTTATATCAAGCAGCGGTTTGACGAGATGGAGGATGTGCTTAACAGCGATGATTTTGCTGACAAGGAGAATGGCTACAGTAAGTATATCGACGTGGAAAACTTCATCAATTACCAGTTGATGTCGGAGTTCTGTCAAAACCCTGACGCCTATCGTCTGAGTACTCTTATCTACAAACGTCGCGACTCTGTAGATCCACGCTTCAAGATTACCCCTTGGGACTATAACATGGCCTTCGGCAATAACATCGCAGCAGATGATTTCATCTATGAGCAATGGGTGTATGAGAAGGGACAGCAAGCGGGGCTGTTAGGTAAACTGCCCGTGCCTTTCTGGTGGAAAAGGCTGACTGAAGACGAAGCCTACTGGAACCGCATGAAGGAGCGCTGGACAGAACTACGCAACAGCACACTTGGCGACCAGTACGTCACGGAAATGATTGACTCACTGGTCAACGAAGTGACTATCGGAGGAGCCTGTGAACGCAACTATCAGGCATGGCCTATCTGGGACAAAGAGATTCCCCTGGCACCTACCACTGCCACAAACTATTCGGAAGAAATAGCCCTCATGCGTGAGTGGATTAAGAAACAGGTGGCGTGGATAGACGGTCAACTGGGTTTCGCCCCTACAAGCATCCTCTCCATTCACGATGCGCCAGCAGGCCATGATGGATGGTATGACCTTCAAGGTCGCAAGTTCACCAATAAACCCACTGACAGAGGCATCTACATACACCAAGGCAATAAGGAAGTCATCAAATAATGACACATCACAGCGTGCCTAAGTAACTATAGACAGTATGGCATATACATATGAATATCCAAGACCAGCAGTGACAGCTGACTGCGTGGTTATAACAAAGGAGGCAGAGGCGAAGGTGCTGCTGATTGAGCGTGGCGGCGAACCCTTCAAGGGGTGCTGGGCGCTCCCTGGTGGTTTCATGAACATGGATGAGACGACGGAGCAATGTGCTTTCCGGGAACTGGAGGAGGAAACGGGGTTGAAGATCGGTGAGGTGCATCAGATAGGGGCTTACTCCAGAGTTGACCGTGACCCAAGAGGGAGGACAATCACGGTGGCTTATCTCGCTGTCGTTGACGCACCGATAGCTGTCATAGGGCAGGATGATGCGGCTAAGGCAGGCTCAGTGGTTCCCATTGTCAGCATTGCCTGAACTTGCCTTCGACCATGCTGACATCATGCGGGATGCGGTCAGGAAATATAAAGAGATCGTGAAATGAAAAGAAACGCGCTAATGAAGATGGTTCGGTAGAGATTATTTAGTTCATTAAGGATGGTGTTTTAAGACAGTTTATGAAAGTAGAGAAAATCTACATCTCAGGCAGAGAATGCTTTTTGTACCAACAGACAAAAGCGGAGTATCTACTTGTTCAGCCAGTGGATGAACACGACTCCAGCTTGATAGACAAAGAAGTTGACATACTTTGCCAACAGACTACCAAACCATTTAACCTGGTGACATTCAGAATCAATGACTGGAACAAGGAGTTGACTCCTTGGACTGCACCGCCAGTATTCGGTAGAGAACCGTTTGGAGAAGGAGCAACAGAAACGCTTGGATATGTCACGAACGAACTGTTACCTTTCCTCAACAGCCGTGGAATGAATGCCAGACGCATGCTGCTGGGAGGCTACTCGCTTGCTGGATTGTTTGCGCTGTGGACTGGCTATCAAACAGACATCTTCGAGGGTGTTGTAGCTGCTTCGCCATCTGTATGGTACCCTGGCTGGATTGATAAAGCTACCGATAACAGACCGTTAACCCAGTGCGTTTATCTCAGCCTTGGTGATAAGGAGGAAAAGACCAAGAATCCTGTGATGGCTCAGATTGGAAACACCATCCGCAAGCAGCACAAACTACTTCTTGCACAAGCCGTCAACACGATTTTGGAGTGGAATCCAGGCAATCACTTCGTTGATTTTGAAAAAAGAATGGCAAAGGGCTTTGCTTGGCTAATGAATCAGTAAACATTAACAGATATAAATAGTGATAAAGAATAGGAGATTTGAGTATGAAGATGATGATGAATAAAGTGATTGCAGCCGCCATGCAGCTCACCACCATGCTGTGGCAAAGGCAGAGCGCATCCACGGCGTGATGGGAGCCTACTGGAATCCTCGCACTCACGAAATGACCGTCAGCTACGATGCCCGCGTGACATCAGCCCGTCATATCATGCACTCAGTGGCATAAATGTTTGCCATACCATATATATTCAAGAAGTCCCGGCTTGCACGATTGCAGGTCGGGACTTCAACTTATGCGGTTAATCAATGTCCGTTACGAGACCTCGATGGCCTTGGTGACTTTCTCCTTCGGTTCGGTCTTTGGCATGGTGATGGTCAGGATGCCGTCCTCGACCTTGGCAGAGATCTGGTCTTTCACCACATCGTCTGGCAGTACGTAGTTCTGCTCGTAGTTCGAGTAGCTGAACTCACGGCGCAGATAGTGATGATGCTTGTCCTCATGCTTGTGTTCCTGTTTGTTCTCAATGGCGATGGTGAGGTTGCCCTCGTCATTGATGCCTACGCGGCAATATTCTTTCTTGATGCCTGGAGCTGCAAGTTCCATCGTGTAGGCCTTCTCACTC
>CACXQL010000096.1 GCA_902769805.1 uncultured Prevotellaceae bacterium
ACAGAACGGCTATCGCGGTCAGTCTGTCACCTCTCATTTTTAAGGTATCATTTAGTAATAAACTTTTCGTCCATTAACGATGTTTATACCCTTCTGCAAGGAATTAAGTCGCTGGCCTTGAAGATTGTAAATATAATTCTCTTTTACTTCCTTGTTATTGCTTATTTCTTTAATGCCTGTCTCCAGGGCGTCAAATTCACCAGTAAACAACTCATTACTATTCTCCACAGTTACGGTGTAACGGCCTTTAGCATAGGTAGAGATGTCAATGTCAAGACCTACGATGTTGCCCGCATTGATGGATTTCTCATAGACTACTTGGCCTGATTCATTAGTAATGGTTACCTGGTAGGCATCGTTGAGTGGGTCAAGACGAATGCCTAACCTTAGGTTGTTATACTCACCATATAACGACTCTTCTTCTTCACTTCTCTTTGGTGTTTTTGGCTGAATCTTGATAGTATGGGTGAAGTCGAAGCGGCTCTTGGGAGCTTCCATAGCCTCAGGAGTAGCTCCGTCTTCATATTCGTCGTTGAGATAGATGACTTCGTCGCCAACAGAGCACGACATCAGGAAGTGCGAATGATCTACATCTTCATTTATTGTCGGCCCATCAATACCTCCAACTCCTTCCATCCAGAAAGTACTGTGTACTTTTTCACCTTCACCCGTACACCTCATGAGATCTCTGTAAACACCCTTAAAGCCAGCTAATCCTCCTGTCTGCCTCGGTCCTATTATATACGTCCCATGCAAGAGATTCAGCGTTTCATAGGCGTCGAGGGAGAAATCATACATCAATATCATAGACTGCGATATCTCGTCGTAAACGTACACTTTCTGGTCCTCTTCGTAATATGCTTTTTCATATCCCAGGGAAGGTTGTTGTGACAGATTCTCATAATCCGGATGGGCTGGACTGACATATCGTTGGCACATCATCTGTTTGCAGGTTTTTCCATCGATGATTGTGTCGCCATCGAAGTAATAATACTCAACCAATTGCACAGGATTACCAGAGTCTGAACGCCCTATTTTCCAAACTTTACCTTCTTCGACGAATGGGCGATAAGCGATATCAGGTTCTGGATTGGCTAGCTTATTGAAATCATCAGCCGTAAAGATGCACTTTCCATCCTCATAGCAGGACAAGAGGGTGTGTTCACTGATGCTACCGTCTGTGGGCTGGGGTTCATATAGTTGCGTAATGTTCCAGCCTACCTTACAACCCACACCCTCGACAATATGGGCTGATGCAAAGTAATTAGCAGGTTCTGAGTAATACCATTGCTCCCATATGTCATAATATAACACATTGAACAGTTGGTCATAGTGGAACCGCACGGGTTTGATGGCAGTAAGTCGATAGTATAACGGTTCAGAGGTAGGCTGATAGCTGTCACCGACAGACATGTCGAAATCATAAAGCAATACATCTCCTTCGTCTCTATTCATCCACACCTTTCTGTTCTCCTCACGAAGGGCACAATAGTACTCGCTACCCTCTTCGGTGACGCGATACATCTTATAATAGGTCTTACCGTCTATCTCCGTGGTGCCGTTGATGACGTATGAGACATCCTTCGTCCATTCTACATCATCCATGTAGTTTTTGTAATAGTCTTGACAGTTCCACGTCTTTCCTTCTTTCAAGAAAGGATGGGTCTGGGCACTTACCAATAATGGCGAGAGCATCAGAGTGAATAAGAATAATAGTTTCTTCATAGCTGTTATCGTTTTATTATTTCTTCCTTTCGTGATAGTTATCTGCTGTTGAGTATCTGTTCCAGCGTGATATCTGGATTGCTCTCTCCAAACACGTCCTTCTTCAGTTTGAGCTTACGATGCTGGACGGCAGAAACAGTGATGCAGTAGATGTTTCCGATGGTGCGGTTGCTGAGACCGAGTCGTGTAAGAATACACAGGTGGATGTCATCTTCCTGCATATTGGGGTATTGCTCACGTAATTTAGCAAAGCGGTTACCGTCGATGGCGTTAAGTGTACGTTCTATCTCGCTCCACTCATGCGGACTGAGGTAGATGAGCGAATCGCCGCTCTGGTTGAGTTTCTGCAGCACTTCTGAACGTTCGAGGATGAAACCTTGCAGGAATGTCACTACTTCATTAGCCTGATGCAACAAAGTCTTCTGATGCTCTGCCTCCTGATGGAGCCGTCGTTTCTCTTGTTCCTGCATACGGATGCGGTAGCGAAGTGCCAGCACAACTGCCAGAAGAATGATAACGGTAGCAATGACAACAACAAGGAGTGTACGGCCATACAACTGTGAGCGGTATTCCAGTTGCTGATTCTCCATTTCCTGCCTCAACGACTCCTGATAGTATTGGTCTTTCTGCTCCAAGGCCTTGTAATAGAAGTCCTCTATTTGGTCGAAGGCCTGTTCCACGCTGTCCTCCACCTGTGTGGCACCCGTCCGTCGAAGTGCTATCTTGGCGAGACTGCTCTGCACGATATATGCCAGATGAACATCATTGCCTGTATCCATCTGTCGATAGATGGTTTCTGCCGAATCAAGCATGTTAAGGCTGAGGAAACTGCGAGCCAACACTTGTAATGCACCTGGTTTCAGGTCTGTTGTTGCTACAGATTCTGCCTGATGAGCATAGTCGAGTGCCTGGCGATAGTCTTCCTTGGCCCAAGCGATATTTGCAAGACTTGTGAGCGTCTGACACATTAAGTCCGTCATCTGTTTTTTCTTAGCAATATCGTAAGCACGGTGGATGAAACTGAGTGCTTCGTCGTAGGACCCCTCTGTGGTGTAAGCCACTTGTGCAGCATATGTGCCTGCATAGTCGAGCAACATGATGTAGTTGCGCTCATCGTCGGGATGCTGTTCATAGATGGTCAGGGCTTTCTTCATCAGTCGCAATGCTTCCTCAGCGTTGCTCTGCGACAATGCCTCTGCCAAACGCTGGTGCGCGATATAATTGGTATGCCAATCCTCAGACGCTTCCGACTGTTGAATGGCCCATCGCAATAACGTTTCACCCTGACGGATGCTATCGTTAGCCAGAGCTGCCTCAGCTTGCTCCAGACTACGTGCTGCCGTCAGTGAATCTGATTGTCGCGGTTGCTTACTACATGCAACCATCAGACCGCCTATAATGAATATGTGCAATGATCTTCTAAACATTGTTGTCACCTTTTCATTACTTCTCGATTGCAAAGTTACGATATTATTTCTAAAGTTGTATCAGTTGCCTATGGAAAATGTATAAAAGGAGGAAAATTAAAAACGATTATAAATCAAGGAATTATGAATAATCACGCACTATCCTCTATGGAAAATATCATGTAAAGGTATGGAAAGAAGCTCCTTTTTCGTAC
>CACXQL010000097.1 GCA_902769805.1 uncultured Prevotellaceae bacterium
GCCTGGTGTCATCCGTATGCAAGCAGACAACAGCACCTACGTCACCATGAAGCCCGGCAGTTATCCTTGGGGCAATCTCTTTTGTTCACAAGACTGACGGACCATCTGAAGAAAATACTGATGTGTCCGTAAGTCATCATCCAGTTCAGGATGGAAGGATGTCGCCAACTGATTCCCTTGTCTGACAGCTATCACTCGACCATCCACTTCTCCCAGTACCTCACAACGGGGGGATAATGTCCTCTGTACATAAGGCGCCCGGATAAATGACAACGGGAGATGATCGCCAATGCCTTGTAACGAGGCATAGGCATGAAAACTACCTAACTGCCGACCATAGGCATTTCGCACAACACGGACATCCATCGTGGATAGTGTTTCGAAGGAGACGGTGGTATCGATTTCCTTGGCGAGTAGAATCATACCGGCACAAGTACCAAACACAGGCAGGCCCTCCAGAATAGCACGACGGATGGGTTCCATCAAACCTAATGTCACCAGTAGCTTAGACTGAACCGTACTTTCACCACCAGGAATGATGAGTCCGTCCTTGGGCTGGAGCCAGTCGGACAACTGTCGCACTTCAAAGGACTCCACATGGAGTCGGGAAAGCATTTGCCGATGTTCAGCAAAGGCTCCCTGTAAAGCCAATACTGCTATACCCATAACATCCAACCTATTTTCCTCTCTCCGCCATGAGCAGCGCAATCTCATGCTCATTGATACCAACCATCGCCTCACCTAAATCCTCGGACAACTCAGCAAGCAACTTTGCATCGCGATAGTTGGTTACTGCCTGGACAATAGCTGCCGCACGCTTGGACGGGTTGCCACTTTTGAAGATACCACTGCCCACAAAGACACCTTCCGCTCCTAACTGCATCATCAAGGCAGCATCGGCAGGAGTAGCCACTCCACCGGCAGCGAAATTCACGACAGGCAGTTTCCCGTTCTCATGGACATACTGAACGAGATGATAGGGAACCTGTAATTGTTTGGCTGCCTCATACAGTTCATCCTCACTCATGGAAGCCAGTCGACGAATCTCAGACTGCATCATCCGCATATGACTGACGGCCTGCACCACATCACCCGTACCCGGTTCACCCTTGGTACGAATCATGGTGGCACCTTCGGCAATTCGTCTCAGGGCCTCACCGAGGTTCTTGGCTCCACAGACAAAAGGGACATCAAACTTTGTCTTGTCGATATGATAGACATCATGCAGAATCTGTGCCTCTGCAATATGTCCAATACGGCATTTGGCCATCACGGGAATACTCACTGCCTGTTGGATACCCTTAATCATTTTGGGATCACTCATCCTCGACACCCCACCAGCAGCACGAATATCCGCAGGAATCCGTTCCAGCGCCATCACAGCACAAGCACCAGCAGCCTCAGCAATCTGTGCCTGCTCGGGGGTTGTCACATCCATAATCACACCGCCCTTGAGCATCTGTGCCAAGTTGCGGTTTAACAACATTCTCTCCTCGTTCATATCTTTAATTTTTGTGTGAATCATCATCTCATGCCTTTCGATACTGACTGGGAGGCATCCCTCGCATTTTACGGAAAAACTTCGTCAGATATGCCTGCGAAGAAAAGCCATACTCATAGGCTATCTCCTGCATCGTCTTCGTCGTCATCTTCAATGCTCTTTCTATCTCCTTAATCAAACGCTCATCGATAATTGCCTTGGGCGGCTGACCGCTAATACGACGGGTGACCTGTGCCAGATAACGGGCGCTGACATTCATCTGGTCGGCATAGAAAGCGACATCACTATTGGTACGGTAATATTGATCTACCATACCCATAAATTCTTGATACAACTCACTTCCCCGTCCTTGCAAATCAGATGCACGTATCATCTTCGCACGGATATATGCCTGCGCTTTTTCCTTGGCCTCCTCAGGTGAATCTCCCTGATGAAGGAAAACGGCTACGGCACTGGCATACCGATTGGCCAGACCGTGCATGGAGTGGTCATCCAACTGAAGGACAAGTGTACAGTAAGGGAGCATCTCCCCTTTGATAATGGTCTTTACCTCAAATGATATGACGGGGGTGGTATTTCTGAAGGACGCTGACGACGGCCCGTACTGTCTCTGCTGTACGCAACAGACCAATCTTCACTACCTGTGGACGTAGGTCATTGACCACAGCCTCAATCTTTCCTCTCACCACCTCAGCAGACAAGTCGTAAAACTCTTGAATACCCAACGTATTCTGTAGGGTAACCGATGTGATGGCCGAGACAGCGAAACCACCTAATTCCGTGATGGTTTGGATGTCTGCCTGCACACCTGATCCGCCT